>NZ_JANFQP010000007.1 GCF_024436175.1 Kaistella montana | reverse complement strand
TGTTCCCATTCCGAACACAGAAGTTAAGCCCTCTAGCGCCGATGGTAC
The DNA here is from genome assembly GCF_024436175.1 of Kaistella montana. Taxonomy (GTDB): domain Bacteria; phylum Bacteroidota; class Bacteroidia; order Flavobacteriales; family Weeksellaceae; genus Kaistella; species Kaistella montana. Next base: position 813 of record NZ_JANFQP010000007.1, on the reverse strand, counting down.
TGCGAAAGCGGGAGAGTAGGTCGCCGCCAGTTTTTTTTAAAAGCTCATCAACCATGTTGATGAGCTTTTTTTGTTATATACTATACTCCTTACTTACTTACTTACTTACTTACTTACTTACTTACTTAAAGAAAGATTATTGACCAATCCTTTTTTAACAAAAAACTTTCCTCAATTTATTGAGGAAAGTTTTTTTCTGTTTTTAATACAATGAAAAATGGAAAGTTTATTATTGCTAATAAAACTCCCACCAAATTTTCTCCTACAATCTTCACTACAGCCCCATAAGAGCTGTTTAATGACCACTCTAAACAGATTGAATCTAAATTTAAGGACTTCCATAAATATCAAATATAGGTGTTTGATCTATGAAAGATTTTAATTTGTTTTCTATATTATTCAATCCAAACTTATCGATCAAGTTTTTTTAATATTTATTAGCACTTAATCCGATTTTTTTAGACCTAAAATTGAGATAGTAAAAATCTAAGATCCAAGAATCCCAAAAAAGAATAAAATTCAATGGCGATTGGATTCATGTTTTTTTATGCAAAAATGTCTAGAATTCATTGCTACAATAAATTTCATTAAGCATCACCCAGCTCTATTTTTCTGTACCGGAAATATTCCAACTCTATAAAAGTGAATTTTTTCTTACAGAGATTCAATGAGTTGTGGAGATTAGTGATAAAAAGGTTATAAAAAGTTTGGAAATTTACATAAAGTAGGTATCTTTGCAAACCCAAACAGAGAGATTTGAGCGGGGAGCGAAGTAGAATTTAGATTGATTGAGGTTATAGAGGAAAAGTTAAG
>NZ_JANFQP010000006.1 GCF_024436175.1 Kaistella montana | reverse complement strand
TGTAAGCTCCCCCGAAAACAGTACGGTTTAAAAGTATAAAAATTATTAACTTTAAATCGTAATTAAGACAATGAAAAAGAGTACATTCAATCCTGCAAAGATTGCAGGTGTTTTAAAGGAGTTTGCCAGCGGCCGCAGTGCCCAGGAACTGGCAAGGGAAAATGGCATCAGCACGGCCACTTTATACAAGTGGCGTCAGAAATACAACGGGATGGAAGCCAGTGAACTCAAGCGGGTGAAAGAGCTGGAAGAAGAGAATGCCCGGCTCAAGCGCATGTACGCAAACCTCGCGATGGAACTCGACGTTGCAAAATACATTATTGAAAAAAAGCTCTAAAGCCTTGTCGGAAACGGGAGATTGTCATGGAGATCCATGAGTTCCGTCCGAAGGATTCCGGCAAGGCTTTACGCGTCCTTAAATTAAGCAGAAGCAGTTTTCATTACCGCTCACTGAAAGATGATTCTACGGTGATGATGAAGCTTGAACAGCTTACACAGAGCCATCCGAGAGAAGGTTTCTGGAAGTACTATTACCGCCTGCGCAACCGGGGTGAAAAAATCAATCATAAGCGGCTACACCGAATTTATAAGGAAATGAAACTTCCCTTGCGTCGAAAGGTAAAGAAGCGCCTTCCTGCCAGAGTAAAAACGCAGTTGGAAGTGCCGGAAACATTCACTCACACGTGGAGTATTGATTTTATGAGTGACGTACTGGCCAACGGAAGAAAGTTCCGCAGTTTTAACGTGATTGATGATTATAACCGGGAAATTCTGCACATTGAGGCAGATTACAGCTTGAAAAGTTCGCGGGTAATCTGGATACTGAACCATCTGGTGAACCGCTATGGAAAGCCTGAGAAAATCCGCATGGATAATGGCCCTGAGTTTATAGCGAATATCGCTGAAGTCTGGAGTCTGGTAAACGAGATAAGCTTTGCTTACATTCAGCCGGGCAAGCCCACACAGAATGCCTACATCGAACGCTTCAACAAGACCTACAGAGATCAAATCCTGGATGCCTATATTTTTGAAAATCTGGAGGAAGTAAGAAGTGTTACGGAGGAATGGGTAAAGGATTACAACTACGAACGACCGCATGATTCATTGGGTGGTTTATCACCTGTGATGTGGAAAAATGGACAGCAAGCCCATGCTAAGGCAAGCACTTTTCCTGCCCGCTTTTCCACATCCGACAACAACAGCAGTAAAATATCAAGAAAAAATTCTACTTTTGAAGTGTACTGAAAATGGGGAGCTTACA
>NZ_JANFQP010000005.1 GCF_024436175.1 Kaistella montana | reverse complement strand
ATATAACAAAAAAAGCTCATCAACATGGTTGATGAGCTTTTAAAAAAAACTGGCGGCGACCTACTCTCCCGCTTTCGCAGTACCATCGGCGCTAGAGGGCTTAACTTCTGTGTTCGGAATGGGAACAGGTGAGCCCCTCTGCTAAAACCACCCTAAATATGTATTTAGATGGCAGATTTCAGATAAAAGATTTCAGACTTTATGGTCTGATTTCTGATGTCTTACATCTGATGTCTATTTATCGATAAAAACTTTCACAAAGAGTAAACCTTTGATGCACTTACGAAGCGCGCCTTATTAGGCTATAAATCTACGGGTAATTAGTACTACTCGGCTATGCCATTACTGACTTTACACCTGTAGCCTATCAACGTTGTCATCTCCAACGACCCTTAAAAGATGTCTCATCTTGAGGCAGGTTTCGCACTTATATGCTTTCAGTGCTTATCCTTTCCAAACGTAGCTACTCAGCGGTGCACCTGGCGGTACAACTGATACACCAGAGGTTTGTTCAAATCGGTCCTCTCGTACTAGATTCAAGCCCTCTCAAACATCTAACGCCCGCAATAGATAGAGACCGAACTGTCTCACGACGTTCTGAACCCAGCTCGCGTGCCACTTTAATGGGCGAACAGCCCAACCCTTGGGACCTTCTCCAGCCCCAGGATGTGACGAGCCGACATCGAGGTGCCGAACCTCCCCGTCGATGTGAGCTCTTGGGGGAGACTAGCCTGTTATCCCCGGAGTACCTTTTATCCTATGAGCGATGGCCCTTCCATACGGAACCACCGGATCACTATGTCCTGCTTTCGCACCTGATCGACTTGTAGGTCTCACAGTCAAGCACCCTTATGCCATTACACTCTACGCACGGTTACCAAGCGTGCTGAGGGTACCTTTGAAAGCCTCCGTTACTCTTTTGGAGGCGACCACCCCAGTCAAACTACCCACCACGCAATGTCCTTGATTTCTCAAGTTAGGCTCCAAATAAACAAAGGGTGGTATTTCAACGTTGACTCCACGAACACTAGCGTGCCCGCTTCAAAGTCTCCCACCTATCCTACACATTGTTTATTCAAAGTCAATACGAAGTTATAGTAAAGGTTCACAGGGTCTTTTCGTCCCATTGCGGGTAATCGGCATCTTCACCGATACTACAATTTCACAGAGCTCATGGTTGAGACAGTGCCCAGATCGTTACACCATTCGTGCAGGTCGGAACTTACCCGACAAGGAATTTCGCTACCTTAGGACCGTTATAGTTACGGCCGCCGTTTACTGGGGCTTCAGTCAATTGCTTCGCTTGCGCTAACAACCTTCCTTAACCTTCCAGCACCGGGCAGGTGTCAGACCCTATACAGCATCTTTCGATTTAGCAGAGTCCTGTGTTTTTGATAAACAGTCGCCTGGGCCTCTTCACTGCGGCCACCATTGCTGATGGCGTCTCTTCTTCCGAAGTTACGAGACTATTTTGCCTAGTTCCTTAACCATGATTCACTCTAGCACCTTAGGATTCTCTCCTCGACTACCTGTGTCGGTTTTGGTACGGGTTGCTTCACTTCGGCTTTTCTTGGAATCTATTTCCCTGCAGCAGCTTCGCCCGAAGGCTAGGCCTTGACTATTCCGTCAGTCTCCAGCAAGTACGTAAATCCGTCCCCTTTTTAGTGTGAGCAAGTATGGGAATATTAACCCATTGTCCATCCACTTCCCCTTTCGGGTTCGCGTTAGGTCCCGACTAACCCTCAGCTGATTAGCATGGCTGAGGAAACCTTAGTCTTTCGGTGAGCGGGTTTCTCGCCCGCTTTATCGTTACTTATGCCTACATTTTCTTTTCTATCCGCTCCACAATACCTCACGATACTGCTTCGGCGCAAATAGAATGCTCCCCTACCAGATATAACTCAAAAGTTATAAATCCATAGCTTCGGTACTATACTTATGCCCGATTATTATCCATGCCGAACCGCTCGACTAGTGAGCTGTTACGCACTCTTTAAATGAATGGCTGCTTCCAAGCCAACATCCTAGCTGTCAATGCAGTTCAACCGCGTTATTTCAACTTAGTATAGATTTGGGGACCTTAGCTGTTGGTCCGGGTTCTTTCCCTCTCGGACATGGACCTTAGCACCCATGCCCTCACTGCCGACGAACATTTATTAGCATTCGGAGTTTGTCAGGAATTGGTAGGATTTGACTCCCCCGCATCCAATCAGTAGCTCTACCTCTAATAAACTTTACATCGACGCTGCACCTAAATGCATTTCGGGGAGTACGAGCTATCTCCCAGTTTGATTGGCCTTTCACCCCTACCCACAAGTCATCCGAAGACTTTTCAACGTCAACCGGTTCGGTCCTCCACTTTGTGTTACCAAAGCTTCAACCTGCCCATGGGTAGATCACAAGGTTTCGCGTCTAATCCTACTAACTATGCGCCCTATTCAGACTCGCTTTCGCTCCGCCTCCGCACCTGAAGTGCTTAAGCTCGCTAGTAAAATTAACTCGTAGGCTCATTATGCAAAAGGCACGCCGTCACCCAACTTGTGGGCTCCGACCGCTTGTAGGCGTACGGTTTCAGGTTCTCTTTCACCCTTCTATTCGAAGTGCTTTTCACCTTTCCTTCACAGTACTTGTTCACTATCGGTCTTTCAGGAGTATTTAGCCTTGGAGGATGGTCCCCCCATATTCAGACAGGATTTCACGTGTCCCGCCCTACTCATTTATCATCTAAATATGCCTTTCAATTACGGGGCTATCACCCTCTATGGCTGTTCTTTCCAGAACATTCTTCTAAACATATAAAGACTTTTGGGCTAATCCGCTTTCGCTCGCCACTACTTACGGAATCTCTTCGATTTCTTTTCCTCCGGGTACTTAGATGTTTCAGTTCTCCGGGTTTGCTCCTCTTACGAGGTGACTGGTCTTCAACCAGCCGGGTTGCCCCATTCGGACATCTGCGGATCAATTCGTGTGTGCCGATCCCCGCAGCTTTTCGCAGCTTACCACGTCCTTCGTCGCCTCTGAAAGCCTAGGCATCCGCCATACGCCCTTAACGATTTCTTTCCTAATATTTAAATTAGTTCAGTATTTTTTGTAAGGTATTAATACCTTACAATATTTTTGTAAACTCCGCACTCGTAAGTGCTCGGTTTTCTCTTTGTGATGTTCTTATCGTTAATGTCAATGATCTTATGTCTTATTAGTTCCCTGATGAACAGATATTGTTTTTGGCTCTATCCATAACTTTTAAATCAGATTCCTAATACTGTGGAGAATAAGGGAGTCGAACCCTTGACCTCCTGCGTGCAAGGCAGGCGCTCTAGCCAGCTGAGCTAATTCCCCTCTAGTAGACTTCAGATATCAGATTCTAGATATCAGACTTTTATGTCTGAACTCTCATATCTGATGTCTTCCCGTCTTATAATTAGTAGTCTCGGGCAGGCTCGAACTGCCGACCTCTACATTATCAGTGTAGCGCTCTAACCAGCTGAGCTACGAGACTGTCTGTTTAGACTATTAGTTTCAAGATGCTAGATACAAGACTTTTCTTGTCTTGATTCTTGCCTCTTGGCTCTTGTATCTCTTCCCTATTACTAATTTCTAGTGGGTGTATTTTTTTAATACCAACCAAAGTAAAAAACTAAAGCCTCTTTTGAGTAAGTGCTTGTGATACTTTAAGTATCTTGTTTGTTTAACGTCTAAAGACGCTCTAAAATGAGATGTTCCAGCCGCACCTTCCGGTACGGCTACCTTGTTACGACTTAGCCCTAGTTACTTGTTTTACCCTAGGCAGCTCCTTTTACGGTCACCGACTTCAGGTACCCCAAACTTCCATGGCTTGACGGGCGGTGTGTACAAGGCCCGGGAACGTATTCACCGCGCCATGGCTGATGCGCGATTACTAGCGATTCCAGCTTCATAGAGTCGAGTTGCAGACTCCAATCCGAACTGAGACCGGCTTTCGAGATTTGCATCCAGTCACCTGGTAGCTGCCCTCTGTACCGGCCATTGTATTACGTGTGTGGCCCAAGACGTAAGGGCCGTGATGATTTGACGTCATCCCCACCTTCCTCTCTACTTGCGTAGGCAGTCTCACTAGAGTCCCCAACTGAATGATGGCAACTAGTGACAGGGGTTGCGCTCGTTGCAGGACTTAACCTAACACCTCACGGCACGAGCTGACGACAACCATGCAGCACCTTGAAAATTGTCCGAAGAAGGATCTATTTCTAAATCTGTCAATTCCCATTTAAGTCTTGGTAAGGTTCCTCGCGTATCATCGAATTAAACCACATAATCCACCGCTTGTGCGGGCCCCCGTCAATTCCTTTGAGTTTCAATCTTGCGATCGTACTCCCCAGGTGGCTAACTTATCACTTTCGCTTGGTCTCTGAATCCGAAAATCCAAAAACGAGTTAGCATCGTTTACGGCGTGGACTACCAGGGTATCTAATCCTGTTCGCTACCCACGCTTTCGTCCATCAGCGTCAGTTAAATCTTAGTGACCTGCCTTCGCAATTGGTGTTCTAAGTAATATCTATGCATTTCACCGCTACACTACTTATTCCAGCCACTTCAAATTTACTCAAGACCTGCAGTATCAATGGCAGTTTCATAGTTAAGCTATGAGATTTCACCACTGACTTACAGGCCCGCCTACGGACCCTTTAAACCCAATAAATCCGGATAACGCTTGCACCCTCCGTATTACCGCGGCTGCTGGCACGGAGTTAGCCGGTGCTTATTCGTACAGTACCTTCAGCTACCCTCACGAGAGTAGGTTTATCCCTGTACAAAAGAAGTTTACAATCCATAGGACCGTCATCCTTCACGCGGGATGGCTGGATCAGGCTTTCACCCATTGTCCAATATTCCTCACTGCTGCCTCCCGTAGGAGTCTGGTCCGTGTCTCAGTACCAGTGTGGGGGATCTCCCTCTCAGGACCCCTAAAGATCATTGACTTGGTGAGCCGTTACCTCACCAACTATCTAATCTTGCGCGTGCCCATCTCTATCCACCGGAGTTTTCAATAATCAATGATGCCATCAATTATATTATGGGGTATTAATCTTCCTTTCGAAAGGCTATCCCCCAGATAAAGGTAGGTTGCACACGTGTTACGCACCCGTGCGCCGCTCTCTGGATAGCAAGCTATCCATACCGCTCGGCTTGCATGTGTTAGGCCTCCCGCTAGCGTTCATCCTGAGCCAGGATCAAACTCTCCATTGTATGTTTGTCTGACTCACTCAAAAAATTGACGCTTTAGTTTTTCCTTACTTTTTTGGTTGTTATTGTATTTTCAATGATCTCTTTTCTTCCGCTTTTTTTCAGAGAAATTTTTCTGTCGTTTCATTCCCTGATTTGCGTGTGCAAAAGTATAAACTATTTTCTAATTGACCAAATCTTTTTGAGGAAAATTTTAAAACTTTTTT
>NZ_JANFQP010000004.1 GCF_024436175.1 Kaistella montana | reverse complement strand
ATCTCTTTTCTTCCGCTTTTTTTCAGAGAAATTTTTCTGTCGTTTCATTCCCTGATTTGCGTGTGCAAAAGTATAAACTATTTTCTAATTGACCAAATCTTTTTGAGGAAAATTTTAAAACTTTTTTTCGTAAGCCTTAGCTTATCCTCTTTAACCTCAATCAATCTAAATCCTACTTCGCTCCCCGTACAAATCTCTCCGTTTGGGTTTGCAAAGATACAAACTATTTTCTAATGAGCAAACATTTGATTGAAAAATTTATCAAACATGATCTCATAATCTTTAGTCTTCTACTTCGCTCCCTCTTCTCTCGATTTGGGATTGCAAAGATACGCTCTTTTTCTTGATCCTGAAATTTTATCTAAACTATTTTCTTTGGGTTCGTTCAACTTGTTGAATTTCTGTTACAAAAATTTAAACTACCTAAAATATCGTCCAAAAAAAAATCCCACTCCTAAGAATGGGATTGGATTAATAGTCCTATTAATATTCAAAAACTCATGCGTTTTACTCGAACAAATATAAAGTAACCTATTAGCACGCCAATCGTGTCAGCTACTAAATCCAGGCCTTCCAACGATCTGCCCAAACCCATTTCATCTTGTAGAATTTCGGTTAAAAGCGCATAAATCAACATGATTTGTATAAAAGACATAAATTTTATTTTGGGAAAAGTTGCCATAAAGCAAAATCCCAACATGGTGAAGATACTTAAATGTAAAACCTTATCAATACCCTCAAACATAAAAGGATATTCTTGGTTTTCTACTCCTGGCTTGAGGAGCATAAAAGTAAGAAATGCCCAATAAATGGGCAAAATCTTACTAAATGTTTTTGATATTTTATCCAAGTGATTCTTGATATTGTTCTGCTGTAAGTAATTCTGCAGCATCTGCACCTTCGGCAACTTCTAATTTGATAATCCATCCTTTACCATAAGGATCGGTATTGAGTAATTCTGGTTGATCTTCTAGATCTGAATTAAACTCTATAACTTTTCCTGATAATGGCAAAAATAGATCGGAAACAGTTTTCACAGCTTCTACACTTCCGAAAACATCACCACCTGCAAGTTCATCATCTACAGAATCTACATCTACGAAAACAATATCGCCCAATTCACTTTGAGCAAAATCTGTAATTCCGATAGTTGCGATGTTTCCTTCAACTCTAACCCATTCGTGGTCTTTGGTGTACTTTAATTCCGACGGTGTATTCATTTTTTATTAAATTTTATTTTTTCAAAAATACTTAAAATTATCATAATCTCAAATCTTTCAAAAAGAATTTATCTAAAAACTTATTATTTAATACCACTTCAAAATGTAGAATCATATTTCAATACAATTCTTCCGCAGAAATTTACATTCATAAAAAAAAACAATCAAGACATAACACAGCAAAAACTAAAATCAAATTCTACTCTTATATATATTATGATTAAAAATACTTTTTCTGCTTTTAGTATATTTGTTGCTTATGAAAACGTGATCCCAGAAACGGTTCCGTTTTATTTTTTTTAATCTTAAAAAAAGGATAAATGAATTTAAACAATAAATTAGCAAAAGCTCAGCAAACATTTGAAGAATGGAGAACAGTTCCTTTTGCCAAAAAACAACAATTACTCTTAAAATTAGCAGGTTTGCTTGAAAAAGATGCAGAAAAGTTCGGCAAAAACATCACCAAAGAAATGAACAAACCCATCTCCCAATCAATTGCAGAGATCAAAAAATGTGCATTGATGACGAGATATTACGCCGAAGCTGAAAATATCCTGAAACCCGAAAAAATCAAAACCGAATTTCGTGTTTCGGAGGTTCACTATGCTCCGCTCGGTGTAATTTTGGGAGTCATGCCTTGGAATTTCCCGTTCTGGCAAGTTCTTCGATTTGCGGTTCCGGCGATTCTCGCAGGAAATACGGTAGTTTTGAAACATGCCTCAATTTGTTTCGGAAGCGGAAAAATGATGGAAAAACTCTTTCTTGATGCTGGTTTTCCGAAAGGAATCTTCCAAAATTTAGAAATCGGACATGCGGAAGTGAAATCGGTTTTAGAAAACCCGATTGTTCAAGGTGTAAGTCTGACCGGAAGCGAAAAAGCAGGTGCAGAAGTGGCTTCTATTGCCGGAAAAAACATTAAAAAATCCTTGCTCGAACTCGGCGGAAGCGATGCATTTATCATTTTGGATGATGCTCACCTGAAAAAAGCAGCAGAAAGTGGAGCTAAAGCCCGACTTCAAAACTGCGGACAAGCGTGTAATGCCGCGAAAAGATTTATCATTCAAAAAAATACGGAAAAGGTATTCATGCCGATTTTCATTAAAGAATATCAAAAATACATCCCCGGAAATCCCATGAAAAAAGAAACCAACCTCAGTGGAATGGCTCGTCCGGATTTGGCAGATGAATTGGAAAACCAGTACAAAAAAGCGATAAAAAACGGCGCAGAAATCATTTTGCCATTAAAAAGAATTTCCGAAACCCAATTTCAACCGGGATTAATCAAGGTGAAACCCGGAAATCCTATTTTGAAGGAAGAACTTTTCGGACCACTCGGAATGGTAATGATTGCAAAAAATGATCAAGAAGCCCTGAAAATCGCCAATGACATTCCGTTTGGTTTAGGAAATGCGGTGTGGACAAAAGATAAAAAACGTCAACAGTTTTTCATTGAAAATCTGCAATCCGGAACAGTGAGCATCAATAAAGAAACCAGTTCCGATCCGCGACTTCCGTTTGGTGGCGCCAAATCTTCGGGTTACGGAACCGAACTTTCGATGATTGCCTTGAAAGAATTCGTCACCGCAAAAACTGTGGTTGGAAATTAATTTCATCATTAAAAAAACAAAAAAGATCGGCTCAACTCAGAACCGATCTTTTTTTATTCACTTTCCTCAACTTCATGTTTCAGCTGGGCTTTGTACAATGTTGCGTAATAACCATTTTTGTGGAGCAATTCCATGTGTTTGCCTTCTTCCACAATTTTTCCGTGTTCCATCACAATGATTTTATCGGCTTTTTCAATAGTCGAAAGTCGGTGAGCAATGATAATTGAAGTTCGGTTTTTGGTGATTTTTTCCGTTGCTTTTTGGATGAGTTTTTCACTTTCATGGTCGATGGAAGAAGTAGCTTCATCGAGAATTAAAATTTTCGGGTCGGAAAGATAAGCTCTTAAAAACGATAACAATTGTCTTTGTCCCAAGGAAATCGAGGAACCTCTTTCGCGCACCACATAATCGTAACCGCCAGGAAGACTCATGATAAAATCATCTACCTCAATTTCTTTGGCAATTTTTCTTATTTTTTCTAAAGTTACAGTTTCGTCACCAAACGAAAGATTTTCGAAAATACTACCATGGAAAAGGAAAACATCCTGCAAAACGACTCCAATATGACTTCTCAAATTATAAAGTTCATAATCTTTCAGCGCGACATCATCCAAAAGAATTTTCCCGGAATTAATATCATAAAGTCTTGTAATTAAGCTGATAATCGTCGATTTTCCTGCGCCGGTTGCTCCTACAATTGCTACGGTTTCGCCTGGATTTACTTTGAAACTGATGCCTTTCAAAACTTCTTGTTTCTCATCGTATGAAAATTTCACATCTTTAAATTCAATTTTTCCGTCGAATTGATGCTTAACGACTTTCCCGTTGTTGGTTAATGAAAAATCTTCGTCCATAACGCCTAAAACTCTTTCTGCACCTACAATTCCTCTTTGAATATTATTAAAACGATCCGCAATTTGTCGAAGCGGACGAATCAACATGGAAATATATTGAATAAAAGCGATCACCACACCGGCCGAAATCGTAATATAACCACCATAAAATAAGACAAATCCGATGAAAAGGGAAGAAATCAGTTCGACCACCGGAAAAAAGAGTGAGAAAATGAAAACCGTTCTGAGCAAAGCGGATTTCAAAGTGATGTTGATTTGATCAAATTTTTCAAATTCTGCCTTCTGTCTGTTGAAAACCTGAATAAGCGTCATTCCGGAAAGTCTTTCCTGCACGAAGGAATTTTGGTTTGCGGTCCAAGTTCGTTCATCCGAGAAAGCTTTTTTGAGTTTTTTCTGGAAAAATCTCGTAATCACGACCATCAACGGAAGAATTGCCAAGGAAATGTAACTCAAGTGCACATCAACTTGAAACATCATGACCAAAACGAAAACGATCCTTAAAATATCTCCGAAAACCATCAAAAAACCATCAGTATAAACTGTTGAAATCGTTTCTACATCGCCAACTGCACGCGTTACAAGTTGCCCGATTGGAGTTTTATCAAAGAAAGAAGTTTTGAAATAAATGAGTTTATGATAAAGCTTTTCCCGAATATCGCGAATCACATTTTGGGAAATATAATTGGAAAAATAAACCAAGAAAAAATTGAGAATCGTTTCCCCAAAAACCAAGGCAATTAAAAGATAAATATGCTTCATCATCGAAGCTTTATCTCGCAATTTAATGATATCGGAATCTACAATTTGCATCGTAAGATACGGTCGATATGTAGAAATCACCGATAAAAAGATAGAAATAATTAGGGTAATAATAAACCATGTCCGGAATTTCATACCGATCACGAACAGTCTTTTAATAATATCCCAGGTATTTTGTTTTTTCATTTTAATGTTATCTTACTCAAAATTGTAGCCTACATCCACCAAAAAAAGTCCTTGCGCAGGCGCCGAAGTACCCGCTGAATTTCGGTTTTTCTCTTCGATGATGGTTCTTAAATGTTCGGGTTTTATTTTTCCGTTTCCAATTTCCACCATCGTTCCTACAATGGCACGCACCATATTTCTCAGGAATCGATCAGCGGAAATGGTAAATTTCAATTCCGTTCCATTTTGTTCCCAAAAAGCTTTATAAATTTTACAATTATTGGTTTTGTTATCGGTGTGAAGTTTTGCAAAACTCGTGAAATCATTGTATTCAAAGAGGATTTTGCAGGCTTCATTCATTTTATCGACATCCAATTTTCTTTTCCACATTTGCCAAGAATGATCCAGCGTAAACGGATTTTTTTCTAACGAAATATAATATTCATAAGTTCGAAAAGTCGCATCAAAACGAGCATGAAAATCTTCTTTCACCTCGAAAATCTTTTTCACAGCGATGTCTTGAGGTAAAAAACTATTGAGTTTATATACCAATTGATCATCTAACACTCCATCGAAATCAAAATGAGCAAACATTTTTTTAGCATGAACTCCCGTGTCGGTTCTTCCCGCACCGGTGGTTTTGATGTTTTGTCGCAACAAAGTTGAAAGTGCTTTCTCCAATTCTTGCTGAACGGAAATTTCCTTGGGCTGTATTTGGTAGCCGAAATAATTCTTGCCTTGATAAGAAAATTCTATGAAATATCTCATTGATGCAAATTTCTAAAATTTAATCCGTAAAATTCAAGAAAAATCGAGTAATTTGCTTTCCATGAAAAAGATTTTGCTCCTCTCCGATACTCATTCTTATATGGATGATCGAATTTTAGATTACGCTTCACAAGCCGATGAAATTTGGCATTGCGGAGATTTTGGAAATTCGGAAGTGATTGAAAAGCTGGAAAAAATTACCACTTTGCGCGGCGTTTACGGAAATATCGATGGAGAAAAAGTAAGAAAAATTTTTCCGGAAGTTGCTCGTTTTACTGTTGAAAATGTGGAAGTTTTAATGATTCATATCGGTGGTTATCCCGGGAAATATTCGCCTTTAGCTAAAAAAGAAATCGCTGAAGAATCGCCAAATCTTTTTATTTCAGGACATTCTCATATTTTGAAAGCGATGTTTGACCAGAAAAATAATTTACTTCACCTGAATCCCGGAGCTTGCGGAAAAGAAGGATGGCACAAAACCCGCACGATGATGCGTTTTGAAATCAACGGTGAAAAAATTGAAAACCTCGAAATCATTGAACTGGGAAAAAGATAAAATTCTGAAGGAAAATTTCATTAAAAATTAAAAAAAACGAGGATTCCCAAAAATGAGAACCCTCGCTCGATTGAAAAAAATAATAATTATTTCACAATAATTCTCTTCACGATTCCTTCTGAAGTTTTCACCAAATAAACTCCGGTGTTGAATTTAGAAGTATCAATAGTTTTTGCTTTTTGAGATTTTTGAACAAGTTTCCCTGTCACATCATGAATTTCAATATCAGCTTCTCTGTTAAAATAAACCAAGCCTTTCGGTGCTGGATTCGGGAATATGCTGAAAGTTTTCGCGTTATTTGAAACATTGTTCGAAGCCAGTACATCATCATTAATTTCATAAATCGTCAAAGTTCCGCTGATTTCGTTGGCAATTACTATGTAGCCTTTTCCGGTTGCACTTTCGGTTTTCGGAATGTAGATAATTCCTTCCGCACCGTTGTCGCCACCGTATGCAGAAGTGCTTCTGGTGTTTTTATAATCAACAAAAACAGGCGCATTTGGATTCGTAATGTTATAAACCATCACACCGCCTACTCTTTCCAAAGAAACAAAAGCGAAAGTTTGGTTTGCAATTGTTGCAATCGCTACACCTTCCGGTTCCGGACCTTTTGAGCGGCTTCTATTTTTCGGCGTGTTGCTTTCGTGATCGGCGTTGAAAATACTCGCGAAATTCTGCGCGGTGTATCTTTCGAAATCGTCGCCACTATCGAAAACGATTTGTTTCGTGTCTGCATTAAAAATAGAAAAAGAACGAGAACCAACCGCGTTAATTTCTTCGAAAGCAGAATCTGAATCGGTATTTCCATTCAAATTAGTCACTCTGAATCTTCCTAAATTATGAGAAGCTTTCAAAATTTCAGCTTGTGAAAATACTGCCGCATCTAAATTGTAACTTGATGCTCCAACGGTTGTTCTTTCATTCAAATTGCTGAATTCTTTTTCGTCACCTTCGTTCGCTGTTACGATATAATTAGTTCCGCCAACGTTGTAAGTAGCAATGGCATCTGGAATATAAAAAGTTTTCACAGGCCAGTTTGCGATCAAAATTTCGTTGTTATTATCGGAAGCATCGAAACCGTTTCCTGGCAAACTCATATCTTTTTTACCTAAAGGCCAAAGTGCAGCGATGGTTTTGGTATTCAAATTAATTTCTGCAACGGCATTATTTTCTTGAATGGTTACAAAAGCTTTCTGATTATCGGCACTCACCGCGATATATTCCGGCTCCAAATCCTGAGAAAGTGTACTTGAAGCTTTCAATTTTCGGATTCCGGAAGCTATTAATGAAGCTTCCTGAGCATTAAAATCAGTAAATAAAAGCGTCGTCACATTCGCTTGAGAAAGATTAGAAACTCCACCAGAAATATCGATAATCGAAACCGAACCTTCTGGATCAACGGAATAATCAGCGTTTGGTTCGCCTTCATTTGCAGTAAGAACTTTGGTTCCATCTGGTGAGAAAGTAATCATATCAGGCAAAGCTCCAACGGTTACTTGTTTTAAAAATGTTCCATTCGTATCAAAAAATACGACAGAACCATTATTTTGAGGAGTCGAATTCGGAGATGCAACAGCTACAATTCCATTTTTTACCGCTACACTCGTTAATCCACCATAAGAATTCATATCAACTGAATTCACAACCGATGGCGAAGAAGGATCGGAGAAATTAACAATATCTAAAACTCCTGTAATTGCGCTTGTAGTAAATAATTTTTTCGAAATCGGGTCGTGAACTACAATTTCTGTCGTGCTGTTATTTGCTCCGGAAGGATCAAAACTTCCAACATAATTTAAGGAAATCTGATTGTTCGGAACTGGTGCCAATTTATCGTTGTCAATAATATAAATTGTAGAAATTAAACTTCCAGAAACCGTTGTCCCTACAGGATTTTCTAAACTTAAAACAAAGTATTCCGCTTGTTGCTCTTCTAAATTATCATCAGTAATTGGAATAGAAATGCTGTAAGTTGAAGGACTAGAAGGCGTAATATTAATAGTTTGTGTAGCCAAAGTGAAATCCGCCGAATTCGCAGTGCTAAAAGGCGCAGCTTTCACCGCCAAATCTACCGAAGCATTCGAAGGTGAATTGACATTAAGATCAAAAACAAGCGAACCTGTATTTTCATTTACTTTAATGAAATTTTTAGCAAAAGAAACCGACGTTCCGGCTGTAGTAAAACTGCTTGAACCTCCTGAAACTACTGCGTTATCGTTGAAATCTTCCACCAAATTAGGTTTCAAAGCGAGGTAATAAACCTGATTGACATTCAAACTTAAAGAAGGAATTACCGTGATTTCGTTGTTAGCAAAAGTTGTAGTGAACGGTACCAAACTTCCGGTTAAATTTCCGGCGCGAAGTTCCACAAGATTTTGCGCATTGGCATTGGTAATTGCTGAATTATCGATGAGTCGAACGCTTTCATTAAATTTAACTATCGGCTGTACCGCAGTTGAAATATTGGTTGCATTATTTACAGGCGTGTAAGTTACAACAGGAGCAGTAGTATCGGCACCTCCAGCTACAGTTGCGTCTAAAGTGAAATTATCAAATCGATTATTCCCTGCGGAACCACCCGGATTTGCAGAAAATTCAACTCTTAATTGAAAATTAGGATTATTGGAAACATTGACAACACTTGAAAAATCTAAAGTTTGCAAAGTTGGGTTTCCGTCCACTGGAAGAATTGTGGCAAATTGTATGAAGTTAGTTCCATCAACGGAATACGAACAAGTTTGAGTTCCCGCTCCGGATCCGGATCTTCTGGTAGTGAATTTCACCACCACATTTTCGTAGCCGGTTGTTGGTAAATCGAATTGTAATGCGCCACCAATCGGATTATTGAAACGCAAATGAGTTCCTGATGCATCACCGTTTCTGGCGTTTAAATTTTCAACATTAAAATTCTGGCCAGTTCCGCCAGCAAAATCGATGATACTTGTACCACCGGCAATAGCTTGCAATTTTGCTCCGGAAACCAATGCAACATTGGGAGTTGTGATGGCCGCTTCGGATGAATTGTTGTTAAAATTCCAGTGATGCACCAAAGTTTGTGCATTCACCGACTGAAAACTCAGCGAAAAAATAACCGGAAAGAGTTGAATCAGATAAAGTTTTCTCATTTTCTTACTTTTAATTTAAATTTCCACAAAAATCAAATTAAAAAGGAAGAGAATGTTTAACACAAGTTTAAAGAATTGTGAATAATAGGTTGTTTAGGATTTATTAATACCGAAAAATTTAGGGTTTAGTAATGGTTTTCTTCTTCAAACCATCAAAAATACTATGAATCAACCCATCAGCAACTGAAATTTTCGGAACAAATATTTTGCTGATGTCACTCCAGTTCATCACATTATTGAAAATTTCCAAAGCTGGAACCAAAACATCAGCTCGATCCTCGCGCAAGCCGTATCGGCTCATTCGTTCAGGCACCGAAAGTTCGTTCATTTCTTTGTAATATTTTTTCAGAAAAGCAGTCGACATTGGTTTCCCGTCTTTGGTTTTGCTCATCGAAAATATTTTGTTGATATTTCCGCCAGAACCTATCGCTACGACAGGTTTTTTGCTGTTGATGTTTTTTCGGATTTCTTCTTTCATTTGCTTCCAATGATCATCGGTCACCAAACCATTGAGCAATCGAATGGTTCCGATATTGAAAGATTTCTCATAAATCATTTTTCCGCCTTCGTAGAAAGTGAGTTCGGTAGAACCACCGCCAACATCGATGTACAGATACGCAAAATCCTTATCAAGGCCTTCTGCAACATGGTTTTCATAGATCAAAGTTGCTTCTTCATCACCGGAGATAATCTCGATTTCAATTCCTGAAGCTTTTTTTACTTCGTTAATGATTTCCAAACCGTTTTTTGCATCGCGCATCGCACTGGTAGCACATGCTCGGTAATGATCAACCTGATAAATTTTCATCAAATCGCTGAAAATTTTCATCGAATCGATCACCATTTTTTCACGTTCCGGACCTATTTCTCCCTTCGCAAAAACATCCATTCCCAAACGCAAAGGAATCCTCAAAAGATTGAGCTTGGTAAATTCCGGTTTGCCTTTTTTGGGTTCAATGACTTCATTAATCAAAAGTCGGGCTGCATTGCTCCCGATATCGATGGCTGCAATTCTCATTGTATTTTCTTTGAAATTACGAAGGATAAATTTAAATAAATAGAAACTTAAAGGTAAGAAGAATCAAACGAAAACGGCAATAAATCTCGAATTGTTTTGGTTTTGTAAATCTCGCCACCTAAGGAGGCAAAATAAATTTCGATTCCTTCTTTTTGTTTGGCTTCATACTCCAATATCGATTGTCGACAAGCGCCACATGGCGGAATCGGAACGGAATGAACAGCATCTTTCGGTGCTCCAATCACAAATAGTTTTTTCATTTTCATCCCAGGAAAATTTGCTGCCCCCCAAAAAATAGTGGTTCGTTCTGCACATAAACCAGAAGGATATGCCGCATTTTCTTGGTTACTTCCGCTGATTATTTCTCCGTTTTCTAAAAGTATAGCGCATCCAACATGAAAATCAGAATAAGGAGCGTATGCTTTTTCGCGAATCTTTTGGGCGGCATCGAAAAGTTTTTTTTCGGTCTCATCTAGACTGTTGTAGTTTTCGATGGTCTCAAAAGTAATTTTAAATTCTTTTTCCATTAAAAAAAATTGGGGAGTAAAGATAAGAAAATTTGCGAAACAGCATTGCTAAACTTTGTAATGAAAGGAAATCCAAAAATGAGAAAAATACCGTTAATTTGTACGTCAAATTTTAACTTTAAAAATATGCTATATTCACCTATAAAACTAAGAAACCTCGAATTGAAAAACCGCTGGGTCATGTCGCCGATGTGCATGTATTCCTGCGAAAACGGAATGGCCAATGATTTCCATTTTGTGCATTATGCGAGTCGTGCACAAGGCGGAACCGGACTCATCATCGTGGAAGCAACCGGCGTAGTTCCCGAAGGCAGAATCACCCATAAATGCATGGGAATTTGGAATGATGAGCAGGCAAAAGCGCTTTCAAAAATCGTGAAATTTGTCCATGAAAACTCCGAAAGCAAAATCGGAATTCAACTAGCGCACGCGGGAAGAAAAGCTTCTACCTGGAACGGAAAACAAATTTCTCTGGAAGAAGGTTGGGAAACCGTGGCTCCATCGCCGATTCCTTATTCCGAAAGCGAAAGAATTCCACATGAACTTTCCGTGGACGAGATTAAAAATTTGGTTAAAAGTTTTAAAGAAGCTGCAAAACGCGCCATCGATGCAGGTTTTGATTTGATTGAAATTCACGCTGCGCATGGCTATCTTGTTCATCAGTTTTTGTCGCCTTTATCGAATACGCGAACCGATGAATACGGTGGAAGTTTCGAAAACAGAAGTCGGTTTTTATTAGAAATTGTTGATACCGTGAATGAAATTTTAGATGAAAATCATCCACTTTTCGTAAGAATTTCCGGAACCGAATATGCCGAAAACGGTTGGGATTTGAAACAAAGCATTGAACTTTCTACAATTTTAAAAACAAAAAACGTAGATTTAATCGACGTTTCAAGTGGCGGAAACATTCATGGCGCGAAAATCACTTTGTTTGATGGTTACCAAGTTCCATTAGCAGAATCCATTAGAAAAAAAGCGGAAATTGCAACCGGTGCTGTTGGATTAATAAAAACAGCAAAACAAGCTGAGGAAATTTTACAAAATAAACAAGCTGATCTGATTTTTGTCGCCCGCGAAATTCTTAGAAACCCTTACCTACCAGTTCGGGGTTCTTTTAAAAATAACGACAATTGCTTTTTCCCGCATCAATATGAAAGAGCGAAACCTTAATGAAATTTTAAACTTAAAAAAAGCCAACTGAAAAATTTCGGTTGGCTTTTTTATTTATGAATACTCAAACTTGCGAATCACTTCCAAAGTTCGGTCGATTTCATTTTCCTTAATCGCGGCAGAAATAAACCACGTTTCGAAGCCACTCGGCGGCAGGTAAATTCCATTCGCCAAAAGATGATGAAAGAAATTATTGAACAACGAATGATTGGCATTCGCCGCTTCCTCAAAATTAGAAACCGCATTCACATGGAAAAAGATGCTCATCATCGAACCTTTTCTGTTGATTCGGTGTTCTATATTTTTAGAATTTAATATTTTCCCGATTTCAAAATCAAGGGTTTCCGCAGTTTTATTGAGGTTTTGGTAGAGATTTTCATCTTTTCTGATCAATTCCAAAGTCGTCAAACCCGCTCTCATCGCCAAAGGATTTCCACTTAAAGTTCCCGCCTGATACACGCCGCCTTTCGGAGCCAGATGATCCATAATCTCGTTTCTACCGGCAAATGCTCCCACCGGAAGTCCGCCACCAATCACTTTTCCGTATGTTACCAAATCAGCTTTCACATTGAAAACTTCTTGCGCACCGCCAAAAGCCAAACGAAAACCGGTCATCACCTCATCAAAAATCAGCAACGCACCATTTTCATCGCAAAGTTTTCTTAAATTTTGAAGGAAATTATTCTCAGGCAACACACAGCCCATGTTTCCGGCAACTGGTTCTACGATAATCGCAGCAATTTCACCCGGATTGTGTCGGAATAAATCGGCAACTTGTTCAGCATCATTATATCTTGCGAGCAGTGTATCTTTCGCGGTTCCGGCGGTAACTCCCGGAGAATTTGGGTTTCCGAAAGTTGCAGCACCACTTCCTGCTTTAATTAAAAAAGAATCGGAATGTCCATGATAGCAACCTTCAAACTTGATGATCTTATCTCTTCCCGTGAAACCTCTTGCCAAGCGAATGGCGCTCATACAAGCTTCTGTCCCCGAAGAAACCATTCTGATTTGGTCGATATTCGGAACATTTTTTACAATCAATTTAGCGATTTCGGTTTCCAATTCGGTTGGAGTTCCGAATGAAAATCCGCTTTCAGCCTGCTTTTGAATAGCTTCTAAAACTTCAGGATGGGTATGTCCCAAAATCGCAGGTCCCCAAGAATTGATATAATCAATATAGGTATTGTCATCCGCGTCGGTCATATAAGCGCCTTTTGCAGATTTCATAAAAATAGGAACTCCTCCAACAGATTTAAACGCCCGAACCGGAGAATTCACTCCACCCGGAATATATTGATATGCTTCGTCGAATAAAGCTGAACTTCTTTGATATAACATTTTTTAATTAAATTTTAAAGTGGTTGAATTAGCTGCGCGGTTTTTTGCTTTGAAGGTAAATCAGTTGCCCGATTTTGGGTTGATCCCCGAATTCCATTCTGTTTTTCGAATATAATTTAGAAAGCTTAATGCCGAATTTTTGTGAAATATCATGCATCGTCTCTCCTACTTTCGTTTTGTAAGTGGCAACATTTCCGCTTGAAGCTTTGGATTCTAGGAAGAGAATATCGTTTCTCATCAATGCTCCGCTGTCGAGTTCATTCCATTTCATCAATTTACTCTCAGAAATTCCGAATTTTTTGGAAATTAAAGAAAGTTGAGTATCAGCCGGAAGTACTACAAATTTTCTTCCTCCATTCGGATGATTTTTAACTAAAATGGAGTTCAATATTTCGGCATCGGTTTTTAACTCTTTAACGGTTTGTTGCTGTTTCGCATAAGAAGTTTGCTGGTACGGAACTGTTACTGTCGCAGGTTTGGTTTTCGCTTCGCTTTGATCCAATTGCGCCATAAAAATTCGGTCGCTTTCCAAACTTGGATACATTTTCAAAATAGTATACAAAACCTCTTTGGAATTGGTATTATCGAATTCGTAAAGTCTATTCTTTTCGATTTTATCAATTAAAATATAGGCGTAACGCGGGTTTGTAGCGTATCCTGCTTTTTTTAGCCCGTGTGCCCAAGATTTATAATCTTTGATGTCGAGTTTGAAAAGATTGACATAATATTGCCGGAAAGCTAAAAATTTAGAGTGATCTTCATAAGATTCCCGCGGATCATCATACACCCTGAAACATTCATTCGGAGCATCATCGGTATGTTTCATCGTCCTTCCGGTCCAATCTTCTTTGCATTTAATCCCGAAATGATTATTGCCCTGAATGGCAAGACGGCTTTGTCCGCCACCGGTTTCTAAAAGTCCTTGTGCTAAAGTGATGGAAGCCGGAATTTTGTATTTTTCCATTTCCTCTACGGCGTAGGGTGCGAATTTCTGAATATACTGCTCATCGTTTTTCCAGCTTTGCGCTTGGAATTTTGATAAAATAAGTATTGAAAGGATACAAAATATGCTTTTCATAAATATTTTAAATTTTGGACTAATGCCAATGATTTTTATTTTTTTTAAGGTTAAAAACCTCATTTTCCGAATTGGATTAACGCTCTGTTTTTCTTCCTCAGCATTTCGTTGGCTCCTTCAATTCCTTGCAAACCCCCGGTGTGAAATGCCAAAATTCGGCTGTTTTCCGGGAAATAATCTTCTTCGATCAGTTCGAAAATCCCTTTCATCATTTTTCCGGTGTAAATTGGATCGAGTTCGATGCCGAAAGTTTGGTAAAACTCATTGATAAAACGAATATTTTCATCAGTTATTTTGCCGTACCCGCCATCTTGTGCATCGATCAGATCAAAATTTTTCTTTCCGGAAAGTTCTGTAACAGTTGTTTCCAATGAACGATCAATTACCACTTTAAAACCCAAAACCTTCTGGTGTTGCTCTGCGAATCTGGATAATCCTGCGACCGTTCCACCGGTTCCAACTGCGGTGCAAAGATAATCAAAACTTTTCGTTTCATGATTCAGCAGGTGTTGGATGCCTTTCACCGCATTTTCGTTGGTGCCACCTTCCGGAATTATTAATGCGTTGGGAAATTCAATTTGCAAATTTTCGGTGAGTTGATTTTTGTCGCTATAATTTTGTCGGGTGACGAAGCGAAATTCCATTCCGTTTTCGGAAGCGGTTTTCAAGGTTGGATTTTCTTGCCAACGATCATGCAATTCTTCTCCACGGATGATGCCCAAAGTAGGAATTCCTGATTCTTTTCCCAAAGCTGCAACAGCTGCAATATGATTGGAAAACGCGCCTCCGAAAGTGATAATAAAAGGTTTTTCCAGATTCGTTTCTAAATAATGATTGATGTTGTAGAAGAGTTTCCAGAATTTATTCCCAGAGATTTTGGGATGAATGAGATCTTCTCGTTTGATGCAAAGCGTGATGTTCTTTGCTAAAGGAATTTGAATAATGGGAATTTTGATTTCCGGGATTTTCATGAAACAAATTTCGGGGAAATATTTTGATTAATAACGAAATTTTCAATTGGAAAACGAGTTGCGCCCCGGATTGAACGGCATGTTTGAACTCTTTTTGTAAACCTAGGGAAAGCTAGGAACAAAAAAGCGAGTAGTGAAAGCCGGAAATGTGCGCCAAAAAATCATATTAAAAACTTCAAAAAACTCCACCATTTTCTGGTTTCGAGGTAATTGAAATCGTTTTCCATCGCATAAGCTTCGCGCTCAAAAGAGATGGATTTGTAAGCTTGAAAAGAATTTTTGAGCCGGAAAAACCAATAATAATACTCGATTACATACCATAAATAAAAGAAAACAATGAAGAGCTCGAGCTGCTGCCGAAGGTGAATTTTCTCGTGATTGATGAGCATACGATCGTGGCGCGACGCATCTTTCCGCAGAATAATAAAGGGAAAAATGGTAATCGCTGAAATTTTCGTATTTTTGAGAAGCCGTTGACAAACCATTATCATTTAACAAAGATAAAATTTTCAGTCATTTTGATTTAACCCATGAGCGAAAATACCATCAAAGAAAACGAAGATTATTATTATAACGAACAGGGGTACAAAGTTTTCACTGAGAAATTCCACCTGAAGCGTGGCTATTGCTGCAAAAGTGGATGCAAACATTGCCCGTATGGTTATGATAAAAAAACCGACCGTTTTATAAAACCGATTAAAAAAAATTAAATAAAATATTGGCGATGAAATCAACAATTACCGAATACAGCAAAAATAATTTTAAAGCGATGAGCAAAAAATATTTTTTCCTATTACTAGCTTCGGCTACTTTGGGATTAACTTCCTGCAGCCCTTTCAACGTGAAATCTGATTACGCAGAAACCGCAAACTTCAATACTTACAAAACGTATAAACTGAGAATCGATGATTTGAAACTCAATGACCTTGACAAAGACCGCGTTTTGAATGAAGTTTCCAAACAATTGCAAACAAAAGGAATGAGCGTTTCCGACACACCGGATTTGATCGTAAATGTTAAAGCCAACCACAAGAAAATTCAGGATGTACAAAGCACGAGACCTTACGGAATGTACGGTTGGGGCGGACCTTTCGGTTGGGGAGTTGGAGTGAACAGAACTTGGACTTCCAACTATAACCAAGGTGCTTTGATCATAGATTTAATTGATGCAAGAACGCAAAAGTTAGTTTGGCAAGGTACCGGAAGCGGAATTTCGGTAGATTCTCCAAAACAGAAACAAAAACAAATCCCGGAAATTGTTTCGGAAATCATGGCAAATTATCCTCCACAAAAAGGAAAATAGTTTTTTTAATGTTAATAAAAAAAGAACGCACTGAATTTTCAATGCGTTCTTTTTTTTGATGTATTAAATTTACTTTCCTAAAGCTTCCACAATCGGGTTTCCGATGTTTCCACTTGGGAATTGTATTCTGAGTAAAGCTGATAAAGTCGGTGCAATATCGGTCATGTTATATTCTCGGTTGCTTTCTCCGTTTTTGAAGCCATATCCCATGAAAATCAACGGAACATGGGAATCATAAGAGTTCCAAACGCTGTGTGTAGTTCCGGTTTTGGAATAAGGCGGCAACATCGAATCGTGGGAAACCAATTGAATATCACCACTTCTTTGCCAGTTGTAACCATTAATAATTCGAGATTTTATCGGTTCCGGAATAGGTGATTGCCCAATCTTTTTCAGATTCACAGCAAAAAGAACAGTTTGATCTTTATTCAACTCATCCACTAAATAATCCGCAACTTCTTCTGCATTGATTTTATTGGCTTTCATGTAATTTTGGTCCAAATAAATCTGGTAATTATCAATGGCAATGATGAGTTTATCGTATTGATATTTTAATTTCAATAATTGGTTGAGATCTTTCTCTGCGTTATCGCCAAAGAATCCGGTTGCCATTTTATGCTCTTTCATGAAACCTTCCGAATGAGCGCCACCATGATCTGCTGAAAGAAAAACGGTGTATTGCCCCTTCCCTACTTTAGCGTCCAACATTTTGAAGAAATCAGCCAAATCCAAATCGAGTCTTAAATAAACATCTTCTACTTCGATGGAATTAGGTCCGAACTTATGCCCCGCGTAATCGGTTGATGCAATATTAATCGCTAGCAAGTCAGTTACATTATCTTTTCCCATTTGTTCACCATCTAAAGCAGCTTCCGCAGCTTTCAGCGTTAAGGTAGAACCAAAAGGCGTATATCGGATATTGTCTTTTTTGGCTTGATAATCCTGAGCCAAATTGCTGTAAGGAAACGTCGGAGTTTTCGCACTTCCGAGCAAGCCTTCCCAAGCAGAATTGTCAGGTGAACTTTCGGTGTATTGATTGATCGGGAGCAAAGTATTCCATCCGTTTGCGATCAGTTTTTCTGGTAAGTTCTGCGCATTGAAATTCTTTAACCATTGTGGCAAATCGTTCATATAATAAGAACTCGTCACAAAGTTTCCTGAAGAATCATCGAACCAGAAAGCACCCGTCGGATTATGCCCCGCCGGAAGAATCGAAGCGCGGTCTTTCAAAGAAACGCCTACCACTTTTGCCTGAAAATTAGTCGCCAATCGCAACTCATCAGTAATCGTGGTCGACCATAGATTTTTCGGAGAATGGCTTCCCACCTTTTTATCGGTAGTCCCCACAGGCATCACGCTTTCGTCCGTGGTGCAATATACATTTTTCCCGGTCGTTTTGTCGGTCCAGTCGTTTCCTGCAATCCCGTGAATCGCCGGAACAGAACCTGTATAAATAGAAGTATGACCTAAAGCAGTAACCGTAGGAACATAATTAATATGAACATTATTTAAGGAATATCCTTCATTTAAAAGCCTTTTGAAACCGTCGTTTCCGAATTTATCGTAGTAGCGGTACAGGTAATCCCAACGCATCTGATCGATCACCAAACCTACCACCAGCTTAGGTCTTTCGAGTTGGGAAGTTTTATTTTTCTGAGCATTCATCCCGAAAACGGACATGAAAACTAGGGCTAAAATTTGAATTTTTCTGGACATGATTTTTACTTTTATTAAAGAATTACAAAGATAAGAGGTTTGTAGAATAATGAAGTTAAGTTCCTGTTAAATCCTTTCAATTCTATGAAAATAAAATATTTTCAACTTTAATTTTAAGTTCATTAAAGGAATAGAACATAAAAAAACCTTCCAGATTATCTTTCCGGAAGGCAATTTATTTAATGAGAGAAATTTTTAGAATTTCAAATCTCCGTTTACTTCTCTTACTGCTTTTGCAGCTTCTGCGAATTTCGCTTTTTCTGCGTCAGTTAAAGTGATGTCTACGATTTTTTCAACACCATTTGCACCGATAATTGCAGGAACACCCAAACAGATATCGCTTTCGCCATACTCGCCATCAAGCATTAATGAACAAGGAATCATTTTCTTTTGATCGCAAAGGATAGATTGTACCAAAACAGAAACCGCTGCGCCCGGCGCGTACCAAGCGGAAGTTCCCAACAATTTGGTCAATGTAGCCCCGCCAACTTTGGTTTCTTCAGCAACGTAAGCTTGTTGCTCTTCATTTAAAAATTCGGAAACAGGCACTCCGTTTCTTGTTGCTTTGCTCAACAATGGAAGCATTCCGGTGTCGCTGTGAGCCGCGATTACCATTCCGTCAACGTCTGAGATTGGGCACTCTAATGCTTCTGCCAAACGATATTTGAAACGTGCAGAATCTAACGCTCCACCCATACCGATGATTTTATTTTTAGGTAAACCTGAAGTCTTGTGAACCAGGTAAGCCATAGTATCCATTGGGTTAGAAACCACGATGATGATAACGTCCGGAGAATGTTTCACCAAATTTGCAGTCACTTCTTTCACAATTCCTGCGTTGATTCCGATAAGCTCTTCTCTGGTCATTCCCGGTTTTCTTGGAATTCCGGAGGTGATTACGGCTACTTTGGAACCTGCGGTTTTGCTGTAATCTCCGGTAGTTCCGGTGATTTTGGTATCAAACCCGTTTAATGAAGCGGTTTGCATCAAATCCATCGCTTTGCCTTCAGCAAAACCTTCTTTGATATCGACTACAACTACTTCTGAAGCGAAATTTTTCATCGCAATGTATTCAGCACAGCTTGCACCTACTGCTCCTGCGCCTACAACGGTTACTTTCATATCTATTATTTAATTTATTATAGTTTAAAAATAATCAACAAAAAGGAAAATTATGTCTAAAAAATCCTTTGATGTCTTAGGACAAATTTAAGAAATATTGAAGTGGTGGGCAAAAATGATGATGCAAAGTTTCGTAAAAGTTTTATGCTCTCAATAGATTGGAATAAAAAAAGACTGCCTTGTGTGGCAGTCTTCATTTAAAATTTAAAATGATTACTTTTTAATAATGAGTTTTATTGTTTTTTCTTGTTCAGAAGTTTTCACTTTCACCAAGTATAAACCACCTGCAAGGTTATAGTTATTTACATTTAAACTTGCGTTATTTCCGTTTCTCATCACTTTATTGCTATAATCTCCGACGAGTTTTCCAGATGCATCATATAAGTGTACAACCACTTCAGTTCCTGCTTTTGCATCGAATTTAACATTAAACTCGCCATTTTAAGGGTTAGGATAAAGAACGATTGCATTAGCAGTTTCAGGGACGATTGCTTGTGGCTGAGCTGTCGATGCGCTAGTTTCACCTTTTGCAGCCTGAGCGCTTGGACAAGGACAAGTAAGAAGTCCGTTGTTTACTTTTCCACCATCATAGTTATTATTGATGGCATCTACAATTCCATTAATTTCCGAAGCGCTGTAAGGTGAAGGTTCACCACCTAAAATTTTATTCGCCCGCCAAGACTTGATTAACAGTCCAGTTTGCAAAAGTTCCTGAATTCACGATCAAATCACCAAGATGCGAAGTACTCGCTGAGAAATTAGGATCGTAAAGATCGAATCTTACATTCAAGGTTAAAGCAACCACTTGGCCGGCTAAAACATTTGCATAAGAACTTCCAGGATTGGTCATCGTAGTTGCATTTAATGCTCTCGGAGTTGTTCCACTTGGTAAGAAATCGTCAACTGCTTTTGCAGATGTAAGTTTCAAGAATCTTGAACCCGATCCAATCACAAGACCTGTTGGGAAAGCGCCTGCGAATTTTGTATCTCTATATTTACCCCAGTTATTTCCGGAAGCTTTTGCGCCCCAACCTCCTTGAGTTACAGTGGTGAATCCACCGCATGAAGGCGCTTTAATTTCTCCGCTTGCAGTTGCTTTACAACCATTCGCATCAGTAACAGTTACGCTGTAAATACCAACTCCTAAATTCGCGGTAGAATCTTCAGAACCATTTGACCAAAGATAGCTGTAAGGTGCAGTTCCGCCGTTTGCTGTTGCAGTAACCATAACAGTTTCGCTACTACATGTGATTGGCGGTGCAGAAAGTTGAACTTTTAGTGGATCGGGCTGTGTAATGGTAATCGATTGAGTATCGCTACAGCCGTTGGCATCGGTTACTGTATAACTATGAGGTCCTGCTATTGCTGTAAAGGTTCCAGTTCCTACATAAGGAGCTTTTCCGCCAGAAGCTGATACGGTAACAGTAGATTGACCTCCATTACAAAGAATTGGTGTATATTCCACTTTAATCACCAATTTATCCGGTTGAGAAATCACAATCTCTTTAGTATCGCTACAGCCGTTGGCATCGGTTACTGTGTAACTATGAGGTCCTGCTATTGCTGTAAAAGTTCCGGTTCCTGAATAAGGGGCGGTGCCACCAGAAGCTGATACGGTAACTGTCGATTGGCCACCGTTGCAAAGAATTGGGGTAGCTTCCACTTTAATCACCAATTTGTCCGGTTCGGAAATCACAATCTCTTTAGTATCGCTACAGCCGTTAGCATCGGTTACTGTGTAACTATGAGGTCCTGCTCCTACTGTAAAGGTTCCGGTTCCGGTGTAAGGAGCTTTTCCGCCAGAAGCTGATACGGTAACAGTAGATTGACCTCCATTACAAAGAATTGGGGTATATTTCACTGTAATTTGTGGAGGAGTATTCACTGTAGCAATAACGGGTACTCTTTCACTTTCACAGTGCGTCTGCTCATTAAAGCATGAAGCATAGAAAGTAGTTGTGGCACTGATATTCGCAGTTAAAGAATTCCCGTTGATAGTAATATTACCACCGGTTGATAAAGGATTAGCCGAATCGGCTTGTGCATACCATTTAACCTGAGTGCCTGTACATTCTGCTGAAACAGTTACGTTACCAGGTCCACAGCTTTTACCAGGTGTCACATTAGGGGTATGGGGTTTCATATTGAATGAACCACTCACAAAATCTTGGAGCGATGCACTAAGGGACTGCGAATTTCGAGTTTCCAAAATGAAACTTGAAAAAAGTGTGAAAGTCCTGAGCCAGGAGAAATATCAACATATCCTTCAAAAAAAGCACCGGTAGCGTAAGTATTGGCAGGAGGAATTCCTACACTTGGCACATTATCACCTTGATAACTCCAGCCGGGATAAGTAGGTGTTGGCTGATAAATGGCATTTACAAATGCATTTCCTGTGGTTCCTATTTTATCCAATGAACCGTCACTACCACCGGAGCCAACCCATCTGTAGATATTGAGATCTACATTTCCACCACCATTAGTAAAATGGCTGAGTACCAGTAAATCGCCCACTGCATGTTCCGGAGAAAATGTTCCTCCTGGATTTTTTTGGGTTCCGTTGGTAAAGAACCAAAAACCAATGGCTGCATCTCCATTGATGGCGGTTCTGTCTGCTGCAAAATAAATCTTATTGTCTATTAAAACCACGGCTGCGTTAGAAATATCGCCTTTGCTATTGGTATTTCCTAAAACCCATGACCACGAGCTAATAAGACCAGGATCCGATGATCCGCCTGTAAACTGATCATCATTGGTTGCATTTGCATCTCTGGTAAAGTTTTTAATAGTATGTCCATTCAGGGCTGCTGCCCAATCATCTGTTTTCCCATCAAGTGTGATGTTCTGTGCAAAAAACAGATTTCCATAAAGCACCATTATCATTGATATGATAACAGCTCGAACTGAAAAAATAAAATGATTTTTCATGGTAAATGTGTTTGTTTACTTAATAAGGTTTCATTTATTCTCAATCTTCGGAGGTTC
Organism: Kaistella montana; assembly: GCF_024436175.1. Classification (GTDB taxonomy): domain Bacteria; phylum Bacteroidota; class Bacteroidia; order Flavobacteriales; family Weeksellaceae; genus Kaistella; species Kaistella montana. The sequence goes on along the minus strand of NZ_JANFQP010000004.1, from coordinate 50,406 downwards.
CACTTCATTTCGGTGTTAAATCGAGGGTTTTCAGTTAATCCTATCTCCAGAGGTTAATTAATAAATTTCATTCATTATTAAATAAGGTTATTATTAGCATCAAAGTTACACCTTGTCAACTTCAAAAAAACCCGTTTTTTAACGGTATTTTTCATGAAATTTCTAATTAAAAACCACTAGTTAAAAACATAATTGATTACCAGAAAAATACCTTTTCTCTCAAAAAACATAGTAATGAAGGGCATTTCGCAATTTTTATTTTTAATGAAAACCAACTAATGATTTTATAAATGATCCCGGTTGATTTTTATTACCTTACATCAACAGATTTGGTTAAATTCTTGTATACCTTTGTTTGAAATTATTCCTTAAATGAGTTTTACCGAGCACCTCCATTTGGGTTATCAAAACAGAAAATTCGATATCGACAAAAGGAAAACCGAAGATTTTATCGATCGGTTTTTCCGTTTTATCTTTTTCTTGGAATACCAACGTTGCTCAGATATCACACAGATCGAGGAACGGCTGAACGCTTTCAAGGCGGAGTTCACAGAAATTCTTTCGTGCGTCATGAAAGGTCAGGAAGCTGTAGAAAGTGAAGTTTTCTTTGCAAAATTCTCCGATATCTACAGGATGCTCGAAAAAGATGCGCAATACATTTGCGAAAATGATCCTGCTGCACAGAATATGGAAGAAGTAATGTTTTCCTATCCCGGTTTCTTTGCAATCGCCGTTTATCGCTTTGCTCATGAGCTTTTCATCAACAATGTTCCGCTCATTCCAAGAATTTGGACAGAATTCGCACACAGCAAAACGGGAATCGATATTCATCCTGGCGCAGAAATTGACGAAAACTTCTTTATCGATCACGGTACCGGAATCGTCATCGGCGAAACCACCGTCATCGGCAAGAAGGTGAAAATTTATCAAGGCGTAACTTTAGGAGCACTTTCCGTAACGAAAGATTTGGAGCATCAAAAAAGACATCCAACCATCGAAGATCACGTGGTGATTTATGCGAACGCAACCATTCTCGGCGGAGAAACCATCATCGGCGAAAACTCACTCATCGGTGGAAATGTTTGGATCACAGAAAGTGTGGCACCAAATTCGGTGGTCTTTCACAAAGGTCAAGTCACCGTGAAAAACAAATTACCGGTGAATGAACCCATCAATTTCATTATTTAAATAAAATTTAAAATAAATATTCTCATCATGAAAATTAATAATGTTTTAGAAGCCATTGGAAATACACCACTCGTTAAGATCAATTCTATTTTTGATAAAAATGTGGAAGTTTGGATGAAACTCGAACGTCAAAATCCAGGCGGCAGCATCAAAGACAGAATCGCTCTTTCTATGATCGAAAAAGCTGAAAAAGAGGGCGAAATAAATAAAAACACGCTGATTGTAGAACCTACTTCCGGAAACACCGGCGTTGGATTGGCAATGGTTTGTGCAGTAAAAGGATATCAACTCGTTTTGGTAATGCCCGAAAGCATGAGTGTGGAACGCAGAAAATTGATGTCATCTTACGGCGCTAAATTTGTGCTGACTCCGAGAGAACTCGGAACTTCCGGAGCGGTGAAAAAAGCATTAGAAATGGCAGAAACCCTCGAAAATGTCTGGATTCCACAGCAATTTGAAAATGCATCCAACCCTGAAATTCACCAAAAAACTACCGCTCAGGAAATCCTCAACGATTTCCCTGAAGGATTCGATTACCTCATCACAGGAGTGGGAACAGGCGGCCACATCACTGGTGTTACGCAAGTTTTGAAACAGCAATTTCCTAATTTAAAAAGCTTCGCTGTAGAACCAAAAGATTCACCGGTTATTTCTGGTGGAAATCCTGGTCCGCACCCGTTGCAAGGAATCGGAGCCGGATTTATTCCGAAAGTTCTAGATACCGAAATCCTTGATGGCGCAATTCAAGTAGAAAAAGAGGAAGCTTACGAATTCACCAAAAAATTAGCGAAACAAGAAGGAATTCTCGCGGGAATTTCGACTGGAGCTTCTTTGGCGGCGATCAACAAAAAACTTTCCGAAATTCCGGAAGGATCAAAAATTCTTACTTTCAATTACGATACCGGCGAAAGATATTGGTCAGTTGATGGACTTTTCGAAGAAAACGCTTTCGAATTTTAAACAAAAAAAAATCCTGTTTCGGCAGGATTTTTTTATTAAAATAATTTCTGACATTTCGGGCAAATGTAAATTTTTCGGTTATTTTCCGAAGAAATTTTCACTTGAATTTCCGATTTATCTTTCGGGCAAATTTTCTTGTCAAAAATCAGCGCTTTTGCGTTGACCTCATCATTTTTATATTGTTCCACAAGTTCATCTGCGTAATTTACTGCGCTTATGATGAGGAAGATTATTTTCTTTTCAGGAATATTTTTCACCAAACTTTCCGGATGAATTTTCGCCCGATAAAGCGCTTCAGTTCGCACCAAATCACCGAATCCGACAAAAACATTTTGATTCATCAAAGCATTTCCGATATTTTCGTCCGCGAAGCTTTGTTGAAGTTGACTTAATGCCAATTCACCATCGAATTTTTGATTCAAAATATCCGTTGGAAATTGGAAAAAATCAGTCGGTTTTCCTTGATGAATTTGGGTTTCGCAAGAATAAAAATTGATTTCAGAATGTGGAAAATGCAGAGAAAAATCGGCTTCGGTTTTCTTGCTTTTATTCACCAATAAACTCCCGGAATTCTCAAAATTCATACTCAAAAAGAAATCATTAAACACAAAAAATATCAAATTTCCGAAAGAATTGATGTCGATAATTTTGATAAAATCAATCGCAGAAAAATCGGTTCCCGACTTTCCGGTAGCGCGCGAAACGGTTTGTCCCTTGAATCGCTGCAATTTGTTTTTCAGAAAAACGATGAAAGAACCTTCCTGCATTTTTGGTGAAATTTGATGTTAAAATAATAGGATATTATTGTTCTTCTTCGAAATAAAGTCGGTAATATTTTCCTTTTTCATCTTGTCCGGTTTCGATGAGTTTTCGGTCGCCATGAACATAAATATGGAAGTTTTTATCCAATTTTATCACGCTTTTGAAACCTCTACTTTGCTTTTTCACCGCCGCTTCACTAATCGCGAAATCTTCCGAAATAGAAACTTGCATTTCCTGTTCATAATCGGATTTGAAATTACTGAAACTCTCGATAACATTAGGATCTTCCAAAACTTCTTTGGTAAATTCATCAAAATCAAATGTCTCCTTTTCCTTGAAAAAATTGATGGATTTGTTCAGAAAATCGGCTTGGTCGGCTTTCGTAGTTTCAAATTCCTGCGGAAGCTGTTTAGTGATATATTCTTTGTAAACGGTGAGCGTTTCTTGGGTTTGAAAATATTCGTCGTCGCGCTGTTTTACTTTCAAAAAATCCTCGAACCAGTAGTACATATCGCCATTTTTGTTGTTATCAACCACCGAAACAGCGTATCCGGTTTCTTTACTGCTGTTGTAAACCAACGCACCTTTATCCAGCTTTGAAAGCCCGATTCCGTAATCTTTTTCGATTTCGAAAGCTTCATTTTGAGGGAAAATTTTCAGGAAAGGATTCTTATTTTCGGTTTTGAAAATTCCTATAGAATCAATTTTGTTTCCGTCGGCATTTTCTTCGCCTTCAAAATAAACGATGAAGAGTTCCCCGCTTTGCATACGCGGATTTTCGGTGATATCATATAAATGTTGCGCAATATTTTCCGCTTCGTAAACGAATTTGCTTTTGTCTTCAAAAATCTCGGAAACTGAGCTGTACACAGGATTATTAACCAAATACGTGTCGCTGTAAAAACAGAACTGTTCCTCTGATTTGAAGGATTTCAGGAAGAAATCTTCGAGCAATTCTTTCATGTCTTCCTCCAGCTGCAATTCTTCCTGGGAAAGGATTAAAGATTCCTGATTGATTCTGTTTCCTACTTTATGAACGATAATTTTTGAGAGCATTTTTAAGTTTTAAATAAAGTTGCAAAGATATTCTAAAAGGAAGAAGCGAGAAAGTTTCCATGGAAATTTCCATAGAAAACATTTTATTCGAAAAATGGTCCATTTTAACGATAAAAACCTTAACATTGATGATTATAAAAACCGGTTTCTGTGCCTATTTTAAATTTGCGTTTCAGGTTTTCGATATGTATGAAAGATTTTTCCATAATTTTAATTTAAATAAAATCCAATCCGGCGGTTGCCATCTTCATCTACTCATTTTCTGTAGTTCCGGATTGGGAAAGGTTTCTCGTAATGAAAAGTCTAAAAAATTTAAACCTTAATCTGACCAAACATATTTCTAATTCTAACATATAACCTCCAATTTCTAACCTCTAAATCTCAAACCTCTAACTTTAACCTCCACCCTACTTTTTTGACATTTGTCAAAGGAATCTTTCTCAAGCGGTCGGAAATTTGCACGTTCAATTTTACAAACAAACAGAAAATGAAAATTATACACAAATTCCTTATTGGCGCAGCTTTTTCGTTGCCGCTCACGCTTTATGCGCAGCAGGCACCTACCCTGCAGGAACTCATCAGCAGTGCTCTGCAAAATAATGAAACGCTCAACCAGCAGGTTTTAGAAAGCAAATTCACAAAACTCGACGATGAAAAGCTGAATGATGTGTTTCTCCCAAAAGTGGAGATTACCGGGAAAACAGGTTATATGTACACTTCGGCGCATATCAATTCACCGGAAATTAAAGTTCCGGCAGTGCCTCCGGTTTTTCCGGGAGCCGTGGTACCTGAAGGACAGATGAGCAATAATATCAACATTTCCGGTATTTCCGCCTCTGCAAAGGCCGAAGCAAGTATGGTGATTTATTCCGGCGGAAAGGTGAAATATCTGAAGGAAGCCAACCGCGAGAAAAATCTTTCGGAAGAAGTGATGATGCAGAAAACCAAGGACGACGTTATTACCGAAATTTCCAAAGCATACGACCAATTGTCGCTGGTTTACGAATCCAAAAAAGTTCTGGATCAGTCCAAAAAACGTTTGGAAATCAATAAAAAAACGGCCGACAAAGCCTTGGGTTACGGTCTGATTACGCCTTACGACCACAAAAAAATCGAACTTGCACAGGCCACTTTGGATTCTAAAATGGTTGAATATGAAGGTAAGAAGGATCTTCTGATCACTCAGATTCATCTGTTGACCGGAATTGAAAGGGAGCGTATTGCTATGATTGAACACGACCTTCAGCCGATAAACTACGAAGTTCTGAACGAAACCGTAGAAAACAGAGCAGAGATTAAAGCACTTCAACACGGCATTAACGCGACAGATTTCAAAATTAAAGCCGAAGAGAGATGGTGGGTTCCGAAAGTTCAGGCGCAGACTTCGCTCTCGTATTTTGGGCTTTACAACAACCACATTACAACCTCGGATGAAATTTTTCCCGGTACGGGAAAAAAACTCGATTTGCATCCTGGTGCCATAAACGTATTTCCCATGTTTACCGCGGGAATTGGCTTCAAATGGGAGGTTTTCGACGGTAATGAAGGCAAACACGCCATTGAAAAAGCCAAAATAGATAAAGAAATTCTGGAGAGCAAACAGAAAGACGCAATTAAAAAATTGAACTTAAACCTCGCCAACAACCAAACCAATTACAACATCACAAATACACAAATCAAACTGAAAGAAAAGGCAAGACAGATCGCGGCCAAAGGTTTGGAACAGGTAGAAAAGGAATTCAGATACGGCACCAAAACCTCCGCCGCGCTTATCGAAGCAGAAACAGATTTACAGAATGCCGAACTAGAACTGCAGACCGCGATTTTCAATCAGAGAGTTTCCGCCATTGAACTGATGAAATCTACACAAAACCTTAATCCTGAAAATCTTTAATTATTTAAAAAAATTAAAAAACAAACAAACGAAATGAAATCTACATTAAAAATACTTTCTGTTCTTACCCTGTTAACTTTGGTCAATTGCAGCGACAAGCCCGCAGAACGCGCCATTGAAGGTAAAACGAGAAAAGAACTCGTCACTTTTTCACCAAAAGTAACCGGCCGAATCCTGGAAATTTATGTGGATGAAGGGCAAACTGTAAAAGCCGGTGATACGCTTGCAAAACTGGATGTACCTGAGGTTTCTGCAAAAATCGCACAGGCAAAGGGTGCAACTTCCGCAGCCAAGGCACAGGCTCAAATGGCAAGAAACGGTGCCACCGCCGACCAAATGCGACAGTTGAGAGCCAAACAGAAAGGGCTTCAGGAGCAGTACCAATATGCGCAGAAAGCCTACAGCAGGGCAAGAAATATGTACCGCGACAGCCTGCTTTCGCCACAGAATTATGATGAAGCCTTTGCGAAATATCAGGGAGCCAAAGCACAGTTGGATGCTGCAAATGCCGAACTCCACGACGTTCAGATCGGTACGCGTTATGAAAAAATAGAAATGGCGGAAGGACAGGCGAATCAGGCAATGGGTGCACTGCAGGAAGCGAATGTGGCTTATTCTGAAAGATATGTGATCGCTACGAACGATATGGAAATCGAAACAGTTTCTTTGAACAAAGGAGAACTCGCGACCGCCGGTTTTGCGCTTTTTTCAGGCTATATTCCGGACACGACTTATTTCAGATTCACCGTTCCGGAAAGTAAAATTTCAGCTTATGAAAAAGGGAAAACCGTAAAGATGGTGGTGAATTACAACCAAAAAGAAATTACCGGGCGTATTGTTTCCATCAAACAACTGGCAAAATACGCCGATATTACGACGGCATTTCCGGATTATAATCCTGAAGATGCAGTTTATGAGATTAAAGTAATTCCAGATAATCGGGCCCAGTTGGGTAATATTCTGGTGAACTCCAATGTGGTTTTAAAATAAAGTGACGAAATTTTTATTCTATTAAAAATGAAACAGTTAACATATTTACTGAGAAGAGAATTCCGGCTCTTTTTTACCAATAAAACCATGCTTTCGGTGTTTTTTATGGCACCGGCATTCTACGCATTGCTCATCGGTTTCACGTATAAAAAAGGTAAGGTTGAAAATATTCCGGTAATCGTCATCAACCACGATAAAACACCGCTTTCCGACCAGGTAACCCAAATGTTTGAGGATAATCACACCATAAAGGTCCTGAATTATATCGATGAGCCGGCTCCCCTGAAAGACGAGGTCATTAAAACCGAAGCGGCCGCCGTTGTCATCATTCCGGAGCGGTTTGAGGCACAGATGCTTCAGAAAAAATATCCGGAAATTACGGTTTACGTCAACACGTCAAATGTCCTCACAGCAAATTTTGCTACGAAAGCCATTCAGCAGATCCTGGGAACATTTTCGGCAGGTGCAGAGATTAAGGCGTTGCAGAAAAAGGGCATGAATGCAGAAATTGCGAAAACCCAGTACGAACCGTTTAAAGCCAATTACATCACGCTGTTCAACACCACGAGCAATTACCTGATTTTTATGTGGCCCGCGATGATGGCGGTGGTACTGCAGCAGGTGATTTTGATGGCAATGGCAGTGACTTTTGCTGAGGAATTCAAGCGCGACAGTTTTAAACGTGATTTTGCCGGAAAACACAAATATGCGATTTTGGTGATGGCGATAAAATGCCTTCCGGTGTGGGTTTTTGCCAATTTCAATATCCTGTTTTTCTACCTATGCAGCCTATATTTTAAAATTCCGTCACCGGTAAATGTGCCCAACTTTTTCCTGCTTACCGCAGTTTTCGTGGTGGCATCAACCAATTTGGGCGTGCTGTTCAGTATTTTGGTTCCTGATGCGCTGAAGGCGACACAATATCTGATGGTGATAGCTTCTCCGGCGTTCATTGTAAGTGGATTTACGTGGCCAACGTCGGCGATGCCTCAGTTTGTGCAGTATTTCAATTCCATTATTCCCTTAACCCCTTATCTGGAGGCATTGAAAATAATGGTTGTGGAGCGTGGTTCAGATTATTTAACCCAAAAATACTTCATCCATCTTTTGATTTTGGCGTTAGTGTATTTTGTATTAGGCTGGATTGCGCTTAAAATTAAAATCAATTCACTCTACAAAAAATACCATATTTCAGAAGATGATGAAAGCGATGATTTTGATGAAATTACAGAATCAGAAAATAACCTCAACGAAAACGGCTCAACACCGCAAGAAATATAAAGTTTTCATTTCTTTATAGTTTGTTTGTTCGTCCGGGAAGCAATTTCCGGACGTTTTTTTGATAAATGTCAAAGCCAAATTTCAAAGAAAGCCCGAACTTTGCGTTAACAAACAACAGGACAATGAAAAAGAACTTTTTACTGCTGATTTTCCTTTCGGGATTTTTCTTTTCGCAGGAATATACGCCGAATATTTTGGGAAACGGTTTTGAGCAGAAAACATTGAATTTTCCCAACGATTATGAAGGGAAAGTTACCGCAACAGTCATCCGCAAAAAAGCGGCAAGTCCTACCCATAAAGCTGTGTTGTATATTCACGGGTTTAACGATTATTTTTTTCAGAAAGAAATGGCCGAAAGATTCAATGAAAAGGGGTTTGACTTTTATGCTTTGGATTTAAGAAAATATGGGCGTTCGTATCTGCCGCATCAAACTTTTAATAATGTCAGAAACCTGGACGAATACAATGCCGAAATCGATGAAGCTTTAAAAATCATTGCTGCTGAAAATCATAACAAAATTCTGTTGGCAGGGCATTCAACCGGCGGCTTGATTACGACACGGTATATGAAATATCACCCTGAAAATCCGAACATTGCCGGACTTTGGGTTAACAGTCCCTTTTATGATTTCAATATGGGGTTTCTGGCGCAAAAAATTGGGGTTCCTATCATCAGTGGTTTGGGAAAACATCATCCTGACACGAAAATTGGCGGTGGATTTTCCACTTTCTACGGTGAAAGCCTACATAAAAATTTCAAGGGCGAATGGAATTATGATTTAAAACTGAAACCCAATGCCAACGGGAAAGTGAATTTTGGCTTTATCCGAGCTATTCACCGTGCACAGAAAGACATCCGCAACGCAGAACTCAAGGTTCCGGTATTGGTGATGCATTCAGAAAAATCGGGCTATCAAAAAGTCTGGAATGAGGAAGTGACTTCTACCGATATCATCCTGAACGTGAAGGATATTCATAAAAATGCTGAAAATTTTAAGGGGAATGTCACGATAATTCCCGTTAAAGGCGGCATTCACGATTTGGTGCTTTCCAAAAAACCGGTGCGCGCAAAAGTGTACAACGAGCTTTTCAGTTGGCTACAGAAGATTAATTTTTAATAGTTTATTTTTAATGTTTAGTTAGTGAATAATGCCTCATTTTTGGGGCATTATTTTTATTTTTGTACAAATTGAAACCTAATGACTTTTCCCGAAATCCTTGCCACCTACATTACCATCGACGATGATATCCGCAGTTTTCTGAACACCCAGACCGAAAAAATATCTGTAAAAAAAGGAACCATTATCAGCGATCAACACACTTTAAACCGCAAGGTGTATTTTGTAGAAAAAGGGCTTCTGCGCTCGTTTTATTTTGAAAAAGGAAAAGACATCACCACCAATTTTTACCCCGAAAACAGCATTCTCGCCAATAAAGACACCATTTTTGAGAGAATTCCGGCACGGCATTCCATTGAAGCCATAGAAGACAGTGAGATTGTCTTTTTCCGTTACTCTAAAATGGAAGAACTCTGCGAAACTTCGCTCACCATAGCCAATTTCAGCCGCCGCGTTTTAGGACTTCTGATGACGAATATGGAAAGGCGCATCAATTCCTTGCAGTATATGACGGCAAAGGAAAAATATATTCAGCTTTTAGAAGATAATTCTGATATCCTTTTGCGTGCACCTCTTGGGATGATAGCTTCCTATCTTGGTATTTCTCAGGAAACTTTGAGTAGGATCAGAAGTGAGGTTTAGAAAAGTTATCAAAGTACAGACAGAGATGCTGCTTGAGTGGCGGTGCGAAAAATAATTGTGCATTTTGTAAATATTTTAAGCTTGCGTCTGAAGAACGGCTAAGTGACTTAAAAAATGTATATTTACAACAAAGACCATGAAGCAATGGCGTCTTTACGGCTGTTGGCTGCGGTGCGTGATTTGTAGTTAAGTGCTTTCGGAACAGGTTTTCAACCTTTATAGCCTTAAAAAGCTTGTGTTTATCTGGTAGTTTTAAACTCAAAACATATCAATAATTTTAAGTGTAACGGAATAAATGTATAACTGGAATATATGAGTAGAGGATTTGTGAAAGAGGGTGATCAGGAGGAAATTCCGCTGATTCCGCCGCGTGCCGATTTACCGCCCGGTACGGTAAACTTCGTTACAGAGATCGGATACGCTCAGTTACTTGCCGAACGTGATCAAATGATTCACGAGCGCGACAATACCTTAATTTCGGACGAAAATGAAAATCGCATTGCCGTAAATTTAATCAATGCGAAATTGCAATTGTTACTCGATCGAATTTCGTCTGCGAAAATTGCTAACCTTGCCAAACAGCCAAAAAATATAGTTAGGTTCGGTGCTGAAGTGTACTTTACGGTTGATTCCGATCCCAAAGTCCAGCATTATCAAATCGTCGGCGTCGATGAGGCAAATGTTGCAGAAGGAAAAATAGCTTTTATCTCTCCTATTGCGAAAATCTTTATGGACAGAAAGGTCGGCGATCGCGTAACATTGAAATTGGGCAAAGCGGAAAAGCAATTTGAAATTGTATCGATAAAGTACTGATGGATTTTAATACATGAGTATTTCAATCACTGTTTAACGCATCTTTATAGTACTCGATGGCTTTTTTTCTTTCCTCATCGTGGTTAACCATTTCCAATGGATACGCTGCTGTTCCAAATTCGGGAATCCATTTTTTTATGTATGTAAAATTTTTATCAAATTTCTCCTGTTGAAGATATGGATTAAAAACTCTAAAATATGGTGAACCATCTGCACCTGAACCTGCTACCCATTGCCAATTTCCAACATTTTGCGCCTGATCATAATCCAACAATTTATTGGCAAAGTATGCCTCCCCGATTTTCCAATCTATATGCAAATCTTTGATTAAAAAACTTGCTGCGAGCATGCGAACTCGGTTGTGCATGAAACCAGTTTCATTAAGCTCTCTCATGCCCGCATCCACAAGTGGAAAACCTGTTCTTCCTTCGCACCATTTTTTAAATTTATCATCGTCGAACTCCCATTTCACCTGATCATATTTAGGCTTGAAGGATTTGGTGACAGTGTGTGGAAAATGATAGAGCAACATCATAAAAAATTCTCTCCAAATTAATTCCCGAAGGAATTTATTACTGTTTTTCCGGGCATAATTCACTAATTTTCGGATTCCCACTGTTCCAAACCTTAAGTGGACTGACACTTGTGAAGTTGCACCTGCTGCGGGGAAATTTCTTTTTGCACCATATTGCTTCAGTAATTCCTCACTTAAATTGGGCTTTTGAAAAATTTCTCCTGCATTTTCAAAACCAATATCTTTCAGAGTCAGAGGATTTGGTGTAAATTGAAAAAAATGATCTAATAAATCTTCTGATTTATACTCTTCTAAATTTTCAGGTAACTGAGATTCCCATTGTTTAGCATACGGGCTGTACACTTGAAACGGCTGCCCATCTTTCTTTAAAACTTCCTGTGGTGCGAAAATAACTTGATCTTTAAAAGTTATAAATTCAATGCTTTCTGCGTGTAGAAATTCACGAATTTGTTCATCTCTTCTCCGGGCATAAGGTTCGTAATCTTCGTTGGTGAAAACGGAATGAACATCATATTTTTTAATAATTTTTTCGAAAACTTCCTTTGGATTGCCATAATACAGATCTATTCCAGAAGCCACCTTTGCTAACTTCCTGTTTAACCTCTCAATTGCCTGGTAAATAAATTGAACGCGCTTGTCTTTCTTATCGGAAAGTTGAGTTAGAATTTGCTGATCGAAGATGAAAATGGGAACTACTTTTAAATCTTCAGATAATGCCTGATACAGCCCATGATTATCATTCAATCGTAAATCTCTTCTAAACCAGAATATATTAATTTTCATTATTAAAACTATATTTTAAAAATGGTGGTATGCCGTGCGCTTACTAACTGTGAGCAGGAAACAAGTCTCCCAAAATTTTGAATCTGCTTTCAAAGATTTTTCTCACTTTGTTTTTCACAAAAAATCCTGCAACCAAATCGCCAACAAATCCCATCGGCAATTTGAAATTAACAATGTCCGTCATCAGAACTTTTCCATCTTGTAGTTCTTCAAAATGGTGTTCATGGTGCCACATCGCATAAGGCCCGAAACGTTGTTCGTCTACAAAAAACTCACCTTCTTTCAGGTGCGTAATTTCCGTTACCCAATTATTTTTAATGAAAGGAAAAACTCCTATTTTATAGGTAATAATTTGTCCCTGATAGGTATAATTTGGTGGATTATTGGTGATGGAAAACGCCATATCATCTGGGGTAATTTTGTCTAAATTTTGCGGCAAAGAGAAAAATGCCCATGCTTTTTCCAGGGGCATTGGCAAAACCTGTCTAGAAGTCAAGGTATAAATGCCGGATTGTTTAGTTATTTTTATGTCCATGATTGATTCTAATAGGTTGATCTAAATTCATTTTTTTCTTTAAAAATTCAAAAAGCAATACACTGCTATAAAGCATCGAAAAGCAATAGAAAGAATCTTCCAGTGGCATGGTTCCCACACGAATTCCAAGATTTTCAGCATTATCATAATAAACTACGGGATTTGCCGAATAACTTCCCGTCAAAGCACCATTTACAAAATAAAATGGCAGGTAAATCAGGATAAAACTTAGATAAAAACGTCGGGCATATTTCCATTGATAGATGATTTGGGTCAACATGAGCAAAGCAAATAAACCGAAACTGCACAAGGTGTACAATCTATCGTAATTACTCAGCACAACTCCCAATGAAATAATTAGTAGCGCGATGCTGATGATCTGGATAGCTATTTTACTTAACTGTAATTTTGGAAAGAAATATTCCAGTGAGTAATGGATAAAATTACTGGAATAAGGAATTAGAAGAAAGAACAGCCATTCCTCTACAGGCAATTTCAATATTCTAAAACCTAATAAGTATTGATCGTTGAAACCCCAAATATCGGAATATGCAAAGAAGACATCCCAAATAATAAAGAATAAACCAACGCTGATAATTGCTAAAAAATATGGTTTCCAAAATCTTGCAAAATGCATCCACTTCTTTTCAAAACTAAAAAAAAATGGCACTGAAAATGTCGCGATATTCAAAAGGATGTAGTAATATTTCTCCATAATAACGGTTAGTTAATCGTTAATCATTAATGTAAAAAGTCCAACAAAACATCATGATCAACTATTTACGCATTTTCCTGGCTTCAATAAAATATTTTTTGGGAACGTATAGCATTCCAAAACACTCACCGTCTTCTTTTCCTAAATGTTTGTGGTGAATTTTATGTCCTTTTCTCAACCCTCGGAAGTACCAATGGTCCACTTTATCAAACCATTTAAATCTTCGGTGTATCAGTACATCATGGACCAAAAAATAGCAAATTCCGTAGAGTAAAACTCCCGTTGCTAAAAATGCTAACCAGGTAATTCCGCCCACAGTACCGAGATAAAACAAAATCATACAAGGAATAGCAAAAACCACAAAGAAAAAATCGTTCTTTTCGAAAACATGTGGATAGCCAGGTTGGTGATGATCTTCGTGAAAATACCAGCCGAGAAATCCATGCATGATGTATTTGTGTGTCAGCCAGGTAATGCCTTCCATTGCTACAAAAGTAACCACTGTAATTGCCAAATATAATAGAATCATTTTTTTAAATATTTTTTAATGAAAATCTTCAAATCTTCGTCCGTTTCATTGTCATAATTTTTCAAGATAAATGACCGATCTTCTTTAATATTATCTGTATAATTCAGAAAAGCTGGTGCCTGTTCTTGGGTCATCAGTCTGAACAATCTCAATTCCAAATTTTTCGAATCGCTATTAATCGCATGATTTAAGCTTTTTTTTCCTTCTTTAAAATAGGATAATTTTTTAAAAGGATTGGCAGCGTGTTTCGCCATGAAAAATTGTCCAACACTGTAAAAACCTTTATAGATAGGCAATTTACTTTGTTTAAAAAGCGCCTCAGACTTTTCAATCAATTGTATTGCTGCAACTGAAGATTTTTCACCTTTAATTAAATAATTTCTCAGCTCTTTAAGGTTTTGAGCAAAAATAACATTGCACATCAGCGTAAAAATTATGACCAAAAATTTCATCGAATAAAATATAAATTCTTAGTTAGAAGCATCTCTCCCATCAGATAAATTTTCCTTGCGTTAGAAACACGGATTCTACTTTTCATGAGGGTTTCTGCGCGCTGTTTTTTGATCTTCTTGAAAAGACTGATGTAATACTTGTACGCCATAAAAACTGCACTTCTGCTTGATAAAGGAAGCATCTTGATTCCAATCAGCGCCTTTTCAAAATCGCTCTTAATATTTAATTCTATTTCTGTTTTTTCTTTTTCTGAAAAATCCAGAAAATTCACATTGGGGAAATAGGTGCGATTCAAATCGTTGTAATCAGCGGAAATATCCCGAAGAAAATTGATCTTTTGAAAAGCTGCACCAAGACTTTGTGCATAAGGTTTCATTTTTTCGTAGTCCTCTTGCGTTTTCACAAAGACTTTTAAACACATTAATCCCACCACTTCTGCACTTCCATAAATGTAGAGATTATACAATTCATCATTCAAATCTTTAATCTCGCCTAAATCCATTTTCATGGAATATAGAAAGGCATCGACCAAATCCTGAGGAATATTATTTTCTTTTTGAGTTCTGCAGAATGACTGAATCACAGGATTAAGTGAAATTCCGTCTTCCAAAGTTTCTCTGTAATTTCTTTCGAATTCATTAAGCAATTTCTGCTTATCATAATCATGGAAGGTATCCACTATTTCATCAGCAAACCGTACGAAACCGTAAATATTATAAATATGCTGACGAATCTCCCGACTGAATAACGAAGAAGCCCAGTAAAAAGAAGTGCTGTACTGTTTGGTTACCAACTGAGAAGTACAATCTGAAATTTTATTGAATTTTTGGAAATTATTCATAATGATCTTCTTTATTAATTAAGTTTTGCTTTGCTTAAAATATATTCACTTACTACCTTTCCGGAAATTAATGCGGGCGGTACCCCAGGACCAGGAACGGTTAACTGACCTGTATAAAAGAAATTATCTAATTTTTTATTTCTTATGGAGGGTCTTAGCACAGAAGTTTGCATTAACGTATTTGCTAAACCGTAAGCGTTCCCCCGACAGGAATTATAGCGATTTTTGAAATCTTGGGTTCCAAAACTTTTTTTGAATAAAATCTTCGGCCTCAGATCTTCACCGGTTGAATCCTTAATCCTATCTAAGATTAAATTAAAATAATGCTCATGGATCTCTTCCGAATCTTCTAAATCCACCGCAATAGGAATAAGGAAAAATCCAATTTCTTTACCTTCCGGACAAAGAGAGCTGTCCGTTTTGCTGGAAAAATTAGCGTAGAACAAAGGCGCTTTCGGGAAGGTCATTGTGTCGTAAATTTCCTCAGCGTGCTGCTCAAAATCGGTGTCAAAAAATAGATTATGATGTTCCAAAGTTTCAACCTTCTTATCAAAAGCAACATAATAAAGCAGCGAACTGGGAGCAAAAGTTTTCTTTTTCCAGGATTCTTCGCTGTAGTTTCTGTTATTCTGCAGTAAATTTTCAGTGTGGGCATAATCCGCTCCCGACACAAAAACATCGGCAGCGAAGGTTTCATTTTCCGTAAAAACACTCACTACTTTACCTTTTTCTGTCTGTATAGACTGCACCGCAGCATTGGTCTTGAAATCCACACCTAATTCCTTGGCCAGCTTCACCATCCCTAAAGCAACGGCATTAAAACCGCCTTTCGGATACCAAGTTCCCAAACCAAAGTCGGCATAATTCATAAAATTATAAAAAGCTGGTGTATCTTTTGGTTTCGCGCCCAAAAACAGGACGGGAAACTCCAAAATGCTTCTTAGCTTTGGATTTTTTATATTTTTTCGGATTTGTTGACTGATATTTTTCACGAAGAGACCTAGTCGCGTTGCTGTTTCCCACGACACCAATTCGGTTACAGAAAGCCCCGGCTGATAAACCAAATCCTTCATAGCGATATCATAATTCTCTTGCGATTCATTCATGAATTTTTTCAGATGCTTTCCCGAACCTTTTTCAATTCTTTCAAAGGTTTGGATAATTTTTTCGGGGGTATCTTCTATATCAATGAAATCATTTTTACCAAAAACCACACGGTAGGCCGGAGAAAGTTTTTCAATCGTGTAATATTCTGATACGCTTTTTCCAAAATCTGCAAAAAAACGTTCGAAAACATCAGGCATCCAATACCAACTCGGTCCCATATCGAACTTGAATTCATCAATCTCCATCATGGAAGCCCTTCCTCCCAGCTGTTCATTTTTTTCTAAAACAGTTACATGAAGTCCCGATTTTGCAAGGTAGCACGCAGCAGACAATGAGGAAAAACCGGACCCAATAATTATAGCTTTTTTCATGAGTAAAAATAATTGTCCAAATATATACTTTTATTTTTATATTTGTAAAATATTTTACAAATAAATAAATCACATATAAAATGAAAACACAAACAATCACAAAAGACAGCATTATCGAAGCTTATTCTGACTATATTTTGATTCATGGCGAGCGTCCAAAAAATATTTACCAATTTACTAAAGATTTAAACACCACAGAGCAAGAATTTTATAAATATTATGGAAACTTTGAAGCCATCGAGCGAGATTATTTGAAAATTTTATTTGAAAAATCGCTGGAATTAAGTATCACTGCGGAGGGATACGCATCTCAATCTTCAAAAGAAAAGTTGCTGAATCTCTATTATATTTTTATTGAAAATTTAACATTAAATCGCTCATTCGTCCTAGAATTACTGAAAGGCAATGCAAGACAGATGATGATCAAAATGCAATCGCTGAAAAATTTGCACAGGCAATTTGTGGAAACTTTGCATTTTGGGGAGTTAGAACTATTAAAAAAGACCTCGAAAGATTTCCAAAGATGGAACGAAAAGTCTCGTGAAGAGATTCTTTGGATACATTTTGTATCAATAATCGAATTTTGGAAAAACGACCTGTCGCCTCAGTTTGAGAAAACCGACCTCTACATTGAGAAAACAATTGACACTGGTTTTGAATTGATCGACAACGAACCTATTCGAAAATTTATTGATTTAGGTAAGTTTCTTTATCAGCAAAAATTCGGGAAATAAACAAAATCCATTAACAATGAAAACGCTGAATAAAATACCGACTGGAAAAATAGAACGCACTACAAACTTGCTAAAAGCAGGTGCCAAAGTTGGCGTAAATTATATAAAATATTTCGGCAACAAAATCACCAAAGACGAAGAACAAGCCAAGCAAATTCTACATGAAGATAATGCTGCTGATATCTATGACAGCCTAAAAGAATTGAAAGGCTCTGCTCTAAAAGTGGCACAAATGCTAAGCATGGAGAAGAGCATTATGCCACAGCAATATGTGGAAAAGTTTTCTTTATCACAATTTTCTGTTCCGCCACTTTCCGGAGCATTGGTTAAAAAATCGTTCAGAAAATATTTTGGGAAAAATCCTGAAGACCTTTTTGATGAATTTTCAGCCGAATCAGTAAATGCAGCCAGTATCGGGCAAGTGCATAAAGCGAAAAAGGGAGGAAAAGAGTTAGCAGTGAAAATCCAGTATCCTGGCGTACGGGAAAGTATTTCTACAGACTTAAAAATGGTTAAACCTATTGCGATGAGAATGTTCAATATTCAGAAAGAAGGTTCAGAATCTTATTTTAATGAAGTAGAAGAAAAACTTTATGAGGAAACGGATTATGAGTTAGAAATCAAACAAAGCCAAGAAATCGCAGCAGCATGTAAACATTTACCCAACCTTAAATTTCCGAAATACTATCCGGAATTTTCTTCTGAAAGAGTGATTACTATGGATTGGATGCGCGGCTTGCATTTCTCTGAATATATTTCAACAAATCCCAGCCAAGAGCAGAGAGATAAAATTGGACAAACGTTGTGGAATTTTTATATGTACCAACTACACCACCTGAGAAAAGTGCACGCAGATCCTCACCCGGGAAATTTCCTGATTTCAGGTAAAGACGAGCTCCAAGTGATCGATTTCGGCTGTATCAAAGAAATTCCCAATGATTTTTATGTCCCCTATTTTGAATTGGCAAAAGAAGGAAACCTGAATAATCAGGAATATTTTATTAAAAAATTGTATGAATTAGAAATTTTGCTCGAGAAAGATAGCGAGGAAGAAAAGCTGTTTTTCAGTGAATTGTTTCATGAAATGCTGCGTTTGTTTACAAAACCCTTTAATCAAGAGACATTTGATTTTTCGGACGAAATCTTTTTCGCGCAAATTGCAGAACTGGGCCAAAAATATTCAAAAATGAATGAACTGAGAAACATGAATACCAACCGTGGATCCAGACATTTTATTTATATGAACAGAACATTTTTCGGTCTTTACAATATGCTGCATGATTTGAGAGCAAAAGATATTGAGATCAATGAGTGGCAAACAATTTCTTTGGTTACCATTTAACTTACTGAAGAAGAAATCCGACTTACCCATGAAATTTTGCGCTGATTGCAACAGAACATTTAGTTGGCGCAAAAAATGGCAAAAAGTATGGAAATAACTCTTAAAAACGCTATGCTTATAGAACAGAAACAAATAGACAGAATCATAGAAATGGCCTGGGAAGATAGAACTCCTTTCAAAGCCATCGACTATCAATTTAAGCTCTCGGAATTCGAGGTGATTAAGCTGATGCGAAAGCACCTTAAGCCCAGTTCCTTTCGAATGTGGAGAAAGAGGGTGAATTCGGGAGTCAGCCAAAAACACCTCAGGAAAAGAAATCCTGAAATCAGCAGATTCATGTGCTCAAGACAACGTAACATTTCATTTAATAAAATATCAAAACGATGATTCAGATTTCCGGCAGTGATTTAAAAAATTTAGATAAAAGATATAGAACAACACTAATTAACTCGCTTTCAGGCATTAGGCAAGTTGCGTTGGTAGGAACAATGGATAGAAATAGGCAATCTAATTTATCCATCATTAATTCGGTCACCCATTTGGGTGCGGAACCTTCGTTATTTGGTTATATTTCCCGTCCACACACCGTAGAAAGGCATACCTTGGAGAATATTTTGGAAACGAACTACTATACATTTAATTTTGTTACTCAGAATTTTATAAAAAATGCACATCAAAGCTCTGCACGGTATCCTAAAAATAAGTCCGAATTTAAGGAATGCGGTTTCCAGGAGGAAATTTTTGAAAATCAGTTTGTTTTTGTGAAAGAAGCGTCGGTAAAAATGGGAATGAAATTTCTGGAAAAGATCACTATAAAACAAAACAAAACGGATTTGGTTGTCGGCGAAATCCAAAATGTGTTTATTGAGCCTTCTCGCTTAGAGAAAGACGGATTTGTAAACTTAGATAATACACTGATGAATTCCGGGTTGGATACGTATTATGTACCCGAAAAAATTGCGAAGTTGTCTTATGCAAAACCAAATTCAGAACCTCAATTTTTAATCTATTAATCATGAATACCAATTTTTTTATCAATTTACTTTTAGAAGTTCAAGAATTTGAAAATTCCGGACGTTCTAAAAACGATTCCACCATTGAGGATTTTCGTAATTTTTTAAATGACAAGCATTACAAAAGTCAAAGCCCACGATTTATCTCGGAGAGTGAACACAAAAAGGTCAACGATTTAGAAAATGAAATTGCCAAGCAAGTAATCCTGTTGTCTCGTTTTACAAAGCAAATGATTCGCAGGGGTTTACAAGAATTTCCGGAATTATACAACGAAGAGTTCACCTACCTCTACAGAATTATGGACGAACCTTTGCTAACCAAAATGCAACTGGTAGAAAAGAACGCGCATGAAAAACAGACCGGAATGGAAATCATCAGAAGATTAGTGAAAAACAACCTGCTGGAGGAAATTCCGGACAGCAAAGATAAGCGGGTAACCCGATTGAAAATTTCCGAACTTGGCAAACAGTATTTTGATCAATCCGTTGAATCTGTAAGCATCACTTCCAGAGTTTTATCTGCAAAATTAGATTTTGAAGAAAAGAATAATTTACTTAAAACGTTAAAAAAATTAAACGAATTTCACTTTAATGTCTATCACCAATACAAAGATTCTGATATTACTGAAATTAATAATTTGATCTAAATCTCCACAACATTAAAAAAAAATCAAAATGAAAAAAATTTTAATCACGGGAGCTACCGGAATGGTAGGGAAAAAATTGTATTCTGCGCTTAAAGAACGAGGTTATACTGCACATTGCCTCGTGAGGAAAAAACAAAACATTTTCGAAAATGAATTTGTCTGGAATTATGAAAATGACTATTTGGAAGAAGGTGCACTGGAAGGTATTCACAGCATCATCCACTTGGCAGGCGCAACAATTGCTAAACGGTGGACTGCGGCATACAAGAAGGAAATCATCAGTTCCCGCGTGGATTCTGCCCTATTTTTAGAGAAAAAAGTTAAAGAAAAAAACATTAAATTACAGTCATTCATTTCGGCTTCAGGAATTAATTATTACGGTGACTGGAACGATGAAAAAGCTGCTACGGAAAATGATGAGCCGCAAAAAAAAGATTTTCTTACGGAAGTTTGTCGCTTGTGGGAAGATTCCGCAAACCGCTTCGAAGCAATTTCGGAAAGAATTGTAAAACTTAGAATTTCTCCTGTAATTTCAGCTCACGATGGATTTCTGGAACCTTTAAAAAAATTAACCAATCTTCATCTTGCTTCACCTGTTGGTAGTGGTAAGCAATATTTTCCGTGGATCCATGTGGACGATTTGGTTGGCATGTTATTATTCGCTCTTGAAAATGAAAACGTGAATGGTCCCTTCAACGCTTGTTCGGACGAAGTTCCCACAAATGCACAATTAATGAAAACCTTAGCGAAATCGATGGATAAAAATTACATTCCAATGGCAGTTCCTGCCGTGGTTTTGAAACTTACCATGGGTGAAATGAGCGAAATGATTTTAAATGGAGTCAATGCCAGCAACCAAAAAATTAAATCAAAAGGTTTCATGTTTAAATACAATGATCTTCATCACGCCTTGAAAAATGTTGTAAACTAAGCATCAGCACCTTTAGATTAAGATTAATCCACCATAATTTTTAAGGATCTAAAAAAAACTGTAAATTTTAAAAAAAACAAAAAAAACGCTGTAAACTGATAGTTTACAGCGTTTTTATGATTATTGTAAATCGGTTTTATTCGATCCTTATTTTACTTCTTCGAAGTCTGCATCTTGTACATCATCTGCATTGTTTGCTTGACCTTGAGATTGACCAGCATCTGCACCCTGTGCTTGCTGACCAGCTGCGTACATTTCTTCGGAAGCAGCCATCCAAGCAGCGTCTAGAGCTTCAGTTTTGGTTTTTACAGAATCTAAATCTTTAGCTTCGAAAGCTGTTTTCAATTCAGCAACTGCAGTTTCGATGGCTGTTTTCTTGTCCGCAGACAATTTATCGCCAAATTCTTTCAATTGTTTTTCGGTTTGGAAAATCAATCCGTCCGCTTTATTGAATACTTCAACTTCTTCTTTTTTCTTAGCATCTGCTGCAGAGTTTTCTTCTGCTTCACGCTTCATTCTTTGGATTTCATCGTCAGAAAGCCCTGAACTTGCCTGAATTTTAATGGACTGCTCTTTTCCGGTTCCTTTATCTTTAGCAGAAACTGAAAGAATTCCGTTGGCGTCGATATCGAAAGTTACCTCAATTTGTGGAACTCCTCTTGGAGCTGGCGGAATATCTGTTAAATCAAATCGTCCGATTTCTTTGTTATCGTTGAACATTGGTCTTTCTCCCTGTCCTACTCTGATGCTTACAGCCGGCTGATTGTCAGACGCGGTAGAGAATACTTCAGATTTTTTAGTTGGGATTGTAGTGTTGGCTTCAATTAGTTTAGTAAAAACAGAACCCATGGTTTCGATACCCAAAGAAAGTGGAGTAACGTCTAATAAAAGAACATCTTTCACATCACCAGTTAAAACTCCACCTTGGATTGCTGCACCAATCGCTACAACTTCATCTGGATTTACTCCTTTTGAAGGTTTTTTACCAAAGAATTTTTCTACTTCTTCTTGGATAATTGGGATTCTTGTAGAACCTCCTACCAAGATCACCTCATCGATATCTGAAATAGTAAGACCTGCATCAGCTAAAGCTTTTTTACAAGGCTCCATAGATCTTCTTACCAAATCTGCTGACAATTGCTCGAATTTCGCTTTGGTCAAAGTTTTCACCAAGTGTTTTGGACCTGTAGCAGTTGCAGTGATATATGGAAGGTTGATTTCAGTTTGGGTTGAAGAAGACAACTCGATTTTTGCTTTTTCAGCAGCTTCTTTCAATCTTTGCAATGCGATTGCATCAGATTTTAAGTCAACACCTTCTTCAGATTTAAATTCATCTGCCATCCAGTTGATGATTACATCATCAAAATCATCACCACCAAGATGGGTATCTCCATTGGTTGATAATACTTCAAAAACTCCGTCACCAAGATCAAGGATAGAAACGTCGAAAGTACCACCACCTAAATCGTAAACTGCAATTTTTTGGTCTTTATGATTTTTATCTAAACCATACGCCAAAGCTGCAGCGGTAGGCTCATTGATAATTCTTTCAACCGTTAAACCAGCGATTTCACCAGCTTCTTTAGTAGCTTGTCTTTGCGCATCGTTAAAGTATGCAGGAACGGTGATTACCGCTCTGGTTACTTCTTGTCCCAAATAATCTTCCGCAGTTTTCTTCATTTTCTGAAGAATCATTGCAGAAATTTCTTGTGGGGTATATTCTCTGTCGTCGATTTTTACTTTTACAGTATCGTTTGGTCCGCTTACCACTTGGTAAGGAACTCTAGAAACTTCTTTAGCATCATCTTTAAAGTGGGTACCGATAAATCTTTTGATCGAATATACGGTTTTGGTAGGGTTGGTTACTGCTTGTCTTTTTGCAGGATCTCCTACTTTTCTTTCACCATCTTCGGTGAAGGCAACAATTGAAGGCGTGGTTCTTTTACCTTCAGCATTAGGAATTACAACAGGGTCTTTACCCTCCATTACAGCAACACAAGAGTTGGTTGTTCCTAAATCGATTCCAATTATTTTACTCATATTTTTATTTTTTTTAATTTAAAATTTACAAACTGAGTTTCTCCAATTTTGTACCAAGACAAAAAACATGACAAATTGACATAGTCTCACCGTTCTCACCTTTCGAAAACAGTTAATTAGTGGCCCTATCAATACGATTTAACGATTTTTTATTGTAAATGACAATATTTATTATGACTTAAAATTCTTATTTTTGACCAAATCATAATTTCATCAATTACCATGTCGAATCAGTTTAATCCAAGAGATGTAACTTGGCTAGCCTTCAACGAAAGAGTTTTGCAAGAAGCAATGGATGAAAACGTGCCACTCCACTTGCGAATCCGTTTTCTAGGAATTTTTTCGAATAATTTGGATGAATTTTTCCGGGTAAGAGTCGCTGGATTAAAACGTGCAATGGATTTCAAGAGCAAATACATTTCCGAATCTTTCTACCAGCAACCTACCAAAATCTTACAGCGAATCAACGAAGTGGTGATTAAGCAACAACAAGATTTCAACAAAACCTGGAAGAAAATTCAGCTGGAAATGGCGGATCAGAATATCTTCATTAAAACTGCCAACAATCTTACTGCAGAGCAAAAATCATTTGTACAGCAATACTTCGACGAAATGGTGGAAAGCAACGTGATTCCGATTTTGCTTCATGACAATTCACCAATGCCCTATTTAAGGGACAAATCGCTGTATCTCGGTATAGCGATGCGCAGAAAAGATTTCTTATACGAAACCAAATTCGCCATTATCGAAATTCCCTCCAGGGAAATCGGAAGATTTGTTTTGCTTCCTTCTGAAAATCAAAACGAAAAAAACGTAATGCTTTTGGAAGATGTTATCACCTTCAATTTGCCGCATATTTTCTCCTATTTTGGTTATGATGAATTTTCGGCGCACTGTTTTAAAGTAACCAAAGATGCAGAATTTGATTTGGATAATGACATCAAAACTACCCTCGCCGAAAAGATCGAAAAAGGCATTAAATCCCGAAGAAAAGGGAAACCCACCCGTTTTGTTTTCGATAAAGACATGGATAAATCTTTAATAGAATTCCTAATCCGAAAACTGAACTTATCCAAGAAAGACAGCATTATTCCTGGTGGAAAAATTCATAATTTCAGACATTTTATGGATTTTCCGGACGTTTTCAAAACTTATACAAAACCGGAAGAAAGAACCTCTTTCGACCACCCGGAATTCATCGGAAAACGTGTAACAGATGTGATTCAGAAAACTGATGTTTTGCTTACTTTTCCGTATCACAAATTCAATCCAGTTATTGATTTGTTGCGGGAATCTGCGATGGATCCTGATGTGAAAACCATACAAATTACTGCTTACCGATTGGCGAGCAACTCGAAAATCATCAATGCTTTAATCAATGCAGCCCGAAACGGAAAAGATGTGACCGTAATGGTAGAACTTCGCGCCCGATTCGATGAAGAAAGCAACTTGGTTTGGAAGGAAATTCTGGAACAGGAAGGCGTGAAAGTATTGGTCGGAATTCCTAATAAAAAAGTGCATGCAAAGCTTTGTGTCATCAAGAAAAGAGCGCATAACAAAACCATTCAATACGGATTTGTAAGTACCGGAAACTTCAACGAGAAAACGGCAAAAATCTACGGAGACCATTTGTTGATGACTTCTGACAGAGGAGTTATGGCAGACATTAATAAAATTTTCCACGTTCTACGAAAGCCAAAAGAAGATATTTTGCCAACCTTGAAGTCGTGCAAGAAACTTCTCATTTGTCCGCAATTTATGCGTGAAAAAATCATTGCTCATATCGACCGCGAAATTGAAGAAGCCAAAGCCGGCCGTAGATCCGAAATGATCATTAAAACCAATTCCCTGAGCGACCGTACCTTAATCGAAAAACTATATGAAGCCGCAACAGCCGGCGTGAATATCAGATTGATCGTACGAGGAATTTATTGTGCAGTAAATCAAAAGGAATTTAAAGAAAAAATAAAAGCGATAAGCATAGTGGATGAATATTTGGAACACGCGCGGGTAATGTATTTCTACCATAAAGGCGCCGAAGATCTATACATTTCTTCCGCCGATTGGATGACGCGAAACCTCGATCACCGAATCGAAGCTGCCGCAAAAATCACTCAGAAAAACCTGAAAAAAGAGCTAAAAGACATCCTCGAAATTCAGTTGAGCGACAATGTAAAAGCCAGAATTCTCGATAAAAAACTACGAAATGAGTATGTGAGCACCGATAACAAAGAAATTCGCTCGCAAATAGAAACTTATCATTATTTGAAAAATAAAGTTCCGAAAGAATAAAAAATACAAAACCCGAAAATTTTTTCGGGTTTCTTTTTTGCCGCTGTTCTTGAAATATCAGCACAAAAACAGTACATTTGCACCACTTTTAGAAAAGGGAATTGTGCGCAAATCACAAACTGTCCCCGCAACTGTAAATCACAATAAAAAAATTGTTTCAAAAAAAACCACTGGAAACGGGAAGGTGAAACAATGTGAAAGTCAGGAGACCTTGCTAAAAGAACGTTTATTAAACGCTTTCGGAGGAAGAGTCGTGAATTGCTGAATGTTCTGTTCAGTACTTTTACCTACATTTTTCCGATAAGTAAATTCTTAACTCAATTTAATTTTTAATGAAAAAAAGATTAATTTTTGTTGGAGCAATGCTTGTCGTAAGTTCAAACATTTTTGCACAACAAGAAAACGAAACCCAAATCGAGGAAATCACCATTGCCTCCAAAACCAAACAACAGCTCTACAAAACCGGAAAAAATGTACAGCTAATTACCGGAAAAGACCTGGAAAAATACAAAGGTCAGGATCTTCCAAACGTTCTGAACCAACTTGCAGGTTTTCAAATCAGTGGAAACCAAAACAACAACCAGGAACCTAAGTCGTTGAAAATACGCGGCGGAAAAAGTGCAAATGTATTGATTTTGATCGATGGAATTCCGTTGAAAGACGTTACAGGAAACGATTATGTGGTTTCAGATTTAAGGTTGATTGCTCTAGAAAATATTGAAAGTCTGGAAATTTTGAACGGCGCTTCTTCGGTACTTTACGGAAGTAATGCGACGGTTTCTGTCATCAATATTACCACCAAAAAATCTTCAACTAAAAAGATTGAAGGTGTTCTAGGAGCGAGAGCCGGATCTTTTTCAACCTTTGCGCAAAATGCTTTGGTTAAAGGAAAAATCAATCAATTCAATTATCAAGTTTCAGGTTTTAACGAAAAATCGCAAGGACTTTCTTCCGCAGAAGGCGAAAATTTCGAAAAAGATGGTTTTGAAAAGCAAAACATCAATGCAAATTTCGGTTACACCACTGAAAACTTCAATATCAACATCAACGGAGGCTGGAATCATCATCTTTTCAGTTATGACGAAGGTGCTTTCACCGACGGAAAATACCGTTCTGATGACCAACAAAGTTATATCGGCGGTAATGCAAATTACAAATACAAAAACGGCGAAATCACTTTAAACACAAGATTTTCAGGGAATGAAAGATTGGGACAAAACTTCGTTGGCAACGAATATCAAGACCAATTTTCCTACACCGGACGCAATTTTTTCACTGAATTGTTTAACCATTATAAAATTTCCGAAAACGTAAGTTTCACCGCCGGAATTCAGTATGAAGACCAAAAAATGGGAGCAAAATCACTTCCTTGGGGCGGAACTTCTTTGGTTGAAGATTTAAAAAGAGACGATACCAAAATCAACACATTCGATGCTTTTGCTAATGTAAATTTGAAATATCAATTTCTGAATCTAGATGCGGGAGCCAGAATGACCGATCATTCCAAATTCGGAAATCATTGGGTTTACAGCATTAATCCTTATGTTTTAAAGGAATTGGAGACATTGTATTTCAAAGTTGGATATTCCTATTCCACGGCATTTATTGCACCGACGCTTTATCAAAATTATGGCTCATTACCTTATGTTTTAGCCAATTTCGACCTGAAACCTGAAACCAATTCTTCCCATGAAATCGATTTGAGTTTAGGCAAAAAAGACCAAAGTATTGTCTTTAATGCAAGTCTTTTCCAAAGATCAGAAGAAGATGCTTTTGCCTACGAAACGGTAGATTTTACCACTTTTGCGGGTCAATTTAAAAATGTTGGTGATAATAAAGTGAAAGGTTTTGAACTTGCATTGAAATACAAATTAAACGAAATGATCAATTTCGGTGGAAATTTCAGTTTTGTGGAAAAAGATAAAGAAGAAACCATGTTGCGACAACCGAAACAGCGCGTCAATTCTTACCTCGAAATCCTTCCGTTTACTTCCACAAGAATTAATTTGAGCCATCAATTTGTTTCAAAAAGAACAGATTCTTACTACAATTCAGCGACTTTTTCAGTTGATAAAGTGGATTTAGAGAGTTATAATCTCTTTAATTTGAACATTAATCAGAAAATCAATTCAAAAATTGAAAGTTATTTGAATATTGGAAATCTCTTCAATACTTCTTATGTTGATGTAGTTGGATTCACCACAAAACCAAGAAATTACACGTTTGGCGTGAATTATAAATTCTAAATTTTAAGGTTTTTATTGTTAAAAAAAAACGGGTGCAATTTTCTTGCGCCCGTTTTTGTTTTGACTTTATTAAATGTAAATTGTAACCGCAAAAGGCGCAAAAGCTTTTTTAAGTTATTCAAAAGTTTGCAAAACGATTAATCGATAAGAATTTCTACTTTTTCATTTTTTTGAATTACTTTCTAAAGTCATTATTCTTTGTTAAATCTTTTGTGTTAAAAAAAAATCGCTTTACTTAAGCAGGCTTCAATCCTAATATTTCCGCTTCTTTGATGACGAAATTTCGGGCTTGGTCTTTATCATTTTCGATTTCACCTTCCAAGATCGCTTCTTTCACTTTTTCCTTTAAAATTCCGATTTCTCTTCCGGGTTTCAGGTTGAAAAGCTCCATAATTTCCTCTCCAGAAATCGGCGGTTGGAAGTTCCGAACTTGATCTTTTTCTTCAACTTCCTTTATTTTCAACGCAACATATTCAAAATTCTTTTTGAATTTTTGCTGTTTTGAAGCATTTTTCGTGGTAATATCAGCTTTGCAAAGTGTGAAAAGATCCTCCAAATCATCACCAGAATCAAAAAGCAATCGTCGAAGCGCCGAATCCGAAGTTCCATCGTCGATTAATGCAATCGGTCGTGACGAAAGTTTAACCATTTTTTGTACATACTTCATATCGCTCCCCATCGGTAATTTCAGTCGGTAGAAAAGACTTTTCACCATTTTTGATCCCAAAAATTCGTGTCCATGAAAAGTCCAGCCGGTTCCTTCCACGAATTTTTTGGTCGGTGCTTTTCCGATATCGTGAAGCAAAGCCGCCCAGCGAAGCCACAGATTTTCGGTATTTTCCGAAATATTGTCAACCACTTCCAGCGTATGCCAGAAATTGTCTTTATGCGTTTGTCCTTCCACTTCTTCGATACCTCTCAACGCGGTCAATTCAGGAATAATTATTGGCAAAAGTCCTGTTTCTTCAAGCAGTTTCAGTCCAATTGACGGTTTTTCAGAAAGCATAATTTTGTTGAATTCTACCATAATTCTTTCCATGGAAACAATTTTGATTCTTTCCGCTTCTTTTTGAATCGCTTGAAGTGAATTTTCTTCGATTTTAAAATTTAAAGTGGAAGCAAATCGAATCGCTCTCATCATTCGCAAAGGATCGTCGGAATAGGTTTGGCTGGGTTCCAGCGGTGTTCGGATGATTTTTTTCTCAATGTCGGAAATACCATCGAAAGGATCAATCAATTCCCCGAAATTGTCTTTATTTAAGGAAATCGCCAATGCGTTGATGGTGAAATCTCTACGTTTTTGGTCATCTTCCAAAGTTCCGGTTTCTACCGATGGTTTTCGGGAATTTTCGGCGTAACTTTCTTTTCGGGCCCCCACAAATTCCAGCTCCAAACCTTCGTGTTTGAACATTGCGGTTCCGTAATTTTTGAAAACAGAAACTTTCAATTTTGGATTGATTTCATTCGCTGCAGCACGCGCCAAATTGATTCCGCTTCCTTCGGTTACAAAATCGATATCGGTGGGAACTTTCCTTTTCATGAGCAAATCACGAACGTAGCCGCCTACGATGTAAACGGTTTGGTTGTTGTGTTCTGCAACTTCTGAAAGGGTTTTGAATAATTTGAAATTTCTATTTTGGGTAAGGTTGATCAGCATACTTTGGAAATCCGAATTCCGGAAATTTCTGCAAAGATAATTAAAATAGAAAAAGTGGCTTTTTCGGCTCTATTAAATCAAAAAAAATGATTCTACTGAATCGGATTCTCTAAATTAAGGAGCCAATCATCAATTTCATCTTCCAGATATTCAGTTTGGAGTTTTACAGCGTTGAGGAAATCGTCAGGAATATTGGTAACATCACTGTTTTCTAAATCCCATAGTTCATCAGACATTAATTCATATTCTGAATAGATTCTTTTGAACAATGGACTTTTTTTTTCCAATGCTTCGATTTTCTGTTGTTGGGGAGTGAATTTTCGGTACTTTCTAGGTCGGTTCATGAGTTTGGTTTTTAGTTGTCATCAAGAAAAAAAATAGGTCAATGTGGTGTTTTAAGATAAAAACCATTCTCACAACCAATTGAAAATGAAAATTTTATCAGGATGTATTTCTTATTTGGGAAAATAAAGTTATACATATTTCTGAAATAAAAAAATATTTTAACAAGAATTCTAATTGTTTAACATATAGTTATAAATTTGCAGTGATTAGATCCTATGAAAGAACTTTTACTGAGACAGAAACAGGTTTTGCTTTTCATCATTGCAGGTGCGCTGAGCGCGATTGTTGAAATCGGCTCTTTCAAAATACTGAGTGTGCACTTGCCTCAGATTTTTATTCATGAAAACAATTTTCATGGAATTCATTATCCTTTAAGCAACATTTTTTCTACAAGTTGTGGAATCATTACCAATTATTTTCTGAGTATTTGGTTTGTTTTTGAACGAGGCAAACATTCAAAAAGAAGGGAATTTGCCTATTTCATGTCGGTTTCTTTTTTATCAACCATTTTGAGTTTGATTGTTTTCCAGATGTTCTTCCGTTTTGTATTTACGGATGTAATTAATGTGGGATTTTTTGTCTTCAGCCAAGAAATGATCAGTAAAATTGCTGCAATATTATTGGTTTCGATGTTGAATTATACGGTAAAAAAGAAGGTGATCTTTAACGGCTGATTTTCTCAGAAAAAGAAAAATTTTATATGAAAAAAATCTTGAATTATATATGGCGCGGATGGATGGTTATTTTGGGAGCGGTGCTTACCATCATTCTGGGAATTCCGGTTTTGCTGCTATCGATAAGAAAAAAAGATTACAAATACGCCTATAAATTCATCCGAATTTGGTGTTTCGGTATGTTTTACGGAATGGGATTTCGGTATGAACTGAAAAAACTCACCGATAAAAAGATCGACAAAAACACTCAATATGTTTTCATTTCGAACCATACTTCGATTATGGACGTGATGCTTCCTTGTATTTTGATGCCGCACCATCCGCTTTGCTATGTAGGAAAGAAAGAACTGGTGAAGATTCCGATTTTTGGAATAATTTATAAAAGAATTTGCGTGATGGTGGATCGAAGCTCTGCCAAAAGTCGTGCAGATGTGTACCGCAGATGCGCCGAACGTATGGAAGAAGGTCAAAGTATCGTTATTTTTCCGGAAGGTGGCGTTCCCGATGACACTTCGATTGTTTTAGATTATTTCAAAGATGGAGCGTTTATTTTAGCCTCGAAACATCATTCTCCTTTGGCGGTTTTCACTTTTGTTGGCTTAAAGGAAATGTTTCCGTTTGATCATTCAAAAGGTTATCCTGGGAAGGTAAAAGTTTATTTCACCGACATTCTGGCTCCAGATCAATCGACTGCCGAATTGAAAGCGTATGCCCACAACGAAATAAAAAAAGTTCTGGAAAACTCAAATTGAGAAAATAAATAGTTATATTTGTTTTTAAGAAATTATTAACAAATATGTCTACAAACTATTCTAAACAAACCAATTGGGGACAATTCGTTCCACTGGTTACTGTGTTTTTCTTTTGGGGATTTGTTGCAGCGAGCAACGATATCTTAATTCCTGTTTTCAAAAAAGCATTTGATCTTACCCAAAGTCAAAGCCAATTGGTATCTGTTGCATTTTATGTAGCATATACAGTAGGTTCTTTGATCTACATGGTTATTTCTAAATCAATAAAACAAGATTTGGTCAACAAAATCGGCTACAAAAATGGGTTAATTACAGGACTTTTAATTTCAGCAGCAGGAACTTTATTGTTCTACCCCGCAGCGAATTTAGGTTCTTTCCCTTTAATGATTACCGGCTTGTTTATTTTAGGACTTGGTTTTTCATTACAACAAATTGTAGCTAACCCACTTGCAATTGAAGTAGGTCCATCCGAAACCGGCTCTCAAAGACTTACCATGGCGGGAGGAATCAATAATTTGGGAACGACTATCGGGCCGCTTATCGTATCATTTGCTATTTTTGGTTCCGCAACTGCATCCAATACCGAAGCAAGCATTGAATCGGTGAAAATTCCTTATATGGTTTTAGGAGCAGCGTTTGTTTTGGTGGCAATTTTATTGAAGTTTTCATCTCTTCCGCAAATTACACCTACTATTAGTGAAGATACTGAAGATGCTGTTGTTGGGGAACACAGAAGTTCTGCTTTAAAATACCCTCAACTGGTAATGGGAATGATTGCCATTTTCGTGTATGTTGGCGTGGAGGTTTCTACAGCAAGTAATTTACCCGCATACATGGAGAAATCATTAGGGTTTGCAACCAAAGATATTGCTCCTTATGTATCACTTTATTGGGCTTCATTGATGATCGGTCGTTGGACTGGTGCTGTTGAAGCTTTTGATATAAGTGCTGGTTTTAAGAAAATCCTAAGATTTTTAGCTCCTTATCTTGCTTTTGGAGTTTTCCTTTTGGTCAATGCAATCGCGAAACACGATCTTACTCATTTCTATGTTTATGGAGTGATTATTTTGGTAATGATTGCTTGTGATATTTTAAGTAAAGGAAATCCGGCAAGAATGCTCCTTATCTTCTCTTCAATGGGAATTTTGGCTTTGCTTATCGGTATGTTAACTTCCGGAATGATTTCTGTTTATGCCTTTACAAGTGTAGGTTTATTCTGCTCTACTCTTTGGCCATGTATTTTCGCTTTAGCGATTAATGGTTTAGGAAAACACACCAACCAAGGTTCGGGATATTTGATTATGATGATTATGGGAGGCGGAATTATCTCTTGGCTTCAAGGAACTTTAGCTGATATAACCAATATTCATTTCAGTTATATTGTGGGCATTTTGTGTTTTGCTTATCTTGCGTTCTATGCCGTAAAAGTTTCCGGTATATTAAAAGCTCAGGGAATTAATCTTGATCAAGTGAAAAACGAAGGTGGACACTAATCAACAACCATATTATCAAAGAAAAAGATTTTGGGCGGGTATTTTACTTGCCCAATTTCTTTTGTTCTATTTGTTCTCGAAAACGCCGTTTTTCGTCGATAAATTTTCCACATTTTTCGAGTGGCAAAAAGGTTTTCATCAAAAACTATTTTCATCGATTCCTTTTTCGGTTGGAGACGTTTTCTATACCATTCTTGGAGCTGCTCTTCTTTTATTTTTAATTAAAATTTTAAAAAAGAAAACACGAAACGGTTATTTCGTAAAGTTTTTAGTTGTTTTAAATTTGGTCTATTTCACTTATCAAATATTTTGGGGACAACTCTACTTCCAGAAACCAATTATCGATCAATTACCTCCCGAAGAAATCTCTTTAGAAGAAACAAAATCATTAACCTTAAAATACTTGAATCTTTGCAAACAAACTCGAAACCTTCTAAAAGAGGATGAAAATGGTATTTTTAAAATACAGAATTTACCTCTAATTGAATCCGAAATTCTTTCTAATCAAAGTCAACTTCCAACTTTTATCAGCTCTAAGAAAAGTACAGAAATCAACAATTTCAAACCCAGTTTATTTCGCAAAATAATGAGTTACACTGAGATTTTAGGATATTACAATCCGTTTACCGCTGAAGCGCAATACAATGCAGAACTACCTTCAACTCAAATTCCTTTTACGCTAGCTCACGAAAGCGCTCATCAATTGGGATTTGCGCGAGAACAGGAAGCCAATTTTATCGGATATCTTTTAGGAAAAAATTCAGAAAATGTAGAATTGAAATACAGTGTTGAATACTTTGTTTTGCGATCATTATTGAACTCATTGGTCGAAAAAAATCCCCAATTTGTGAAGCAAATACTTGAAAACTACTCTCCTGCTATGAAAAGGGATCGAATTGCCGAAAAAATATTCGCCAAAAAACATGATGGATTTCTTGCCATTTTCTTCGACCTCAGCAATGATTTATTCCTGAAAAGCAATCAACAACAAGGCAGCATCACTTACTCCTATTTTGTAGATTTGATGGTACGTTACGAGAGATTGAACACCCGATAAAACAAAAAAAGAATCGCATCTTGCGATACGATTCTAAAAACACAAATGATGAAAAAAAATTTATTGTCCTTTTGATAATTTGCATCATCATTAAGACTGCGTAAAATTAATACTAATCTTTGAAATGACAAAATTATTTGGATAAAAATCTATTTTTTCTAGATTTTACAATAATTTTAATTGGACGATTGACAATCTTAGCTTATTTCAATCTAAATATCGTCAATAAATAAGATAAATTGAATATTATTCTTTAGAAAAACTATATTTTTTATGAGAAAAAAAAATTATGAAAATAAAAAAACCCAACATTTTGTTGGGTTTTTTTCGTAGCGAAGACGGGAATTGAACCCGTGACCTCAGGGTTATGAATCCTGCGCTCTAACCAACTGAGCTACCTCGCCTTTTGAGTGGTGCAAAGATAAAAATATTTTGGAATGTAGCAAAAAATTAATTCAATTTTAAATAGGAAATTACATCTTCAGCGTGATCCGGCTTGGCAATAATCTTATTATTTGAATCCAAAACAAAATAAGTTGGAGTAGCTCTCACGTTATAAGTCTCTGCAAATGAGCTGTACCAGCCTTTGAGTTCGGTATCATTAATCCAAGGAAGGCTTTTCACCTTAGCATCATAATTTGCTTTTTCAGAATCCAAAGAAAATGCAATTACTTCGGCATTTTGAGATTTTATTGCATTATATTTTTCAATAAGCTTTGGCAATTCAGCTTCACAGTGGGAACAAGTTGATGCCCAGAAAACAATAATTTTCTTACTTGCCTTCACTTCTGCTAGCGATTTCGCTTTCGTATTTGTCGGATTCTGGAAAATATAGTTAGGGAAAATGGCTCCCAATTCAGTATTTTTATTTGTTGCAATCGTGCTACTCAATCGATCATTGATGGTACATTTTAGATTTTTTGCTTCGGTAAGATATTTTTCCTTCAAATCAGCCATATCATAAGTATCAAAAATCTCGATCAATTCTGACAAAATAGTTTGTCCGCGAGGAGTTTCTACATTGACAGCTTTTAATAATTTATCGACATCGTTGGTTACATTTGAACTTGGACCCACGTTCAAATAAGCCATCAAAACAGGCCTCAGGAGTGAAGACGTTTCAAGCATATCATTGGAATTGCTCAGATAATGGATGATTTCATCATGAGTAATGTCCTTTTTTGCGGTTGTTTTATCTAAAAATTTAGAGTAATTGGTATTGTAATACTGTATGAATGGATATTTACTAAGATCCGTTACACTTCCGGAAAGTCTATCAATTTCATCATTCAGAGCCTTTCTAAAAACTGTGGAGTTCTCATAATAATCTTTGATTTGAACCAACGCTGGCAAAATATATTCTTTTTTCTGCTGAACATCTTGTAAATTATTCATCACAGAATTACTTTCATCCAGGTACTGAACATTGGTGATTTTACCTTTATCAGAATCAAATTTTAGTTTTACATCTTTGTTTTCTGAAATGAAATTCAGCGAGATATTACCTTCTGGGAAATAAAGCTTCATCATTCCTGTATAAGGTTTTGCCACTTTAAATTGCCAATTATTTCCTTTTCTGATTTCTTTGGTATTTAATACATCTTTGGAGCCATTTAAAGTATAAAGATATACTTCTTTTGGAGTAAATGTATTGGGAGCTTCAATATCGATTTTAAACTGTGCCGATAGCGAATTCAGCACCAACAAGCATGTAATTCCTAAAACTTTTTTCATAATGTAAATATAAAAAAACTCACCGAGTTTCGATGAGTTTTGTATTGTTAAAAATTATTTATCCTAAGCTTTTTCGAGTTTTAGAATGACACCACATTACATCATTAAGTGACACTACAAAACCACAAATAATTAGAAAATAAGTTGATCTTTAGTAATAATGATTTCTTGTTGTTCCGCGATGTTGAACATATAATCTTCCAGCACTTTCTCTGTAGTACCTCGCAAACCTCTTGCACCAAGTCCTTTCTCCATAGTTTCTTCTACGATTTTCTCAATCGCATCATCAGTAAATTTCAAATCAACTCCATCCATTTTGAAAAGCTCTACAAACTGATTGATAATCGAGTTTTTGGGCTCTTTCATAATCCGAATCATGGTCTCTTTGGTGAGTTTGTCCAGATAAGTTACGATTGGAAATCTTCCCAATAATTCCGGAATCAACCCAAATTTTCTTAAATCTATCGCATTGAGTTGGCTCAAAATATACTCTTCATCTTCCGTTTTAGTCAATTTTTCAGCGCTAAAACCAATAGCTTGTTTATTGAGTCTTCTTTCAATAATTTCTTTAATTCCATCAAAAGCGCCACCCGCGATGAACAAAATATTTTGGGTATTTACCTGAATATATTTCTGGTCAGGATGCTTTCTTCCGCCTTGTGGTGGTACATTGACGATACTTCCTTCCAAAAGCTTCAACAAACCTTGCTGAACCCCTTCGCCCGAAACATCTCGTGTAAGACTCGGATTATCGGATTTCCTGGCAATTTTGTCGATCTCATCAATAAAAACGATTCCTTTTTCTGCCTTTTCCACATCATAATCTGCCACCATCAAAATTCTGGAAAGAATACTTTCCACATCTTCTCCTACATAACCTGCTTCTGTTAAAATCGTAGCATCTACGATACAAAACGGAACATTCAATTCCTTAGCAATCGTTTTGGCCAAAAGCGTTTTCCCCGTTCCGGTTTCACCAATCATGATGATGTTGGATTTTTCAATCTCTACTTCACGGTTTTCGGTTTTAGCATGCAAAAGCCTTTTATAATGATTATATACAGCGATCGATAGCTGTTTTTTCGCTTGATCTTGTCCAATTACAAATTGATCAAGATGTTCTTTTATTTCTTTTGGTTTTTTTAAATCTTCCATGTTATCGGCTGGTGAAAAGCCTTCGCTTTTGGCATTTTCCACCACGATAGCATGCGCTTGCTCGATACAGTTTTCGCAGATAAAACCTTCGTTTCCGGAAATCAATATTTCTACATCTTTTCGTTTTCTTCCGCAGAAAGAGCATTGGTTTGAATTCATATCTCTTTTTATAATAAGTGTAAGATTGTTTGTTTAAAAAAATTTTGTCAAAGCTTTTCGACCTTGACAAAATAATATTTTATGAATTGAGGATGGTATCTTGTATTTGCCTGTATTCATCCACTGAAAGTTTCAACCTTTCGTTTCTGAAGTTCATGTCGTCCATTTTATCAATCGGAATCAAATGAATGTGCGCATGAGGAACCTCCAAACCTACCACTGCAACCGCAATTCTTTGGGTCGGATAGGCTTTTTCAAGTTTCTTGGCAACGGTTTGTGCAAAACTCCACAGGTTTTTGAAATCCTCATTTTCAAGATCGAAAATAAAATCGATTTCTTTTTTTGGAATCACCAAAGTATGTCCTTTTACCAAAGGCATAGCATCTAGAAAAGCCAGATGTTGCACGTCTTCAGCAATTTTGTAGGATGGAATTTCTCCTGAAACAATTTTTGTGAAAATAGAACTCATGACTTTTAGATTTAATTTTTAGTTAACTGATAAAAAAGAAAATTCTTCATTTTCTTATTGTACAAATTTAAGGCTAAAATAAAAAACGAGGCGAAAAATCTACATTTTTTTACCTTTTGAAAATCACTTTTTTACAAAGTAATCTCTAAAACTTCAAAAGAAAGCTTGTTCCCGTTTGGCAACACGATATCGGCAGTTTCGCCCACAACTTTCCCTAAAAGTCCTTTTGCAATCGGTGTGTTTACCGAAATTTTTCCTGCTTTCAAATCGCTTTCGTTATCGGGAACCAAGGTGAATTTCTGCTCAGCTTTGGTCGCATTATTTTTCAATCGAACTGTTGTCAGGATTGAAACTTTCGAAGTATCAAGTTGGGTTTCATCAATCACTTTCGAGTTGATGATGAGATCTTTCAATTTCGAAATTTTCATTTCCAACATTCCTTGGGCTTCCTTGGCAGCGTCATATTCTGCGTTTTCAGATAAATCGCCTTTATCTCTAGCTTCAGCAATTTGCTGGGTAATTTTTGGTCTTTCGATGGTTTCCAGTTGTTCCAGTTCAACTTTCATTTTATCTAAACCATCTTTGGTAACATAACTTGCCATAATTTTCTGTAATTTGCGTTAGTATAAAAAAATAATCCGACATTTGTCGGACAATGATTTCTGTTTGTATTCGTTTTACAAATATATAAATTTATTTTAAATGAAAAGAAACATTTCGGTTCTACTTTTATTAACAACACTCATTTTCAGCACTTTAAGTCTAAATTCTTGCTCAACACGCGAAGAAACCGTGAGTTGCTTTCCGAATGTTCCGATTAACGTTGTTCTCAACCTTAATTTGCCTGCTTATTACAATCTTCAGAATGTAAATGGATGGATTTATGTGAACCAACAAGATTCCGGAACACGCGGACTCATTGTGGTTCGTACTACGAATGGATTTAAAATTTATGACCGAAATGCTCCTCATATTTGTCCCGACAACACGACAACGCTGGAAGTTAAAGACAACATCAAAGTAATTTGCCCGAAAGATGGTGCAGAATGGATTCTGATTACCGGAGAACCCACCAAAATAGCGCAAATAGCTCCCAAAACTTATCGATACAACTATGATGCAGCGACGGGAACACTTTCTATTTTTGATTAATTTTTATTTTTTTTAAGTATCTAAATCTCCATGAAAATTGTTATTCAAAGAGTTTCCGAAGCCAATGTAAAAGTTGAAGGAAAAATTGTTGGTGAAATCTCAAAAGGCTTATTATTGCTGATCGGAATTGATGAAGAAGATGAAAAAACCGACGCCGATTGGCTCGTTCAAAAAATCTTAAACCTAAGAATTTTCGGTGATGATGAAGGGAAACTGAATCTTTCGGTGACCGATATTTCTGGGGAAATCCTCTGCATCAGCCAATTTACCTTAATTGCCGATTACAAAAAAGGAAACCGCCCATCTTTCATAAAAGCTGCAAAACCCGACAAAGCCATTCCTCTTTTTGAATATTTTAAAACTGAAATCGCAAAATCTGGATTGAAAACTGAAAGCGGAATTTTCGGCGCGGATATGAAAGTTTCTTTACTTAATGACGGTCCGGTAACGATTGTGATGGACTCCAAAACCAAATCGTAAAGCCCAAGCGATTGCTTTCGTCCCTTCATTTCCTTTTTCACAAAAAAAAGTGGAATGTTTAGATTTTTAACTAAATTTGAATCATTCGATTATGAATGGTTATGAAAAAAAACATCATTATGCTCTGCGGTATTTTATTGCTCTCCTGCTCCAAAAAGGAGGGCGAATCCACCAATACCCAATCCGACAGTACTAAAATCATTGATTCTATAAACGCGGTCCGGAGCCAAATCAACGATAGTATCAAATTAAAGAACGAACAAAATCGGTTTTCAGACCTGAGTGGAAATCATCAATTAAAGTTCAGTTCAGATGCGATTTCACCAATCCTGGGAAGTGCAAAATTTGAAAAAATCGGAAGAGATGAATATTCCGTTTCGGGAAAAGCAGCTTCGGGGAAAAACACTTTAACAATCGAAGGAAAAGTTTCTCGGGTTTCCGATAAACACCTGAATTTTGACGGAAAAATCAACCAAAATATTCAAGGAGAAAAATATACGCGAACCAAGAAAACAACATTTTTCAATGAAAGGAAAGGAAAATTCTGGCGTTTGCAAGATAAAGTGAATAGCTCCGGATTTGTGGATTATATTGACATTTATTTTTAAACCATTTTAAATTAAAATCATGCTGCACTACGAAATATCCGGAAAAGGAAAGGAATATCTGGTTCTACTCCACGGTTTTATGGAAAATTCTATGATTTGGGATGACTTAGAGAAATACCTTTCCAAAGATTTTACTTTAATAAAAATTGATTTACCGGGACATGGCTTATCGAAAATTTACCATGAAATCCATACGATGGAACTGATGGCAGAAGAAGTGAAAAAAGTCGCCGACAAGCTGGGATTAAAAGAATTCCATCTGCTGGGACATTCAATGGGCGGTTACACTTCGCTGGCTTTTGCAGAGAAATTTCCGGAAGTTTTGAAGAGTTTCACTTTGTTTTTTTCTACTTTTTTTCCGGATGATGATGAGAAAAAAGAACAGCGCAGAAAAAGTTTCAGGATCATTCAGGAAGCATTTCCGAATTATGTTCGCGCGGGAATTCCCAATTTATTTAATGAAAATGAAAAAGATATTTTGGAAGGAAAAATAGAACTCGCCAAAGAAATTGCACTTTCCACGAAGAATGAAGGTGCTCTCGCCGCTGTAAAAGGAATGATCGAACGAACCGACAAAACTTCAGTGATGCAAAATTTCGCTGGAAAAATCCTAGTAATCGCCGGAAAACACGATAATGCCGTGAAATCTGAGCTGTTACTGAAAAATCTTCCTGATAGAACCAATATCAAGTCGTATCTTTTGGATTGCGGACATAACGGACATTGGGAAAAACCGGAAATCTGTGCGGCAATCCTCAACACAGAACTTCTTCATAATCTTCCGAAAAACCTCATTTTCTAAAAACAACCATTTAAAATAAATAAAACATGGAAATCTTATCAAAAATACTAATCGGATTAGTTGCCATCGAGCATCTTTACATTTTATACATGGAAATGTTTGCTTGGGAAACTTTGGGCAGAAAAACGTTTAAAGGTTCCTTAAAAGACGAACTTTTCGAACCAACGAAAGGTTTGGCAGCAAATCAGGGTTTGTATAATGGTTTTCTGTCGGCCGGATTAATCTGGTCTTTCTTTATCGAAAATGAAATCTGGGCTAAAAATGTAGCTGTATTTTTCTTGGGATGCGTAATAGTAGCCGGAATTTACGGAGCATTATCAGCTTCAAAAAAGATATTTTTTGTACAGGCTTTACCAGCGATTATTGCTTTGGCGGTTTTGTTGTTGAAATAAAAACAACAAGAAATAAACAAAGGAAGCTGCCAAAAATTGACAGCTTCTTTTATTTTTATTTACTAGAAACTAAAATTCCTCCAACTCTATTCTCTCTTTAAAATCCTCAATCGTTTCTTCAATGGTTTTCATATACTTTCCGCCGGCCGCGTTGATGTGTCCACCACCGTTGAAATATTTTCTTGAAAACTGATTTACATCTACATCGTCTTTCGAACGGAAAGAAATTTTAATAAAATCTTCATAAAGATCTTCCATGAAAAATGCAGAAACCCGTGTTCCCATAATACTTAAGCCATAATTAACAAAACCTTCAGTATCCCCTTTCTGGAAACCAAATTCTTTCAATTCATCTCTTTTTAACCAAAGAATTGCCACTTTTCCGTCTTTTACCACTTCAATTCTTCCCAAAATAAGAGCCAGCAAATGCAATCGAGAAACCGTGTTGGTATCCCAAGTATTTGAAGAAATTTTGGCTGGATCCGCTCCTTTTTCTATTAAATTCGCTACAATTCGATGAGTATCAGCACTTGTTGAACGGAAACGGAATCCTCCGGTATCAGTCATAATTCCGGTGTAAAGACACTCCGAAATCTCCTGATTCACGAGATTCTCTTCATTCATTGTCTGAATAAAATGATAAATCATTTGGGAAGTTGCCGGAACCGTCACATCAGAATAAACAAAATCAAAATGATCCGGTTGCTGATGATGGTCTATAAGAATTTTTTTAGCTTTAGCCTTTTCAATCCATGGTCCTACAAGATTTCCACTTCGGTGGGAAGCATTGAAATCGAGAATAAAAATTACATCCGCATTATAAATAGCTTCTCCTGCTTGTTTTCTTTTATAATCTGCAATGATTATTTTCTTGGAATCCGGCATCCATTTCAGAAATTTAGGAAAATCATTCGGAACGATTACATCCGCTTCCAAACCTTTTTGTTGCAAAAAATGTTTTAG
Organism: Kaistella montana; assembly: GCF_024436175.1. Lineage (GTDB taxonomy): Bacteria > Bacteroidota > Bacteroidia > Flavobacteriales > Weeksellaceae > Kaistella > Kaistella montana. The sequence continues at coordinate 8,696 of NZ_JANFQP010000004.1, read as the reverse complement.
TCCCAAACTAGAACCAATCGCGTCTCCGTCGGGGTTGTAATGGGTAATAATAACGATTTTGTTCTGCGGTATAAGAAGTTTTTGGATTTCTGAAATTTCTGAAGAAGTAAACATATTTTAGTGTAAATTTTGATGGCAAATATATGTTTTTTGATGGGAGAAATCGAAAACAAATGGCAAGAAAGCATTTGAATTTATTTTAAACAACCTCTAAAACTGATTAAAAATAGTGATATAGAAAAGGAATTGGTTAAAAAGAACTGATTAAAATCAACAGGTTGAATAAAGTAGGAAAATCTTATTGATATTATTTTTGAAAATAACTGAAATATATTTGCAGAAAATAAAAACTTTCCTATCTTTGCAATCTGAAAAATAAGAGATAGTTTTTACTAAAAAATATAAGCAATGAGCAAGAGAACATTCCAACCATCAGAAAGAAAGAAAAGAAACAAACACGGTTTCAGAGAAAGAATGTCAACCCCAAACGGCAGAAGAGTTTTGGCGGCTAGAAGAGCAAAAGGTAGAAAGAGCTTAACTGTAAGTGCTGCGCGCGCTAAGAGATAATCTCAGAAATCATCATATACAAATATGCTTGAAAAGAACATTTTCAGGCATTTTTTGTTGTTAAAATTTGCCAAAATTTAGCTAAACGAAAAAGTTTTCTTTATTTTTGAATAACTAATCAACCTCTCGATTTTATTTAGGTTTTGATTAGCATTTATCTTTAATTAATTATACCTTATGCCACATTCATCTCACGAAGGACAAAATGTAATCCAACTGAAAAATGCCAAAATTGCTCAGAAAAATTTCACTGTACTTAATGATGTAAACCTTAATATCAAACAAGGAAGATTCTGCTATCTGATCGGGAAAACTGGTTCCGGAAAAAGTTCATTGCTGAAAACCCTTTACGGACACATCCCAATTTCAGCTGGGCACGGAAATGTTGCAGGCTTTGATTTGGAAAAGCTTCGAGCTTCGGATGTACCGAATTTGAGAAGAAAATTAGGCATCGTTTTCCAGGATTTCCAATTGTTGACAGACAGAACGGTGGAGAAAAACCTCCGATTTGTTTTGGAAGCAACTGGTTGGGATGATAAAACCAAAATTGATGATCGAATTAATGAAGTTTTGGGAAGCGTAGGGATGAAATCGAAAAAACACAAAATGCCTCACGAACTTTCTGGTGGTGAACAGCAACGTATCGCCATCGCTAGAGCGCTTCTAAACCATCCAGAATTGATCCTCGCTGATGAACCGACAGGTAACCTTGATCCTGAGACTTCCAACGAGATTATGACCCTTTTGAAGCAAGTTGCTTTTGAAAATAATTCTGCGGTAGTTATGGCAACCCACGATTATCACATGATTCAAAATTTCCCAGGTGAAGCCATCCGTTGTGAAGACGGAAAAGTGACTGTTCTGAATACGGCTGAGCTTTTTGAATAAAATTCAAATTGATAAATAAATAAAAATCCTGTAAAATAATTACAGGATTTTTTTTGAGTTCGTCTAAAGCATCTGAAAATACTCCACAAAAAAAAACGGGCTGAAACCCGTTTCTATTGATATAAAATATTTTTTTATCCTTTAAATTGCCCCATTGCAATAAATTTCTCTTGTCTTTGAGATTCAAGTTCCTTTCCTGAAAATTTAGAAAAGGCTTTAATATTTTGTAAAATCGAAGCCTTTAAATGATCATAAGCAACTTGTGGGTCATAATGGGCACCACCAAGCGGTTCTTCTACAATTCCGTCGATAAATTTCTCTCTCAACGCATCTTGTGGAGTCAGTTTCAATGCGTTTGCTGCATCTTCTTTGTGATCCCAGTTTCTCCAAAGAATTGATGAACAACTTTCAGGAGCAATTACTGTGTACCAAGTATTTTCCAACATATAAACCTTGTTTCCAACGCCAATTCCCAATGCTCCTCCACTCGCTCCTTCGCCAATAATGTAAACGAAAATTGGAGTTTTCAGCATGGTCATTTCGAAGATGTTTCTGGCGATTGCTTCACCTTGTCCACGTTCTTCAGCCTCCAAACCAGGATATGCTCCTGGAGTATCAACAAAGGTAATTACTGGAATTTTAAATTTCTCTGCGAGTTTCATCAAGCGCAAAGCTTTTCGGTATCCTTCGGGATTACTCATCCCGAATCTTCGGAGCTGACGTTCTTTGGTTGTTCTTCCTTTTTGCGTTCCAATGATCATCACTCGTTGTCCATCTATGGTTGCTAAACCACCAATCATTGCAGGATCATCAGCAAAATTTCGGTCGCCATGCAACTCTAAAAAACTGTCTTTATCTGTAATTCCTTTAATAAAATCTAGAGTATAAGGACGATCCGGATGACGAGAAAGCTGAACTCTTTGCCAAGGGGTAAGGTTTCCGTAAATTTCTTTTTTCTTTTCTATAATTTTATCTTCGATTTGCGAGCAAGCCAATTTCACATCTACTCCGCTCTCTTCACCTACCAATGAACAAGTTTGGTACTGATCCATCAGTTCTTTTATGGGAAGTTCAAAATTTAAGTATTCCATTTCTTTAGTTAAGAATTAATCTTTCAAATTTAATAAAAATTATAGAAAATTAGCCGATATTATTCACCGCATTTTTTATTCTTTCGATGCTTTCCTCTTTTCCAATGATTTCAACGATTTCCGGAACATCTGGCCCTTTCAGTTCTCCTACGAGGCTCAGACGAAGTGGCATCATCACTTTTCCCATACCGAGTCCTTTTTCTTCAGCTACATCGTGGATGGTTTGTTTAATTTCAGCAGCTTGAAAATCAGTAAGATTCATTAGTTTTTCAGAAAAATCGTTCAAAATCGCAGGAGTTTCTTCATTCCAAGCTTTTTTCACTGCTTTTTCATCATAAGAAATTGGAGCTTCAAAGAAAAATTTCCCTTCGTTGAAAATATCTTTCGCAAAAGTTGCCCGATCTTGCATTAATGAAATGACTTTCAATAATTTTTCGTCACTTGAAGCATTTAAATTAATTCCTTCAACAGCTTTTAATAAAGATAAAATCTCTTCACCGGATTTTGATTTCAGGTATTCTTGATTGAACCATTCTGCTTTTTCTTTGTTGAATCTTGCACCGGCTTTATGAACTTTATGCAAATCAAATTCTTTGGTCATTTCCTCTAAAGAAAGGATTTCTCTATCATTTGCAGGGCTCCATCCAAGCAACGCAACCATATTAATGAAAGCTTCGGGAAGATAACCTTCTTCGCGGTAACCTTTTGAAATATTTCCGGTTTCAGGATCTTTAAAATTCAAAGGGAAAACTGGGAAACCGAATTTGTCTCCATCTCTTTTACTGAGTTTTCCTTTGCCTTCTGGCTTTAAAATCAACGATAAATGTGCAAATTCTGGTCTTTCCCAACCCATTGCTTCATACAAAAGGTAGTGTAAACCTAAAGAAGGCAACCACTCTTCACCTCGGATCACATGCGTGATTTCCATTTCGTGGTCATCGATAATATTGGCAAAATGATAAGTCGGCATTCCGTCGTTTTTCACCAAAACTTTATCATCTAAAGTATTTGTATTTACCGAAGTTTTTCCACGAATAATATCTTCCAAATTGAGCACACGATCTACCGGCATTTTGAAACGTACTACATAAGGTACTTTTTCGTCCAACAACTTCTGAACTTCCTCTTTTGAAAGGGTTAACGAGTTTCTCAAACGGTTTCTAGTGATATAATTATAGGCGAAAACATCCCCATTTTGTTCGAATTCTTTGCGAATTTCATCCAATTCTTCCGGTGTATCGAAAGCGAGGTAAGCATAATCGGTTTTTAGGATTTCGGCTAAATGTTTATCGTAAATGTCGCGTCTTTCAGATTGTCGGTAAGGCGCAAATTTTCCACCGTGTTTTGGACTTTCATCCGGTATAATCCCACACCATTCCAACGCTTCCATGATGTATTCTTCGGCACCTTCCACATATCTTGCGGTATCGGTATCTTCAATTCTCAACACGAAATCTCCGCCTTGATTTTTGGCGAAAAGATAATCATACAATGCAGTTCTCACTCCACCTAAATGTAAAGGTCCGGTCGGACTTGGCGCAAAACGCACTCTTACTTTGCTCATTATTGTTCAAAATTTAGGGTGCAAATTTAAGGAAAAAAAGGGTGTTGAGAGAATTTGAGATATTTTATTTAGTTTTGCAATAAATTAGAATGAAAATGTTAGAAATCGGCGAAAGACCTTGGGGAAAATATTATGTTTTGGCAGATGAATCTCATTATAAATTAAAGAGAATTGAAGTAAACCCTGGGCAAAGACTTTCTTACCAATATCACCATCATCGCCAAGAATTCTGGACGGTAATCGCCGGTGAAGCGGTTGTAGTCTTAGACGAAGTAGAACATATCGTAAAATATGGCGAAAGCATTTTCATCCCACTTGGCGCGAAACACCGAATCGAAAACCGAACTTCAGAGTTACTAGAATTCGTCGAAGTACAAACCGGAACTTATTTCGGGGAGGATGATATCGTGAGAATTCAAGATGATTATGAACGCTCCGATGAGACTTCAGTTTCGGAATAATTAATTTTCTCACCATTTTCATGAAAAAAAAATACCTCATCCTTTCTCATAAAAATCCGCAACAAATTTGCAGATTAATCAACAGATTGGATGATGGAAGCTCTCAATTTTTCGTTCATGTAGATTTAAAAAGTGATTTAAAAGAATTTGAAATTTTAAATTCATTAAAAAATACGCACATAATTCCCGAAAGAGAAAATTGTATTTGGGGAGATTTTTCTATCGTAAAAGCCACTTTACATTTGCTTGAGAATTCCATTAAAAGTGGAAATGAAGGCTTTACTATTTTGCTTAGCGGACAAGATTACCCGATAAAACCGAATCAATTTATCAATCAGTTTCTTTCTGAACATAGTGATTTTAATTTCATTGAAGTTGTTCCTATCGAAGAAAAATGGAACAAAAAAATGGTTCGAGACAAGGTGGAACATTACCATTTCATTCATTCCGAACAGAAAAGCGATAGCAATAGTTATGCGCCTTTTCACCATACTTCTTTGAAAGAAAAAGCGCGAAACATTTTTCACCTCATCAAAGGTAGAATGGCATTGAAAACCTTTCGGGAATTGTTGGTTCTTCCCAAAAGGAAACCATTTTTCGAAAAACAATTTGCAGGGTCTCAATGGTGGGCATTCAATGAAGAAACCTCGAAATCGGTTCATGATTTCATCAATAAAAACATCAAGGAATTAGAAGATTATTACTGCTACACTTCGGCGGCTGATGAAATTTTTTTTCAATCAGTAATCATGCATTTAGCGGAAAACAATGGAAAAATTAAGATAAAACCATCCCAAACCTATGTCAATTGGGAAAGAAAAGACGTTGTGCTTCCGGTAACTTTTGACGACAAAGATTTACAGGAACTTTCTGAAGCTAAACATTTATGGGCAAGAAAATTCGATATCGAATATAATGAAAAAATCCTCGATTTGATCGACGAAAAACCGCTATAATTAATTACAAAACATATTTGCTCAACCAACTGCTGAACGAGTATTGATCAACGATTTCCTTTGGAATTTCTTTATATGGTGAGCTGATAAATTCTCCTAATCGGCTCATATCATCATGATGTATTATAAAAATATTTTGTGGATCATAGAAATCATAATCCATCACAGTTTTATTATTCGTAATGATTTTTTTCTGATATCGAAGTGCTTCAAAAAACCTTAAGGACAAACCATCATGGTCCACTACTTTAAAATCCAAGATCACACTTGAAGATTTTAGTCTTCTGATATTATCTTTAAAAGTAAAATTGTCTTTGAAAAACTTAATATCAGGTCTATTGATCGGCCTTTTACTTCGGTAATACTTTAAATTAATATCAAAATTTACATCAAATTTGTTGAGTTCTTTCATTGTATAAATCAAATCGTCAATCCGATTTTCTATGTAAGAACCTACGTAATAAATGACATTATTCTTCTGACAGTTTTCGGCTTCTTCATCATAATCAAAGAAAAAATTCTCGCATAACTGGATATTCGGATATTTGATGTGATAATTATTATAATCATTTTCATCAAAAATAAGGAATTTTTCGAAAAGTTGAATATAATTGAATACTTCCGGATAACGCTTCAAACCATCCCATTGATAAGCAACAACTTTTTTACCAATCTTCAGAAGTTTTTGAATGGTTTCTTTGTCAAAAATATCAGGTCGAATAATTAAAATATAATCAATACTTTTTTCACTTAAATGCCCAATTTCCTGACACATGTGACTTGAACGAAATTGACGAATTAGTTCTTTTTTATAATTTCGATTCCGGAAAAAATTCTTTAAGAAAAAGTTTTTGACCCGTAAAACATTATTTTCATATTTAAAATCTGCAGGAACAATTGAAGTCAAATCAAAACCAAATTTTTGAATATTAAATTCAAAGATTTCATAAATTTTAAAATCATTAGGAATAATTAATATAAAAGATTTGCCTTTAACAGATTTTTCAAGCATCGGATTCGGATTCTATAATTTTAGCTAGAGTATTAAATTTATATTGTGCTTTCAAAGTAGCAAATATTAAGCCTTCTTTGCCATCTAAAAATCCTTTTTTGATAAAATAATATTTAAAAAACCAAAAAAATGGTGAATAAATAAGCTTTCCAAAACTTACTTTTTTCCCTTTTCGTTTAGCTATTTCTGCCGTGGAATAAGTATTATTTTTCTCTAAAATCACTAAAATTGAATCATCTGCAAGATGCTCTAACGCAAGATTTTTCTCTTGTGGAGAAATCTTCACTACTTTTCCGCTGATTTCCGGTTTCGAATGTATGAACGGCGGCCATGCGATGCTGTCTTTGCGAAAAAATCGATAAACATAATCTGGATATGCTGCACGCATCCATTTTCCTAAAAAATAATTTTTCCGAGGAATTGCCAATGCAGTATTGCCTTCTTGGTTATTTTTAAACTGATATAACTTTGCTTTTAAGTCGGTAGTTATTACCTCATCGGCATCCAAAAGAAGGATCCAATCGTTTTTGGCACTTTGTATCGCAAAATTCCTCGCTGGTTCTACAAAACTTATTTTTTCGTGAAAAATAATATTGCAATTGTATTTTCTTGCAATTTCTAAGGTAGAATCCGAACTGTGCATATCGCAAATTAGAATCTCATCAAAATCTTTCACAGATTCCAACACTTTTTCCAAATGCAAAGCCGCATTATAGGTATTGATTACTACAGAAATTCCCATCAATTATTTCTTATACTCCGTTACCGTTTTCTCAATAATTGCTACACATTCTATCAATTGCTCTTCGGTGATCACCAAAGGTGGAGCGAGGCGGATAATGTTACCGTGAGTAGGTTTTGCCAATAAACCGTTTTCTTTTAAAGCCAAGCAAAGATTCCACGCAGTGGAACTTTCCGGTGTATCGTTGATTAAAATAGCATTAAGCAATCCTTTTCCACGAACTTTGGTAATTAAATCTGTTTTTTCGATAAGTTTCTCGATTTCCGATCTGAACAATTTTCCCAATTCTTCTGCTCTTTCCGAAAGCTTCTCTTCTTCTACTACATCCAATGCTGCAATGGCAACCGCACAAGCGATAGGATTTCCTCCGAAAGTAGAACCGTGCTGTCCTGGATGAATCACATTCATGATTTCATTATTGGCTAAAACTGCTGAAACGGGATACATGCCTCCGGAAAGTGCTTTTCCTAAAATCAAAATATCAGGTTGCACATTTTCATGATGACAGGCAATCAATTTTCCTGTTCTCGCAATTCCTGTCTGTACTTCATCAGCAATGAAGAGTACATTATATTTCTGGCAAAGTTCAGCCGCTTTTTTAAGATAATTTTCGTCTGGAACATATACTCCGGCTTCACCTTGAATTGGTTCTACCAAAAATGCAGCAATATTTTGAGCATCATTTTCAAGAGTTATTTCTAAAGCACCCAAATCGTTGTAAGGAATTTTCACAAACCCTGGAGTGAAAGGTCCGTAATTGTTGTTAGCATCCGGATCGTTGGAAAAAGAAACAATGGTAGTGGTTCTTCCGTGGAAATTGTTTTCACAAACAACTATTTTTGCAGCATTTTCAGCAATTCCTTTTACTTCATAGCTCCATTTTCTAGCCAATTTCACGGCAGTTTCAACAGCTTCTGCACCAGAATTCATTGGCAAAACTTTATCAAAACCAAAAAGTTCAGTGATTTTTTTCTCGTATTCACCTAAATTTGAATTATAAAAAGCACGAGAAGTTAAAGCTAATTTTTGAGCTTGATTAACCAACGCATTAACGATTTTCGGATGAGAATGTCCTTGATTTACAGCAGAATAAGCAGACAAAAAATCATAATATTTCTTTCCTTCCACGTCCCAAACATATACTCCTTCCCCTTTTTCTAAAACCACCGGAAGCGGATGATAATTGTGAGCGCCATATTGGTTCTCTAAATCGATGTAATATTGTGAATTTTTTGTGATTGATGTTGTCGACATAAATTTTGCTTTTTTACAAAGTTAATAATTTAATTGTAAGCTCCCCCGAAAACAGTACGGTTTAAAAGTATAAAAATTATTAACTTTAAATCGTAATTAAGACAATGAAAAAGAGTACATTCAATCCTGCAAAGATTGCAGGTGTTTTAAAGGAGTTTGCC
>NZ_JANFQP010000003.1 GCF_024436175.1 Kaistella montana | reverse complement strand
TGTTCCCATTCCGAACACAGAAGTTAAGCCCTCTAGCGCCGATGGTACTGCGAAAGCGGGAGAGTAGGTCGCCGCCAGTTTTTTTTAAAAGCTCATCAACCATGTTGATGAGCTTTTTTTGTTATATACTATACTCCTTACTTACTTACTTACTTACTTACTTAAAGAAAGATTATTGACCAATCCTTTTTTAACAAAAAACTTTCCTCAATTTATTGAGGAAAGTTTTTTTCTGTTTTTAATACAATGAAAAATGGAAAGTTTATTTGAAAATATGGTTAGTTGTTATAGTATTTTATTTCTCTTTATGAGTGAAGAGATTTGCTGAATTTGAACCACTTGTATTTGGTTTTTGAAGTAATTCAATTTAGACATCCATTAAAATCTACTCAATATTCCCCAATGAATCTTGGTATCGCTGAATTTCACTGGGTTTCCAAATTCATTACCATTAGAGATTTGAAAAGTCATTAAGCCGATAGGAAGAAAGAAATTGAAGCCAATTCCGAAGCTATAGAGCTTTGGCTTTAACGATAAATTCTTATTATTGAGCTGCCCATATTGAGCAAAAATATCAAAGAATGCTTGGTTTCCGACCAAATATCGGTATTCCGCACTTCCGTAATAATAAAAATCTGCCAAAAGTGAATTCTCATTAAATCCTCTAAAGGAATTCCAACCGCCAAATCGCAGCAATTCGTTGTTTACTAAATCGTTTTTCGAATTAATTAATGCTGTTTCTGCTTTTAAATTAAGATAATTATTCCCCGAAATATAGAAATTTCTTTCTCCCAAAAAATACAAATTATTTTGGCTTTTGTTGCTGTTTTCTTTAGAATAATTAGTAAAAAAATAATCTGCTTCAGCACGAATTCTTGTTTTATAAAGAAACAATTCCACCTCCGAAGGTTCTGTGAAATCATACCAAACTCCAATTCCCTTTTTACTGAAATCTTTTGCCTGAACATATAAAGAATCCATCACCACTGATGTTACGAAAGTTCCACGAAGCCCTAATTTTTGACGGTTGCTTAGATGAAGATACAAACTCGGAAGGAATTTCACATTGGCAAAAGTCGAATCTTGTCGATAAATATTTACGTTGATGTTGGTACCGATATTGGATTTAAAAAGATAAGGAATATCTGTTTTCAGGTCAAAAGTCTGTCCTTTATCCGGGTTTCTTTGCCAAAAGATATTCACCGTTTCAAAACCATTAAACATATTTTTAAAATTCACATTTAAACTTCCGTTAAATGTAAATTTTTCCGAATTGTCGTTCCCGAAACCAATAATTCCATCAAAAGTATTTGATTTTTTCTTTTGCAAAAACAAGAAAACTTGTGTGGAATCTTTTGTGAAAAGTGTTTGCGGCGGTTTTTCCAATATTACAAAAGGATGGTTTTGCAATGATTGATTAATCTTCAACAGATTTTGATCATCATATTTTTTCTCTTGAAATTCTTTCTCAATATTTTTAATGAATCTTTTCGGTACTTTTTCATATCCTTTTACAATGAAACCGTCGATGATTCTTGGGTTTCCTTTGTTTACGGTGATTTCGACTTCCGGAATTTCATTTTCCATTCTCAGGAATTTCGATTTTACCCGATTGAAAGTGAAACCTTGATTTCGATAATTTTCGTTGATGATTTTTTTTAAAGAATCGAGATTTTTGGTGAAAAAATGTTTTTCAAGTTTGGTGTTTTTAGCAATTTCGTCGTCTATTTTCACCAAAGCTTCATTGAAATTTTTTCCTTTATTGAAATATATTTCCGTTTTGTTTCCTTCTTTTTTAACGTTTTTGAGTTCGGTTAAATAATAATAATTTTGAGAAAGCGAATCCAGAAATTTTGTAGCTTCAATTGAATCTTTTACTAGAGTTCTTTTCTCTGTTTGTATATCAATCAGCCAAAATTCATGTTGTTGCGCTTTGAGAAAAACACAGCAGAACAGGAAAATTATGAAGGAAATTTTTTGCAATTGAAACGTTTCACATTTGGAACTCAATTTACGGAAGATTATTATATATAAAGACATTTTTTTTCAACATTTAAACTTGAAATCAGTACGATGAATATTAGTTTTCTTTGGCTTAAGAAATTATTTCTTTACCTTTATCCATTAGAAAATTTCTCATTTTTCCACACAATTTATGAAGAAAGTAGGTTTGTTTTTTGGGAGTTTTAATCCCATTCATATCGGTCATTTAATTTTAGCAAATTATATCTTGGAAAACTCGGATATGGAAGAACTGTGGTTTGTAGTGAGTCCGCAAAATCCTTTTAAAGACAAGAAAACATTGCTCAATGACCACAATCGATTGGATATGGTGCAACTTGCAGTGAAAAATTATCCTAAAATGCGGGCTTCAAATGTTGAATTTTCCTTGCCAAAACCCAGTTATACGATTGATACACTGACTTATCTTCATGAAAAATATCCAAATTATTCGTTTGCATTGATCATGGGCGAAGACAATTTGAAAAGTCTTTCAAAATGGAAAAATTCGGATAAATTGATTGAAAATCATCAAATCATTGTGTATCCAAGACTTTTTGAAGGTGAAAAACAAGTGCACGAATATTTAAAACATGAAAATATTTCCATGATTAATGCGCCGATCATAGAACTTTCAGCAACTGAAATAAGAAATATGATTCAAAAAGGAAAAAATGTAAGACCAATGTTGCCGCCGGAAGTTTTCAATTATATTGATGGAAGTAATTTTTATAAATAAAAATAGAAACAATTAGGAATGAATATTATTGAAAAATATTTCTCACGTTATTCGGAAGAAAAACTCGTTAAATGGTTTAAGCAAATATGTTTGGCAGAAGCTGTTTCTTGGTTTTTTCTATTCACCGCGATGATCTGGATTCGCTACGATCGGGAAGGACTTTTACCAACGATTTATATCATTATTATCGGAAATCTCCACGGATTATTTTTCACAATCTACCTTTTAATGATTTTACCAATGAGGAAAATTTATCAGTGGGACGATGAAGACAGTGTATTTGCATTGGTTTCCGCATTTTTTCCGTTTGCGACGATTTGGGTTGATAAAAAATTGGCTCAATTTAATCGGGAATAATTTCATTTAACATTTAAAAAGTTTTTTAAGAGCAATTATTTTGCTCTTTTTTTATGTTTGAATGTAACGAATAATACAATTTAGTTGTCTAATTAAATGAGTAATAAATAATACTTGAAATTATTGTCATTGATAATCAAGTAGTTAATAAAATGAATTTTGCTTATTTACTACTTTGTATTGCATAATACTAAATAAATGATATATCTTTGTAATGTTATACTACTAAAGAAAACTAATAACCGAAGAAAAGAAGGAAGCAAACTAATAACCGAAACATTCATTCATCAAAAAAACTAATATCCAAAACTTCCTTCTTTTTCTTTTTAAAAAAACTAAAACCCATGAAAAAACTATTAATCACCCTGTCGTTCCTATCCGGAATAGTCGCTTTTGCACAGAAAGCCCCGAAAAAAGATTCCGTAAAAACCGAGAATATCAAGGAAGTTGTGATGACCAAAAAAGTGTTTCAAAAAAAATCGGATCGATTGATTTTTGATGTTGCCAATTCGCCAATTGCAAAAGGTACCAACTCGTTTGATCTTTTGAAAGACACGCCAATGGTTTCTTCGACCGACGACAAAACCTTGAAAATTTTAGGAAAAAATAGCGCAACAATTTTCATCAACGGAAAAAAAAGCAATATGGATGCGGAAGCGATTATTGCTATGTTGAAATCTACACCGTCTGAAGATATTTCGAAAATTGAAGTGATCACCGTTCCTTCCAGCGAATTTCAGGTGGAAAGTAACGATGGAATCATCAACATCATCATGAAGAAGAAAATGAATGATGGCGTGAACGGAACTTTAAAAATGGAAAATAATCAAGGATATTACAACAATCCTTCTTCAGGAATTTCTGTGAATTTTAGAAAAGGAAAATTGGGCGGAAGCGGAAATTTGAATTTTGGAAGCTGGACTCAAAGACAATATTATCAATTAGGAAACGGAGATAACACCTTTGCGCAAACTTCTGAAGGAACGATTACCGATCCTAATCTGAATCTTGGCGGTTATCTTAACTTAGATTATGAAATTTCAGCCAAGCAAAATTTAGGTTTTTCTTATAATAATCGGTTTAATTGGAGTTTAGATTCTGTTTCAGAATTATACAATGAAGGAAAAAATCTTACAGAAAATACAATTAATAGAACTACCACCAATAATGTTGAAGATTCACGCACGAAAAATCATTCTTTCAACTTAAATTATGAATGGAAAACCGATGATCTGGGCAGTAAATTAGTACTAAATTCTGCTTATCTCACTTATCAAAGAAATCAGGAAAACGTCAACGTGACGACCAATGTAGATTCTCAAATTATTTCCCGAAAATTTCAGCAGAAAATACCACAAATCATTAATAATTATGGTTTTATGGCGGATTATATTCAGAAATTGAAGAAAGAAACCACACTTTCCTTCGGAGGAAGTTTTAATAAGACGAAAACGGATAATGATGTTACTTTGGAAAGCATCATTCCACCAACCGGAATCGATGCGGAACAATCTAACCATTTTGTGTATAATGAAAATATCACAGGTTTTTATGTGACCTTAGAAAAAAGTTTTGGCGAAAAATTTTCTGGGAAAATAGGTTCCCGTCTTGAAATGACGAAAAGCAACGGCGAAGTGCTTGGAAAAGAGCAAGATTTTGATCGAAATTACAATAGTTTCTTGCCATATCTTTCAGCAAATTATATCATTAATAAAGACAATAATCTTTCTTATGCCTTTTCCAGCCGTGTAAGAAGACCTTCTTTCTGGCAATTGAATCCGAGTAGAATGTATCTTACAGAAAATAATTATGTTCAGAATAATCCTTTCATGAAAGCTTCAACTTACTACAACCAAGAGTTGAACTATATGTTGAAAAATTCCTATTTCGTGGTGCTGAATCATAGTTATATTACCGATGTTACTGAACAGATTCCTTTACAAAGAAAAATTGATGGCGTTACGGAATTGCGATATATCCGAACCAATTATGGGGACAAACAGGAGTTTGGTCTTACCGTTGGAATGCAAAAAATGTTTTTCAAAGGAATTTGGAATGCCAATTATACCGCAACCTTGAATCATAATATTTTCAATGGAATTGTTGACACTGATCCGATTACCGGAGATGTTTTCCCAGCGTTTGTTTTGGATAAAAAAACGACTTTTGGTTCATTGCAATTCAATAATGATATTCGGCTTTCTTCCAAAAAAGATTGGTATCTCGGAGTTAATTATTTTTATTTAACGTCACAAGAAATCGAGTTTGGGAAATTGGGTTCTTTACAAAGTTTAGATCTTTCCTTGAAAAAAATCTGGAATGACTGGACGTTTCTCGTAGAAGCCAGCGATATTTTAGGACAGAATAAAGTAGATATAGACAGCCGACAAGACAATGGATATTACAACATTGTGAAGCAAAACCAATACAACACACAGGTGAATTTCACAATAACCTATAATTTCGGAAACCAAAAATTGCAAAAAATCAGAAAATCTCAAAATGCAAACGACGAAATCCGAAAAAGAACCGGCGGATAATTTTCAAATAATTTATTTTTTTCATTTAACTAAAAATCACCGATAATTTTCGGTGATTTTTTGTTTTAATTTAATCTGAATTTATGCAAATTCATTTATTATTTTAGAAGCATTTAGGAAGAAGACTTCGGCAAAAAAACTTCCGCCAACATGCATCTTGCGCTTCCGCCACCGTTTACTTCGATGGTATTAAGGTCTGAATAAATGATTTCGCAATATTTTTCGATAGATTTTATCTGTTCCGCTTTCAAAGATTGATAAGCCGTTTGACTCATTACTAAGAATTTCTTTCCTTCGGAATTCTGCACCTGAAGCATATTTCCGGCAAATTGTTGCAGTTGATCTTCAGAAATTTCGATGACTTCTTTTCCGCTAGATTTGATGACTTCCTGCACTTTTTCGCGTTCCAACTCATCATCGATGCAATCTAGGCAAATTACAACAAACTGATCCGCAACGCACATCATCACGTTGGTGTGATAAATCGGTAATCTTTGATCGCCTGCATTTTGATAGGAATGAAAAACTATAGGTTCAAAACCATATTTGGTGCAGAATTTTTTGAAAAGTTCCTCGTCCAAACGAAGCGAAACCGAACCGTAAGCAATTTTATTATCGTGATCGAAAATCATACTACCTGTTCCTTCCAAAAATTTATTTTCATTTTCAGAAGCGGTAAAATCATCGATTTCCGTAATTTCAAAACCATTATTTTTAATGATTTCCAAAATATCCATTCGACGTTCCGCTCGTCGGTTTGGTGCGAACATCGGATATAAAACCACTTTTCCATCTTTGTGGAAGCTCACCCAGTTGTTCGGGAAAATGGAATCTGGTGTGTGTGGCTCCAAAGTATCTTTCACGGTGATCACATTGATGCCTTTATTTCGAAGTTTTTCTACAAAATTATTAAACTCAACGAGTGCTTTAGTTTGCGTATCGGCGCCTTTTTGCTCCACTTGGAAATAGTTGTTTTCCGCAGTTTGGGCATTGTATCCGAATGCAACTGGCTCAATCATGAGAACGGTGTTTGTTGTTTGCATTTTTAAATTTTGAATAATTAAATAAATCAAAAAAGATGGTTATTCTCTTACCAATGGCAATGTGGAACATCTCAATAATCCTCCCATTTTTGAAATTTCATGATAAGGAATTACTTCAACCGTCATTCCCCATTCATTACGAAGATGATTGTTAAGCCGTGAAAAACGTTCGTCAGAAACCACAATTTCCGGCGAAATCGAGAAAATATTGGGATTCATCTCAAACATTTCTTGCTGTGTTACATGGAAACAATTTTCTTCCCCGAAAATATCGATCAGAAGTCGGTAATCGCTTTCGTCCACAAATCCGTCTTTGTAAATGATGCATTTGTCTTCCCCAACCGGATTAAAAGTACAATCCAGATGTAAAATCCCTTCGAAAGGATTGGTGTCGTTTTTCTTCAGTTCCAGGTCGATAATTCTTTTCTTGGGAAAATATTCTTTCAGAATTTCAATCGCATATTCGTTGGTTCGTGCGGTTTTGAAATTGCGGTAATCTTCGGAAAAACAAGTTCCGATGAAGAGGAAATCATTCCATACAATCACATCGCCACCTTCGATATGAGCGCTGTCTGGCAAATTGATGATTTTTTTCCAGCCCACTCTGGCAAAAATTTTTCGGTAAGCATCTTGCTCGTCATATCGATCTTGAATAATGTTTGAAATAATCATTTTATCATCAATCACGAAAGCAACATCGCGGGCAAAAACTTGGTTGTAATCTTCGATAAGATGTGGTCGGTAAACTTCTACATCGTGTTTTCTTAGGATTTTTTCAAAGGCGGTCATCTCGTGGATGATGTCTTTTTCCTGAGGATAAATTCCATTTTGCAAGGAATGATAGGATTTTGCATCAAAACTGTCTTCTAAAGAATGGGGGGGACCCATAGAATTGGGCAAGCCGAGTACAACTGATTTTAGTTTAGAGGTTTCGTTGGTAATATTAAGTTTCATAAAAAATAGTGATGGTAACAAATTTAAACAAAGCAAATGAGGTGAAGAAATTTTTCAGTAATTTGAGTTTGGTATCGCTTTAACAGCCGTTTTTACCAGTTTTATGACAATAAATCGTTTAAAGATTTTTATCAATTGATAGGTATAAATTTGCTTAATTTTCTCCTTAAATAGGACGATATCATTAAAATTTTATAATTCTTGTTAATTTTTAGTTAAAGTTGAAACGAAGTATTTTTAAATAATACTCATTTAGCATTAAATTTGAAGTACTAAAAATAAATTTAGTTAATAGATTATGGACATGAAGAATACCTTAAAAAAACTTATTCCTTACGCTTTTGTAGGCGTGGTTTCCGGGGCTACAACCTTTGGAGCGATTCATTATTTTAATGATAATAATTCCGATTCAGAATTTTCATATTTCGCACCGAAGAATAATGATGCCAAATATGCTTCATTCAATATGGCAGGTGTGGGAGATGATTTTGTGAAAGCCTCGAAAATGACTGTTCCGGCAGTTGTAAGTATAAAAAATTATTCCAACAGAACTTCTGCCAGAAGCGAGCAGGATATGTTCGATCTTTTCTTTGGTAATCCGTTTGGGAATAGCCAAAAACAACAGCAACAACAACAGCCCAAAGATATGCCTACAGGAATGGGATCTGGTGTGATTATTTCTCCGGATGGCTATATTATTTCAAACAACCACGTAGTGGCAGGTGCGAGTAAACTTGAAGTGGTACTTTCTAACAAAAAATCATATGTTGCGAATCTTATTGGAACTGACCCAACAACCGACATCGCACTTTTGAAAATCGAAGAAAAAGGACTTCCTTATTTAAATTTTGGCAATTCTGATAATGTAGAAGTTGGACAATGGGTTTTGGCAGTTGGAAATCCAATGGGATTGAATTCTACCGTAACCGCGGGAATTGTTTCTGCGAAGGGAAGAAGTATTGATTTGCTAAGTCAGCAATCCAGAACACCGATTGAAAGTTTCATCCAAACCGATGCGGCGATTAATCCTGGGAATTCCGGAGGAGCTTTGGTAAATCCTAATGGTGAATTAATCGGGATCAACTCAGCGATTTCATCGAAAACTGGTTATTATGAAGGTTATGGTTTTGCGGTTCCTTCAAATCTTGCCAGAAAAGTGGTGGAAGACATCAAACAATTTGGTTTGGTACAACGTGGATTTTTAGGAGTAGTTCCTTTAGATTTGTCGGATCAGAGACAAGTTGCCGCATATAACCAGCAAAAGAAAACCAATATCAAATCTGGCGATGGAGTTTATCTGATGGAAGTTTCAGAAAATGGAGGTGCAGAAGATGCAGGTTTGAGAAATGGAGATATTATTACGAAGGTTGATAACACAGTAATTTCCAGCTATTATGATTTATCATTTGCTGTGGGAAGTAAAAGACCAGGTGATAAAGTTGCTGTAACCTATTTGCGAAATGGAAAATTAAATACCGTAAATGTGACTCTTAAAGACCAAAAAGGAGGAACTTCTTTCCGTAGCAAAGCCGATTTGAGTGTTACCGAAAAAATCGGATCCGAGTTTGAACCGTTAAGCGAGCGTTTCAAAACAGATTACGGATTGAACAGTGGCGTTGTTGCTAAGAATGTTATAGAAGGCAGCGAAATGGCTAAAATTGGAGTGGTTGATAATTACATCGTCATCGAAGTTAACGGAAAACCTGTAAATTCTCAGAAAGATGTTGAGAAAATTTTAAATGGTTATTCAGGAAATGTACAAGTGAAATATGTTGATGAGTACGGAAGAATCACCACAAGAGGTTTCAAAATGCCTTAAATAAAATTGAGATAAAAACAAAAAACGCAACTTAATGAGTTGCGTTTTTTTTGTGTTATATTTTTTTTGTCCTTTTCTTTTTTCGTTCGTAAATCACTTCGATTATTTTTCCTCCGATCCATGAAAACGGGAAAAACGTAAGAAAAATAAGAATTTTATAAAATGTAGGATGATAAGGGAAAATAATAATATCAAGCATCGCAATAAAGAGCAGAATAAAACCAATCAAAATTGCATAAGCTACTTTTGCATATTTCACAACAATCGCAGTAACAACACCTCCAACTGTAGCCGCAATTCCCGAAGAAATCAGCAATGCGACAAAGAAATAAGGTTTATGTTCCACGGATTTCAGCAAGGTTTCCCAGCGCTTAAAAGGTGTGAAATCCTCATAAGTAATCCAAGAGGAATTGAGCCTTATTCCCAAAGTTATAATAAGTGCAGCTACAGCAAGCCCAATAATAACCGCAAAAGTGTTTCGAAGAAAATTCATTTAAAATTGATGTGCAATCATGGAAATTTCGATATCAACATTTTTAGGCAAACAAGAAACTTGTACGGTTTCTCTTGCCGGATAGCTGTCTGCATCCAAATAAGATGCGTAAATATCATTCATCGCTGCAAAATCGTCCATATTTTTAAGGAAAATTGTCGCCTTTACAACATTTTTAAAAGTCATTCCAGCTTCGGTGAGAACCGCTTCTAGATTTTTCATCACCTGATGAGTTTCTTTTTCAATACCTTCAACCAGCTTGCCTGTTTCGGGATTTACAGGGATTTGCCCGGAAATGTATAAGATTCCGTTGGCAAAATTTGCTTGTGAATAAGGTCCGATAGCTGCGGGAGCATTGGTAGTAGATATTATTTTTTTCATAGCGACATTATTTAGGCAAATGTAAAACTAATGTTTAATTCTTTAAAATGTTTTAGAAAGGTGCGTTCGGTTGTGTGAAACTTCTGTCTTTATATTTTAGCGCGTCTCTCAAAATGTTGGCTTTAATTCCGATGAAGAAATCGTAAACTTTGTACTGTCCATAAGGAATCCAGTTAAAGTTGATCGTAAAGCTTCTTTGATCTCGAGAGAAACCGATCTGTGTATTGGCTATTTCTTTGGAAATAACGTCATAATACAAGTTTCCGGTAATATTCCAGAACGGAGTAAGTTTGATGCTTCCGTCTAAACCAACCGATGCCATTTTGTTTCCGAAACGCGTTAAACTTTTTGTATAACTGTATTGCGCATTAATATTTAAAGTCCAAGGTTGGTCGAAGCGAGAGTAATTATCATCATCAAAATAATAATTTTCGTTACGGATTTCACCTTTTTTCTTGTATTTTTTAGATGTGTCTTCTTTATTTTTTTTCTCGAAAATTTCGCTGCTGAGTGGGTAAGAAAACTGCGCATTAAATCCTTGTACACTGAAATGTCCGAAATTATCCGTTCGGATTCCGGAATTTTCACCCGGTGCAAAAACAATCTGATATGGTTCCAGCGTTAATCCGGTATTTAAATTTATTTTATCAAATAATGTAGTTTGTCCGCTGAAGGTAAACATCGACCATTTATAAATTGGTGCAGCAAAATTATAACTGGTATTAAAGTTTAAACTTTCAAAGATTTTAATTTTTTTGATTCCTGTGGAGTCTTTTTTCGATTTCACTTTCATTTCCAGATTGTTATTAATTGAAAATGTCATCGCCTGTACAAGCCCAGAATTTGGTGATCCTACAATTCCCTTATCGAAAATGGAGTAGGAAGTCATTTCGCCGCGATCGTTGTAGTAGCTTTTATAGTAGCCAAAATTCGCAGCAGAAAAATCTGGTGAGTAACTGAAACCGATTTGAGGCGTCATCATGTGTCGAATTGCCTGTATTCCTGATGTTTTTTTGAAATTCAACATTCCGTAAAGAACTGTTTGCAAACTTGCACTTGTTGAAAATGAAGAATATCCGGCAATTTTTTTATTCAAAACATCATCCACTTTATTGGTAAGCGGATTATAAGTTCTGGTTAATGTTTTCGTGGTTAATGCATTATCTATATTGGCGGAAAGCGAGAACGTGAAATACTTTGCAATCGTGGTATTGGTACCGAGACTGATGTTGTTTTTTAGTCCCGTTTGCATTTTGTCCCACATCACCTTTGTAAAGAGTTCTCCTTCGTTGGTTTGCACGTAATTATTGAAGTTTAATCCAGTATTTACTGCGATGTTTTCTAAAAGACCTTGTCTAACTCCGGTTTTTGGTTTAAACAGATAGAACTGATTGATGGCAACATTCAAAACAGGAAGTTTCAAATCTGCCAATCCCGTGGAGAAATTTTGGGAATAAGAAGACGTTCCGGTAATGGTGATGGGTAAAGTGAGAAAACGTTTTACGATACTTATCGAAGAGTTTTGCTGCGCATTCAAATTGTTTTGATTGAAGGCGTAGTTGTTGTTTACCGTGTTATTATAAAATTTATTGCTCACCAAATCTACCGAAGCCGAAAAAGTAAGGAAAGGATTGGCTTTGGAATCCTGTTGATGTCTCCACGCAATTCGGTAAGTTGAAGATTTCGAGTAATCTGAAAGTCCTTTAATCCCACGAACAGTGGTTCCTATATCTGCTGAGAAATTCCCAGTGTAGCGATAATTTTTTTTGTAATTCACTTCCGGACGAAGATTCCAACTTCCTTTTGTGTAGAGATCGGCAAGAACTTTTAAGTCAAAATGTTCCCCAATCGGTTGATAATAACCTAATCCGTTCAAGAAAAAACCGACGTCTTCACGCTCTCCAAAACTTGGGATCAGAATCCCCGCACTTCTTTTATCCGAAAACGGTAAAATCGCAAACGGCATAATCAGTGGAGTAGGAACCTGCTCAATATACATTTGAATAGGACCTGTGATCACCTGAGATTTTTCTTTTCCTTTTATTAATTTAATGTTCGGAGCGAGTAGATAATAATCAGCAATGGTATCTTTTTTCTTAATGAAATACTCATCGGTAGTATATTTCCCTCTTCTCATGAAGAAGACAGAGTCGTTATATTTCTTGGTTCTTTCAGCAACAATCACACCTTCACTTTCTTCAGTTCTCGCGTTGAAAGCAATTGCTTGACGGGTTTTGATATTATAGGTGAACTCGTCGTATTCGTAGGTTTTGCCGGCTTGTGTGGCCATTGCCGGAGTTTTTATTTTGCCTAAAGAATCCAATTCTCCTCTCGCAAAAATGAGCGACTTGTCCCAATCGATGGAAATGTAATCGGCATCAATTTGCATATCCTGATATTTTACCTGCGCTTTATTATTGAGGTAAGTCATCTTTTTTGGGATATCGTTTCTGATGTTGTCGGCCTTTGTTTCTACCACAGCCTCAAGCTGTTCCTTTTTTAGGATAACGGTATCGGATTTGCGTATTGTATCGTTAACTATCTTATTTTCAGACAAATTTTGAGCATCATAATGTGCTAAAAAACTGTTAAAAATTAGGATAATTAGAATATGTAATATATTTTTGGAGCTCGTTTTGGCCAAAGCGATAATTTCTGTAATTTGTGGTCAAAATTAGCATAATTTTTAAAATTTCAAGATGATTAGTAATAGTTTTTCTTTCAAAAAATATTTTTTATTCTTTTTTGTCCTTTTATTCAGTCTCAGCGGAGCACAAAAAAAGTTTACCATTGTTCTGGATGCGGGCCACGGCGGATCAGATCATGGAGCTAATCGCTATTATAGTGAATATGGTACTTTGCGAGAAAAAGATATTACCCTTGCTGTTGTGCTAAAATTGGGTAGAATGCTGGAGAAAGATAAAGATTTCAAAATTATTTATACCAGAAAAATTGATGAGTATCCATCATTAACCGATCGAACCACACTAGCGAACCGAAGTAAAGCGGATTTGTTTATTTCCGTTCACGTGAATGCAAACACCAAAACTTCACCTTACGGAACCGAAACATTTGTTCAAGGTCCGGATCAAAATAAAACCAATCTCGAAGTGGCGAAAGCTGAAAATGATGTGATTTATTTGGATGAAAAAGACCGACAAATGTTCGCCAGCTACGATCCCAAATCTCCTGAATCATTAATTGCATTGAAAATTCAACAAAGTAAGTATCTCGAAAGCAGTTTGCTTTTTGGGAGTTTTGTGGAAGGTAACTTTGAGAAAAAAGATAAACGTTATTCCCGAGGTGTAAAACAACAGAATTTGCACGTTCTTCGATTAAATGCAATGCCATCGGTACTTATCGAAACCGGTTTTATCAGTAATTATGATGATGCGATGTATTTAGGTTCGGAAAAAGGTCAAAATGAAATAGCAGACAGTATTTACGATGCTATAATGAGTTATAAAAAAGCAATCGGACGAAATGATGGAGCAACTGCAAAACCTGAAGCTGCAAAACCTGAGGAGAAACCACTTAAAAATGATTTCAGAATTTTGCTGATGTCGTCGCCAAGCAAGTATAATAACAACGATCCCGCACTTAAAGGTTTAAATTATATCCTTACCTTAAAGGAAAACGGAATGTATAAATACTATTATGGAACTACCAATATGGCATCTGTACGCGATAATAATTTAAAATCAGCTAAAGATGCTGGTTTCCGGAATGCAACCTCTATCTCCTTTATCCCGAACCAAAAACTGGGAATTGGCTATTATACGATAGAAATTGCCGTAAGTGAACAGAAGCTTAGTGCTAATTCTTATATGCTAAATACATTGAAGGATGTAGTGCGTACGAAAGAAAATGGTAAGTTCTACTATACTTACGGAAGATTTTCAAGTTTAGAAGAAGCTGTGAAAGTGCAAAAAACATTAGAAGATAAGGGCATTAAAAACACCGTAATTCAGAAAAATTTAAAATAATTTTAAAAAGCTATTGCGTGTTTAAAAATTAGTTCCTATTTTTGCAGTCCTCAAAACAAAGGCCTATTCGTCTAGTGGTAAGGACTCAAGATTTTCATTCTTGCAACAGGGGTTCGATTCCCCTATAGGCTACAAGAAATGAAAGTTTTGAAAAAAAATAAAAAAATAATTTTGTAATTAAAAAAAGATTTATATCTTTGCACCCAAGTTTTAGAAGATATGGCAAATCATAAATCAGCTCTGAAAAGAATCAGACAAAGCGAAAAGAAAAGATTAAGAAACAGATACTATCACAAGACTGCTAGAACAGCTTTGAAAGTATTGAGAAATGAAGAAGACAAAAAAGCTGCTGCAGAACAGTTGCCAAAAGTGATCTCTTTGTTGGATAAATTGGTGAAGAAAAACATCATCCACAAAAACAAGGCGGCGAACTTAAAAAGCAAGTTGACTAAGCACGTTAATAAATTAGCGTAACCTTATAAAAAGACGCACGGCCCGTTCGTCTATCGGTTAGGACCTCAGGTTTTCATCCTGGTAAGAGGGGTTCGACTCCCCTACGGGCTACTAAACTTCCGAAAATTATTCTTCGGAAGTTTTTTTATGTTTATATTTGAAGAGTTTTATTACCTATGAAAATACTTATTATAAACGGTCCCAATCTTAATCTTCTCGGAACACGCGAACCGGAGATCTACGGAAATATTTCGATGGAAAATTATCTCAATACTTTAATATCTGATTTTGATCAACAACAAATAGATTACTTCCAGTCTAATATCGAAGGTGAAATTATCAATCGGATTCAGCAAGACGATTTTGATGCTTTAGTTATTAATCCTGGAGCTTATACGCATTATTCTTATGCAATTTCCGATTGTCTTAAGAATTCATCGAAGCCAAAAATAGAAGTTCATATCAGTAATATTTACAAAAGAGAGGAGTTTCGACAGAAATCGGTGACTGCAACTCACACCGATGCAGTGTTGAGTGGTTTTGGGCTGAATGGTTATCGACTTGCGATCATTAGTTTGCTTAATAACTAAGCGAAGGAACGATTCTTGTTGCCGTTTTAAATAAAATAGTATGAAGAATATTTTGCCTTTAATTGTTTTCGCAGCATTGGTTTCTTGTAAAAAAGATGTTGAACCAATTGCTCAGCTTTCAAAACCGGATTCAGCAAGCATAGTTGCGGACAGTTCTTCTGCAGTGAATATCGAGAATCCTGAATATTCTGGTGTTTTTAATGTTATTCCACAAGATATTTCGGCGGAAAAAGGAAGAGCAATTTTCACCCAAGACGGAAAAACACTTTTCTATTTTGACCAAAATTCAAACAAAGGAATTATTAGAATTGATGAAGAGGATTATTCTTTAGACCGATTTGATTTTAATGAAAACAACTATTCATTATACGGAAATAATGTAGAAATTGAAGTAACCAACGGCGATTTTAAAGACACAACAGGCGATTGTGTTTATGGTGATTTCTCTGATGTTAAAATTTCTTTGAATGGTAAAACGCTTAATCTTACGAACATAAAAGTTCAGGATTGTCCTAATTATTAATTAAACTTCTTCGTTATCAATCCATTGCGATTGGTCAAAAGACTGGCTGTCTTCGGCAAGTAACTCGGCTTCACGTTCCAAAGATTCATTCATAGTAAAGGTGATTTTGTCTTTTAGTTGCTCTTTTGCGAGTTTCCGAACCATTGATTTATCAATTATCATAAATCTTTTACCGAGTCTTCGAGCTGCGTAGGCTCGCATTCCTTTGGCTTTCAAGATATCTACAGCCATATCTACAGCTGTTCCCAGAGTTTCCCGATAGATGTTGTCCACACCATTATTATAAAAATCGTAGGCATCAAGTCGGTTTTTTGCACGGACAAAAATTTTCAGATGAGGAAAGTTTTTTCTGGTATATTCTAGGATAAGTTTGTTTTTTGCAGGATTATCAAGGCAAAGAATAAGTAAATCTGCTGTTTCTACACCCGCAGAACGGAGAATTCCAGGTTTTGTAGCATCCCCAAAATACACTTTGAATCGATTCGATTTCAGGAGATTCACACGTTGTGGATCATTATCGAGAATGGTTGCTTGTACGCCATTTACACGCAAAAGCCTTCCTACAGTGCTTCCAAAATGACCAAATCCTACGATAATTATTTTTCTCTCTTTAATAGGTTTTGTAGATGTTGGAATATTGTCTTTAATGATAAATTTAGGTTCCAAAAATTTCTCATTAATGAGCAATAGAATAGGAGTGATGCACATGGTAATAGCAGTAATCGCCATGAGTTGTGCATTCAGTTTAGGATCGAGTAAATATAATTTGGTGGAATAATTAATGAGTACAAATGCAAATTCCCCAATTTGTGATAATGCAAATGCAACAAGAAAATTTTGTCCTAGTTTTAACCCGAAAAATTTCCCAACACCTAAAAGAACCAAAAATTTTACGATCAATACAACCACAGTCGTAGTGAAAATAAACATTGGATCGTGCATGATCACAAAAAAGTTAATGGTAGCACCAACACTTACAAAGAATACAGCCAATAATAAACCTTTGAAAGGGTCGATTTGGCTTTCGAGCTCTAGCCGGAATTCGCTGTTTGCCAACATCACACCCGCAATAAATGCTCCCAATGCGGGGCTCAAACCCACTGAAGACATCAATTCTGAAACCCCGATGACTAAAAAAAGCGAAGAAGCTGTGAGTAATTCATTCATCCCGGATCGGGAAACATATCGAAGGAACGGGACAAAGATAAATTTACCCAAAAAAATGAGCAGCAAAACCCCTAAAATAATTGAAAACGGTTGCAACCAATCCGGAAGATATTGTAAAAGAAGTTGATGTTCATTGTCTTCCTGTCTTTTAGCAAGTACTGGAAGCAAAGCGAGAATCGGAATGACTGAAATATCTTGGAAAAGAAGAATCGAAAACGATGATTCTCCGGCATCGGTTCGGAATATATTTTTCTCTTTCAGTGTTTGCAGTACAATGGCGGTGGAAGACAGTGCAAAACAAATTCCAGCAACCAAAGCTTGATCTAAACGCCAACCTGAGAAATAAAATATCACAAAAAGGATGAAGATGGTAAGTAGCATTTGGCTTAAGCCCATTCCGAAAATCTTTTTTCGAATTTTCCAGAATTTCCGAGGTTCTATTTCCAAACCGACTAAGAATAACAACATGATCACTCCGAACTCTGTTGCATGCATAATGTCATCGGAGTCTTTACCGGTCAGTTTCAGCCCGAATGGACCGATGATGATTCCGCCTAAGATAAATCCTATCACAGAACTCAGTCCCAGCTTACGAACCAGCGGAACCATGATGATTGCAGCTCCCAAAAAAATCAGGGTGTTCATTGCAAGCGTGTTTTCTGTCATGGGATTTGTATTTTTTTGTGAATGAATTCCCGAAGTTTCCCGAGTTCTTTTTCTTCTAATTCATCGGCATTATGGATCGCAATAATCTCTTTTACCTCGATATTATTTACTTTTAATGAAAGCGTAAGTGTTTTCAATAAATTAGAAATAGTAGTTTCATAAAGGCTATTTTCGGTGTAATTTTCCTCTTTTCCACCTGCTGTAACAACGATTATGGCGTCTTTATTCAATAATGGATGCTCGTCTTCTGTTATCCATTTCATGTCGAAAACTTCATCGATCCAAAGTTTCAAAAGCGGGGGAAGCCCGAACCAAATTAATGGAAAATGAAAAATCAACCGTTCAAAATCCCTAATTCGTTTTCTTTCGCGGAATGTGGCGATATGAAAATCGGGATATTCTTCGTATAAATCCTTGAAATAAATGTTATCCGTTTTTTCATACGCTTTTATCAGCTCTACATTAGCTGTAGAGTACTCGAAATAAGGATGAGCAAAAATGACAAGTGTTTTTTTCAAGAGGAAGAAGTTTCTATAAAATTAACGAAAAAAAATAAAAGCAATTTATAACTCATTGGAAAAAATCTTATTTTTGAGATATGAAGGCAATTAAAGTCGTTTCCCATAATCACATTCAAGAATTTTTAAATTTTCCCGGAAAACTCCTGATGAATGATCCGAACTACATTCGGCCACTTGATCAAGATATCGAGCAGGTTTTCGATGAGAAAAAGAATAAATTTTTCCGTTCAGGAGAATGTGAACGGTACCTTTTTATAAATTCCAAAGGCGAAACTGTCGGGAAAATTGCAGTTTTTATCAGCAGACAATACAAACAACAGCAACCTACCGGCGGCATAGGATTTTTTGATTGCATTAATGATCAAAAAACCGCCGATTTTATTTTCGATTTTGCTAAAAATGAACTTCAGCAAAAAGGAATGGAAGCGATGGACGGACCGATCAATTTCGGGGAACGCGACAAATTCTGGGGACTTTTAATTGATGGATTTAGCGAGCCACTTTATGGAATGAATTATAATCCGCCTTATTACAAAACGCTTTTCGAGAATTATGGTTTCCAGATTTATTTCAATCAATTATGTTTTGGTAGGAAAATTCACGATCCGGTAGCGGAAAATTTCATGCAAATGCATGCGAGAATTTCGCAGAATAAAAATATTACCGCCAAAAGAATGAAGGTGAAAAATCTGAAGAAATTTGCAGATGATTTCACGGAAGTTTACAACAAGGCTTGGGCGAGTCACGGCGAAGGAAAGCAACTTTCGAATATGCAAACGCTTAAACTTTTTGCTACTTTAAAACCTGTGATTAACGAGCATATTTCGTGGTTTGTCTATGAAAACGAAAAACCAATTGCAATGTGGATGAATATTCCCGATCTGAACCAATGGTTTAAATATTTGAATGGAAAATTTAGTTTATGGCAAAAACTAAAGTTTCTTTTCATAAAAAAATTTAAAACCAATAAGAAAATGGTAGGTTTGGTTTTTGGGATTGTTCCCGAATGGCAGCGTAAAGGCATCGATGGATTCATGATTTGGGAAGGCACCAAACATTTTCGCAAAACGACTTCTTTTGAAGATTATGAAATGCAATGGATCGGAGATTTCAACCCGAAAATGATGAAAATAGCAGAGAATCTGGAAACTGAAGTGACCCGAAAATTGGCAACTTATCGCTTTCTTTTCGATAGAACTAAAGAATTTGAAAGGCACAAAATGCTCTAATTTTTTTTAATGAAACTTCACATCCCGAATATTCAAGAAATAGGTTACGTTTCCTTTCCAATGATTTTCTTCAGCAGTAAAGGCGATATCGAAAGTTTTTTCTCGGAATTGATCGGCGTGTTTGCCTAATTTAAATCCGACACATTCGATGTTTCTTCCCGTAGAATCTTGTTTGATGTAAAATTTGATGTGACCTGCATCTTTTCCCATCGTTTTTACATATCCGGAGACTTTTTGGTTCTTTAAAACCAAAACAGGTTTCATATTATGAGGCCCGAAAGGTGCAAGTTTACGATGGAAATTGAAAAAATCTTTGTTCAAATCATCTACTTCCACTTCAGAATCGATGGTGATACTTGGTTCTTTTTGGTGCTCCTGAATTTTTTCGGCAACTACTTTTTCAAATTTTTCACGGAACAAATCAAATTTATCTTTTTCCATGGAAAGTCCCGCAGCAGCTGGATGTCCGCCGAATTTAGTGAAAAATTCAGAGCAATTTTCCAATGCATCATGCACATCAAAATCTGCGACGGAACGCGCGGACGCAACCAATTCACCATTGTTTCCATCAGTGAAAACCAAAGTGGGTTTATAATAAGTTTCAATCAATCGCGAAGCTACAATTCCGATTACGCCTTTGTTCCAATTGGAGCCATAAACTACCGTAGTGTAATTTTCGAGTTGACCGGTTTCTTCGATTTGCAAAAGCGCTTCCGTAGTGCTACTCATATCCATCTCTCTTCTGGAATCGTTGAGCGTGATGATGTCGTTAACGATTTGATGGGCTTGTTTTAGATTGTCGGAAACCATCAATTCAACAGCTGCTTTTCCATGAGAAATTCTACCGGCCGCATTGATTTTCGGAGCGATTTCGAAAACGATGTTGGAGATTTCAAAAGTCGCCAATTTATCTTCCGGAATTAGCATTCTTAAACCTAAATTCCGTGATTTTCTTAAAATTTTTAAACCTTGTTTTGCTAAAACCCTGTTTTCGCCGGTCATAGAAACAATATCGGCTGCAATAGAAATTGCTAATAAATCGGTGAGTTCAAACAATTCAGCTTCCGGAATTTTATAAATCGTATTGAGTCCTTGACATAATTTAAAACCAACGCCACAACCCGAAAGTTCTTTGAAAGGATATCGGCAATCTTTTCTTTTCGGGTCTAAAACAGCGACAGCTTCTGGAATTTTGTCTCCAGGTAAATGGTGATCGCAAATAATGAAATCTACGCCGAGATTTTTGGCATATTCAATCTTATCGATGGCTTTTATGCCGCAATCAAGTGCGATAATTAGTGAGAAATTGTTTTCTTTAGCAAAATCGATTCCTTCGTTAGAGATGCCGTAGCCTTCGGAATTTCGATCTGGAATATAGAAATCGAGGTATTTTTTCTCTACAATTTTGCTTAAATAAAGGTACATGAGAGCAACCGCGGTGGTTCCATCGACATCATAATCGCCATAAACCAATATTTTTTCTCCATTTTCGATGGCAGTTGCGATTCTATCTACCGCAATTTGCATATCTTTCATCAGAAAAGGATTGTGGATATCGTTGAGGTTTGGTTTGAAAAATTCTCTTGCTTTCTGGTAATTATCAATGCCACGAAGAACAAGGATTTTAGATTCAAAAGTTCCAAAACCAAGCGAGGAACTTATTCCATCGACAGTGTCGGCGTCGGGTTCGGGCTTATAAATCCATTTTTGACTCATCATGTTACAAAAATACAAAAAAAAATGTTGGGAATTCGGTGGTTTCTAAGTTCGTATTCAAACAAAAAAAACCGTTCAAAATGAATTGAACGGCTTTTAAATAAATTATTTGTTGTTAAGAATACATCTGTTCTTGTAGTTCTTTCACTTTTTTATCGGCCAAATATTCATCGTAAGTCATTTCTCTATCGATGATTCCTTTTGGAGTGAGTTCAACGATTCTGTTACAAACAGTTTGCAACATTTCGTGGTCATGAGAAGAGAGTAGAATAGTGCCTTTGAAATTGGTTAAAGAGTTGTTCAAGGTCGTGATGCTCTCCAAATCGAGGTGGTTGGTTGGTTCATCTAAAAGCAAAACATTGGCTCTTTGTAACATCATTCGAGAGAACATACAACGCATTTTTTCTCCTCCTGAAAGTACTTTACAAGATTTCAAAGCTTCGTCGCCCGAGAAAAGCATTTTACCCAGGAAACCTCTCATATATTCTTCGTGACGTTCCTCATCGTTTTTGGTGAATTGACGCAACCAATCAACCAAATTGATGTCTTCTTGGAAGAAATTGGTGTTGTCGAGCGGCATATAAGACTGGTTGGTAGTGATTCCCCAGTTGAAGCTTCCTTTGTCCGGTTGTGCATTTCCGCCTAAAATTTCGAAAAATTCGGTGATTGCTAAACTGTTTTTGGAAATGATCGCTACTTTGTCGCTTTTCTTTAAATTCAAATCGATATTTGAAAATAGAAGTTCTCCGTCTTTAGTTTTTTCTAAATCTTTTATTTCTAAAATTTGATCACCTGCTTCACGTTCTGTATCAAAAATAATTGCCGGATATCTTCTAGATGAAGGTTTAATGTCGTCGATGTTCAATTTGTCGATCATTTTCTTACGTGCTGTAGCCTGTTTTGCTTTCGCTACGTTGGAAGAGAATCTTGCGATGAAATCCTGAAGTTCTTTTTTCTTTTCCTCAGCTTTTTTGTTGGCTTGTTGACGTTGTCTCGTTGCAAGTTGCGAAGCTTGGTACCAGAAAGAGTAGTTTCCGGTGTAAAGATTCAATTTAGCATAATCTAAATCGCCTATGTGGGTACAAACGGTATCGAGGAAGTGACGGTCGTGAGATACAACGATCACCGTGTTTTCATAATCTGCCAAGAAATCTTCCAACCAAGAAATGGTGTCGATGTCAAGGTCGTTCGTAGGCTCATCGAGAATCAATACATCCGGATTTCCGAATAAAGCTTGTGCCAAAAGAACCTTTACTTTGTTTTGGTTTTCTAGCTCGCTCATCATTTGATAATGCATATCTTCTTTGATTCCAACGTTAGAAAGCATCGTCATGGCATCAGATTCTGAATTCCAACCGCCCATTTCATCGTACAATACGCCAAGTTCTCCGGCTTTGATACCATCTTCATCAGAGAAATCTTCTTTTGCGTAAAGCGCATCCATCTCCGCTTTAATTTCGAAAAGTTTTTTATTTCCTCTTAACACAGTTTCGAGTACAGTGAAATTATCGTAAGCAAAGTGATCCTGCTCCAAAACTGACATTCTCTTTCCGGGTTCTAGAGATACTGAACCAGTAGTTGGATCTTGTTTTCCGGTTAATATTTTAAGGAAAGTAGATTTTCCGGCACCATTTGCACCGATAATTCCGTAGCAGTTTCCTTTGGTAAACATGATATTTACTTCATCGAAAAGCACTCTTTTCCCGAATTGTAATGATAAATTAGATACTGTTAACATATAGTTTTGTAAATTTGGCGCAAAATTACGAAAAGAAAACGGTTTTTTTTAAGCATTTATAAGTTTCGTTGGTTTTAATTATTAAAATCAAAAAAAAAGAAATTAAGATAAAATTTTGTTAATGTTAAAAAAAAATATATTTTTTTTTGAAACCCAAATTTGATGATCAATGAAGATAGAAAAATCAATCAATATTTTTAATAAAAGAGCCCGATTTGAGTACGAGATACTTGAAGAAATCGAGGCAGGAATGGTGCTTACAGGGACTGAGATCAAATCGTTGAGGTCTTCAAAGGCGAGCATCACAGAAGCGTTTTGCCAGTTCATTGATGGAGAATTATACATCATTAATATGATGATTGATGAATATAAATTGGGAACTTTTTATAATCATAAGACAAAAAGGGAACGGAAATTGTTGTTGCACAAAAGAGAATTGCAAAAGTTCGAAAAAAAACTAAAAGATGTAGGAAATACAATTATCCCTTTGAAATTATATATTACTGATAAAGGAAAAGCCAAAATTCTTATCGCACTTGGAAAAGGTAAGAAACTCTTTGATAAACGGGAAACTATAAAAGATAGAGAAAACAAAAGAAATCTCGATCGAATATTAAAGAAAAGTTAAAAAAACAGTTAAAATCTTTGTTTATAAAGAAAATTTATATTTATTTTGCATTATCAATTATTTAATCATTTAATTCTATGAAAAATCTAAAATTAGGAATTTCAGCATTGGCACTTACTGTTGCCTCTACTGTTTTCGCTCAGACGACCAGCAACCCGTGGTTAATCGGTGTTGGTGCTCACGGAGTAAATCATGCTGCAGCAGGAGGAAACGTTGGAAATGTTTTTTCAACAGCTTTTGGTGGTGGTGACGGAGGTGAATTGTATAACATAAACAATTTCACAATCACTCCACCGCTTTCTAAATTAACAGTTGCAAGAAACTTAAACAAGTATTTAGTTCTTGATTGGCAAACTTCCGTAGGGAATGTTGACAACAAAAGAATTGGAATGGGAAAAGAATTTTTCCTAATGACAGGTTTGGGTCTTCAATTTAAATTTAATGGACTATGGAATGAAGAGTCTTGGTTTGATCCTTACTTAAGAGTAGGAGCTAACTATCTAAGACATGATTACTCAGGTGCTACAAATGCGGTTGACGGAGATGGACAGAATATCGGAGCTAATCACTTCGCTCTAGCAACAGGATTGGGTTCAAACTTCTGGTTAACTAAAAACTTTGGTCTTGGTATTCAAGGTGATTATGTATCTACCCCAGGAGATAAATCTAGCGTAGCTAACTTTTGGCAAGCTTCTGCATCTTTATTGTTCAGATTTGGAAACACAGATAGAGATAAAGATGGTATTTTAGATAAAGACGATTTATGTCCAGATACTCCAGGTTTAGCTCAGTTCCAAGGTTGTCCTGATACTGATGGCGACGGAGTTCCAGATAAAGATGATCAATGTCCAGATGTAGCAGGTCCAGTTGAAAACAACGGATGCCCTTGGCCAGATACTGACGGTGACGGTGTTGTAGATAAAGATGATGCTTGTCCTACAGTAGCAGGTCCAGCTGAAAACAACGGATGTCCTTGGCCAGATACTGACGGGGACGGAGTGTTAGACAAAGACGATGCTTGTCCAACAGTTCCAGGTCTTGCACAATATAACGGTTGTCCTAAACCTAAATCTGTAACAGCTACTGAAGTAGAAGGAGAATTGAAAAACATTTATTTCGATTTCAACAAAGCTACAATCAAGTCTGAATCAGGACCAAGATTAGATGCTGCTGCTACTTTAATCAAAACAGATGGTGGTAACTATCTATTAGAAGGTCAAACTGATAAAAAAGGTTCTGAAGCATATAACCTTAATTTATCTAGACAAAGAGCTGCTTCTGTAGTTTCTGCTTTAGATGCAAGAGGTGTAGATGTTAACTCACTTAAATCTATCGGTGTTGGTGAAGCTAAAGCTGTAGTTCCAGAAACTGCAACTGATGCAGAAAGACAACAAGACAGAAAAGTAGTTGTAAGAGCAATCGAAGATGCTACTGAATGGGCTACTTACAAAAAATCAGATGTAGTTACTAAAAAAGCTCCAGCTAAAAAGAAAAAATAATTAAATTATTTTTCTAAATAATAAACGCTCTCAGCAATGAGGGCGTTTTTTTATTGACTTAAATTCATTATTTTTGCAAACACAAAATTCATAAAAAATATGGGACGCGCATTCGAATATAGAAAAGCCTCAAAAATGGCTAGATGGGACAAGATGGCCAAAACATTCTCTAAGATTGGAAAAGACATTGCTATTGCCGTAAAAGCTGGAGGACCAGATCCTGAATCTAACCCCGCATTAAGAAGATGCATCCAGAATGCAAAGGGTGCCAATATGCCAAAAGATAATGTAGAAAGAGCTATTAAAAAAGCTTCTGGGGCAGATGCAGAACAATATGATGAGATTACCTATGAAGGTTACGGACAAGGAGGCGTTGCTTTCTTTGTGGAATGTACAACCAATAATCCTACCCGAACAGTAGCGAATGTGAGAGCTGTCTTTAATAAATTTGATGGAAATCTCGGTAAAAATGGAGAACTTGCATTTATTTTCGATAGAAAAGGTATTTTTTCTATCGATAAATCTTTAATTAAATTGCCTTGGGATGATTTTGAAATGGAAATGATCGACGGTGGAGCAGAAGAAATTGATAGTGATGATGAAGAAGTAATGATTACTACAGCATTTGAAGATTTTGGTGCTCTTTCCCACAAATTGGATGAACTCGGCATTGAAGTGAAGAGCGCAGAATTACAACGAATTGCTAATAATACTAAAGAGGTCACTGAAGAACAATTCAAAGCAAACATGAAAATGCTAGACCGTTTTGAAGAAGATGACGATGTACAGAATGTTTATCACAACATGGAAATCTCCGAAGAGTTATTAGAAAAAATGTAACTCAAACATAAAAAAAACCTCAAAATTTCTTTGAGGTTTTTCTTTTATCGTTGTAGCAAGATATCGTCGATATCGGTCATTCTTTGCATAACAGATCTGGCGTAAGAACAATGAGGATAAACCTTCCAATTGTTTTTTCTGGCGAATTTTATGCCTTCTTCTACCAGATATTTCCCCATACCACGACCTTCAAATTTTGGGTGTACCAAAACAAAAGAAATGATGAGCTTATTTTCTTCAGGAAAAATAGTGTAAGTCAATCTTCCAATTTCTTCCTCATCATTATTCAAAGTTATCACACCGCCGTTTCCAGATTGATGGTTTTCGTATTTCATAATTTTTATTTTAAAGATAATGCTTTTTTTAAAACTGAATTTCGGAAGATTACAATTCAGATTTAGTAATTTTGTAAAACAAGAATCTTTCCAATTTTAATAATTTAAAAATGAAAATCACGCTCAATAGAATCAACAGCGATTATTTATTTGAATGCACCAATCAATCAGGCAACAAAATTTTGCTTGATAATACTTCACAGCCGGATGCTAAAGGAATTTCTCCGATGGAATCTATTCTCATGGCAGTTGCAGGTTGTAGCGGAATCGATATTGTTTCGATCCTAAAAAAACAACGTCAAGATATCACCAGTTTTTCCGCTGAGGTTGAAGGAGAACGCGTTCAAGTAGATGATGCAAAACCATTTAAATCAATTTTGGTAAAATTCTTCCTTGAGGGAAATATCGATCCTAAAAAAGCTTTAAAATCTGCTGAACTTTCTTTTGATAAATATTGTTCGGTTTCCAAAACGCTTGAGCCCAACGTAGCAATTGCGTACGAAGTTTATGTAAATGGAAATCTGGTAAATTAATTTTTTCTAAGAAAATTTACCTTTCACGATATTGGTTGGTTGAATGAGTTTAGCAATGGTCGCTGTCCAGCCGGTTTGGTGTGATGCACCAATTCCCATTCCGGTATCGCCGTTGAAATATTCGTAAAACATAATGTAATCTTTGAAATGTTCATCATGATTCATCATGTAATTTCCACCATTGAAAGCCCTTTCACCATTTTCGTTTTTACAAAAAATAGAGTACAACCTTTTGCTCAGATCTTCGGAAACGTAAAGTAAATCTTTCATTTCCCCGCTATTAGTGGGGAATTCTATTTTCATGCTGTCGCCATAATAGTAGTGGAATCGCTGCAAACTTTCTACGATAAGGAAATTGATTGGGAACCAAATTGGACCGCGCCAGTTACTATTTCCTCCGAACATTCGGCTTTCGCTTTCCGCAGGAGTGTATTTTACCGTGAAATCTTGTCCGTCAACTGTAAATTTGAATGGGTTTTCTTCATAAACTTTCGACATTGAACGGATTCCGTAGTGGGAAAGAAATTCTTTTTCATCGACCATCCTTTTCAGGATTCGTGTAAGCCGGGTTTTTCTTAAAATACTCATTAAGTGTTTTCCTCCTTCGCCTTCAACTTCCCAGTGAGATACCAAATTAGCAAGTTCTGGTTTGTTTTTGAGGATCCAATGCATTCTTTTCGTAAAGTTGGGCAATTTTTCTAAAATATCGTGCTCGATAATTTCAACAGCAAACATCGGAATTAAACCTACAATACTTCTTAGTTTCAAAGAAATAGAATCTCCATTATTTAATTGTAAAACATCATAGAAAAAACCATCTTCTTCGTTCCAGAGGCCATTTCTGGTTTCTCCAAGATTCTCCATAGCCGCAGCGATGTACAGATAATGTTCAAAAAATTTGATCGCCATATCTTCATAAACAGGATTGTACAATGCTAATTCCATAGAAATCCTCATCATATTAAGAGCAAACATCGCCATCCAGCTTGTTCCGTCGGCTTGTTCTAGGTGGTCACCGTTTTTAAACTGCATATTTCGGTCAAATGCTCCGATGTTATCAAGTCCGAGGAAACCGCCACCAAAGACATTATTTCCTTTTTTGTCTTTTCGGTTTACCCACCAAGTGAAATTGAGTAAAAGTTTTTGAAAAACACTTTCCAAGAAAGGAATATCTGGTTTTCCGTTTATCTTTTCATCAATTTTAAACACTCTAAAAGTTGACCAAGCATGAACAGGCGGATTCACGTCACTAAAATCCCATTCGTACGCCGGAAGCTGCCCATTTGGGTGAATATACCATTCTTTAGTTAAAAGTTTCAACTGGCATTTCGCAAAATCGGAATCCAAAATCGCGTATGGAACACAGTGAAAGGCCAAATCCCATGTTGCAAACCACGGATATTCCCATTTGTCGGGCATTGAGATGATATCTTTGTTTTGCATGTGCTCCCATTCTGTATTTCTTACAAAATGGTTGAAATTGCGGTCTGCTTTGTATTTTGGGTCACCTTTCAGCCATTTTGAAACATCGTAATGATAGAATTGTTTGTTCCAAAGCAAACCTGCAAAAGCTTGTCGCTGGATATTTTTCTCTTCTTCACTTTCAATTTCGTGTTGAATTTCGTGGTAGAATTCTTCTGTTTCTTTTTTCCTTAAATTAAATATCTTATCGAAATCAAAGAAAGCATCTTCTAAATCAGCGGAAGATAATCGGAAATCAAAACTTTTACTTTCACCTGCTTCTAATTCGGTGTCAACATAGAAACTTGCCTTTGTTCCTGATTTTTCAGGGTTGATTGCTGATGCTTTTCCATGCACCAAATATTCATTAATTCCATCTTTGAAGAACTTTGATTCACTTGGTATATTGAAAAGTTTCGGTGAATTAGTTTCGTTTTCGCAGAAGAATGTATTGGTTCTTTTATCTTTAGCATAAAGCTTTTTCATGGAATTATTTTCATGTTCGATGTCGATAATTCCGTTTGCCGAAGATTTTAGTTTTGGATGATAACGATCGTATCCCCAACTCCAATTATTGCGGAACCATAAAGTTGGCAAAATCACAAGTGGAGCTTTTTTATTGCTTCTATTAACCGCCGTCACACGAATCAGGAAATCATCTTGGGAAGCTTTTGCATATTCTATAAAAATATCGAAATATTCACTATTGTTAAATATTTGAGTGTCAACAATTTCGTATTCAGATTCTTTGCCACTGCGACGCCCGTTTTCATTAATTAATTGGTCGTAAGGAAACTCATTAATCGGATATTTGTACACCATTTTCATGTAAGAATGAGTGGGTGTATTATCCAAATAATAGAAAATTTCTTTAATGTCTTCTCCATGGTTTCCTTGATAATTACTTAGCCCGAAGAAGCGTTCTTTAATCATTTTATCTTTACGATTCCAAAATGAAAATGCAAAACAAAGCTTCTGGTGATCATCGCAGATTCCTGCAATTCCGTCTTCATTCCAGCGATAAGCCCTGCTCAAAGCACTTTCATAACTGGTGTATTCCCAAGCGTTTCCATCGGAACTATAGTCCTCCCGCACGGTTCCCCATTGGCGGTTACTTACATAAGGACCCCATTTTTTCCAGCTTTCATCTAGCATTCTCTCTTTCTCTGCAATCATAATATCATTTTTCAGTTGCGAAAATATGAAATTATTATTTGCCCTAATTTCAAAATAATACCTATATTTGCCACAGATTTTGTTCATTTACATATTGAAAATGTTATCAAGAAAGGTGGAGAGATTAGACTCAATGAAACCTTGGCAACCCTTCGGAAACGGAGAAGGTGCTACATTCTAACCCAATTTCGGGTACAGATAACACGAACTTTTTTTACCTTTTTTCTGGTAGCATTTTCAATTTTATTTTATTTATAAATTGGAAAATACGCTACAACATATCACTCTTCATCAATTTAAACTCCAGTCAGGAAACACTCTTGATTTGAATCTTTCATACCAAATTTTTGGTGCTGAACTTTTTTCTGCGCCCATTATTCTCATTAATCATGCATTGACCGGAAACTCCAATGTTTCGGGAGAAAATGGTTGGTGGAAAACTTTGGTGGGCGATCAAAAAATTTTTGATACGACCAACTTCACCGTCCTCTGTTTTAATATTCCTGGAAATGGGTATGATGGTTTTTTTATTGATCATTGCGAAGATTTTACCACAAAAGATATCGCAAATATTTTCCTTGAAGGACTATTTTCATTAAATATTAAGAAACTTCATGCAATAATTGGCGGATCTTTAGGAGGTGCGATTGGTTGGGAAATGCTCTCCATCAAACCAGATTTGACCGAGAAATTTATTCCCATTGCTTGTGATTACAAAACTTCCGATTGGCTCCATGCTCAATGTTTGGTGCAGCAATTTTTATTGAAACAAAATGAAAAACCTCTTGAAAAAGCCAGAATTCATGCGATGTTGTGCTACAGAACTCCGGAATCTTTGAATTTAAGATTCAATAATGAATGGATTCAAGATCAACAAATTCGGAAATCTCACGACTGGCTCAATTTCCACGGTAAAAGTTTAAATGAAAGATTTAGTTTAAAAGCTTACCATTTAATGAATCAACTTTTGATGACGATTAATACCGATTCTGAACAATTAATAAACATTACAGCAGAAGTTCATTTGATTTCGGTGGATTCCGATTTGTTTTTTCCTGCTTTTGAAATGAAAAATTGTTTCGAATTTCTCCACAAAACCAAGGGAAATGTCTTCTATCATGAAATAAAATCCATTCACGGCCACGATGCCTTTTTGATGGAATACGAACAGCTTAATAACATTTTACAAAAAATATTAAATTAGAAATGATCAAGAAAAACAATATAAAAGTTTTAAAAAACCGCGCAATCATCAAATTTGAAGGCCAGAATTTCTTAGGTGAAGTTGGTGTTGATGGTCGAATTTTTAAAGCACTTACTTTTGCAAGAATCAGTGTAGGAGTGATTTCTCAACAAGCGATAGAAAACGGAATTTCGGTTTTGGTAAGCGAAACTGATGCAGAAAAAGCAGTGAGTTGTCTCATCAATGAATTTGAAAATGAAAGAAAATCCGGAAAAGTAAGCCAGATTTATAGCATTAATAATGTTTCCGTGATTGGCTTCGTGTCCAAAGATTTTAATAAAATCATGTCTGAATTGGCGAGAAATAACATTTTCCCGTTGATTCTGAACCAAGTTGCTGCTGAAAATCGAATCAATATTGTAGTTGCATCTTCCCAAGATGAAAAAGCGAAAAATATTATTGAAGCAGAAATTTTTTCAAAACCTAAAACGGTACACCTTGCAATAATAGGTCACGGAAATGTTGGAAAAACCTTAATTAATCAAGTTCTGGAAAGTGCCGAAGAAATCCGAAATCGAAAAAAAATTGATTTGAAAGTAGTTGCTATCGCCAATTCAAAG
Source organism: Kaistella montana (assembly GCF_024436175.1). GTDB lineage: Bacteria > Bacteroidota > Bacteroidia > Flavobacteriales > Weeksellaceae > Kaistella > Kaistella montana. The sequence continues at coordinate 153,957 of NZ_JANFQP010000003.1, read as the reverse complement.
AAAATTGCATTCAATAAAAATGGTTTCGGAAATGGTTGGAATGATGAAATTCTGCTAGCAGAAAAACCATCGAAGGTGAATGAATTAATCGAATTTTCTCATGAAAACCAACTTGAAAACCTGATTGTTGTTGATAATACCGCGAGTAAAGATTTTGTGAAAAACTATCCGACTTTGGCCGAGAATGGTTTCGATTTGGTCTCTTCCAATAAAATTTTCAACACACTTCCGATTTCGGAATACAGAAATTTCCGTCATATTTTAGCTAAAAAGAATAAGAAGTATTTGTACGAAACCAATGTAGGTGCTGGTTTGCCATTAATTGATACCATTAAACTTCTACATCTTTCTGGAGAAAATATTACGAGAATCAAAGGCGTCTTTTCTGGATCGTTGAGTTATATTTTCAATAATTTTTCAGTTCGAGACGAGAAATTTTCAACTATTTTAAAAGAAGCGATGGAAAAAGGATTCACCGAACCCGATCCGCGCGAGGATTTATCAGGAAATGATGTTGCCAGAAAATTGCTGATTCTTGCCCGTGAACTCGATTTAATTAATGAATTTTCTGACATTAATGTTGAAAATTTAGTTCCAGAAAATTTACAAAAATGCAGCAATGAAGAATTTTCTCAGAGGTTGATTGAATTGGATGAAGTTTTCGAAAATATTAAAAATCAACAACAAGAAAATCATGTTTTGCGTTTCGTAGGCGATTTGCACGGCGATTTGCAAAAAGAAAAAGGTGAATTGGATGTAAAATTGGTTTCCGTGCCGGCAAATTCCGCACTCGGTCAACTCAATGGTTCCGATTCTATTTTTGAAATTTATACCGAAAGTTATGGCGAAAATCCAATTGTAATCATGGGAGCGGGAGCGGGAGCAAAAGTTACTGCGAGAGGAGTTTTTGGCGATATTTTAAGACTTTCTGAAAACAAATAATCTTTAAAAAAATTACAATGAATCAAGATAATCAAAACAATAATTTCGAAACATTTGCGATCAGAACACAGTCGCAACGATCTCATTTTGATGAACATTCAACACCGTTGTATCTAACTTCGAGTTTTGTGTTTGAAGATGCTGAAGATATGCGTGCAAGTTTTGCCGAAGAAAAAGATAAAAATTTGTATAGCCGTTTTTCCAATCCGAATGTCAATGAATTCACAGAAAAAATTGTGAAAATGGAAGGCGCGGAAGCTGGATATTCTTTTGCGACAGGCATGGCTGCGATATATTCTTCCTTTGCGGCTTTGCTGAATTCCGGTGATCATATTGTGAGTTGCCAATCGGTTTTTGGTTCTACGCATACTTTATTTACCAAATATTTCCCGAAATGGAATATTGAAACCTCCTATTTCAAAGCTGAAGATGCCGAAAATGTGGAGCAACACATTCAACCCAATACCAAAATTTTGTATCTGGAAACTCCGACAAATCCTGCGATTGAAATTTTAGACCTTGAGTTTTTCGGAAATATTGCTAAAAAACACAATCTTATTTTTATTGTAGACAATTGTTTTGCGACGCCTTATCTTCAGCAACCGATCAAATACGGAGCTGATTTGGTGGTACATTCCGCTACAAAATTGATTGATGGACAAGGACGAGTTTTGGGTGGAATCGCAGTTGGGAAAAAGGATTTAATCCGCGAAATTTATTTATTTGCCAGAAATACCGGACCTGCGATGTCGCCTTTCAATGCGTGGGTTTTGAGTAAAAGTTTGGAAACACTTGCGATTCGTGTCGAAAAACATTGTGAAAATGCTTTAAAAGTTGCCCAATTTTTAGAAACTCATCCGAATGTTTCTTTGGTAAAATATCCGTTTTTACCGTCACATCCAAGTTATGAAATTGCCAAAAAACAAATGAAATTAGGAGGAAATATCGTTGCTTTCGAAATAAAAGGAGGAATTGAAGGCGGCAGAAATTTTTTAAATAAAATTAAAATGTGTTCACTCTCCGCAAATCTGGGCGATACCCGAACAATTGTGACGCATCCGGCTTCTACAACGCATTCTAAGTTGTCAGATGACGAAAGAAATGAAGTAGGAATTACCGCCGGTTTGGTTCGTTGTTCTGTTGGTTTAGAAAATGTTGATGATATCATTAATGATTTAAAACAAGCTTTGGCTTAATCAATAGAAACGGACTTTAACGATTTTATTAAAATTAAAAATCACAATTGGATTTGACAAATCTCATAAAATGGAAAATTCAGAACAATTATACAAAGTTTTATCCGAAAGAATTTTAGTTCTAGACGGAGCGATGGGAACGATGCTTCAGCGCTACAAATTTGAGGAAGAAGATTATCGCGGCGAAAGATTCAAAAACTGGGAATATCCGCTGAAAGGAAACAACGATTTGTTGTCTTTAACGCAACCACAGGCGATTGAAGAGGTCCACAGAAAATATTTAGAAGCAGGTGCAGATATTATCGAAACTAATACTTTTTCGGGAACAACCATCGCGATGGCCGATTATCACATGGAAGATTTGGTGTATGAATTAAATTTCGAATCCGCTAAAATTGCTAGGAAAGTTTGTGACGAATTCACCAAAAAAAATCCAGAAAAACCAAGATTCGTCGCAGGTTCTATGGGTCCGACCAATAAAACGGCCAGTTTGAGTCCTGATGTAAATGATCCCGGATTTCGAGCCATCACTTTTGATGAATTGAGAATTGCTTATAAACAACAAGCTGAAGCGCTTTTAGACGGCGGTTCGGATATTCTTTTGGTAGAAACAATTTTTGATACTTTGAACGCAAAAGCCGCACTTTTTGCCATTGATGAAATTCAGGAAGAAAGAAATATTCAAATTCCGATTATGGTTTCCGGGACGATTACCGATGCTTCCGGAAGAACTTTGAGCGGGCAAACTGCTGAAGCTTTTCTTATTTCAATTTCTCATTTGAACCTTCTGAGCGTTGGTTTCAATTGTGCTTTGGGAGCGAAACAACTTACGCCTTATTTGGAAACGCTTTCCAATAATTCGAATTTTTATATTTCCGCTTATCCGAATGCGGGTTTACCGAATGCTTTCGGACAGTACGATGAAAGTCCGGAATTCATGGCAGAGCAAATTCGGGAATATGCTGAAAAAGGTTTGATTAATGTAGTGGGAGGTTGTTGCGGAACAACGCCGGAACATATAAAAGCCATTTCCGATTTGGTGAAAAATTATGAACCAAGAAAAATTAATGTAACAATTTAACAATCTAACAATGTGCTGATTGATAAATTGTTACATTTTTATTTGTAAATTAAAATATGAAATATTTAAAACTTTCAGGCCTTGAGCCGTTAATTATAACTCCAGAATCCAACTTCATCAATGTTGGAGAACGAACTAATGTTGCCGGATCGAAGAAATTTCTGCGATTAATTAAAGAAGAAAAATTTTCCGAAGCGCTCGATATTGCCCGTCATCAAGTAGAAGGTGGCGCGCAAATTCTCGACGTCAATTTTGATGACGGATTGTTAGATGGAAAAGCGTCCATGATAAAATTTTTAAATCTTATCGCTTCCGAACCCGATATTTCCAGAATTCCGATCATGATTGATTCTTCAAAATGGGAAATTTTAGAAGCTGGTCTGCAAGTGGTTCAAGGAAAATGTGTGGTAAATTCCATCAGTTTAAAAGGCGGTGAAGAGGAATTTAAAAATCAAGCAAAAAAAATAAAAAGATACGGTGCAGCGGTCATTGTGATGGCTTTTGACGAAGAAGGACAAGCTGATAATTACGATCGAAGAATTGAAATTTGCAAAAGATCTTATGATATTTTGGTCAATGAAATCGGTTTTCCTTCGGAAGATATCATTTTCGATCTCAATATTTTTCCAGTCGCAACCGGAATGGAAGAACATCGTAGAAATGCTTTAGATTTTATTGAAGCCACGAAATGGGTTAGAGAAAATCTCCCGAATGTTTCTGTGAGTGGAGGAGTTTCCAATGTTTCATTTTCTTTCCGTGGGAATGATAATGTTCGGGAAGCGATGCATTCCGTTTTCCTCTATCACGCCATCAAATCCGGAATGAACATGGGAATCGTAAATCCTACCATGTTGGAAGTTTACGATGAAATCCCGAAAGATTTATTAGAATTGGTCGAAGATGTCATGTTGGATCGTAGAGATTACGCCACAGAACGGCTTTTGGAATATTCCGAAAGGGTAAAATCGACCAAAAAAGAATTTGTAGAAGATTTGGAATGGCGAAAAGAACCATTACAAAATAGAATTACCCACGCTTTGGTGAAAGGAATTGATCGATTCATCATCGAAGATGTGGAAGAAGCCCGGCAATTATCCGATAGACCTTTGGATGTGATTGAAATCAATTTAATGGCTGGAATGGGAGTTGTCGGTGATCTTTTCGGAAGCGGAAAAATGTTTTTGCCACAAGTAGTGAAATCGGCGAGAGTGATGAAAAAAGCCGTTGCTTACCTTCAACCTTTCATCGAAGCGCAAAAAGATGAAAAACAGAAACCCAACGGAAAAATCTTGATGGCAACCGTGAAAGGCGATGTTCACGATATTGGGAAAAATATTGTGAGCGTAGTTTTAGGTTGCAATAATTATGAAATCATTGATCTGGGAGTGATGGTTCCGGCTGAAAAAATAATTCAGGCGGCGATCGACCACAATGTTGATGTCATCGGTTTGAGCGGATTGATTACGCCGAGTTTAGATGAAATGGTTCACGTTGCGGATGAATTGCAAAGAAAAAACCTTCATTTTCCATTAATGATCGGTGGTGCGACGACTTCCAAAGCGCACACCGCCGTGAAAATTTTTCCAAAATATGCTCACCCTGTGGTTCATGTGAATGATGCTTCCAGAGCGGTTGGCGTAGTTTCTCAACTTTTAGATCAAAATAAAGAAAAATTTAAAGCAGATTTGAAAAGCGATTACGAAGATTTCCGTCAGAAATTCTTGAATCGACAAATTGATAAGGAATATATTTCCATTGAAGAAGCAAGGCAACAAAAATTTAAAATCGATTGGGAAAACCAAGAAATTCAAAAACCGAATTTTTTAGGAATTCATGTGATTGAAAATCAGGATTTAAGAGAATTACTCGATTTTATGGATTGGTCGCCGTTTTTTAGAAGTTGGGAATTGCACGGGAAATATCCGGAGATTTTAACCGATGAAATCGTTGGCGAACAAGCAAGAGAATTATTTAAAGAAGCAAAAGTTTTACTCGATAAAATTATTGAGGAAAAACTATTCACCGCAAAAGGAATTTTTGGGATTTTCCCCGCAAATTCTAACGAGCGAGATGATATTTTGGTTGATGATGAGCAAGGAAAAGAACTAGCATCATTCCGTACTTTAAGACAGCAACTCAAAAAATCAGCAGGTAAAGAATATTTGGCTTTAAGCGATTTTATTGCTCCCAAAACTTCCGGAAAACAAGATTATATTGGAGCTTTTGCCGTAACAACAGGTTTTGGAACCGAAGAATTGGCTCAAAAGTATTACGATGAAGGCGATGATTATAATGCGATTATTGTAAAAGCTTTGGCAGATCGCCTCGCAGAAGCATTTGCAGAGTTTTTGCACCATCAAGTGAGAACAAAATTTTGGGGTTATGCGGAAGATGAAAATTTAGAAAACGAAGATTTAATCGCTGAAAAATATTTAGGAATTCGTCCTGCGCCAGGGTATCCAGCGTGTCCTGATCATTTGGAAAAGAAAACGATTTGGAGTTTGCTGAAAGTGAAAGAAAATATCGGATTAGAATTAACAGAAAGTTTAGCGATGTTTCCAACAGCATCAGTTTCAGGATATTATTTTGGAAATCCAAATGCGAAATATTTCGGAGTTGGGAAAATTTCCGAAGATCAATTGATCGATTTTGCCGAAAGAAAAAATATCGATTTGGAATTTGCCAGAAAATGGCTCAGTCCGAATTTGGCACATTAAAAAAATGACTAAACATAATAGTTTTTAAGCTTTAAATAAAAAATGAAAATTACTGACCACATAAAAAACGCCAACGGAAAAACTTTGTTTTCTTTAGAAGTCGTTCCGCCGCAAAAAGGCATTGGAATTGAAGATTTATACAAAAACATCGATCCTTTGATGGAGTTTAAGCCACCGTTTATCGACGTGACAACATCTCGCGAAGAATACATTTACCTTGATAAAGGTAACGGTTTGATGGAAAGAAAAATCACCAGAATGCGTCCCGGAACTTTGGGAATTTGCGCCGCGATTCAGCATAAATATAATGTAGATACCGTTCCGCACGTTTTGTGTGGTGGGTTTTCTCAGGAAGAAACCGAATATCTTTTGGTAGATTGTATGTACCTCGGAATCGACAATGTGATGGCTTTGCGAGGCGATGCGATGAAAGGAGAACAGCATTTTGTTCCGACTGTTGGTGGCCATAAAAACGCGATGGATTTGGTGCATCAAATGAATGATCTGGGACGCGGAAAGTATCTTCATGAAGAGAAAATTTGCGATGAGAACAATAAATTCTGTATTGGTGTTGCCGGTTATCCCGAAAAACACATCGAAGCGCCGTCCATGAATTATGATTTGAAATGGCTAAAACAAAAAGTGGATGCCGGTGCAGATTACATCGTTACTCAAATGTTTTTTGATAATAAAAAATTCATTGATTTCGTAAAACAAGCGCGGGAAATTGGAATTCAAGTTCCAATTATTCCGGGAATTAAACCGATTGCTACGAAAGGTCATTTGCAAATGTTGCCGAAAGTTTTCAAAATCGATTTGCCGGAAGATTTGATTTCAGCGGTAGAAAAAGCCAAAGATAATGCAGCAGTAAAACAAATCGGAATCGAGTGGGCGATTGCTCAATGTCGAGAATTAATGGAATTTGGTGCTCCGGTTTTGCATTTTTATTCGATGGGAAAAAGCGATAATATTAAGAAAGTGGCAAGAGAAATTTTTTAATTTCAAAGGAAAAACAAATGGATTGATGCTGCATCAATCCATTTTATTATACTTTTTCATGAGATTTTCATAGAAATTTTGTGGTAAAATCCATTTCAATGGAACTCCGATTTTCTGGCCAAATTTCCCAAAATAATAATGGGCTTTCCATGATTTTTTAGCCAATAATTGATCAATATATTCCGCAACTTCCGATGGTTCTGTTCCATCGTCAACATGAGCATTCATCAAAGAATATACTTTCTCAAAAGTTTTTTTATACGGTTCAGAAACCTTGGTTTTCACTCGGTTTTCTGCAATTTTTGTTTTGATGTCGCCCAAATGAAGCGTGCAAACATCAATTTTCCAAGGCGAAACTTCGTAGCGAATCGCTTCTGTCACTTTATCTAAAGCAGATTTTGAGGCTGAATAAAATCCACGAAAAGGCAATCCCATTTCCGACCCGATACTCGAAATATTAATGATTTTTCCTGATTTTTGTTTGCGCATTTTGGGTAAAACTGCGCTCATCATTTGTACAGAACCTACCAAATTTAGGTTAAATAATTTCATAATTTCCTCTTGCGTAGAATCTTCCACAGCGCCCACCATTCCCATTCCTGCGTTGTTGATGAGAATGTCAATGCTTTTTTCGCTTTTTAAAATTTCCGAAATTGCATTTTGAACTTGCGAATTATCTGTAATATCAGTAGGAATTGTTTTAAAAAAATCAGATTCAACATTTTTTCTGCTCAAACCATAAACTTGATGTCCTTTTTTTCCAAAATATTCAGCTAAAGTGAAGCCAATTCCTGTGGAAGTTCCTGTGATGATGATTGTCATTGTTTAATTTTTTTCAATAATTTTTTTGAAATCTTTCCAAAAATCGGGATAAGATTTTTCTACAACTTCCTCATTTTCAATATTGAGTTCTTTAATCAAACAAAACGGTGCGAAACTCATCGCCATTCGATGGTCGTTGTAGGTTGCGATTGAAATGTTGTCGTTCGGCTCGAAAAATTTAACAGAAATTATAGAATCGTCGGTAATTTCTGAAATACAACCAATTTTGAAAAGTTCATTTTTCAAAGCCAAAAGTCGGTCGGTTTCTTTTACTTTTAGAGTTTCCAAACCTGTAATTTCAAATGGGATTTTGATTGCAGTTGCCGTTACGCAAAGTGTTTGCGCGATATCCGGACAATCGTTCATGTTTAAAATAATCTTTTCAGGAAAATTGAAATATTGTTCCGGAAATAGCGAAATTTTTGCTTCAGAACCTTCAGAAATGGTATTCACACCAAAAAATTTCCAATATATTTCCCTTAAAGCTGAATCGCCTTGAAGGGAATAAGGTTTAAAACTATTTAAATTGATTGTCTCTCTGGAAATTGCCGCCAAAGAATAAAAATAAGAAGCCGAACTCCAATCGCTTTCTACGATAAATGGGATATTTTGCAAATGTTTTTCGGTCTGTTTGTATGGATCAATTTTGATGATATTGCCTTCCCAACGATTCGTGATTCCTACAGTTCTGAGGATTTTCAAGGTCATATCCAAGTAAGGTTTCGAAGTTACTTTTCCTTCTAAAATAATTTCTAAACCGTTTTCCAATTTTGCGCCGATGAGCATTAATGAAGAAATAAATTGACTTGAAATATTTGCAGAAATCGTCACCGAATTTTTCTCGAGTTTCTTTCCAACAATTTTTAAAGGAGGAAAACCTTCTTTTTCAAGATACGAAATTTCTGCACCTAAATTTCGTAAAGCATCAACCAAAAATTTGATCGGGCGCTGCTTCATTCTTTCGGAACCTGTTAAAATAACAGTTTTCCCTTCTTGAATTGCAAAATAAGAAGTGAGAAATCGCATCGCAGTTCCGGCGTGATGAATATCGATGATTTCCGAATCGCTGTTTAAAGCTTTTTCCAGCAATTGCGTATCCTGAGAATTCGATAGATTTTTGATTTCAATATTTTCAAAAAGCTGATGCAAAATCAACAAGCGATTCGAAATACTTTTCGAACCGCTGATTTCTATCGTTTGGTTTCCTATTAATTTAGATTTTTCTAATTGCATTTGAAAAAGAGTGGTTATTTCAGTTTTTGATTATTTTGATGACGATCGGCATCTCTTTCAGTTTTTACTTTCATTTTTTTATCGAAAGCGGCTTGTAAATCAATTCCGGTTTGGTTGGCTAAGCATAAAGTTACAAATAAAACATCGGCTAATTCTTCGCCCAAATCTTTGGTTTTGTCGCTTTCCTTTTCGCTTTGTTCGCCGTATCTTCTGGCAATAATTCTAGCAACTTCACCTACTTCTTCGGTGAGCATTGCCATGTTGGTTAGCTCGTTAAAATAACGAACACCTACGGTTTGTATCCATTCATCAACCTCTTTTTGGAGTTTTGTAATTTCCATAATTTTATTGATAAGCGCCGATGGTTGGAGAAGATGTTCTTGAATTTTTCATAATATCCAGCGGGAACATGGCCGCTACCGCTTGGCTTCCTTTTCCTTTTGTCGGAGAATCGTCTTTTACTCTCAAATTCATTTTTTGAGTAAAATAATTCACGAATTTCGGATCTTCATTTTTAATGGAATTTGAAGTAACATAGCTTGCTTTTCCACCATATTTTAATAAAGAATAATTGAATTCTGTAGCAAAAGTTTGTCCCGAAGTTTGTTTCAGTTCTACCATGTTTTCGGCATTACCGTAGATGATGGAATTGTTTATTTTTAAAGTTAAAGGTGCGTTTTCGAGTGAAGTTCCGTTTTGGTACTCATTCGTTGCGTAAATTCCTAACCCGGGCAATGCGGAATTAAAATCCCAATAATTTGCTAGTGTAGCATGAGTGATATTGTAATTTCCACCTTTGAAAATTCCCAAATCAGCTTCTCCACAATTGTTCATTACTAAATTGGATGCGTTAATTGTAGAATTCACCGCAAAAATTCCATATTCCTGATGCGTGTGGATAATGGTATTTTTAATATTGGCTTGAGTTTCGGTCATTTCCAAACCACGGGTTCCGCCGAAAACTTTGGCATAATTCATTTCTAATTTTGCTCCAGTGTCAAAAGCAATTCCGTTCCAGTTTTTAGGAATAGTGTCGTATCGGGTGTCATTTCTGTCTCCGCGGAAAGTTACTTCTTCGTTCAAATCTCCTAAAACATTCAGAGTCGCATTTCTAGAAATTTTTAAACCACTGTTTTTATGAAAATATACTTTTGTTCCTTTTGGGATATTGAGTATTTTTCCTGGTTCTAAAGTGAGCTTGCCGAAAATAATTTTTGCTTTTTCGTTGGTCCAAGTCGTGTTTTCGGTTAAAACATTCGGATTGTTTTCTGTTTGAATGAAAAATTCAGCATCTTGAACCACGGAAAATAAGGTTACATGCTGATTTCCGGCCGGAGTTTGGAAATTAATTCGGTCTTCGGCAATCGCTTCAGTTGCATTCGCAACCGGTGCAATTTCAACAAAAATATATAGACTATCGTTTTTCCTTAAAGGAACATTGGTGAAATCGGTGCCGGCTTTTCCGTCAACATTGATTCTATATAAAGAAGAAGGGCCATTTTCTAAAGAAATTTTAGGAATCATCACGTCTTTATCTTCAGTATTGTAAATCTTTACTGCATAAGTTTCAGATCGAACTTGGTTGTAAACGGTATCGCAAAAAACGGTGTCGGCAGAAAAACGAAGCAACTGCGAAGGACTTTCGAAGCTGATATCGTCTCTGCTACAGGCTACAGCCGTTAAGAGAATCCAGAAAGATAAAGCGAATATGACTTTTAATTTATACATTGATGTTGACGATCTATAGAAGTTCCAAATTTAATTAAAATTGGTGAACAGAAAAATTTTAAAATTATCAAACTGAGTATTTGCAGATTAAAAAAATAATTGTACTTTTGCGGTCTAAAAATTAGCAGAGGAATATCCATTACTACTTCTGAAGCAAAACTTTAATTTATTAAAATTTTTATTATGAAAAACGGAATCCACCCGGAAAACTATAGACTTGTTGTTTTCAAAGACATGAGTAACGACGAGATGTTTCTTTGCAAATCTACAGCAGATACCAAAGATACAATCGAATACGAAGGAGAAACTTACCCATTGATCAAAATGGAGATCTCTTCAACTTCTCACCCTTTTTACACTGGAAAAGTGAAATTGGTTGATACTGCAGGTAGAGTTGACAAATTCATGAACAAATACAAAAAATTCTCTAAATAATTTAGAGTTTTTTAGCAATATTAAAGTCTTTCAGTTTTCTGAAAGGCTTTTTTTATTGTAATTTTGGGATTCAATTGTTTTCATTATTAATTTTCATATTAAATGGTACAGCTCGTTTTTTCAGATGCCCAGTTTTGGGAAGATTTTTTACCACTTACTTTCACAAGACCCGTTGCGGAAATGCGTTGCGGAATACTCACATTTGCTGAAAGATGGCAAAAATTGCTTGAAATCGATGAAGTTTCTTATATCACCGAAGATTATTTGCAAGATAAATTCAAGAAACCGGAGGCGACTGAAAGTCTTTTTATCGTTTCCAATTTTCTTCCAAGTGATGAGGTTTTGCAGCAAATAAGAGATTTGAAATTAGGCGAAGCTTTGGTTTACGAGAACGAATTATTGGTCGCTAGAATCAATATGGAGAATTTTTCGTTGAACCAAATTGAGAAAATGACCGATATTCATGAAGGTGTTCTTTTGTTTAAGCAGCCGACTGACTTATTCTCATTTAATGAAAAAGCTATCGATTTCGATTTCGATTTACTGACGAAAGATAGGGTTTCTGAAGAACTTTCAGCAACCAACGGTTTCCTTGGCGATGCGCAAGATTTATTTATCGAAAAAGGTGCTTCCATTGAATTCTCAACTTTAAATACGAAGACTGGAAAAATTTATATCGGAAAAAATGCTGAAGTGATGGAAGGTTGCAATCTTCGTGGCCCGATCGCACTTTGTGAAGAATCAAAATTTAATTTGGGAGCAAAAATTTATGGTGCAACGACAATTGGTCCGCATTCAAAAGTTGGCGGTGAGGTAAATAATATTGTTATTTTCGCATATACAAATAAAGGTCACGACGGTTTTGTAGGAAACTCGGTGATTGGCGAGTGGTGTAATTTGGGTGCAGATACGAATTCATCTAACCTTAAAAATAATTATGCAGAAGTAAAATTGTGGAATTACCGCACCAAAAGATTTGCAAATATAGGACTTCAATTTGCCGGATTGATTATGGGTGATCATTCGAAAACAGCTATTAATACTCAGTTTAATACTGGAACGGTAGTTGGAGTTGCGGCCAATATTTTCAAAAGTGGTTTTCCACCGAATTTGATAGAAAACTTCTCATGGGGTGGAATGAAAGGCGACGAGAAATTCAAACTTGAAAAAGCGTATGAAGTTGCTGAATTGGCGATGGCAAGAAGGAAAGTTGCTTTCAGTGATTTGGATCGGAATATTCTGAAATACATCTACAGCGAATATTAAATCAAGAAAACTCATGAGAAATTCATTTTTGCCCTAAATTTGAAATTTCTTATCTTTGCAGCATTAATTTTCTCACTTAAACCGTTTATAGCATGCAACTGTACAACACCTTAAGCGCAGAAGAAAGAGCTCAACTTATTGATGAAGCCGGTAAGCAACGCCTTACTTTGTCTTTCTATGCGTACGCCAAAATCGAAAACCCTAAACAATTTCGCGACGAATTATTTATAGCCTGGAATGCACTTGATGCTTTGGGTCGAATTTACGTTGCTCATGAAGGAATTAATGCTCAAATGAGTGTTCCGGCTGATCATTTCGATGCTTTTCGTGACACATTGGAAGTTTATGATTTCATGAAAGGAATCCGTTTAAATGTTGCTGTTGAGCAAGACAACCATTCTTTTCTGAAATTAACGATAAAAGTCAGACATAAAATTGTTGCCGACGGTTTAAATGATGAAACCTTTGATGTAACCAATAAAGGAATCCATTTGAAAGCAAGAGAATTCAATAATTTGCTTGAAGATCCGAATACTATTGTAGTGGATTTTAGAAATCATTATGAAAGTGAAGTTGGTCATTTTGAAGGTGCAATAACTCCTGATGTGGAAACATTCCGCGAAAGTTTGCCGATTATTAATGAAAAACTTCAAGATTTTAAAGATGATAAAAACCTTCTGATGTACTGTACTGGCGGAATCCGTTGCGAAAAAGCAAGTGCTTATTTCAAGCATCAAGGTTTTAAAAATGTGTATCAGTTAGAAGGCGGAATTATAGAATATGCCCGTCAAATCAAAGAAGAAAATATTGAAAGCAAATTTATAGGTAAAAATTTCGTTTTTGATCATCGTTTAGGAGAGAGGATTACCGATGATATCGTTTCGCAATGTCATCAATGTGGGAAACCTTGCGATAATCACACCAATTGCTTTAATGATGCCTGTCATTTATTATTTATTCAGTGTGATGAATGTAAAGCTGCGATGGAAAATTGCTGCTCTACAGAATGTTTAGAAATTATTCATTTACCTTTGGAAGAACAGTTCAAACTGAGAAAAGGATTGCAGGTAGGAAATAAAATTTTCAAAAAAGGAAAATCAGAGGCATTGAAATTTAAAAAATCCGGTGATTTACCTAACAAGCCTTTAGCAAAAGTCAATACAAAAAATATTCGCCAGAAAATATCGGTAAAAAAAGTATTGGTAGGAAAGGCTGAACATTATTACACCAAATCGAAAATAGCCCAGTTTTTATTAGAAAAAGAACTTTCAGTTGGCGATAAAGTTCTTATTTCAGGACCAACTACAGGAGAAAAAGAATTTACGTTCACCGAAATTTTTGTAAACGGAAAACCTAATGAAACTGCAAAAGAAGGAGATCAAATTACGTTTCCGCTTCCTTTTAGAGTTCGTTTGTCTGATAAATTGTATAAAGTTTTGTCTTAAATGAAATGACAAAAGCGGAACTTAGAAAAAAATATATGCAAAAACGCGAAACCTTGTCTCAGGATGAGGTTTCGTTGCTTTCTGACCGTGTTTTTGATCAATTTTTTCAGTATTTTGACTTATTTGAAAATCAAAAAGTGCATTGTTTTCTATCGATTTCAAGTAAAAATGAAATTAAGACCAATAATTTTATTGAGAATCTATTTAAAAGAAAGATTCGAGTTTTCGTTCCTAAAATCGTCAATGATCAACTGATTTCTATTGAAATTAATGTTGAAACGAATTTTATTAAAAATCGATGGAGAATTTCGGAGCCCGAAAGTAATAAAGATTCTGGTGAAAAAGACTTTGATTTTGTGATTACACCGCTTTTATATTGTGATAATCAAGGAAATAGAGTTGGTTATGGTAAAGGTTTTTACGATTCGTTGTTCGGAAATATCAACCCAAATTCAAAAAAAATTGGGGTGAATTTCTTTGCTCCTAATGAAGAAATCGATGATGTTTGGGAAGGTGATATTCCTTTAGATTACTTGGTGACACCTACTGCGGTGCTGTCTTTTGACGGAGCCAGATCGAAATCAACGAAATAGAATTTAAATTCTTTTTTGAATTTTACGGGAGAAAGTTTGAGCATATACTGTGCATTCTTCTCAAATTTTCCGATGAGTTTGTCATTGTAATCGAAATATTCTACATCAAATTTTGCGAAATCCAAAGTGTCGTTGCCTTTAATCTCCTTTTTTACAAGAATATTTCCAACTTTTGCTGTCTTTACTTTGAAACTGTCGAGTTGTTTTAGGATAGGTTTTAGTTTATTTGAATCGTTTTCAGTAAAATAACTCTGCATTTGTGCATAAATTACAGAATCAATTTCGGTGTCGCGGTTTCCGGACGTGTAGAGAGTAGAAAGATCCAAAAGCTCCTGTATTTTTTGTTTAGTAATAGAATTGATAGCTTGTGCACTATCCATTTTTGTTACAGGATATGATATCGTGTTTTTATTGTTTCTTAATTTTTCTAGATCTGAAACTTCAGTATTTTCTTTTTTGCAAGAAAACACAAAGAAAAGAGCGAAAAGGATGAGCATTAGGTTATTTTTTTTCTTCATCGCTATCGATTTTAAATTTAATCATTACAATTTTACCTGATTTATCTGTCTGTGTATCAATTACATCTAAGTTTTCCAGCGAAGTAGAAGGTAGGGTTACCAAATTAATATAGCGTTGCTTATCCATGGTTTCAACTCCGTAGAATTGATTGTCGAAGACTTGATAGATTAATGCGTTATCACTGATTAGAAAATTTAAACTTACTCTTTTTTTCTTTAAATCTTTTAAGGATTTCGAGTAGTAAAAGAGCATAATTGCATAATCATTGGGTTTTAACTCTATGTTTTCTGCTTCTGGAGCAGTTTCCAAATTTCGCTGAATGGTATCGGTCTTATAATAAGGGGAAGAAACTACCATCGTAAGATTTTTGGATTTGGTAGTATAAACAAAAGGTTCGTTAGGTTTTGCTACATAAAGGATTGGAGATTCATTTTCCTTAAGAATTTGTACCTGAAGTTCTGCATTAATTTTGGAGTTTCGATCAGCATCAATAAAACTATAATAGAATTTTTTGCTGAAAAGTTCATCTTTAAAGCCTAAAAGCCCAACAAGAATAGTCAACATGGCTGAAATTCCCAGCCAAAGATATTTTTTTACAAAAGAAAATGTGGAAAGGTCTTCAGTAATTAATACAGGCTTAAGATTTTCTTCTTTTTGTTTAAGTGGTTGATTGTCAGTATTCGATTTTTGTAAATCGGAAATTTTTTCGTCTTCTGAAGCGGTTATTTTAGTGTTTGAATCGGAAAATTCTTCTGTAATTGTTTCTTCTGCTGGAATTTCTGTGTTTTGTGTTATTTTTTCCAGAATTTCCTCCTCAATTGTTTCCTCTTCGTTATTTGTATTTAATATTTCATTGGCAAAAAGATGATTCTTCTTGAAATCATACCAAGAGGTATAACCTGCATAAATACTAAGGATATTGAGCATATCTATTCTTGGTAATTTTGTAGAAGGCGAGTTCTTGAAGTAGGTGTAAAAAGACTTCTCGCTGATGTTTCCTTTTGCGTTTTTTCGGAGATCTTCTTGGAAATAAATAATATCAATGCCCTTCCATTTCGAAATATTATCAAAAGAAGGGGTGTGATTTTCTAAATATCGAGCTTGAACCTCGGTTTTTAGTTGTTCAAAGTGTAATAAATCTAAATCGACCAATGGTTGTTATTTATATAAAACGTTGATTATCAATTATGATATTTTGTAAAACGGTTTTACAAAGATATTACAATTAATTTTCTAAAACAAATTTAATTGTCGCTATACCTTTGTCCTGTTCAAATGATAAATGAGAACGAAGAAAATTTAAAATAACAAAACAATTAAATTTAATTTATTATGAAAAAGTCATTATTCGTAGCTGCTTTCGCTGCTTTAGCTCTTGTAGCTTGTAAAAAAACTGAAACTGTAGAAACTGCTAACGCTGCTGATTCAGCTGCTGTTGCTGCAACTGATTCTGCTGCTGTTGTAGCTGATTCTGCTGCTGCTGTTGTTGATTCTGCTGCTGCTGTAACTGTAGATGCTGCTAAAGATGCTGCTGCTGCTACTACTGCTGCTGGTGCTGAAGTTGCTAAAGATGCTGCTGCTGGTGCTGCTGATGCTGCTAAAGGTGCTGCTGAAGCTACTAAAGATGCTGCTGCTGACGCTAAAAATGCAGTAAAAGAAGCTACTAAATAATTAGTAACTCTTTTAACAAAATAACCGCTTCTCCCTGAGAGGCGGTTTTTTTTATTTCAATTTTTTCTGTCTTAGTATTTCGTAACAACTTATTGCAACTGCATTGCTAAGATTTAATGAATCTATGCTTCCAACCATTGGAATTAATGTGTTTTTGCCTTTCCCGATCCAGAAATCGCTAAGGCCAGAATGTTCTGTACCAAACAGCAGTGCGCTTTTTTCAGTAAAATTTCTTTTATAAAGATCTTCTGCGCTTTCATCCATCAAGGTTGTATAGATGTTAAATTGATTATTATCCAGAAACTCGAGTAATTCTTGATTATTCGATTGAAAAACATTCATTCCAAATAAGCAACCAACGCTGGAACGGATTACATTTGGATTATAAAAATCGGTTTTTGCATCGGTCACAATTAATGCGTCAATTCCAAAAGCTTCGCAACTTCTCAGAATTGCACCTAAATTTCCTGGTTTTTCAATGCTTTCAACAATAATTATTGAAGAATTTTCTTTCGGTTTAAATGTAGAAAGAGCATTCATCTTTGCTTTATAAATCCCGATAATTCCTTCTGAACTTCCTCTGTAAGCAACTTTTTCGTATACTTTCTCAGAAACTAAATTGATTTTACCATGTGGGAAATCTTCATCGAAAATACTTTCGCAAATATAAAACTCCACATTATCGTACCCAAATTTTACAGCTCTGTCATTTTCTTGTTTTCCTTCCACAACAAAATTCCCGGATTTCCTGCGAAAACGGTTGTCTATAATCAATCGGGTGAGATTTTTTATTTTTTCGTTTTGTAAACTTTCTATCAGCATTTTATTCTTCGGTATTTTCGGTTTCCAATAAATTGGTTTCAGAATCTTCGTTTGCTCTTTCCAGTAAAGCTTCCGGAAGATTTTTACTTGCTTTTGCGCCCAATTGTTTTAGTTTTTGTACGCTTCCTACCAAATTTCCTTTTCCGGTGGAAAGCTTTTTCATTGCATTTTCATAATCGCCTTTTGCATCATCCATCTTTTTACCAATTTTTAGTAAGTCTGCAACAAATCCATCGAATTTGTCATATAATGCGCCGGCTTGTCTTGCAATTTCAGATGCATTTTTGTTGTGATGATCACGTTTCCAAACATCTGAAATTAATTTTAAATAAGCAATTAAATTGGTTGGACTTAGTAAAATAATATGTTTTTTGTAAGCGTAATTCCAAAGTTGTGTATCACCTTGCAAAGCCGTAAGAAAAGCTGATTCTACCGGAACAAACATGATGGTGAAATCCAAAGATTCCTTCAAATTATCATATCTTTTTTCAGCTAAAGTATCAATATGTCTTTTCAACGCTGAAATATGCAGATTCAAATTTTGCTTTCTTTGTTCTTCATCTTCGGCAGAAATCATTCGTTCATAAGCATTTAGCGAAACTTTTGAATCGATGATAACGATTTGGTTTCCTGGAAGTTTTAATATGAAATCAGGTCTTTGATTTTCTCCGTTTTCATTTTTAATATTGAATTGGGAGAAATATTCGCGGTCTTTGGTAAGTCCAGAATCTTCCAGAATTCTTTCGAGAATCATTTCGCCCCAATCGCCTTGAGTTTTGGTTTGGCCTTTTAATGCGGTCGCGAGATTATTAGCTTCCTGACTAATTTTTGTGGTTTGTTCCATCATTAATTTGATGGTATTGTTGAGTGAGAATCTTTCTCGGGCTTCGTTTTCGTAAACTTCACTCACTTTTTTCTTGAAATTTTCAAGGTTCTCACCCAATGGTTTTAGGAGTAAATCGAGGTTTTCTTTGTTTGTGTCCGTGAACTTTTTCGATTTTTCTTCAAGAATTCTGTTGGCAAGGTTCTGAAATTCTTCTTTAGCCAAAGCCTGCATCTTTTCTATTTCCTCTTTTTGGTTATCTAGAAGTTTTTGTAAACCTTCATTTTGTGCGGTGAGATGAGATTTTATGGAAATTAATTCATTTTTTTCGTCACCTAATTTTTTAATCTCTGTACTTTGATTATTGTTGATTTGAGTCTGTTCTTCAATTTTCTGATTTTGAGAATTGTTTTCAGCAGAAATTCTGGCAATTTCAGTTTTTAATTGATTTAGAATATCAGTTTGTTGAAGATTGGTTTGTTTTTCTGATTGATAATAATTTTCTAATTCGTTGATTCTCAAGTTTGAATTTTGTAAATCGGAATTTGTGCGAATAAAATTGTTATTCAGTTCGTCGAAAAGAGCTCGAGAAACATTGGATGATTTTAAGAAAAAATAGGAGAGAAGCGCCCCTAAAAAAGCGCCAATTATGATCCCTAAAAATAAAGTAGTTATTTCCATTTTTCAAAAATAGGAAGAAAAAAATGATTTTCGGGATTTGGGAAAAGTACTTTAAATTCTATTTGTGAAAAAATTTAAAATTTAAGGATTTTCTTTAGCAACTTTATTGTGATATTTCAAATGCATCGGAATCGCAGCTGAACCGTACCAAGGCAAAATTTCCACATCGAAAATTCCCGCTTTGATGGTTGGATCATTTTGAATAAGCGCTCTTGCTTCTTCTTCGGTTTTGGTATCGAGAAGGAAAATTCCGCGATAACCGAGCGTGTTTTTGGTGGCAAAAGGACCTGCCATTTTTAATTTTCCTGCTTTTTCCATTTCTGACATATTGCTGAAATGTCCTTTGAAAAGTTCAGTGCGTTGAGCCTTATCGGTGATTTCTTTGTCTTTCGGGCCGGTTTTCAAAATTACAAGCATGTAAGATTTCATTCCTCTTTCATCGGCGCCCAAAGAATCGGCCAATTTTTGGTCGTAATTTTTGCTTTGTTTTTCGGTGTTTTGAGCATTACAAGAGATGCTTATTAAGCAAATTGAAATGATGGACAAGATTAATTTCATGGCAGAAGGTTTTATTAATCTTTAATTCTTAAAAATTCTTTCGCAAGTTCGATCATTTTTGGATCTCCGGTATATTTTCCATGTTCGTCGGAGAGTTTTACGGTTGGAATCCATTCTCCGTTGATTGATTTTGCGGCAATGAGTTTCATTACGATATTCATTGGTTTCACGCCGACATCGTTGGTCAAATTAGTTCCAATTCCGAAAGAAATTCCTATTTTCCCTTTGCAGGCATGTGTGATTTCAGCGACTTTTTCCATATTCAAACCATCAGAAAAAATAATGTATTTAAATAAAGGATTAATTCCGTTTGCTTTGTAATGTTCAATGGTTTTATTGGCAAATTCGATTGGATCGCCACTGTCATGACGAACGCCGTCGAAAAGTTTAGCAAATTTTTTATCGAATTGCTGGAAAAAAACCTCAGTAGTATAAGTATCGGAAAGAGCTACACCCAAATCACCTCGGTAAACATCCACCCAATGTTCCAACGAAAGCGCATTTGCCATTTTGAAACCATATTCAGCAGCATGAAACATAAACCATTCGTGAGCATGTGTCCCGATTGGTTTTACCCCATATTTCATCGCGAAATGAATGTTTGAAGATCCTATAAATTTAGAATTTTTATTTTTCACCAATGTGTCAACCACGAGATCGTGAACTTTATAAGAATGCCTTCTTCTGGTGCCAAATTCTGCGAAAGTAACTCCGAGATTATTCAGCTCTTCAGCTTTTTCTAAAGTTTTAGCAACAACAGTCTCATCAGAATCCCTTTCCATGTTGTTCATTTGGTAATGCAATTCGGAAATCAGAGCTAAAAGCGGAACTTCCCATAAAATCGTGCGGTACCATTCGCCTTCTACAGTTACTCGCAACTCGTTTTCGGTTTGCTCGATCTGAACTTCGGAAGGATCATAATGATAACCTGCTAGAAAATCCAAGTAAGGCAAATCGAGATAAGGACAAGTTTCTTTCAAAAATTCTTTTTCAGCTTTGGTGAGTTTCAGTTCTGCCATTGCATTGACTGATTTTCTCAACTCAGCATCGAAACCTTCTGGGAAATGGTGTTTCCCGCGATTGATGAATTCGTATTTTACTTTTTCGTTTGGGAAAAGTTTCACCACTGCATTTTGCATGGTGATTTTATAGAAATCATTATCAAGAATTGATTTTAGGCGCACTTCACTCATAAAATGATATTTAAACAAATGTAAAAATTAGAAAACAAAAAATCGCCTTTCGAAAGACGATTTTTTTTAATATTAAAGAATGTTGAGGTTTAATGTTTGATGAATTTGAATGATTCTAAAGTTTACAGCATAAGTTGAGGATGGTGAATTTTTGCCGTTTTTTACCGAAAACGACCATTTTTGCCGAAAAGGGCACTTTTTGCCGATAGGAGGTTAGTGCCTTTATAGTGGGCTAGGACTAGGCTTTGACTGGGAGAAAACTAGGCTTTAGGACAAGGTAATATTAAGACAAGTTTTAACCAAACTAAAAATAAATTTGTGCTAAATACATAGTGGATATTAAAAAATGAAGAGAGTGATATCTACTAAAATTGCATATTTGCGGTATGAATAGGTTTTTAGTTATATTATTATTGATTTTTAGTATTGTTACAAGCTTCTTTTTTTTTATGAGTTGGGTGCAACTTCCAGAAGGTCATCGATATATTTATCCGTTAGATGATGTGTACATCCATTTGTCCTTAGCAAGAAATTTTGCAGAACATGGTGTGTGGTCGATCAATACTACAGGATTTGATAGTGCATCATCTTCGATACTTTACACTTTATTACTTTCAGGTTTAATAAAAATCTTTGGCGATTGGGAATATTATGCTCTTTTGATCAATATTTTTTTTGGATACCTTACCATATATGCTGCGTTTAGATATTTTAAAGATTTCTATGGCGTTGCAGAAATGAAATGGCTCATCGTGCTTCTGTTGCCTTTTTCATTAGTGTATTTTATGACACTTATAGGAATGGAGCATACGATACATCAATTTTTGATGGTTTTGGCAGTGTACTTTATTCATAAAAATGTAAAAAATAGCTTTCAGAAGAAAGATTTTATCATTTTGTTAGTGATTGTATTTTTTAATTCAATAGTTCGGTTCGAAAGTATGTTTTTTACCGTGAGTTTAGCTTTTGCTTTGTTTCTAAGGAAACAATTTTTCAAAGGAGTTTCGGTAGTTTTAGTTGGATTTTTTGCCATTGTAGTTTTTGGGATTATTTCTATACAAAATGGAGGATATTTTTTTCCGAATTCGGTGATGATTAAAGGGAGTTTTCCCGCAGGTGATCATTTCTTAGCAAGTACATGGCAATTGGTTTTGGATGGGATTTTCTTAAACAGCAGCTTTTATAAATGTTTATTTTTTCCTTTTCTTCTGTTATTCATTTATTTAATTAAAAAATATAAAGGTTTAGGTTCCAAAAAATTTCTTGTTAATGAAACCTTAATCATTACTATCGTCGCAACCGCAATTTTACATTCGCTTTTCGCTTCATTGAAGTATAGATATGAGAATTATTTAATGATATCCATTCTATTATTAATAATTCCAGTGATTGTAAGTGAAACGAAAGGCTTGAAAACTCAAGATTTCAAACTCGGTCTATCGAAATTAATTTCTGTATGTTCAATTGTGGTTATTGTACTTGTTTCAATTTACAGATTTGGATATCATTATTTACCACTAAAAATGGCCAGCAAGGGCATAAAAGAGCAACAAGTAGAAATGTCGAGGTTTCTTGGGAAATATTATGCCGGTGAAAAAGTAGTTGCTAATGATATTGGGAGTATTGCCTATTTCAGCCATGTCAAACTTTTGGATATTGTAGGATTGGGAAGCACCGATATCGCCGATGCTATAGTAGTAAATAAGCATCGAGCCCGTGCGGAATACAATAAGAATATTAAAAAATACATAAATCAATACGTTTCAAAACACGATTATAAGGTTGCTGTCATTTACCCAGAATGGTTTCCGGGAGGGGTTCCTTCGAATTGGATCCCTGTTGCATCATGGATGATTAATGAAAAAAGTTATGGACCGGCAAGAAAAGGAGTAGTTTTTTATGCTTTAAAGCCTGAAGAAGTACCAATTCTTCAGAAAAATCTGATGGATTTTGACTTAGACAAAAATGTGGAAAGAAGGTTTTATAAAACACAAGAGAAGTAATGCTATTAAAAAATCGTAAATAATTATTAATCAGTATTTGTGGGTTAAAAAATATTTCATACTTTTGCACCCTAAAATAAAAAGCAATTAAATGCCTACTATTCAACAATTAGTTAGAAAAGGAAGAGTCGCACTTACCAAGAAGAGTAAATCGGCTGCACTTGATTCCTGTCCACAAAGACGAGGTGTATGTACAAGAGTATATACCACTACCCCTAAGAAACCTAACTCTGCACTTAGAAAAGTTGCAAGGGTAAGACTTTCTAATGGTAAAGAAGTCAACGCTTATATCCCGGGCGAAGGACACAATCTTCAAGAGCACTCGATAGTATTGGTACGCGGAGGAAGGGTGAAAGACCTACCGGGAGTACGTTATCACATTGTTCGTGGAGCTTTGGATACTGCAGGCGTAAGCGGCAGAACACAAAGAAGATCTAAGTATGGAGCGAAAAGACCAAAACCAGGTCAAGCAGCTGCAGCACCTGCAAAAGGTAAGAAAAAGTAATCATTAATTAGTAAGAAACGAAACAATGAGAAAGACAAAAGCGAAAAAAAGACCGTTGTTACCGGATCCTAAATTTAATGATCAACTGGTAACAAGATTTGTAAACAATTTGATGCTTGATGGTAAAAAATCTATCGCATTCAAAATTTTCTATGATGCTTTAGATATCGTAGAAAGCAAAAAAGGAGAAAACGAAAAGACTTCTTTGGAAATCTGGAAAGATGCGTTAACCAACGTAATGCCTCACGTAGAAGTACGTTCAAGAAGAATCGGTGGTGCTAACTTCCAAATTCCTATGCCAATCAGAGCTGATAGAAAAATTTCTATGGCAATGAAATGGTTAATCAAATATTCAAAAGCAAGAAACGATAAATCAATGGCTCAGAAATTAGCTGCTGAAGTTATCGCTGCTGCGAAAGAAGAAGGTGCTGCTTACAAAAAGAAAACAGACACTCACAGAATGGCTGAAGCAAACAAAGCATTTTCACACTTTAAATTCTAATCTGAAATGGCAAGAGATCTTAAATTTACAAGAAATATTGGTATTGCTGCTCACATTGATGCAGGAAAAACCACCACAACAGAAAGAATTTTGTTTTACACTGGTAAAACTCACAAAATCGGAGAGGTTCACGAAGGTGCTTCTACAATGGACTGGATGGAGCAAGAGGCTGAAAGAGGTATTACCATTACTTCTGCAGCAACTACTTGTTCTTGGAATTTCCCAACAGACCAAGGTAAAGTTCTTCCTGAAACAAAACCTTACCACTTCAATATCATTGATACACCGGGACACGTTGATTTTACGGTAGAGGTTAACAGATCTTTGAGAGTATTAGATGGATTGGTATTCCTTTTCTCTGCAGTAGACGGAGTAGAGCCTCAGTCTGAAACCAACTGGAGACTTGCTGATAACTACAAAGTTGCAAGAATGGGATTCGTAAACAAAATGGATAGACAAGGTGCTGACTTCCTTAACGTGGTAAACCAAGTTAAGACAATGTTAGGATCAAACGCAGTTCCAATCGTTTTGCCAATCGGTGCTGAAGAAGATTTCAAAGGTGTTGTAGACTTGATCAAAAACAGAGCGATCATCTGGGATGAAGCAGGACAAGGAGCTACTTTCGAGGTAGTGCCAATTCCTGAAGATATGAAAGATGAAGTTCTTGAATACAGAGAGAAATTAGTAGAAGCAGTAGCTGATTACGATGAAACTTTGATGGAGAAATTCTTCGAAGATCCAGATTCTATCTCTGAAGACGAAATCAACGAAGCATTAAGAAAAGCAACAATCGATTTGTCTATCATTCCGATGACTTGCGGTTCTTCATTCAAAAATAAAGGTGTACAGTTCATGCTTGATGCAGTTTGTAAATACCTTCCTTCTCCATTAGATAAGGATGATATCAAAGGAACTGACCCAAGAACTGATGCTGAAATCGTTAGAAAACCAGACGTAAAAGAACCTTTCTCTGCATTAGCATTTAAAATTGCTACCGATCCTTTCGTAGGAAGATTAGCATTCTTTAGAGCATATTCAGGTAGATTGGATGCTGGTTCTTATGTACTGAACACTCGTTCAGGTGATAAAGAAAGAATCTCTAGAATTTATCAGATGCACGCTAATAAGCAAAACCCTGTAGAATATATTGAAGCAGGAGATATTGGTGCAGCAGTAGGTTTCAAATCAATCAAAACAGGGGATACCTTGTGTGATGAGAAAAACCCAATCGTTCTAGAATCTATGGTTTTCCCTGATCCAGTAATCGGTATCGCGGTAGAACCTAAAACTAAAGCTGACCAAGATAAAATGGGTAACGCTCTTGCTAAATTGGCAGAAGAAGATCCTACTTTCACAGTGAAAACTGACGAAGCTTCTGGACAAACAATCATTTCCGGTATGGGTGAGCTTCACCTCGACATTATTGTTGACCGTATGAGAAGAGAGTTCAAAGTTGAAGTAAACCAAGGTCAACCTCAAGTAGAATACAAAGAAAACCTTACCATGGTTGCAAACCACAGAGAAGTTTACAAAAAACAATCTGGTGGTAGAGGTAAATTTGCAGATATCGTATTTGAAATCGGTCCTGCAGATGATAACAAAGCTGGTCTTGAATTCATTAACGAAATCAAAGGAGGTAACATTCCTAAAGAATTCGTTCCTGCAGTAGAGAAAGGTTTCAAAGAAGCAATGAAAAATGGTCCATTGGCCGGATTCGAAATCGATGGTATCAAAGTAGTATTGAAAGATGGATCTTTCCACCCAGTGGATTCTGACCAACTTTCCTTCGAACTTGCTGCTAAGATGGGCTTCAAAGAAGCTGGTAAAAAAGCGAAGCCTGTAATCATGGAACCAATTATGAAACTGGAGGTTGTAACTCCGGAAGAATATATGGGAGACATCGTAGGAGATTTGAACAGAAGAAGAGGTACTGTAAACGGTATGGACGATAGAAACAATGCGAAAGTAATCAAAGCATTCGTTCCACTTTCTGAAATGTTCGGATATGTTACTTCACTCAGAACACTTTCTTCAGGTAGAGCAACATCTTCTATGGAATTTGAAAAATACGAAGCAGCACCTACTAACGTTGCCGAAGACGTAATCGCTAAAGCAAGAGGTTAATATTAAAATTTAGATTAAAATGTCACAAAGAATCAGAATAAAATTAAAATCTTACGATTACAATTTGGTAGACAAATCTGCTGAAAAAATCGTGAGAACGGTAAAAGCGACTGGTGCTGTTGTAAACGGACCAATTCCATTGCCAACCAATAAGAGAATCTTCACTGTGTTGAGATCTCCACACGTAAACAAGAAAGCAAGAGAACAGTTCCAACTTTCTGCTCACAAGAGATTGATGGATATCTATTCTTCTTCTTCTAAAACTGTAGATGCACTAATGAAATTAGAGCTTCCTTCAGGAGTTGATGTAGAAATTAAAGTGTGATAAAATCACCTTTGCTATGATAGCAAATCCCTTTTCGAAAGAAGAGGGATTTTTTTTGGTTTGTAATGGTGTAATATTAAATTTGATAAAAATCTAAAGTTTTTTTAGTTTTTTATCAATATTTTTTAACTCACTCATTGTCAATTCAAAAAAACTTCATACATTTGCACACTCAATTTAGGGAAGAAGTATGCCTATTTCAGAAGTAGAAATCACTGAAACCTCGATTGATAAACGTGAATTTTAAATAATATATATAAACAATGTCAGGTATTATTGGTAAAAAAATCGGGATGACTTCCTTGTTTGACGAAAATGGCAAAAACATGCCATGTACAGTTATTCAAGCTGGTCCTTGCTCGGTTTTACAGGTCAGAACCGTAGAAAAAGATGGGTACAAAGCTGCTCAACTTGGTTTCGATGACAAGAGTGAAAAGAACGTTGGTAAAGCGTTAGCCGGCCATTTCAAGAAGGCTGGTTCTGCTCCAAAAGCTAAATTGGTAGAATTCTATCATGAATTCGTAGACAGTTTAAGCGTTGGAGATGAAGTGAAAGTTAATTTATTTGCTCAAGGCGAGTATGTTGACGTTACAGGAACTTCAAAAGGTAAAGGTTTCCAAGGGGTTGTAAAAAGACACAACTTCGGTGGGGTAATGCAAGCAACTCACGGACAGCACAACAGATTGAGAGCTCCAGGTTCTATCGGTGCAGGATCCGACCCGTCAAGAGTATTCAAAGGAATGCGTATGGCAGGTAGAATGGGTGGTAAGCAAGTTACCGTACAAAACCTTCAAGTGTTAAAAGTAGATGAAGAGCAAAATCTTTTAGTAGTAAAAGGTGCTGTTCCGGGAGCAAAAAATTCTTATGTAATTATCAGAAAATGGAACTAGTAGTATACAATACATCAGGAAAAGAAACCGGAAGATCTGTTCAGTTAGACGACGCTATCTTTGGTATTGAGCCAAATCAGCACGCGGTTTACTTAGAAGTGAAACAATACCTTGCTGCACAAAGACAAGGGACACATAAATCGAAAGAAAGAAGCGAAATTACAGCTTCTACAAGAAAGCTTAAGAAGCAAAAAGGATCTGGATCTGCAAGATACGGGGATATCAAATCTCCAACTTTCAGAGGTGGAGGTAGAGTTTTCGGTCCAAAACCAAGAGACTACAGATTCAAATTGAACAAAGCTTTGAAAAGATTAGCAAAAAAATCTGTGCTTTCTCAGAAAATGAGAGACAATTCTATTAAAGTTTTAGAAGCATTCAACTTTGAAGCTCCAAAAACTAAAGAATTTATCAATCTGAACAATGCATTAGGATTTGAAGGTAAAAAATCTTTATATATTTTACCTGAAGCTAACAAAAATGTATATCTGTCATCAAGAAATTTACCTAAAACAAAAGTATTGACTTATAACGAGATCAGTTCTTATGATTTAGTAAACGCTGGCGAGATTGTATTTTTAGAAGGTGCTATCGAAAAATTTCAGGAAAACTTAAGAAAATAAATCATGTCTATTATTATTAAACCGATCATTTCAGAAAAAGCGAACTATCTTACCGATTTGAGAGGAGCTTATTCTTTTTTTGTGAACACAAAAGCGAATAAAATCCAAATCAAAAAAGCGATAGAAGAGGCTTATGGTGTAAAAGTAGCAGACGTAAGAACAATGATTTACGCTCCTAAAGTTTCAGCGAAACACACCAAAAAAGGATTACAGGTTGGGAAAACCAACAAATTGAAGAAAGCAGTTGTTTCTCTAGTAGAAGGAGAAGTAATTGATATTTTTGCAACGAATTAAATAATCAATAGTAATGTCTGTTAGAAAATTAAAACCTATCACCCCGGGACAGAGATTCAGAGTTGTGAACAACTTTGAGGAAATTACTACCAACAAACCAGAGAAGTCTCTAACCGTTGGTATTAAAAAGTCAGGTGGTCGTAACAATACTGGTAAAATGACCATGCGTTACACCGGAGGTGGACACAAACAAAAGTACAGAATTATCGACTTCAAAAGAAACAAGTTTGATGTTGAAGGAACGGTAAAAACTGTAGAGTACGATCCGAACAGAACAGCTTTCATCGCTCTAGTAGAGTACACAGATGGAGAGAAGAGATATATCATCGCTCCAAATGGGATCAAAGTAGATCAGAAAGTAATCGCTTCGGAAGCTGCAGAACCTAACGTAGGTAATGCAATGAAGTTGAAGAACATTCCATTAGGAACTGTAGTATCTTGTATCGAACTTAGACCTGGTCAAGGTGCGGTAATGGCAAGAAGTGCAGGATCTTCAGCACAGTTAACTTCAAGAGATGGTAAATACGCAATCGTAAAATTACCTTCAGGAGAATCAAGAATGGTTCTTACTGAGTGTATGGCTATGATTGGATCTGTTTCTAACTCTGATCACCAACTTACCGTATCTGGTAAAGCAGGTAGAAGCAGATGGTTAGGAAGAAGACCTAGAACAAGACCAGTTGTAATGAACCCAGTTGATCACCCAATGGGAGGTGGTGAAGGACGTTCTTCAGGAGGTCACCCAAGATCTAGAAATGGTATGCCGGCTAAAGGTTACAAAACTAGAAAGAAAAACAAAGCGTCTAACCGATTTATCGTATCTAAAAGAAAATAATTATGGCAAGATCACTTAAGAAAGGACCTTTCATTCATCACACTTTAGATAAGAAGGTTCAGGCAAATATAGAGTCTGGTAAGAAGACAGTTATTAAAACTTGGTCCAGAGCATCAATGATCTCTCCGGACTTCGTAGGACAAACCATCGCAGTACACAACGGGAAATCTTTTATCCCAGTATACGTAACCGAAAACATGGTAGGTCACAAGTTAGGCGAATTTTCTCCGACAAGATCTTTCAGAGGTCACGGTGGTAACAAAAATAAAGGAGGTAGATAATCATGGGATCAAGAAAAAGAGAAAGTGCATTAGCACGTAAAATAGCAAACCAAGATGTAGCAAAAGCGTTACATAATGATTGCCCATCTTCTCCAAGAAAGATGAGATTAGTTGCTGATATCATCAGAGGAGTAGAAGTAGATAAAGCTTTAGCTATCCTTAAGTTTTCTAAAAAAGAGGCTTCAAACAAATTGGAGAAAGTTCTTCTTTCTGCAATGGCAAACTGGCAAGCTAAAAACGAAGGAGCTGATATCGAAGAAGCAAACTTAATCGTAAAAGAAATTATGGTTGATAGTGCTAGACAATTGAAGAGACTAAGACCTGCACCACAAGGTAGAGGACACAGAATCAGAAAAAGATCGAACCACATTACACTAATTTTAGGTACTAAAGACAATAAATAATCAAGGTATGGGACAGAAGACAAATCCAATTGGTAACAGATTAGGTATCATCAGAGGATGGGATTCTAACTGGTTTGGTGGTAAAAACTACGGCGACAGAATCGCTGAAGATTACAAAATCAGAAGATACCTTGAAGCTAGATTATCTAAAGGTGGTATTTCAAAAATCTATATTGAAAGAACCCTAAAATTAGTAACAGTAACCATCACTACTGCTAGACCGGGATTAATCATCGGAAAAGGAGGACAGGAAGTTGATAAATTAAAAGAAGAATTGAAAAAGATTACCGATAAGGATATCCAAATCAACATCTTCGAAATCAAAAGACCTGAACTAGACGCAGTATTAGTTGCTGACAGCATCGCAAAACAAATCGAAAATAGAATTTCTTACAGAAGAGCTGTGAAAATGGCAATTCAAAGCACCATGAGAATGGGAGCTGAAGGAATCAAGGTACAAATCTCAGGTAGATTAAACGGAGCTGAAATGGCAAGAAGCGAATCTTTCAAAGAAGGAAGAATCCCATTGTCAACTTTTAGAGCAGATATCGATTATCATATCGGTGAAGCACTTACTCAGTATGGGAAATTAGGCGTGAAAGTTTGGATCATGAAAGGAGAAGTTTACGGTAAAAGAGACCTTTCTCCACTAGTAGGACAGCAGAAGAAAGCCGCAGGAGGAAGAGGAGAGAGAAATGAAAGAGGCGATAGAGGAGACAGAAGACCAAGAGAAAGAAAATAATTAATAAAATTTTAGAGGACAGTTTTAAATGACCGTTACTTTTTTAAAAGCTAAAATCTAAAATCTAAAATTTAAGAAATTATGTTACAACCAAAAAGAACCAAATTCCGTAAAGTTCACAAGATGAAAATGAAGGGGATTGCCCAAAGAGGGAATCAACTTGCTTACGGAACTTTCGGTATCAAAGCAACAGAAGGAGCTTGGATCACTGCAAGACAAATTGAAGCAGCTCGTATCGCTGCTACAAGATATATGAAAAGAGAAGGTCAACTATGGATCAAAATCTTCCCGGATAAGCCTATCACCAAGAAACCAGCCGAAGTACGTATGGGTAAAGGTAAAGGTGCCGTGGAATATTGGGTATCTGTAGTAAAACCAGGGAAAATTATGTTCGAAGTAGGCGGTGTTCCTTACGATGTAGCGAAAGAAGCACTAAGACTTGCCGCACAAAAATTACCGGTAGTTACCAAATTTGTAGTCGCTAACGATTTTGTTCAACCTCAATAATCTGAAATTATTATGAAAAAAGCTGACATCAAAAATCTAAGCGCAGGAGACATCCAAAACAAATTAGCTGAAGTAAAAGCAGATTTCAACAAATTGAAACTTGCACACGCAATCAGCCCGATTGAAAATCCTATTCAAATCAGAGACTTGAGAAAAACAATCGCTCGTCTTGAAACTGAATTAACACTAAAACAACAATAAGAATTTCATTTTATCATGGATAGAAATTTAAGAAAAGAAAGAATCGGAATTGTTTCCAGCAATAAAATGGAAAAAACCATTGTTGTAAGTGAAACTACCAGAGTAAAGCACCCGATGTACGGTAAATTCGTTCTAAAAACGAAAAAATATACCGCTCACGACGAAAACAACGAGTGTACTGAAGGGGATACAGTATTAATTACTGAAACAAGACCTTTAAGTAAAAGTAAAAGATGGAGATTAGTACGAATCATTGAAAAAGCTAAGTAATGTTACAAACCGAATCAAGATTAAAAGTTGCTGATAACACAGGTGCAAAAGAAGTACTTGTTATCAGAGTTCTGGGAGGAACCAGAAGAAGATACGCTTCAGTTGGTGATAAAATCGTAGTTACTATCAAAGATTCTACACCACAAGGAAACGCCAAAAAAGGAACCGTTTCTAAAGCAGTAGTAGTAAGAACTAAAAAAGCAGTAAGAAGAAAAGATGGATCTTACATCAAATTCGACGACAATGCTTGTGTTCTTCTTAACGCAGCCGGAGAAATGAGAGGTACCCGTGTATTCGGACCCGTTGCCCGTGAACTAAGAGATAAAGAATATATGAAAGTCATTTCATTAGCTCCTGAAGTACTTTAATTTTAAAATTTACAAAAAATGACAAAGTTAAAAATCAAAAGAGGAGATAACGTAATCATCACTACCGGAAAGAAAGAAATTAAAGGTAAAAAAGGTGAAGTTATTGAAGTGATCAGAAAAGAAGGCAAAGACGCTAGAGTAATTGTTGCAGGTTTAAATATCGTTAAAAAACATACCAAACCTTCAGCAGCAAACCCACAAGGCGGAATTGTAGAAAAAGAAGCATCTATCCACATTTCTAACGTAGCACTTATCGACAAGAACGGTAAAGCAACTAAAACAGGATACAAAGTGGAAGGTGATAAAAAAGTAAGAGTTGCCAAAACAACCGGTGAAACCTTATAATTATAAAGACGATGCAATATATAGCAAGACCAAAACAAAATTATAAAGAGAAAATTGTTCCTGCGATGATGGAAGAATTTGGGTACAAATCTGTAATGCAGGTACCTAAATTAGAAAAAATCGTTATTTCGCAAGGTTTAGGAGCTGCTACAGCCGATAAAAAAATTGTGGACTATGCAGTTGAAGAACTTACCGCAATCACCGGCCAAAAAGCAGTAGGAACTCTCTCTAAGAAAGATGAGGCAGCTTTTAAACTAAGAAAAGGTATGCCAGTAGGAGCAAGAGTAACTTTAAGATCCAACCAAATGTATGAGTTCTTAGATCGTCTTACTTCTTCAGCTTTACCACGAATCAGAGATTTCTCTGGTATCAAAGCTGACGGTTTCGACGGAAGAGGAAATTACAACTTGGGGATCACTGAACAAATCATTTTCCCAGAAATCGTAATCGACAAAGTAAAAAAAATCCAAGGGATGGACATTACTTTCGTTACTTCTGCGAAAACTGATAAAGAAGCAAAAGCATTATTAACTCACTTCGGTTTACCTTTCAAAAAGAACTAAAAGATGGCTAAAGAATCAATGAAAGCGCGTGAGCGCAAAAGAGAAGCTACAGTAGCAAAATATGCTGAGAAAAGAAAAGCTTTGAAAGAAGCCGGAGATTACGAAGCATTACAAAAATTACCGAAAGACGCTTCACCAGTAAGATTGCACAACAGATGTAAATTAACAGGAAGACCAAGAGGTTACATGAGAACCTTCGGTATTTCTAGAGTAACTTTCCGTGAAATGGCCAATGCAGGTTTGATTCCGGGAGTGAAAAAAGCAAGTTGGTAACAATTTAGAACAATCGAGATAATCAAGTTGATTATAAGATAAAAGAAAAAAGAATAAAGAGAAAAGATTCAGATCTTGGCTCTTTGTTCTTTGCTCTTGCTTATTTTTTCAAAACTAATTATCATAAACCAATAATTTAAAATAGAAAAATGGTAACAGATCCAATTTCAGATTTCCTAACCAGAGTAAGGAACGCACAAAGCGCAGGCCACAAAGTGGTGGATATTCCTGCATCGAAAATCAAAAAGGAGATTACAAAAATTTTGTTTGATCAAGGTTATATTTTGAACTACAAGTTCGAAGATAATGCTGTTCAAGGAAATATCAAAATCGCTTTAAAGTATGACAAGCAAACCAACAAACCTGCAATCAAAAGCATTCAAAGAGCTTCAAGACCAGGTTTAAGACAATACAAAGGTTCAGAAGAACTTCCAAGAGTATTGAACGGTTTAGGTATTGCTATTATCTCAACTTCTAAAGGAGTAATGACAGATAAAAAAGCCAGACAAGAAAAAGTAGGTGGAGAAGTAATCTGCTATGTTTATTAATTTTTAATCAAAGGAAAATGTCAAGAATTGGTAAATCAATTATAGAAATTCCTGCTAATGTTACCGTAACCGAAAAAGACGGTTTAGTAACTGTGAAAGGACCGAAAGGAGAACTTACACAGCAAATCAGTGAAGGAATCACTCTAAAACAAGAAGACGGAATACTTACTTTAGAAAGACCGTCCGAATCAAAACAACATAAAGCATTACACGGTCTTTACAGAGCGTTAATCAACAATATGATTGTAGGAACATCTGAAGGCTTCACTAAACAATTGGAGCTAGTAGGAGTAGGATACAGAGCATCACACCAAGGTAACAGATTGGATATGGCTTTAGGATTCTCTCACGGTATCGTGATGGATCTTCCAAAAGAAATCACTTTGGATACATTATCTGAAAAAGGTAAAAACCCAATCATTACTTTGTCTTCATACGACAAACAACTTCTTGGAATGGTTGCTGCTAAAATCAGATCTTTCAGAAAACCTGAACCTTACAAAGGAAAAGGGGTAAGATTCGTAGGTGAAATTGTTAGACGTAAAGCTGGTAAATCTGCTTAATTTTAAAACTTAAGAAAATGGCACTAAGCAAATTAGAAAAAAGAAATAGAATTAAAAGAAGAGTAAGAGGAAAAATCTCAGGCTCTTCAGAATTACCAAGATTATCAGTTTACAAAAGCAATAAAGAAATTTACGCGCAACTAATCGACGATAAAGAAGGTAAAACCTTAGCATCAGCTTCTTCTAGAAGCCTTAACGCTAAAGGAAATAAAGTTGAAATCTCTGCAGAAGTAGGAAAAGCAATCGCTGAAAAAGCTAAAGCTGCAGGAATTGAAAATATAGTGTTTGACAGAAACGGTTTCGTGTACCATGGTAGAGTAAAAGCTCTTGCTGACGGTGCTAGAGAAGGCGGACTAAAATTCTAATCATTAAATTTCGGAAACATGTTAGGACTAGATAATATAGAAAAAGTAAAACCGGGAGGATTAGAATTAAAAGATCGTCTCGTTGCTGTAAACAGAGTAACTAAAGTTACCAAAGGGGGACGTGCATTCGGTTTTTCTGCAATTGTTGTTGTAGGAGACGAAGCTGGAACCGTAGGTTTCGGTTTAGGAAAATCTAAGGAAGTTGCTTCTGCAATCGCAAAAGCGGTAGAAGATGCAAAGAAAAACTTAGTTAAAGTTCCAGTAATCAACCATACCATTCCTCACCAAACTTCTGCAAGATACGGCGGTGCCGATATCTTCTTAAGACCAGCTTCTCACGGTACCGGGCTTATTGCCGGTGGTGCGGTAAGAGCAGTATTGGAATCTGCAGGTGTACACGACATCTTGTCAAAATCTAAAGGATCTTCTAACCCACACAACGTAGTGAAAGCTACTTTCAAAGCATTGTTGGACATCAGAAGACCAGAAGATATTGCAAAATTAAGAGGTGTTTCATTAGATAAAGTGTTTAACGGTTAATATAAAAGCAATGGCAAAAATTTCAGTAAAACAAGTAAAAAGCGCTATTGGTAGAACTAAAACCCAAAAAAGAACGCTTGAAGCATTAGGATTGAAAAAACTTCACCAAGTTGTTGAACACGAAGCTACTCCTTCTATCTTAGGAATGGTGGCTGCTGTGAGTCATTTAGTTGAAGTTCAAAAATAAAAATTGTTACAGTTGAAGTTTGAGGTTAAATTTTTTAGCCTTAAACTTTAAACTTTAAACCTTAAACAAAATTAGAAATGAATTTAAATAATATAAGACCGGCATCAGGTGCAACTCACAATTCTAAAAGACTTGGTAGAGGGCAAGGAAGTGGAAAAGGTGGTACTTCTGCAAAAGGACACAAAGGTCAAAAAGCGAGAGCGGGTTACTCCCAAAAAATCGGTTTTGAAGGTGGACAGATGCCTTTGCAAAGAAGACTTCCTAAATTCGGTTTCAACAACGTAAACAGAAAAGAGTACAGAGCAATTAATCTTGATACCCTTCAACTTTTAGCTGATGCGAAAAACATCACCGAAATTACTAAAGACATTTTAGTAGAAAACGGTTTGGCTAAGAAAAGCGAAATTGTGAAAATCATGGGTAGAGGAGAATTGAAATCAGCGGTTTCAATCTCTGCACACAAATTCACAAAAACTGCTGAAGAAGCTATCGCAAAAGCAGGAG
Organism: Kaistella montana; assembly: GCF_024436175.1. Classification (GTDB taxonomy): domain Bacteria; phylum Bacteroidota; class Bacteroidia; order Flavobacteriales; family Weeksellaceae; genus Kaistella; species Kaistella montana. The sequence continues at coordinate 118,474 of NZ_JANFQP010000003.1, read as the reverse complement.
GTAAAGCAATTACTCTATAATCATTACAATGAAAGAATTTATACAAACACTAAAAAACATTTGGAGTCTTAAGGAACTTAGGGATAAAATACTTTTTACCCTTGGTTTAGTCCTCGTGTATAGATTCGCATCTTATATTTCCCTACCTGCTATCAACATGGCAGAGGTAGGGAATCTTTTGGAACATTACCAGAACCAAGGTGGCAACAAACAAGGAGCAGGTCTTCTTGGGTTGCTTTCTTCGTTTACAGGGGGGGCATTCAGTAGAGCTTCAATTATGGCGCTCGGAATTATGCCTTATATTTCTGCATCGATCATCGTTCAGCTTATGGGGATGGCTATTCCTTATCTTCAGAAGTTACAGAAAGATGGTGAAAGTGGTAGAAATACTTTGAACCAGATTACAAGATGGTTAACGATCGCAGTTTGTTTGGTGCAAGCACCTTCTTACCTTACTTCAATTACCCAGATGTTCTTGCCACATGCGCAATTTGCATCTGCTTATTATGTGCATCCTGATTCTATCATGTTTTGGTTGCCAAGTATTGTAATTTTAGTAGCAGGATCGGTATTTGCAATGTGGTTAGGAGAAAAAATTACGGATAAGGGTATCGGAAACGGTATTTCAATCTTAATTATGGTTGGTATTTTGGCAGACCTTCCGGGAGCATTTATCCAGGAAGTTGCTACACAAACTGGGAAAGGCGGTTTAGGTACTATCATGATTTTAATTGAAGTTTTATTCTGGATGCTTGTAGTTCTTTTAGCAATTGTATTATCGGTTGCGGTAAGAAAAATTCCTATTCAGTATGTAAGTAGAGCACAGGCAAGAGGTGGTGCAAACAGAAATTTAATGCAAGGTGCAAGACAGTGGATTCCACTTAAAGTAAATGCTTCGGGAGTAATGCCGATCATTTTTGCCCAAGCTTTAATGTTTGTTCCTGGACTTTTAACGAAAGTTGATGAGACCAATACTTTCCTTGCAGGATTTAAAAATGTTTTCAGCTGGCAATATAATGTATTGTTTGCGTTATTGATTATCATATTCTCTTTCTTCTACACAGCGATCACTATTCCAGTGAATCAAATGGCTGATGATTTGAAGAGAAATGGTGGATTAATTCCTAAAGTAAGACCCGGAAAAGAGACTGCAGATTATATTGATGATATTTTATCAAAAATTACTTTGCCCGGTTCAATGTTTTTAGCTATCTTTGCAATCCTTCCGGCAATAGTGCACGGAGCGTTTGTTCAAACAGATAGATTTGCCCTCTTTTTCGGGGGTACATCGCTATTAATTATGGTAGGAGTAATCCTAGATACCGTTCAACAAATCAACACGTATTTGCTGAACCACCATTATGATGGCTTGATGCAGTCGAAATTATCTAGAACAACAAACCAGTAATTAGATAAATGGCTAAACAAAAACATATAGAACAAGACGGTGTCATTACAGAAGCACTTTCGAACGCGCAGTTCCGTGTTGAACTAGAAAATGGGCATGTACTTATTGCTCATATTTCGGGTAAAATGCGAATGCACTACATCAAACTTTTACCTGGTGATAAGGTAAAATTGGAATTATCTCCTTACGATTTATCGAAAGGAAGAATCACATTTAGATACTAATTACGGAGCAGTCCGGAAGTTATTATAATAAGAAAACAAATAGAATCATACGATTTTATTAGTCATTTAAATATTTAAACAAAAGGGGGTGGAATCACTTGGAGTTCATCTAACCGTTGGAAAATTAAACCAAAACAAATGAAAGTTAGAGCATCTATCAAAAAAAGAAGTGCTGATTGCAAAATTGTTCGCAGAAAAGGCGTTCTGTTTGTAATCAACAAGAAAAACCCAAAATTTAAACAAAGACAAGGCTAAAATTAAATTATGGCGAGAATTTCAGGTATTGATTTACCAAAAAACAAAAGAGGCGTTATCGGCTTAACTTACATCTACGGAATCGGAAGAAGCACTTCCTCCGAAATCCTTAAAGCAGCCGGAATCAGCGAAGACAAGAAAGTCAACGAATGGAATGACGATGAATTGGCATTGATCAGAAACTACATCACTGAAAACATCAAAGTAGAAGGTGAATTGCGTTCTGAAACACAATTGAACATCAAGCGATTGATGGACATTGGTTGCCAACGAGGAATACGTCACAGACTGGGATTACCTTTAAGAGGCCAAAGAACTAAAAACAATTCTAGAACCCGAAAAGGAAAGAGAAAAACTGTTGCTAACAAGAAAAAAGCAAGTAAATAATCGGTAAGAATTATGGCAAAACAGACTAAAGTAGTTAAAAAAAGAAAAGTAAAAGTTGAAGCGATTGGTGAAGCACACATCCAAGCATCATTCAACAATATTATTATTTCTTTGACGAATAAAAACGGAGAAGTAATCTCTTGGGCATCTGCCGGAAAAATGGGATTCAGAGGTTCTAAAAAGAATACTCCTTTCGCAGCTCAGATGGCTGCAGAAAATTGTTCTACTGTAGCACACGAAGCTGGGCTTAGAAGAGTAAAGGTGTTTGTGAAAGGACCTGGTGCAGGTAGAGAATCTGCAATCAGAACTATTCACAATTCAGGAATTGAAGTTAGTGAAATCGTTGACGTGACTCCAATGCCACACAACGGATGTAGACCACCAAAAAGAAGAAGAGTATAATAAATTAGAATTTTAAATTTTAAATTTTAAATTTTGAATGAATTCATTTATTAATCTGAAATCTGAAATCTAAAATCTATAATCCTTAGAAAATTATGGCAAGATATATTGGACCTAAAACTAAGATTGCAAGAAAATTTGGTGTTGCAATCTACGGAGATGACAAAAACTTCGAGAAAAGAAAAAACCAACCACCAGGACAACATGGTGTGAACAAAAGAAGAGGATCAAAGAAATCTGAATATGCTGTCCAGTTAATGGAAAAGCAGAAAGCTAAATATACTTACGGTATTTTAGAAAGACAATTTGCTAACCTATACGAAAAAGCGCAAAGAGCAAAAGGCGTTACTGGTGAAGTTCTTTTACAATTATGTGAATCTAGATTAGATAACGTTGTTTACAGACTTGGTTTTGGTAAAACAAGAGCAGGAGCAAGACAATTGGTTTCTCACAGACACATTACAGTAAATGGCGAATTGGTAAACATTCCATCTTATTTGTTGAAAGCTGGTGATGTAGTTGCAGTAAGAGAAAAATCTAAATCTCTTGAAGTAATTGCAGATTCATTAGCTTCTAAAACAAACTATGAGTGGTTGCAATTCAACGACGAAACAAAACAAGGTACTTTCGTATCAGCTCCGGAGAGAATTCAAATCCCGGAAGATATCAAAGAACAGTTGATCGTCGAACTTTACTCTAAATAATTTTTTTCAAATTTTTGCTCAACCCCAAATTATATGGCAATTTTAACATTTATTAAACCCGATAAAGTAATCCTACTTAACTCTGATGATTTCAAAGGTCAATTTGAATTCAGACCATTAGAACCAGGTTTCGGACTTACTATCGGTAATGCTTTGAGGAGAGTATTACTTTCTTCTCTTGAAGGATATGCTATTTCATCTATCAAAATAGAAGGCGTAGAGCACGAATTTTCAACGATTCCCGGCGTTATTGAAGACGTAACAGAAATTATTCTGAACCTGAAACAATTAAGACTTAAAGCTAAAACTGAAAATGCTACGGCTGAAACAGTAACTGCTAAAGTTTCCGGACAAACTACTGTAACAGCAGGAGATTTAGGAAAATCAATCCAAGGGTTTGATGTTTTGAACCCAGATTTGATCATCTGCAACCTTAATAAAGATGTTAAATTTGAAATCACTTTCAACATCGAAAAAGGTAGAGGTTATGTTCCTTCTGAGCAGAATAAATCAAACAATGCGCCTATCGGTACCATTGCGATTGATTCGATTTTTACGCCAATCAAGAAAGTGCAGTACAGTGTTGAAAACTATCGTGTAGAGCAAAAAACAGACTACGAAAAACTTGTTTTGGATATTGAAACTGATGGCTCAATCAGCCCTCAGAATGCTTTAACCGAAGCTTCTAAGATATTAATTTATCACTTCATGTTGTTCTCTGATGAGAGAATCACTTTGGAAACTGAAGCCGTGAAAGCATCCATCCAATACGACGAAGAAACTTTACATACAAGACAGCTCCTTAAATCTAAATTAACAGATATGGATCTTTCTGTAAGAGCATTAAACTGCTTGAAAGCTGCTGAAGTGGAAACTTTAGGAGAACTGGTTTCTTATACAAAGTCTGATTTGATGAAATTCAGAAATTTCGGTAAAAAATCTTTAACAGAATTAGAAGAATTAGTGCATGCAAAAGGTCTTAACTTCGGTTTCGACGTTGCTAAATATAAATTAGACGCTGATAAATAAAAAACAATGAGACACGGTAAAAAATTCAATCACTTAGGAAGAACTGCTTCGCACAGAAGCGCTTTGCTTTCTAATATGGCTTGTTCTCTTATTGAGCATAAAAGAATCAACACTACTGTTGCAAAAGCGAAAGCTTTGAGAGTATATGTTGAACCTATCTTAACAAAAGCGAAAGAAGATACAACTCACAACAGAAGAACAGTTTTCTCTTACCTGCAAAGCAAAGAAGCAGTTACTGAATTATTCAGAACAGTTGCTCCTAAAATTGCAGAAAGAAATGGTGGTTACACCAGAATTATCAAAACTGGATTCAGACCAGGCGACGCTGCAGATACTGCAATGATCGAGCTTGTAGATTTCAATGAACTTTACAACCCGAATGCTGAAGAGAAAAAAGTAACAAGAAGAAGCAGAAGATCTGCCGCTCCTAAAGCTGAAGCAGTTGCTGCTGAAGTAAAAGAAGCTCCGGCAAAAGCTGATGCTAAAACTGAAGAACCTACTGCAGAAGCTGCAGACTCTACAGAAGAAAAAGCTGCTGAATAATTCAAACAGTTTTTAAATATAAAAAACCATTCAATTTGTGTTGAATGGTTTTTTTTGCTTTAATCCGAATAATTTTAGTTAACTCTCGCTTTTTTTAAGGCAATCACATTATTTCCTTGGGTAATGATTACACTATCGTTTTTGGCAACAATCTCGAAATCGTAATTTCCGTAAACGCCTTCACCTTTTTCCTCTTTTCGTGGTGCTGAAATGGTTTTATTATTACTTCGAATGCTGATTGATTTTTCTTTGTCGGTATTTTTGAAAGTCACCAAAGCCGAAGATCCATCTTCCGCAACATATCGGTCGGTTCGTTCAGTACTGGTATTTTCTCCATTTTTCACTATTTTTTCAATGGAAACTGTGCTGTCAATCGTTCCGTTTTTGTTATCAACTTTGATATCGGAGCTTTCCTCTACGATTACATTCTTATTTCCTTCTGTAGATTTATTGCAACTATAACTCGTCAAAAGTGCAATTGCAGATGCCGAATAAATTATTTTTTTCATGACAAAATTATTTTTAATCATTCAAATTTACGATTACTTTTTTTGATTTAATAAAACTAAATTAATTAACGAAATTTTAACGCTAACATTCATAAAATCATGGGGTGAAACCTATAAAATAGTTCAATTTTCATTAAATTTGTAATTCAAAAATAAACGTTAAAAATAATACAATGAGTTACATTTCTTACATTGAAGCAAGACAGATTTTGGATTCCAGAGGTAATCCCACAATCGAAGTGGATGTTTTTACAGAAAATGGTGCGATGGGTCGTGCTGCAGTTCCTTCCGGAGCATCTACCGGCGAGCATGAAGCCGTAGAATTACGCGATGGCGGTTCTGATTATTTAGGGAAAGGAGTTCTGAAGGCCGTAGAAAATGTAAGAGAAGTGATCGCACCAGAATTGGTAGGACTTCCTGTTTATGACCAAAATTATATCGATCAAATCATGATCGACCTTGATGGAACTAAAAACAAAGGAAATCTTGGTGCTAATGCAATTCTTGGTGTTTCTTTAGCAGCAGCAAAAGCAGCAGCTACTGAACTGAGAATGCCTCTTTACAAATATGTGGGTGGTGTAAATGCCAACACACTTCCAGTTCCGATGATGAACGTAATTAACGGAGGTTCTCACTCCGATGCTCCGATTGCTTTCCAAGAATTTATGGTGATGCCGGTGAAAGCTGATTCTTTCTCTCACGCTTTAAGAAAAGGAACTGAAATTTTCCATAATTTAAAATCAATTCTTCATTCAAGAGGTTTATCAACCGCAGTAGGTGATGAAGGTGGTTTCGCGCCAACTTTCACTGGTACTGAAGATGCTTTAGATACTCTTTTGCAAGCGATTGAAAAAGCAGGTTACAAACCAGGTGATGATGTGATGATTGCTTTGGATTGTGCTTCTTCAGAATTCTACAAAGATGGAAATTATGATTATAGAAAATTCCAAACTCCTGATTCTGCAATATTTAACAGAAGTGAACAAGTAAATTATCTTGCTGAATTGGCAGCAAAATATCCAATTATTTCTATCGAAGACGGTATGCACGAAGACGATTGGGAAGGTTGGAAAATGTTGACCGATAAAATTGGTGACAGAGTTCAATTGGTAGGTGATGATTTGTTTGTAACCAATGTTGAAAGACTCTCAAGAGGTGTTAATGAAGGAATTGCTAACTCAATCTTAGTTAAAGTAAACCAAATCGGGTCTTTATCAGAAACTATGGATGCTGTTCAAATGGCTCAACACAACAGATATACGTCTGTAATGTCTCACCGTTCCGGGGAAACTGAAGATTCTACGATTGCTGATTTAGCAGTTGCAATGAACTGTGGACAAATCAAAACAGGTTCTGCTTCCCGTTCCGATAGAATGGCAAAATACAACCAATTATTGAGAATTGAAGAGGCTTTAGGAGAATCTGCTTATTTCCCAGGATTGGGTGCATTTAAAATAAAACGATAATAGGTAATATCAATAGAGAATACCAAGATTCATTTGCTGTTCTCTATCATTATTCATAATTTAGTAAAAAATAAATAATTAATATGTCAGATAATAAAGTTGTATTGAACTATGACGGGAAATCTTTCGAATATCCCATTATAGATAGTACTATCGGTGACAGAGGAATCGATATTTCTAAATTGAGAGACCAAACAGGTTTGATTACATTAGATTTAGGTTATAAAAACACAGGAGCTACATTAAGCGATATTACCTATCTTGATGGTGATAATGGCGAATTGTACTACAGAGGTTACCCTATTGAACAGATTGCTGAGAAATCTAACTTCACAGAAGTAATGTATCTTTTGCTTCACGGAGAATTGCCTACGAGTGATCAGTTTCAATCATTTCAAAAAGGGATCAACAAATATAATTTTGTTGCCGATGAAATGAAGAAAATCCTAGATGTTTTCCCTAGATCTGCCCACCCAATGGGAGTTTTGTCTTCTCTTACTTCAGCACTTACAGCATTCAACCCGAGAGCTGTTGACGTTAATTCTAAAGAAGATTTGGATCACGCTGCAGAGATGATGATTGCTAAATTCTCTCACCTTTGCGCTTGGACTTACAGAAAAAAACTAGGTTTGCCAATCAATCATGGAGACAATAGTCTTAATTATGTAGAGAATTTCTACAAAATGTGTTTCCGTCGTCCAAACGAAGAATTCCATTTAGATCCAATTGTTGTTGGTGCTTTAGATAAATTATTAATCCTTCACGCTGATCACGAACAAAACTGTTCTACTTCAACAGTAAGAATGGTAGGATCTGCACACACCGGATTATTTGCATCTGTTTCAGCTGGTATTTCCGCACTTTGGGGGCCACTTCATGGTGGTGCAAATCAAGCTGTGATTGAAATGCTTGAGCTGATTGAGCAAGACGGAGGCGATGTTGCAAAATATGTAGAAAAAGCTAAAAATAAAGACGACAATTTCCGTTTGATGGGCTTCGGACACAGAGTTTACAAAAACTTCGATCCAAGAGCAACCATCATTAAGAAAGCTGCTGATGATATCTTAAATGCTTTAGGTATTGAAGATAAAGCTCTAGATATTGCTATGCAATTGGAGAGAGTAGCGCTAGAGGATGAATATTTCGTAAGCAGAAAACTCTATCCAAACGTGGATTTCTATTCAGGAATCATCTACAGAGCATTAGGAATTCCAACCGAGATGTTTACCGTAATGTTCGCATTGGGAAGACTTCCAGGATGGATCTCTCAATGGAAAGAAATGCGTTTACACAACGACCCAATCGGAAGACCAAGACAGGTTTACCAAGGAGCTCAAAAACGCGATTACGTAGACTTTAGCGCAAGATAATTTTGCGATAAATTAATAAATTTCCCTTTCAATTTTCATTGGAAGGGATTTTTTTTATGGTTTAATTTGATTTAATCATTTATTTTTTAATGACAAACCGCTTCTTTTTCAGCAATTTCAGGTTTTTGAAAACTATATTTTAGCAAATTTGAAAATTTCTGTATCTTAACATTCTTAATATTTACTTATTTAAAAAAATGCAAAAGCTCAAAAACTATATCTACAACCAATGGGTAGAAGGAACCGGCGAAGGAAATCAACTTTATAATTCAGTAAACGGAGAAAAAGTGGCAATCGCCGACACCGAAGGAATCAATTTCGAGCAAGCGTTAGATTTCGGAAGAACGGTCGGTTATAAAAATCTCTCTTCCATGACTTTTTATGATCGAGGTGAAATGCTCAAGAAAATGGCACTTTATCTTCTCGAGAGAAAGAAAAAATATTACGAAATTTCCTATAAAACCGGTGCAACTCATACGGATTCTTGGGTAGATATTGAAGGTGGTTTTGGAACTTTTTTCACTTATTCAGGTTTAGCAAAAAGAATGTTACCCAACACGCCGTTTTGGGTAGATGGAGATACGCAGAAAATTTCAGCCAACGGAACTTTTCTCGGAACGCATATTTTAACACCAAGTGAAGGGGTTTCTGTTCAAATTAATGCTTACAATTTCCCAGTTTGGGGAATGTTGGAGAAACTTTCAACCTCGCTTTTGGCGGGAGTTCCAAGTATTGTGAAGCCTGCAACGCCAACAAGTTATCTCACCCACGCCGTTTTCGAAGACATGATCGCAAGCGGAATTCTTCCCGAAGGTGCCATTCAACTAATTTGTGGAAGTGCAGGAAACATGCTTGAGTTCATGAAAGATGGAGATTCTGTTCTCTTTACGGGTTCGGCTTCCACCGGGAAAAAATTGAAATCAATGCCGTCCATTGCTCAGAATTCTGTGCGATTCAATATGGAAGCAGATTCTTTAAACTGTTCAATTTTAGGTTTAGATGCAAAACCAGGAACTCCGGAATTTGATCTTTTCATCAAAGAAGTTCGTAACGAAATGACTACTAAATCCGGTCAAAAATGTACCGCAATTCGTAGAATTATCGTTCCGGAAAATTTGATTGGTGATGTTCAGAATGCTTTAATTAAATCTTTAGATCAAGTAAAAATTGGAAATCCACTCAATCGCGAAACGCGAATGGGCGCTTTGGCCGGGAAAGATCAGTTCAAGGAAGTTTCTGAAAAAATCAATTTATTAAAAACCGAAACGGAACTCATTTACGACGGAAAACAAGATTTAATTGACGCTAATTACGAGTCCGGATCGTTTATGAGTCCGAAATTATTCTACAACGACCAACCTTTCAATAAAAACATTTCCCACGATGTGGAAGCATTTGGACCTGTTTCTACAATCATGCCTTACAAAGATGCGGAAGAAGCCGCTGCTCTAGCGAAACGAGGAAAAGGAAGTTTGGTAGGTTCCATCATTTCCCACGACGAAAAATTTGTTGCAGAAACATCTTGGAAAATGGCGACCACTCACGGTAGAATTTTTGTTTTAAATCGAGATAATGCCAAAGAATCCACAGGTCATGGTTCTCCGCTTCCAACTTTAATGCATGGCGGCCCCGGAAGAGCAGGCGGTGGTGAAGAAATGGGAGGATTGAACGGACTTCATTTCTTTTTACAGAAAACTGCCATTCAAGGTTCGCCGGATATTTTGACGGCGATAACCAAAATTTACCAACAAGGTGCAACGCAGAAATTTTCAGACAAACATCCTTTCAGAAAATATTTTGAAGAAGTAGAAATCGGAGATTCTCTAGAAACCGCCGGAAGAACAGTTACAGAAGCCGATATTGTGAATTTCTCTAATGTATCTTGGGATCATTTTTATGCTCACACCGATTCTACAAGTTTGAACGGAACTATTTTCGATAAAACGGTTGCACATGGATATTTTATCCTTTCTGCGGCAGCTGGTTTGTTTGTTTCCGGGAAAAAGGGACCTGTTATCGCCAATTATGGATTGGAAAATGCAAGTTTCTTCAAACCGGTTTATGCAGGAGACACGATTACGGTTTATTTAACGGCCAAAGAAAAAATCAACAAAGGGGTAAAAGGAAGAAATATTCCGAGTGGTGTGGTGAAATGGCTGGTTGAAGTTGTCAATCAGCGCGATGAGATTGTTTGTGTTGCGACGATTTTGACTTTAGTTGCTAAAAAATCTCAGTTTTTAGAATTGAATGTGAGAAATATTCAAAAGAAATTGAATGCGTTAACGGAAAATTCTCAACCGAAATGGGGAATTATGACGCCGCAAAATATGTTGGAACATTTAGAAGATTTCTTGCAATTTTCAGTGGGAGAAAAACATATGGAATGCCGAACAAAAGATGAGGAACAATTGGAAAAACTTCGCGATTGGCTTTACAAAGAAAAACCAATTTCTCGGGATTTAAAGTTCGAAGGATTACCGGAAAATGAAAATGCGTCGCTCCGCTACAAAAATCTTGACGAAGCCAAAGAAAAATTCATGAAAAGCTTGAAATCTTATCTGGTATATTATCGCGAAAATCCTTTGGTAGAACACACTCATCCTCTTTTTTGCAAAATAGGAAAGGAGATGTGGGAGCTTTTCCATCGCAAACATTTTACGCATCATTTTGAACAATTTGATATTTTAAACGACTAAAAATTAATTATTGATTAATATTAATAAAATGAAAATAATTTCTTTTTTAAAGCCGTTTGTATTGCTTGTTATGTTGATTTTCAGTCATCTATTTTTAGGGCAGAAAATCAATAAGAATACAAAATTTTTGTATGTTGATGGACAAAATATTTATACACCGAACCATCAAAAATTCTTTATACAAGGTACAAATCTCGGAAATTGGCTGAATCCGGAAGGATATATGTTCTTTTTTGAAGGTACATCTTCTTACCGTTTGATCAATGATGCATTTGCTGAAATGGTTGGGCCGCGTTTTACCAATGAATTTTGGCGAAATTTCCAGAAAAATTATATTACCAAAGATGATATTCTCTACATCAAATCGACAGGAATGAATACTGTGCGAATTCCTTTTCATTATAAAATGTTTACGAATGAAGATTTTATGGGAGTTTCCGATGACCAGAACGGATTTAAAGTTTTAGATGAAGTTATTTCTTGGTGCAAAGAGGCGGGTTTGTATGTAATTCTTGATATGCACGTTGCGCCTGGTGGACAAACGGGCGATAATATTGATGATAGCTATGGTTATCCATGGTTGCTTTTGGAAAAAGAAGATCAAAAACAATTCATCGAAATCTGGCAGAGAATTGCAAAGCATTATTCGAAAGAAACAGCAATTTTAGGCTACGATTTGTTGAATGAACCTATTGCGCACTATTTTGATAAAGATTTGCCTTTGCTGAATTCCAAACTAGAACTGCTTTATATTGAATGCACTGCGGCAATCAGAAAGGCTGATAAAAACCACATTATCCTTTTGGGAGGAGCACAGTGGAATGGAAATTTTAAAGTATTTAATAATCCTAAATTTGATGACAATATCATGTACACTCCACATCGATATTGGAGTGGTACGGATAAAAATGCTATTCAGGATTTTATTGATTTTAGGGAAAAGGTAAATTTACCACTTATGATGGGCGAAACCGGCGAAAACACTGATGAGTGGGTGGAACAATTTCGAAAAACGCTTGAGGAAAATAATATTGGCTGGACATTTTGGCCTTATAAAAAAATGGTTCCCAAAAGTGGAATGATGTACATCCCAAAACCTGAAAACTGGGATCTCATCGTGGATTACACCAAAAAGGATAGAAGCAATTTCTCGAAAGTTCGCGAAGCAAGACCAAATCAGGCTTTAGTGAGAAAGGCAATGCTCGATTTGCTCGAAAACATGAAGTTTAAAAACAACAAAAAAATTGAAGGTTATACCAAAGCTTTGGGAATGAAACCTTAAAATAATCAAGATAAAAATAGAAAATGAACAACGGATTTGTAGCCCAAGAGATAAAAAACAACATCGCTGAAATTACTTTCGGAACCCCGAAAAGCAATTCTTTGCCGGGAGAAATTTTAGAAAAATTGGCGCAAACTATTTTAGAAAGCGGAAAAGATCAAAATGTCAAAGCAATTCTTTTAAAATCCGAAGGAGATAAAGCATTTTGCGCCGGAGCCAGTTTCGATGAATTATTGGAAATCGAAGAGTTGGAAAAATCGAAAATATTTTTTGGAGGTTTTGCTAAAGTTTTAAATGCGATGCGAAATTGTGGGAAAATAGTCATCGTTCGTGTTCAGGGAAAAACAACCGGTGGAGGCGTGGGAATCGCTTGTGCAGCCGATTATTGTTTCGCTACAAAATACGCAGCAATGGCTTTAACAGAATTGAATTTGGGAATCGGGCCATTCATTATTGGACCTTATGTAGAAAGAAAAATTGGAAAATCTGCCTATTCAGCGATGTCGATTGACGCAGATTTCAGAACTGCAGATTGGTGCGAAAAACACGATGTCTATCATTCGGTTTCAGAAAATATTCAGGAAATGGATGAGAAAATTATTGCCTTTATGGAAAAACTATCAACCAGAAGTTCTGACGCTTTATCATTGATTAAAAAAGTTTCTTGGGAAGGTACCGAACATTTTGATCAATTAATGCCAGAAAGAATTTTGATGAGCGCTTCATTAATTTTAGAAGATTCCGCCAAAGAAAATATTGGAAAAATTAAGGAAAGATTGCGTGCGAAATAGCATAATGGATTTTTATAAAACCATCCTAATTCTCGGTGCGAATTCCGATGTTGCGAAGCAATGTATTTTGCAATATTCGGAAAAGGGATTTCATGTTTTGGCGGCTTCCAGAGATTTGTCTTCGCTGAAAAATTTCGTTGAAGAAAATAATCTCCAAAATAATGTTGAACTTAAATATTTCGACGCCACAGATTTCAGTTCTCATCAAAAATTTTATGATGAACTATCAGCAAAACCGAATATTGTGGTTTATGCCGCCGGTTTTTTGGTGGAAAATCAAGAGGCTTTGCATGATTTTGAAAGAACTTTCAACATGATGAAAGTGAATTACATTGGCGCGGTTTCTATTTTAAATATTATTGCAACCGATTTTTCCAATCAAAATTTAGAAAGAATTATCGGAATTTCTTCGCTTTCTGGTGTTCGTGGACGAAAATCAAACTTTGTTTACGGAAGTACAAAATCTGCTTTTACCCAATATTTATCAGGTTTGAGACAAGAATTGGCATCAAGGAAAGTGATCGTGAATGTTTTGGTGAGTGGCTACATCAATACCAAAATAAATGCAGGTTTGGAACTCAACAAAAACCTGATGATGGAACCCGATTATGTTGCGAAACATATCGTAAACGCAGGAAATTCTTTCACCATCGTCCCAAATTGGAAATGGAAAATCATCTATTGGATTTTGAAACTTTCACCGGAATTTTTAGTTGCGAAATTGCCTTAAGCTAATGTTTATCGCTCATGGTGAAAATAATTTCACCACCATTGGCGATATCACTGTGTTTTAGCAAATGCGTTTTTATTTCTTTTCCGTTGACCGAAATTTTCTTTACATACACATTTTTCTCCGATTGATTTTCGGTTTTGATGTGCAAAGTTTTTCCGTTTTCTAAATTGATTTTCGCAGATTTCACGAGTGGAGAACCGATTTGATATTCGTCGGAACCTGGAAGAACAGGGTAAAAACCAAGCGCCGAGAAAACATACCAAGCCGACATTTGTCCTGCATCATCGTTTCCGCAAAGCCCATCTTCTTCTGCAGAATACATTTTTCGCAAGATCATTCTTACACGTTCTTGTGTTTTCCAAGAATCGTTGGTCCAGTTATAAAGATATGGAATGTGATGCCCCGGTTCGTTGCCGTGAACGTAGTTTCCGATGATCCCGTCTCGGGTGATGTCTTCGTTTTTCTCGATGTATTTGTCGGCAATTTCCGTGGTGAAAATTTCATCTAAATGTTTAGAAAATTTCGTTTTTCCGCCCATCATTTTTATCATTTCCGGAATATTTTGCGGAACATAAAGTCCGTAATTGAAGGCGTTTCCTTCGATAAAACCTTGTCCGTGCGTATCCATCGGATCAAATTCTTTCTTGAAAGTTCCATCGGAAAGTTTCGGATGCATAAACCCAGTTTTCGGGTTATAAACATTTCGGTAAGATTCGCTTCTCTTCAAATATTCATTTTCGGTAGTTTGGTCTCCTAATTTTTTGGCAATTTGTGCAATTGCCCAATCATCATAAGCATATTCTAAAGTTTTGGAAACCGACGATGAACTTTTATCTTCCGGAACGTAACCATATTTTAAATAATGTTCAATTCCATCGTAATATTTTAGGTTTGATGAATTTTTAGAAGCAATTAAAGCTTTATTTAAATCAATATTTGTAGTTCCTTTTGCGATGGCATCGGCAATTACCGAAACGGAATGATAGCCAATCATGCACCAATTTTCGTTGGCATAATGCGACCAAATCGGCAAAGCTTTGTGAACGCTTTGATCATAATGAGCCATCATCGAATGAATGAAGTCGTTGTTTCTTTTCGGTTGAATGATGTTGTAAAGCGGGTGCAGCGCGCGATAGGTGTCCCAAAGTGAAAAAATAGAGTAGTTCGTAAAACCTTCGGATTCATGAATGTTTTGATCGAGTCCAAGATATTGTCCATCGATATCTTCATACAAAATCGGCGACATCATGGTGTGGTAAATTGCCGTGTAGAAAGTTTTTTTATCGTTTAGATTTAATGTTTCTACTTCAATTTTTGAAAGTTCTTTTTCCCATTTTGCCGAGGTTTCTTCTTTAATTTGATTAAAATTCCAATGCGGAATTTCTGCTTCCAAATTTTTCAATGCTCCGTTGGTTGAAGTATTTGAAAGAGCAAATTTCACTAAAATCTGTTCATCTTTTTCGGTATCAAAATCGAAGTAAGCGCGGATTTGTCTTCCTGCAAATTCTGGGAAATTTTCATTTTCATTAAATTTTCTGTAAAAGCCGTTGTATTCTACCTTTTCATATCTTTTTCTTCCATAATTTTTAAAAGGTTTAGAAAACTTCATCGCGAAAAATACTTTTTTAGTTCTCGCCCAACCTGTAGTTTCTCGGTATCCAATAACGGTTTGATTATCTTCTACTCTTACGAAAGTCCATACATTTTTCCCTTCATAATTGTAAATATTCGACATTAAATCTAAAATAATGTGCGATTCTCCAGATTTAGGAAAAGTGTATCGATGAAAACCAACGCGGTCGGAAGTCGTAAGTTCAGCTTTGATGCCATAATCATCCAACATTACTTCATAAAAACCGGGTTCTGCTTTCTCGGTTTTTTTTGAAAATTGGGAATGATATCCGCTTTTGGGTTCGTTGATTTTTCCGGGTTCTAAATTGAGTTTTCCCGTTGTGGGCATGATTAAAAAATCTCCCAAATCCGAGTGACCAACGCCGCTAAAATGAGTGTGTGAAAATCCAAAAATAGTTTGATCTTGCGCTTGATAACCAGAACAGTAACGATATGTTTCGGGATTGTATTTTCCATCAATCGCGTAAGGAACTTGGTTTGTTTCCGGAGAAAGCTGAACCATTCCAAACGGGGAAGTGGCTCCGGGAAAAGTGTGTCCCATGTTTTTTGTTCCCACAAATGGATTGACGAATGAAGTGAGTTTTTGAGCGTTCATAGAGATGAATAAGAAAAAAGAAAAAAAGAGAAAGATGAATTTCATGGCTTTGGAAAATTTGACTAAAATTAATGTTTTTAAGTTAATTTTGATGAAATTTAAATGTAAAAAAGAAGCAATCCCATTGATTGAGATTGCTTCTTGGCTTGTTTTAAAAACACTTGATTTATCCTTTAGTTTCTACTTTCAAGAAAAGTTCATCCAACTGCTCGTCTGCAATTTTACTTGGTGCATCGATCATGACGTCTCTTCCGGAATTGTTTTTCGGGAAAGCGATGTAATCTCGGATCACTTCGTTTCCGTCTAAAATCGCTACCAATCGGTCGAAACCAAACGCTAAACCAGCGTGTGGCGGTGCTCCGAATTTGAAAGCGTTCATCAAAAATCCAAACTGAGCTTCAGCATCTTCTTTCGTGAAACCGAGTAAATCAAACATTGTTGACTGCAATTCTTTGTCGAAAATTCTTACCGAGCCACCACCGATTTCGTTTCCGTTCAGTACCAAATCGTAGGCGTTTGCTCTTGCTTTTCCGGGTTCGGTTTGCAATAAATGTACGTCTTCCGGTTTTGGGGAAGTGAAAGGGTGGTGCATCGCGTGATATCTTCCGCTTTCTTCGTCCCATTCCAAAAGTGGGAAATCGATCACCCAAAGTGGAGCGAATTCTTTCGGATTTCTTAAACCTAAACGGTTTCCCAATTCCATTCTGAGAGCAGAAAGTTGGGTTCTTACTTTATTTTCATTTCCGGACATGAGGAAGATTAAATCTCCCGCTTTTGCTCCGAATTTTTCTGTAATTTTCTTTAAATCTTCTTCATTGTAAAATTTATTTACAGAAGAAGTTACGATTCCGTCGTTTTGGAATTTAATCCAAACCATTCCGGAAGCTCCTATTTGTGGGCGTTTTACCCAATCAATTAATTCATCGATTTGTTTTCTGGTATAATCGGCGCAACCTTCAACGTTGATTCCAACCACCAATTCTGCATCATCAAATATTTTGAAATCTTTGCCTTTTACCAATTCATTTACTTCCACGAATTCCATACCGAATCGGATGTCCGGTTTGTCGTTTCCGTATTTTTTCATCGCATCAGCGAAGGTCATTCTTGGGAATTTTCCGAAATCTTTTCCGGTAATGTCTTTCAACAAATTTGCGGTCATTCCTTCGAAAATTTCCAGAACATCTTCCTGTTCTACAAACGCCATTTCGCAATCGATTTGGGTGAATTCCGGCTGTCTGTCTGCACGCAAATCTTCGTCACGGAAACATTTTACAATTTGGAAATAACGGTCCATTCCGCCAATCATTAAGAGTTGCTTGAAAGTTTGTGGCGATTGCGGAAGTGCATAAAATTGCCCCGGATTCATTCTGCTTGGAACCACAAAATCTCTCGCACCTTCTGGAGTAGATTTAATGAGAACCGGAGTTTCAACTTCGATAAAATTTTGGTCAGAAAGGTAATTTCTTACTTTTTGCGCCATTTTATGGCGGAAAATCAATTTGTCTTTTACCGGATTTCTGCGGATGTCCAAATATCTGTATTTCATTCTCAGTTCTTCACCACCGTCGGTTTCGTCTTCGATGGTGAATGGCGGAAGCTGAGATTCATTTAAAATCGTTAGTTTTTCAACTAAAATTTCTATTTCTCCTGTCGGAATTTTCGGGTTTTTGCTTTGTCTCTCGATCACTTTTCCGTTCACTTGAATTACAAATTCGCGACCGAGTTTTTTTGCATTTTCTAATAATTCAGCTGATGAACGATCAGCATCAAATACCAATTGGGTAATTCCGTAGCGATCTCGCAAGTCGATCCAAATCATAAATCCCTTGTCGCGGATGGTCTGAACCCAACCGGAAAGGGTGACGTTTTGATCAATATTTTGTAAAGAAAGTTCTCCGTTGGTGTGCGTACGAAACATATTTTTAGGATATTTGAGTTAATCAATTTTGCAGGGACAAAGATAAGTTTTTTGAACGATTGTAAGAAGTGATTTTTGGGCAAATGGAATTCTCGGAAAGTGATGATTTATAGTGTTTAAGGTCTAAACTTTATGATTTTTTAAGATTCGCTTTGGCGATTTTTTAATTAACTTTGATGAAATCAACATCAAAAAATAATTTAATTATGGGAAAAGGAGATCAAAAATCAAGACGAGGCAAAGTTACAGCTGGAAGCTATGGAAAGAAAAGACCTCGAAAATCTGCCTCTGTGAAGAATATTCCGGTAAAAGTTTTGGATGAAGATGACAAAAAATCACCGAAAGCCAAAGTGCGAAAAGAAGTTGGCCAACCAACCGAAAAAACTGAAAATGCAAACGTAGAAAAGAAGCCAAAAGCGGCTCCAAAAACTAAAAAAACCGAAGAATAATCTTCGGTTTTTTTTAATTTATTAGTGGAAAGTTAAATTTATTTTCCGCCTAAAATACTGCCTAATAATCCTCCCAATCCGCCTTGTGATTGCTGTTGCTGATTACCACCGCCAAGAACGGATCCCAAAATATCATTCAAAGGATTTCCGGAATTGTTGGCTTGAGAACCACCCAAAACACTTCCTAGAATGTCATTCAAAGGATTTGAAGGTTCAGATTGAACTTGGCTTTGTGCACCTCCTAAAATTCCGCCCAACAAATCGCCTAAACCACCACCGGAAGTTACTCCGCTTGATTGTTTTTGTTTGCCGATATAACCCATAATTACTGGAGCCAGCATCGCTAAAATGGGTCCGATTTTGTCCATTGAAATTCCCGTATTCTGAGAAAGTTGATTTTCTACCGTAGCTTTTTGACCTCCGAAAATATGATCCAAGATAGAACCTCCTTCCTGTTGACGCGCTTCTACTTGAGAAGGATCGTCTAAAATACTTCCATCGTGATCTTTGTCTAAAGCGTTATTTAAAGCTTCAGCTTCGTTCGGATCTTCTTGAGATTTTTTTCTTAAATAAGAAATAACCAAAGGCGCAGCAACTGCTAAAAGGGCAATAATTTGGTTTTTGCTGATGCCAAATTTGTTTTCGGCTTGTGTTGCTACTTGGTTTCCGGCGTTTCCGGTAATTAAATCTATTAAACTCATAGTTTGTATTTTTTGTGATTAAATATGAAACTCAAATGTAACAAAAAATCTTCCGCAATCTTTTTTTAGAATGATAAAGTATTGTTAAAATTTTAAGTTTAATGAAAACTAAAAGATT
This sequence comes from Kaistella montana, assembly GCF_024436175.1. GTDB lineage: Bacteria > Bacteroidota > Bacteroidia > Flavobacteriales > Weeksellaceae > Kaistella > Kaistella montana. The sequence continues at coordinate 99,259 of NZ_JANFQP010000003.1, read as the reverse complement.
TAATTTTTAAAAATCGGAACATTCGAACAAGCTTCGCCAAACATCAGCGATTTTACGAGTGGTTTCAGCTGTTCCACCAATTCGATATAAGCATTTTCCGGAATTGATTGGTCGCTGCAACCTTTTACTAAAACTCTTTTTCCGTTCATTTCGCTGAAATCGTAGGTTTGAATGGCGTTGTGCATCAACAACACTTCCAAATCTTCACGGTTTCCGAAAACGATTTTTTTAGCAACTTCGGTTAGTTTTGCGGTGATGAGAAAGTACGCCCAAAGGGGAACAATCGCATCTGCAGAGTTATAAATGTAGATATAGGAATCTTCAAAATTATCTGTATTGAGTGCTGCAATTTTTTCGCGAAAGTCTTTTTCTTTTAAAATTAAACCTTCGAAAAGGAAATCTTTCAAGTCAATCCCGATTCTTTTTCCTTTCGGTATTAATGCAGAAAGGTCGAAATTAATCAAACCGCTGTCTGCAACTTTATTTTTTATTTCAAATTCTTCTGACATTTTTTATCTTTATCTTTGAGCAAAATTACAACTTTTTACCACGTGAAATACTATATCATCGCAGGAGAAGCGTCCGGAGATTTGCATGCTTCTAATTTAATGAAGTCGATTTTAAAGAAAGATTCTTCCGCTGAATTTCGGTTTTGGGGAGGAGATTTGATGGCTGAAGTTGCAGGTTTTCAGCCTGTGAAGCATTATAAAGATTTGGCCTTCATGGGATTTTTGGAAGTGGCGAAAAATCTCAAAACGATTCTCGGAAATATAAAATTCTGCAAGAAAGATATTGCTGATTATCAACCTGATGTATTGGTTTTAGTGGATTATCCGGGATTTAATTTAAGAATTGCCGAGTTCGCGAAATCGTTGGGGATTAAGGTGGTTTATTATATTTCGCCACAACTTTGGGCGTGGAAAGAAGGTCGCGTTGAAAAAATCAAAAAATTCGTTGATGAAATGCTCGTGATTCTTCCTTTTGAGAAAGATTTTTATAAAAAACACAGTGTTGATGCGCATTTTGTTGGTCATCCTTTGCTTGATGCAATTTCAGATTTGCCAGAAATTTCTGCTGAGTATTTTAAAAAAGAACATGGTTTAAATGAGAAAGAAATCATTGCGCTTTTGCCGGGTTCGCGTGAACAGGAAGTAGAAAAAATGTTGGCTTTAATGCTTTCTGTGCGACCTTTTTTTAAAAATTATCAATTTGTAATTGCTGGTGCACCAAGTTTACCGAAGGAATTTTACCGAAAATTTGTGGACGATGATGTGCATTTTGTGTCCAATAAAACTTACGATTTATTGAGAAGTTCACGCGCTGCTTTGGTGACTTCCGGAACTGCAACTTTGGAAACCGCTCTGCTCAATATTCCGGAAGTGGTGTGTTATCGAAGCAGTCAAATTTCCTATGAAATCGGAAGAAGAGTGGTAAAAAACATTAAATTTATTTCGTTGGTGAATTTAATTATGGATCGCGAAGTGGTTACTGAACTCATTCAAAAAGAGCTAAATACTGAAAATTTAGTGAAAGAACTTCAACGGATTTTAGAAGGTGAAACGCGTGAAAAAATGTTACAAGATTTTGAATTGCTCCGCGAGAAACTTGGAGGAAAGGGCGCAAGTGATCATGCTGCAGAAATTGTTGTAAAAAGCTGATTTTATCATAATTCAATAGCTGTTTAACTGTAAAATTAAAACATTGCAAAAGCAGCCTTTACTTATTCTGTGTATTTGTTTTGTCCTGGGAATTGTTTTACAGGATTATTTTTCACTGCAGCAAAATTTAATTTGTATTTTGTTGATATTCAGTTTTTTATCATTAACTATTTATTTCGTTAAAAGCTTTTGTCTTTATCGAATTCGACATCTTTCATTGTTCTTTTTGTTCTTTTCATTAGGAGTTTTTGCCCATTTTTTCCATTCCAAAAAGCCTAAATTACCGATTCTTGAAAGCAAAGAAAACATCGTTTTCAAAATCAACAAAAAACTCAATTCCAACGAAAAAAATCGTCGTTATGAAATCGTCGCGTGGAAAGGAAAAGAATCATTTCTAAGCGTTCTTTCTGTTCCGAAATCCGAAAGTGAACTCGATTTTCTGCATTATTATAAAGGTGAAGTTCACATCAATTCGCTTCAAAAACCTTATCACGATTTTCAGTTTGATTATAGAAAGTATTTGGCAAGAAAACACATTTATTTTCAAGCTTACCTGCCCAATTCTTTCAAATCCGGATTGCGAAATGATTTAAGTTTTGCTGAAAAAATTAAACAAAAACGCTTGGAAACTTTAAGTAAAATCGATCGCAGCGGTTTTAGCAAAAGAACAAGAGAATTTACAAAAGGAATTATCCTTGCAGATCGAACTGAGATGGATCAGGAAACGGTTCAGGATTTCAACAAATCAGGATTGATGCATGTTTTAGCGATTTCCGGTTCGCACATGGCGATTATTTTCTGGTTGATTTTGTTGGTTTTGAATTGGATTTTTCCGCCGAAATTTAGGAATTTCAAAATGATTTTTGCCTTGATTTTGATTTGGGCATTTGCTGTTTTTATCGATTACGGAAGCTCGGTGGTGCGGAGTTGCATCATGATTTCTGCGTATTATATTTTTGTGATTTTACAACGAAAACCCGATTTGCTTCATGCGATGGCTTTGGCTGCATTGGGATTGCTCATTTTCGATACGCAACAGCTTTTTGATGTTGGTTTTCAACTGAGTTTTGCAGCGGTTTTCGGGATTTTCTGGTTGAATAAACCGATTTTGAAATACTTGCCAAAACCGAAAAATAATTTTCAGAAATTTCTCGTCAATATTGTTTCAGTGAGTTTTGCAGCGCAAATTGCAACGCTTCCGCTGGTGATTTATTATTTTCATCAATATTCTTTAGTGTCGATTTTTGCCAATTTATTAGTGATTCCTTTTTCGGAAATTCTTATTGTTTTTTCTTTGTTGATGACGCTTCTTATTGGGTTTTCCTTTCAGTTTTATTGGTTGAATTTGATTTATGATGAGGTGGTTGTTTTTACATTAAAAATGATTCATTGGTTTGCAGATTTCGATTTTGCTTTCCATAAAATGCTTTCGATGACTTTTTTGGAAGTTGTGGTCGCTTTTGCAGTGGTTTGGTTTTTAAGATTTGCGATTTTGAAACCAAAAGCTAAAAATGTTTTGAGGGTTATTTATTTTCTCTTGATTTTCTTTGCACTGCGACTTTTGCTCAATTATAAAGCTGCAGAAATTGATGAGGTTTTGGAACATTATTATTTTAAAGAGAAAATTATTTCGGTCAAAAATGATAAGAAAGTTGTGTTTATTTTAAAAGAAAAAGCAAATACCGATAAACTTCAACAATATATCATTGAACCTTATTTAACGGCAAGAAGAGTGCAAAACTTTGAAATCAAGATTCTACCCAAAGGAACTAATGAAGTTCGAATAAAAGGCAAAATTTACGATTTTGATGAATAAAGCAAAACTTATTTAGAAAGATTACAAACTAAAAAAATCTGATAAATCTCACCTACAGATACCTTAACAATTTTTTAACTTTGTGGAAATTCAAATTTAAACATTAATTATGGCAGGATTAACAAGTTCTACTATCGGTAGAAAGTACGCAATGGCATTGTCTGCAATGTTTTTGCTCCTATTCCTTATCATGCACCTTTCGGTGAATTTACTTTCAATTTGCAGCCCCGAAGCATTCAACGCAGCTTCAGAATTTATGGGTTATAACCCGGTTATTCAGTTTCTGATGCAACCGGTTTTGGGTTTTGCAGTGGTTTTCCATTTTGTAATGGGATTTGTTCTTGAATTGAAAAACCGAAGCGCAAGACCAGTGAAATATGCAGTAAACAAAGGTTCAGCCAATTCTACATGGATGTCGAGAAATATGATTATTTCCGGATTGGTAGTTTTAGCTTTTTTAGGATTACACCTTTACGATTTTTGGTGGCATGAGATCAACTTCAAGTATATCGAAGCCAACACGCCCGATAACGGAAGATTCTGGGAAGAACTTCACGCGAATTTCGCAAATCCGTTGAGAGTTGGTTTTTATGTGATTGCTTTTGTGCTTTTAGGATTGCATTTGGCGCACGGTTTCCAATCGTCTTTCCAATCTGTGGGAGCGCGTCATCCGAAATACACTCCTGTTATCAAAACTCTCGGGACTTGGTATTCTATTCTTATTCCTGCAGGGTTTATTATCATTGCAGTATATCACTTTTTAACTCAATAAATTTTAAGTTTTAAGTAGTCTAAAATTTAAAGTTTAAAATTTAAAATTTCTAAAAAATGAGCAAATTAGATTCAAAAATTCCAGCTGGTCCTTTAGCGGACAAATGGAAAAACCATAAAAACCACATGAACCTTGTTGCACCAAACAACCGTGATAAGATTGATATCATCGTTGTAGGAACTGGTTTGGCAGGAGGTTCAGCTGCTGCAACTTTGGCAGAGCAAGGATATAATGTAAAAGCATTCTGCTACCAAGATTCGCCAAGAAGAGCGCACTCTATTGCTGCTCAAGGTGGTATTAATGCAGCGAAAAACTACCAAGGTGATGGAGATTCTACTTACCGATTGTTTTACGATACCATCAAAGGTGGAGATTACCGCGCAAGAGAAGCGAATGTTTACAGACTTGCAGAAGTTTCCGCAAATATTATTGACCAGTGTGTGGCGCAAGGTGTTCCCTTCGGCCGTGAATATGGTGGACAGTTAGATAACCGTTCTTTCGGTGGAGTACAAGTTAAAAGAACTTTCTATGCGAAAGGGCAAACCGGACAACAACTTTTGCTGGGAGCTTATTCTGCATTGAGCCGCCAAATCGGGAAAGGTAGAATTAAAATGTATAACCGTCACGAAATGCTTGACCTCGTTATCGTAGATGGAAAAGCTAGAGGGATTATTGCAAGAAACCTTGTGACCGGCGAAATTGAAAGACATTCTGCACACGCAGTAGTAATCGCTTCTGGTGGTTACGGAAACGTGTATTTCCTTTCTACAAACGCAATGGGATCGAATGTTTCAGCTGCTTGGAAAATTCATAAAAAAGGAGCGTATTTCGCAAATCCTTGTTATGTGCAGATTCACCCGACTTGTATTCCGGTTCACGGAACGCAACAGTCAAAACTTACTTTGATGTCGGAATCTTTGAGAAACTCAGGAAGAATTTGGGTTCCAAAAAATATTGAAGATGCAGAAGCAATTCGCGCAGGAAAATTAAAACCTGAAAATATCGCTGAAGAAAACAGAGATTATTATTTAGAAAGAAGATATCCAGCTTTCGGAAACTTGGTTCCTCGTGACGTAGCTTCCAGAGCGGCGAAAGAAAGATGTGATGCAGGTTTCGGAATTGAAAATAATGATACCAAAGAAGGCGTTTACTTAGATTTCTCAACAGAAATCATGAAAAAAGGAAAAGAAGCTGCTTTGGAGAAAAATATTCATAATCCTTCACAACAGCAAATCTACGATCTAGGTAAAGCTTGGGTTGAAGAAAAGTATGGAAACCTTTTCCAGATGTACGAAAAAATTACAGCGGATAACCCGTATGTAACTCCAATGAAGATTTATCCAGCAGTTCACTACACAATGGGTGGTGTTTGGGTTGATTATAACTTGCAATCTACTATTCCGGGATGTTTCGTAATCGGAGAAGCTAATTTCTCAGATCACGGAGCGAACAGATTGGGTGCTTCTGCATTGATGCAAGGTCTTGCAGATGGTTATTTTGTACTTCCTTATACGATCGCAGATTATCTTTCTGCAGATATCAGAACGGGAGCAATTCCGACCGATTCTGCTGAATTTGATGCTGCTGAAAAGGAAATTCAAGATAAAGTTAACTTCTTCATCAATAATAACGGAAAACATTCGGTAGATTATTTCCATAAAAAATTGGGACACATCATGTGGAACAAAGTAGGAATGGGAAGAACTCCTGAAGGTTTACAAGAAGCAATCAAAGAAATTGCTGCAGTGAGAGAAGAATTCTGGAAAGATGTGAAAGTTCCAGGACAAGCCAATGAAATGAACCCTGAATTAGAAAAAGCATTCAGAGTAGCAGATTTCTTGGAATTAGGACAATTGATGGCAATTGATGCTTTGAAAAGAGAAGAATCCTGTGGAGGCCACTTCCGATGGGATCACGCAACACCAGAAGGTGAAGCGGAACGCGATGATTTGAATTTCAAATACGTTGCAGCATGGGAATACCAAGGGATCGACATTAATCAGGAAGTTTTGCACAAAGAAGACCTGATTTATGAAAACATCGAAGTGAAAACAAGAAGTTATAAATAATCTCCGAAAAAGTAAATATTAAAATGAGTGCTAAAAAAGGATTAAGCCTGACTCTGAAAATTTGGAGACAGAAAAACAATAAATCAAAAGGACAGTTTGAAACCTACAAAATTTCAGACGTTTCCACCGACTCTTCTTTCCTTGAAATGTTGGATATGCTCAACGAGAATCTAATCAATGAAGGAAAAGAACCTATCGCTTTCGACCACGACTGTCGTGAAGGAATCTGCGGAATGTGTTCACTATATATCAACGGTAGAGCTCACGGTCCGGATACCGGAATCACTACTTGCCAATTGCACATGAGAATGTTTAAAGATGGCGAAACCATTCATATCGAACCTTGGCGTAGTGCTGCTTTTCCTGTAATTAAGGATTTGGTGGTTGATAGAAGTGCTTTTGATAAAGTAATGGCTGCAGGTGGATTTATCTCCGTGAATACCTCCGGAAATACTTTGGATGCCAACGCGATCCCAGTTCCGAAGGAAGATGCTGACAAAGCAATGGATGCAGCTGCATGTATCGGTTGTGGAGCTTGTGTGGCGACTTGTAAAAACGGATCTGCAATGTTATTCGTTGGAGCTAAAGTTTCCCAATACGCATTGCTTCCGCAAGGTAGAGTAGAAGCGCAAAGAAGAGTTCTGAACATGGTAAAAGCCATGGACGAAGAAGGTTTCGGAAACTGCTCAAACACCGGCGCTTGCGAAGTTGAATGTCCTAAAGGAATTTCTTTGGAAGTAATCGCACGAATGAACCGCGAGTTTATGGCAGCGAATATCAACAGAGGATAAAATCTTTATTAAAATTTAAAAATCCGTTTTCTAATATTGAAAACGGATTTTTCTTTGTTAAAATTTCACAAAAAACATTCTAAAATTTTCTTTAACTCTTTATATAACTTACTTTTGTTCCCGTTATACCAGAAAAGAATAGAGATTTAATTGTAAACAAAATTTATACACAACAATACAAACATGAGTAAATATTTTTTAATGCTGATTTTTGCTTTCGTAGCAATGTCATGTTCAAAAAAGGTAGAAGTAAAAGGTAATTTCGCAGGTGGATCACCTTTGGAAAGAATTGAATTTATCGAAGCTTCAGGCGTGGCAACTTTGCCATTGGTTAATTTAGGAGTAGATTCAAAAGGGAGTTTTTCCGGGAGTTTCGAAGCTCCCAAAAACGGAATGTACATCATGTCTTATGCCGGTAAAACTGCAATGATTTACCTTAAAGGTGGACAGGAATTAAATATTTCTGGCCAAGCTGCCAATTTCCCTAATCAATTCACTATTACCGGTGATGCCAAAAAGAACAATGATTTCTTAATGGATGTGCAGAAATTCATCCAAGGCTATGCTGCCAAAATCAATGTTGGAGAATTGGTAAGCAAAAATGAAGATGCTTTCTTGAAAGATGTAGAAAAAATTAGAAAAGATTTCGAAACTAGTATCGAAGCTTCCGCCAAAAAAACTTCTGCTGACAGCGAAGTGGTTCAGTATAAAAAAGATGAATTGAATGCAAGCTTGTTGGGATTGATGAGTCAATATGAAATCAATCACCCGCAAGTTACCCAAAATCCTAATTATAAAGTTTCTAAAAACTTCAAAGATGCGGAAGCAAAATTGGATTCAGATAACGAAAGAATGTTGAGAAACCAACCGGTTTACAGAAACTATCTGTTAGGAAAATTGAGTTCTGAATTCCAGAATTTCGCTTCAGCAAATAACAAAACTGGTAAAGAAATGTCTTCTGAAGTTTTCGCAAAATTTTTAGATACAAAAAAAGACCTTTCGCAAACCGCTAAAGATTATCTTTTGGCTTTCGTACTTTCTAGCGGTGATATTGCACCGGGAATGACTAAGGAAAACTCTGATAAAATTTCGAAAATCATTAAAGAAAAAATCAAAGACAGCCAAATCAAAAAAGATTTGGAAAGAATTCAATTCGTAATCGAAGGCCCTAAAGTTGGCGATGCAATGAGCTCCGCAAAATTGGCGAAAGCCGACGGAAGCGATTATAAATTTGCTACTGGAAAACCAACTTTGGTGATGTTCTACGCTTCTTGGAATCCTTACATCGCGGAAGGAACCGTTCCAGTGTTGAGAGAAGTAGTAAATTTCTACAAATCAAAAATGAATTTCACTTTTGTAAATTTGGATGATACCAAAGACCAATTCGTGAAAACCAGCAACGCATTATTGAAAGGAATTCAAGGAACTAGCGTTTACGGCGATGGCGGAATGAATGCTCAAATCGCTAAAGACTTGGGAATTTATGGTTTCAAACTTCCTTCTTTTATCGTTTTGGATAAAGATGGCAAAATTGCAAGCCGCTTCTTCTACAACTTGGGCGATCCGGAAATCGTAACCGTTTTGGATAAACTTTCAGGGTTAAAAGCGCCGATGGTACAGCCAGAAGCTACTTTGCAGAATGATTTGTTAGCTCCAAAACCAGAAGCTGCTCCAACAAAGTAACTTTTACTAATAATTAAAATATTTCCTGCTCATTTTCTTGGGCAGGATTTTTTTATTTCAAGAGCAACGAACTTTAGCTTTTTTTGTAAAATGTGAGTTGGTTTTTGCCGAAATTTAATCGATTCTGAATATTTTAAAAATAATTTAAACAGATTCAAATTGCTTCAACCGATTTATCGCTTCTTTTTATTTTCAAAACCTTACTTTTGTGTTCATTAAATTAGTCGATGAGAAAGAAAAACAAAAATATCGTTTTAGAAAATATTAGACTGGTTTCTGCGGGCGCAAAAGGCGTGGCAATAGGCAAAACCGACGATGGCAAAACCGTTTTGGTTTCCGGCGCAGTTCCCGGAGATTTGGTCAATGCAAGAGTCAAAAAATCGAAATCGAAATATTTCGAAGCCGAAGCAGTGGAAATTTTGGAAAAATCTCCGTATCGTGTAGCTCCGAAATGTGTTCATTTTGGTGTTTGCGGAGGTTGCAAATGGCAAAATCTTTCGTATGAGCAACAACTTGTTTTCAAGCAAGATGAAGTTTATAACCATATCAAAAGAATCGGTGGCATCGAAGATTTCGAAACTTTACCAATTTTGGGAAGTGAGCAACAGTATTTCTACCGCAACAAAATGGAATTTTCATTTTCCAATGCGCGTTGGCTCACACAATACGAAATCAGTTCCGAAGAAAATTTCGGAAACCGCGATGCTTTGGGCTTTCATATTCCCGGAATGTGGAGCAAAATTCTCGATTTGAAAGAATGTTTTCTTCAAGAAGATCCATCGAATGCGATTCGTTTGGCGGTGAAAAATTACGCTGTAAAAAATGGTTTGGAATTTTTTGATGTAAAAGAACAAACCGGATTTTTGCGAACCGTGATGATGAGACAAAATTCGAAAGGCGAATGGATGGTTTTATTCCAACTTTTCCGTGATGAAAAGGAAAATCGCGAGAAATTGTTCGATTTTTTACTTTCAGAATTTTCGCAGATCAAAACTTTGGTTTATTGCATTAATTCAAAACAAAACGATTCTATTTACGACCAAAATGTCGAAACTTATTTCGGCGATGGTTTTTTAATGGAAGAAATGGATGGTTTGAAATTCAAAATCGGCCCGAAATCTTTCTTCCAAACTAATTATAAACAAGCGTTAGAATTATACAGAAAAACCCTCGAATTTGCTGATTTGAAAGGCGATGAAGTGGTTTATGATTTGTACACCGGAACAGGAACGATTGCACAATATGTTGCAAGAAACGCCAAACAAGTGATTGGAATTGAATCGGTTCAAGAAGCGATCAATGCAGCGAAAGAACACGCTGAACTGAATGGTTTGTCGAATTGTACGTTCTATTGTGGCGATATGAAAGATATTTTTAATGACGAATTTTTGGCGAATCATCCTAAAGCGGATGTTTTAATCACCGATCCGCCACGCGATGGAATGCATCAAAAAGTGGTGGAACAAATCCTGAAACTCGCTCCCGAAAAAATCGTTTATGTAAGCTGTAATTCGGCAACACAAGCGAGAGATTTGGCTTTGATGAAAGATCAATATCGATTGGTGAAAATATTGCCGGTTGATATGTTCCCGCAAACGCATCATGTTGAGAATATTGCACTTTTAGTAAAAATTTAATGATGAAATTTCTGAAAATTTTTCTGGTTTCCCTGTTTCTGATTTCGCTTTTTTCCTGCGGAAGTGATGATGATATTTGCGTAAGTGGCGAAGCGACACCGAGAATGAAGCTTAAATTCAAAACAAAAGCTACCGGAAAACTCAAAACGATGGATTCGATTTTTGTAAACGTTGATTACGGAAATGGTCCAGTTTCGGTGATTGCTGCGAAAACGAAAACTGATTCTGTTTTTATTCCTTTGAGAGTTGATGACGCGCTTTTTACCAAAATTTATGTCGGTTTGTCGAAAGCGGCAATCACTTCTGAAGTGAAAGTGAATTATACCACTCAATCAGAATATGTTTCTCCGGCTTGCGGAATCAAGAAAATTTATGAAAATGTAAATGCGGTTTTGGAAGTAGCCAATCCTGTGTTAGATGTTGAACAAAACCAAACCCAAATTACCGATGAATCCAAGACTCATTTTTACCTTCTTTTTTAGTTTTTTGTTTCTAAATTCTTTTGCGCAGAAGGAACAAGATACGGTTAAAACAAAATTGAAATACGAACCTAATTTTATGGTAGGAATTGATGTTTTGAATGCCGGAATCGGAGCTTTTTCGGATCGAAAATTGTTTCAGGGATTTGTGTCTTCGCGAATCAGCGAAAATGTTCATGCAGCTGCTGAAGCGGGTTTTGAAAAAAATATTTACCAGAAAAATGGTTACGATGCTTCTGTAAATGGTCCTTTTTTAAAATTAGGTGCATTTTATATGTTGGCGAACGACAAAGAAAATCCATTAAATGGTTTCTACGCCGGCGGAAAATTAGCGGGTTCATTTTATAATCAGGAATACAAAGCGGTTCCGGTTCGTGGTTTCGGCGGAAGCGAAACCTCGGTGGCTTTTCCTGCGTCATCACAAAGCTCATATTGGATTGAAGCGACGGTTGGTGGGCGCGTTCAGTTGTTTGAAAGTCCTTTTTATATTGATGTTACGGCGCAACCAAGATATTTACTTTTTTCTACAACACAAGATGATATCAAACCGATGATTGTTCCCGGTTTCGGGAAAAGTTCTGCGAAATTTAATGTCGGATTCTCTTGGAATATTGCTTATTCTTTTTAAGAAAGATAACTTGTTATGCAATGAATAATTCACTCGCAATTTTTTGCGAGTTTTTTTATTTACAAAATTTTAATTCTTTAAGGGTAAATAATAGATTGTTACTTAAATAAGTTCTTTTTTAAATAAAGTATATATTTAATATTTGTTTTGTTGGTGAATTTGTTGTTAAATAACTTAATTATTATGTTTTTAAAATTTTGAAATACGATTGAAAAAAACTACTTTTGAATAAATCACTAATAAATAATTTATGAAGAAATTTTTTACTTCTTTATTATGTTGTTTGATGTCAACAGCTGCACTTTCCCAGTGGAGTCCAATATCAATACAAGGAGAAAAAATCCGTTCGTCGACAGAAGTAATGCAGTATTATTCTTTGAATATTAATGACATAAGACAGACTTTAGCAAATACGAAAGAAACAGGAAGAAATGCAAAACCTATAGAAGTTAAGCTACCAACACTCAACGGTAAAATTGAAAGATTTGCAGTTTATAGTGCTCCTGTTGTAGTAAAATCCATTGCTGATCGTTATCAATTGGGTTCTTATGTAGGTGTTGGGATTGATGATCCTGCTGCTTATGTAAGATTCAGTGTGGCCCCAAATGATTTCCAAGCGATGATACTTAAAGATGGAAATTATGAATTTATAGAGCCTCAAAACAAAGAAAAATCAGTTTACAGGGTACATCCTAAAAGCAATAAATCTGAATCTGACAAAGCATTTGTTTGTTCAACAAATGAAGCCCCATTAACAAAACAGCAGATTGATAAATTGTACATCAATGGTAAAACCTTTACCAACAATCCAAAAGATTTCAATAAATCTTCTGACCAAAAATATCGTACAATACGATTAGCCATTTCTGTGACCGGCGAATACACGCAGTATTTTGGTGGAACAGTTGCCGGGGCATTGACTGCAATAAATGCAACATTGACCAGATGTAATTTTGTTTTTGAGAAAGATTTTGGGTTACATCTTATACTTCAAGATTTTCCACAGTTGATTTATATAGATGCAAATATCGATCCATATTCCGATGCAACGATAGGTACAGATAGTGGTAATTCCAATAAATTAGTTGGTTGGAGCTTGCAATTACAAAATACACTATCAAGAACTGTAGGAAGTAATGCATACGATATAGGTCATTTGTTTGGTGCTACTGGAGGTGGTGGAAATGCAGGTTGTATCGGTTGTGTTTGTATTGCGCCTACTAGTGAAACTGCTACAAACCTAGATAAGGGAAAAGGATCTGGATTTACTTCACCTTCAGACGGAATTCCACAAGGGGACAATTTCGATATCGACTATGTTGCTCACGAAATAGGTCACCAATTGGGTGGTAACCATACTTTTTCTCACCAACTTGAAGGTATAGGAACTAACCAAGAACCAGGTTCAGGATCAACCATTATGGGTTATGCCGGAATCACAGGAGTTACAGATGTTCAAGCGCACTCTGATGCTTATTTTCATTATTACAGTATCAATCAAGTTCAAACTAATTTGGCAAGTAAAACTTGTGATGTTGAAACTGCTGTAGCAAATACCCCTCCGGTAATTACTGCAATGCCAGATGTTACTATCCCTAAAGAAACTGCTTTCGTACTTACTGCTCAAGCGACAGATGTGGAAGGAGATCCATTAACTTATACTTGGGAACAAGCAGATAATGCGACTACTCCTACCACCATTACCAATTTAGGAACTTTAACCAACGGGCCTTCTTTCAGATCTTGGAGCCCAACTACAAGTCCAACAAGATATTTTCCTAAGTTGAGTACCGTAATAGGTGGAAGCTTAAAAAGTGATACGGATTGGGAAGCCGTTTCTAAAGTAGCAAGAACTTCAAACTTTATGGTAACTGTAAGAGATAATAAAGCAGACGTAACTCAGCAACAAACTCAAAGTGCAAACCAAAAAGTTACTGTTCATGCTAACGGACCTTTCAAAATTACTTCTACTAAAGTTTACAACAACGCCGCTGGTCCATTAACTTGGGATGTTGTAGGAACTAATGCAGCTCCTTTCAATGTTGCGAACGTAAAAATTGATTATACTACCGACAATGGTGCTACTTGGAATGTTTTAGCAGCTTCAACACCAAATGACGGTACAGAAGATTTTAGATTCTCTTCTTTTGCAACCAACGCCCCAATGAAAGTAAGAATTTCTGCAATCGAAAACGTATTCTATGCAGTGGCTCCGGTTACTGTCTCTGCAATTATGACTTGCGACGGTTCTGCTCCTACAGGTTTATCGGTTTCTGGTGTTAGTATGAATTCTGCTAACGTAGCTTGGGATGCTATCGCAAGTGCTACCTATATTGTAAGATACAAGAAAACAGCTGATGCTACTTGGACTGAAGTTCCTGTAAACTCAAATAGCTATACAATTACTGGTTTAGAAGATGAGACTTCGTACAATGTTCAAGTCGCTTCTGTTTGTTCAGGAACAACAGGTGCTTATACTGCTTCTGTTGATTTTACTACAAATATACTTGTATATTGTAAACTAACTTCTACCGATGCTAGTGATGAATATATTTCCAATGTGGAAATCAGGGCAGATGGTGCAGCTGGAGTTTACAGTATATCTGGAGCTTCTACTTATACTAATTATTCAACAGATGCGACAAGAATAGTTTCCTTAAAACAAGGAACTACCAATAACGTAATCTCTGTTACTAAAGCTTGGTCTGATATTTCGTATGATGAAGCGGTTACTGCATGGATTGATTTTGATAGAAGTGGGATTTTTGATGACGATGAAATTATACTTTCAACATCACCAGATATAAAAACCCTTGTTACTAATACGTTTACCGTTCCTGCTAATTCTTATGCTGGGGATAAAACTGTAGGAATGAGAGTTGCTCTTAGATATGATATTGCGCAAACTACCCCTTGTGATACTTACAATTATGGTGAAGTAGAAGATTATGCAGTAAAAATTATTGCTGATATGGCAGTAGGAGACACTCATGTAAATTCTACACAAGTTTATCCTAACCCTGCAACAGACGTATTGAATGTTTCTAAAGTTTCTGGAAATGCAACTTACAGCATCTACAATGTAGCTGGTCAAATTGTTGCTAAAGGAAAAATCGCAGACAACAAAGTTCAGGTTTCTAAACTACAATCTGGGGTGTACATCATCTCTGTAGAAGATAACGGTAAAGTAGAAAAAGTGAAATTCATCAAAAAATAAATCACATTTTCAATAATAATAGATCCCCGGAATACCACCGGGGATTTTTCTATGCTATTTCCAAAGATTTTCTTTTAAAAAAAAGTCTGAGAAATGCTTATAAATCACTGATATCTTGTTCTAAATAATTTTAAACCAACGTTTAAGATTATTTAACATTTATAGAAACTATTTAACCAAACTTTAACCACGGCAAAACCTTTATTCATCGTAGAATGTGTAAAATTTGATTTACTTTTGCCTCCTATATGAAACGATTTTTTCTACTTGTTGCACTGTTTGTTTTAACACAGGTTCATGCCCAGTTTTTCTCCGGAGAAATTATTATCAGAGACAATTCTGTGTACTATCTCAATCAGGTGTATGTAACCAATATTACCGCTCACAAGACCGTTTACACCGATTATTTCGGTGCTTTCAAAATTCCTGCAAAACCAGGAGATATCATTCGTTTCACCTCCATCGTTACCGATCGAAAAGATGTTACCGTAACAGCGGAAAATTTAGAGAACGCTAATAATTTCGTGGAACTCAAAATCGCATATTACGATATTCAGGAAGTGGTAATTAATAAATTTAAACCTACCGGAAATCTAAGAAAAGATGTAAGTTCCCTGAAAACGGGAGAAAAAACAATGGCACTGCAGAAAATGATTGGTTTGCCGGCTCCTAAAGGTGATGGGACACCACCACAACTTCCTGTTGCTGGTTTTTCTGGCGGTGGACTTACTTTTAGTTTAGAGAGTATTTATGACATTCTTTCGGGCGATCGGAAAAAGAAGGAACGCGCGAACCAATATGAAAAAATGAATGTTGCAGTAGCCAACATCCGAAAATATTATGGGGATGAATACTTTACCAACTTGAAAATCCCAACCAGTTTCATCGATAATTTCTTGCAGTTTGTTTATACGTCCGAGAGTTTGTTGCCTTATATTCAACAGAATAATTATGAATCTGTAGCGATTTACATCGAAAAATATCTTCCAATTTACCAACGTCGCCTTCGGAACTCACATTTAATCGAAAATACACAATAAATTTATAAGTATTTAAAGTTCATATTGAATTATGCAATGTCATCAATTCTTCGGACCTATGGTTGAAGGAATTTTAATAAAAATTTACGTTGCTTCATAGAAAACCTTTCTACAAGAATAAATTTCAAAGGAAAATTGTAAGTAAATGGAGTAAGAGATGTCAAGCAAATGGTAGTAGCTGTAAGTAAAAAACAATCATTTCTCAATTGGGAGAATTGAAGACTCTGTAATTTTAATTTGTTTAAAATAGCTATAAAGTCTATATTTTTGGTTATTTTTGCACGATTTTGAATAAGAAATGGGTAAAAATAAACTGGCAAGATTTGCCGAAAACAAAATACTTCCGAATGTATTTCAGCCGACCAGAGAAGAGGCGCTCAACAATTATCCTTTAAAAGGAAAATGGAGATCTGAAGTCTTCAAAAATGAGAATCCGATCGTATTGGAACTCGGTTGTGGCAAAGGAGAATATTCCGTAGGATTGGCGAAGGCTTTTCCTGAAAAAAATTTTATCGGGATTGATATCAAAGGTGCAAGATTTTGGTTTGGTGCCAAAGAAGCTTCTGAGAAAAACCTCAATAATGTAGCTTTTTTAAGAACTCAAATCGAATTGGTAGATTGTTTTTTTGATCAGGATGAGGTTGATGAAATCTGGATTACCTTCCCAGATCCACAGATTAAATACCGAAGAACCAAACACCGAATGACGCATCCTGATTTTCTGGAACGTTACAAAAAAATCTTAAAGAAAGATGGCATCATTCACTTGAAAACTGACTCAGAATTCCTTCATGGTTATACTTTAGGGTTGCTTCAAGGGCAAGGCCATGAGATTATTTCTGCACATCACGATATCTATGGAGCACCGGAATACGAGCCAGGAACGCCGCTTTTAAGAGAAATAAAAACGTATTACGAGGGATTATTTTCAGCAAAAGGCAAAACCATTACTTATATTAAATTTAGAATTAAGTAAGTAGCTTTCACTTTACAAATTTCCCTTCTTAAATTTTTTTGGGTAAGAAACTCCTTTTTTCATTATTCAATAGGATCCATTACATCGAGCCTACAACCTTTTTGAGGGAGTGGGAGCAATTCTCAAAATATAAAAACAAGATTTCATTAAGATTCCATTTGATAACTTTGTTTTAATTCTTTGTTCTTCTTAGTCTATTTACATTTGATATTCCAATATCATAAGTTGTAATTCTTCAATATCATAGGCATGAAACTCCAGTATCATAAGCATGAAAATTTAGTTTCATAGGTTTGAAGTAAAAGTATTGTTGGGAAAGATTTCAGCGTATAGTTTGAATATTTATCTGACAATCATATAGCATTATTGGTATATGTCCCCTTTTTTATTTTTAGGAAGTATTTATATTCTTATTAAAACAAGAAAAGCTCAGAAATTAATCTGAGCTTTTCTTGTTTTAAAGATAAAATCTTATTCTGCAGCAGTGTCGAAATCTGCATCAGCATCAGCTGATACTTTTTCTCCTTCTTCTTTAGATTTTTCTTTATCAGCTTTTCTTTGAGACAATCCGTCTTTGATAGAACCTGAAACTACGCTCAAGATCATATCGATAGATTTAGAAGCATCATCGTTTCCTGGGATTACGAAATCTACTTTTCTTGGGTCAGAGTTCGTATCAACGATAGCGAAAACAGGGATTCCCAATTTTTTAGCTTCAGTTACCGCGATGTGTTCTTTCATAATATCAACAACAAAAAGTGCTGATGGAAGACGTACCATGTCAGAAATAGAACCTAAGTTTTTCTCAAGGTTAGCTCTTTGACGATCTACCTGAAGTCTTTCTTTTTTAGATAAAGTTTCGAAAGTTCCATCTTTCTTCATTTTATCGATGTGGTTCATTTTCTTAACAGCTTTACGGATGGTAACAAAATTTGTTAACATTCCACCTGGCCATCTTTCAGTGATATAAGGCATATTAAGGTCAGCTGCATATTTAGCAACTACTTCTTTCGCTTGTTTCTTTGTAGCCACGAAAAGAACTTTTTTGCCAGCAGAAGTAATTTTTTCCAAAGCGCTACAAGCTTCGTCTAATTTTACCGCTGTTTTATGTAAGTCTACAATGTGAATACCGTTTTTCTCCATGAAAATGTATGGAGCCATATTTGGATTCCACTTTCTGGTCATGTGACCGAAGTGTACACCTGCCTCTAAAAGGTCTTTAACATTTGCTTTTGCCATGTCGCTTTTTTGTTTTTAGTTTACGTTCCGCTTTTTCGCAATCAACTTTTCTTTAGATGGGAGAAGAGTTTGGGTGCTAAACTAAACGGGGCATTTTTTTGATTAGATAATAGAGCCAAGAACCAAGAATAAAGATTTTTGAAAGTCTCGAATCTCGCGTCTCGTATCTTGAATCTGTTTGATTAACGTTTTGAGAATTGGAATCTCTTTCTCGCTTTTTTCTGACCTGGTTTCTTTCTTTCCACCATTCTCGCGTCTCTTGTAAGCAAGCCGTGAGGTTTTAGCAATAATCTGAATTCTTCGTTGATTTCGCATAAAGCTCTAGAAACTCCAAGTCTGATTGCTTCAGCCTGACCTGTAATTCCACCTCCGAAAACGTTCACTGTCACGTCATACTGACCTGCAGTTTCTGTCAACAAAAATGGCTGGTTGATCTTGTAAACCAATACATCAGTACCAAAATACTCTTTAGAATCTTTCTTGTTGATTGTGATCACCCCAGAACCTGGTCTCACATAAACTCTTGCAACAGAAGTTTTTCTTCTTCCGATTTTATGAACTATTGACATATTAATTATTTGAATTCGTTAATATTAATAACTTTTGGCTGTTGAGCTTCATGTTTGTGTTCAGTTCCTTCATATAAATAAAGGTTAGTAAACAATTGAGATCCCAATTTGTTTTTTGGAAGCATTCCTTTTACAGATTTTTCCAATACTTTTAAAGAATCTTTTTTCTGAAGTTCAAGAGCAGTCATTGACTTTTGACCACCTGGATAACCAGTATGCCAAATGTAAGTCTTGTCAGCCCACTTGTTCCCGGAAAGGGTTACTTTCCCAGCATTCAAAACGATTACGTTATCTCCACAATCTGCGTGAGGCGTAAAATTCGTTTTGTGCTTTCCTCTCAAAATCTTTGCAACCTTAGATGCTAGTCTTCCTAACGGTTGTCCTTCAGCGTCTACCACAACCCATTCTTTATTAGCGGTAGCTTTGTTAGCTGAAACGGTTTTGTAACTTAATGTATTCACACTTTTTCGTTTAACGATTAAACATAATTTTCCCTAAATAGGGTGTGCAAAGGTAAAGATTTTTTTTGAAACAGAAAATGTTTTAGGAAAGATTATCCTAATGTTTTGAAAATGATGGATTTATTAAGGCTTTTATTCTCTGTAATGAGTACAGTTTTCTCTAAATCTCTTATTATTTTCTTAAAGATTTCGAGCTTTTGAAACTTGCTAAGACATAATAAGCAACATAAACCATCGAGAATTTAATCACTGAAGGTACTGCTTTCTCCAAATCAAAGAGGAAAGTACCAACCAAAACCAAAATTACCATCCCAAGAAACGAAATGCCCAGTTTTTGTACCAATGTGAATTTTTCATCATCCAGAAAATAAGCAGTTCCCCAAGCCGCACCAAACGCAACCGCATAATATAGATCAAGCGCCCAACCTTGGCTTCCCAAAAGAAAATAATTCAGGAGAAAACTGATCACGATTCCGGCGAAGAAATAAATAATGGCGCGTTGCATATCAATAATGTTTCCGCAAAAATAAAGATTTAATAAACAATTTGGTATTTTTTTTATATTTGAGAAAAATATACCAGTCGTGAAAATTAGATTTACATTGATCATTTTGAGTATTTTATCCCTAGTTTCTTGCCAAAGAATTATTGATAATAACAGGGAAGAAGAAGCTAATGAAAATTACGTATCTCCTTATAAGGGCGTTTACAAAGGAAATTATTCCGGCGACGAAGTAGGTACTCTAACCATTGAAGTTGCTCAAAACGGTTATATTTCGGTTACAAAAGTTTCGCAATTTAATACTGAAAATTCTTTTGTTTCAGGAATGGTGTGTGATGATGGCGCGCTGCAATCCGTTACTTTACAATCAGGTTTTACTTTGCAAGGAAACCTGAAAACAAAATCCGGGACCTGGAAAATAGGTGATTGGGTCGGAAACTGGTCGGTTACAAAACAATAACTATATTATAGTACAAAAATTATTATCATCAACGTATGTAAAACCCTTTCAATCAACAGAAAGGGTTTCTTTTTTTTAAATTACAAAAAATCTTATATTTGGAAACTTACGAACATTCAATTATGGAAACCCAAAAATATTCTCCAAAAAACAAAATCCGTATCGTTACCGCCGCTGCTTTATTCGATGGACACGATGCTGCCATCAATATTATGCGTCGCGTTATTCAGGGAACCGGCGTGGAAGTGATTCACCTCGGTCACGACAAATCTGCCGAAGAAGTGGTGAATTGTGCGGTACAGGAAGACGCAAATGCGATTGCTTTAACTTCTTATCAAGGCGGTCACAACGAGTATTTTAAATATATTTATGATCTTTTAAAAGAGAAAGACGCTTCACACATCAAGATTTTTGGTGGCGGAGGCGGCGTTATTTTGCCCGAAGAAATCAAAGATTTGATGGATTATGGCGTAACCAGAATTTATTCTCCAGATGATGGTCGCGAACTCGGTTTGCAAGGAATGATCGATGATTTGGTACAGAAATCCGATTTCCCAACCGGTGAAAATATTACGCTTCAAGATTTAGATAAAATCAATTTCGAAAATTCAAAAGCTATTGCAGAAGTTATTTCAGCTGTAGAAAATTTCTCCGAAACGAAAACCGATTTGGTGAAAGAAATTGATGAAAGAGCGAAAGATTCCCAAATCCCAATCATCGGAATTACCGGAACCGGCGGCGCGGGAAAATCTTCCTTAACCGACGAATTGGTGAGAAGATTTTTACGTTCCAATCCGGAGAAAAAAATCGCTATCATTTCCATCGATCCTTCCAAAAAGAAAACCGGTGGTGCGCTTTTGGGCGACAGAATCCGCATGAATTCTATCAATGATTCGCGCGTTTATATGCGTTCCATGGCGACGCGTGAGAATAATGTTTCGGTTTCGCCACACATTCATTCGGCTTTAAATATTTTAAAAATCGCAAAACCGGATGTCATCGTTCTTGAAACTTCCGGAATTGGACAATCAGGTTCGGAAATTACCGATATAGCCGATGTTTCTATGTATGTGATGACGCCAGAATACGGTGCTTCAACCCAATTAGAAAAAATCGACATGCTCGATTATGCTGATTTGGTAGCTTTAAATAAATCTGACAAACGCGGTGCTTTGGATGCACTTCAAGCGGTAAAAAAACAATTTCAGCGAAACCATCTACTTTTTGATAAAACTTTGGACGAAATGCCGGTGTATTCTACCAAAGCCAGCCAATTCAACGATTGGGGAACAACCGAGCTTTTCAATGAATTAATTAAAAAAGTTAATGACAAATTTTCGGGTCTGAATTTAAGCGAATATGTGGAACAAAACGTTTCAGAAGAAACCACAATTATTCCTCCGAAAAGAGTTCGCTATCTTTCTGAAATCGTTGAAAACAACCGTGCTTACGACAAAGATGTAGTTGATCAAGCATTGATTGCAAGAAAACTTTACCAACTTCAAGGTGCAAAAAATATTCTCGAAGACGATGTAAATTCACAAGAAATCATCGAAAAAAGATATCAGAAAATCAAAAAAGATCTTCATCAGGAAAATATTTATTTCCTCAACGGTTGGCACGATTTCAAACTGAAACACGACGCTGATGAATACATTTATCTCGTTCGCGGAAAAGAAATTAAGGTTCAAACCAAATCTGAAACTCTTTCTCACCTGAAAATTCCGAAAATAGCTTTACCGAAATTCCAAGATTGGGGCGATTTGATTCGTTGGAAAGGTCAGGAAAATGTTCCCGGAGCATTTCCTTTCACCGCCGGAATTTATCCGTTCAAAAGAACTGGCGAAGATCCGACTCGAATGTTTGCCGGAGAAGGCGGTCCCGAAAGAACCAACCGAAGATTTCATTATGTTTCCGCGGAAATGGATGCCAAAAGACTTTCTACCGCGTTCGATTCGGTGACACTTTACGGTCAGGATCCTGCGTTTCCGCCAGATATTTATGGAAAAATCGGGAATGCCGGAGTTTCGATCGCTACTTTGGATGATGCGAAAAAACTCTATTCAGGTTTCGATTTGGTGAATGCCATGACTTCTGTTTCGATGACGATTAATGGTCCCGCGCCAATGCTGCTCGCGTTTTTCATGAATGCAGCCATCGATCAGAATTGCGAAAAATACATTAACGAAAATAATCTTTGGGACAAAGTTGAAGCGAGATTAAAAGAAAAATTTGATGATAAAGGTCTGAAAAGACCCGTTTACAGCGGCGAACTTCCGCCTTCTAATAACGGTTTAGGGTTGAAATTATTAGGACTTACCGGCGACGAGATTTTAGATGCGGAAACCTATGCTAAAATTAAAGCAGAAACTATCGCAACAGTTCGTGGAACGGTTCAGGCAGATATTTTGAAGGAAGATCAGGCGCAAAATACTTGTATTTTCTCTACCGAATTTGCCTTAAGATTGATGGGCGACGTTCAGGAATATTTCATTAAAGAAAAAGTGAGAAATTTTTATTCGGTTTCGATTTCCGGTTATCACATCGCGGAAGCGGGCGCGAATCCGATTTCTCAATTGGCATTTACCTTGGCAAATGGCTTTACTTACGTGGAATATTATCTTTCACGAGGAATGGATATCAATGATTTTGCACCGAATTTATCCTTCTTTTTCTCGAACGGAATCGATCCGGAATATGCGGTAATCGGCCGTGTAGCGAGGAGAATTTGGGCCAAAGCAATGCGCGAAAAATACAACGCCAACGAAAGAAGCCAGATGTTGAAATACCATATTCAAACTTCCGGGCGTTCGCTTCACGCGCAGGAAATCGATTTTAATGACATCAGAACCACTTTGCAGGCATTGTATGCGATCTACGACAACTGCAACTCGCTGCACACCAATGCTTATGATGAAGCGATCACCACACCAACCGAAGAATCGGTGAGAAGAGCGATGGCGATTCAGCTAATCATCAACAAAGAACTCGGTTTGGCGAAAAACGAAAATCCGTTGCAAGGTTCTTTCATTATTGAAGAGTTGACCGATTTGGTGGAAGAAGCTGTTTATGCGGAATTCGACCGAATCACCGAGCGTGGCGGCGTTCTTGGCGCGATGGAAACCATGTATCAACGTTCGAAAATTCAAGAAGAATCGATGCATTACGAATGGCTGAAACATACCGGCGAATACCCAATTATCGGGGTAAATACTTTCCTTGGAAAAGACGGTTCGCCAACCGTTTTACCGGGTGAAGTGATCCGTTCGACCGAGGAAGAAAAGCAACAGCAAATTAAGAATCTGGAAACTTACCAAACTGCCAATTCATCGGCGACACAGAAAGTTTTGGAAGAGTTGCAACATGCAGCGATCAACCAGAAAAACCTTTTTGAAGTGATGATGGAAGCCGTGAAATTCTGTTCACTTGGGCAAATTACCAACGCGCTTTTTGAGGTTGGAGGGAAGTATAGAAGAAATATGTAGTTTTTATCAACTAAAAATAAAAACCGTGTGAAGACAAGTTCTTGACACGGTTTTTTTATTAAAATTAAATTTATATTTTTACTAAAATTACAAATGTGAATCCTTTAAAACTAATTTTTTACTCGACTTTTTTGTTGATCATTTTTTCTTCCTGCAAATCCGAATCGGAAAAATTAGCAGAAGAAACTGCGGCGCGAAATGCTTTGATTGATAGTGTGATTACTCAGTTTCAGCGGAATTTACTGACGCAGCAGATCGATTCGGTATTTTCAAAATCGAAATTCAATGGAAGTATTTCGGTGATGCGAGATGGCAAAATTCTTTATGAAAAACAGAATGGTTTTGAAAATTTTAAAACCAAAAAAGCACTCGATAGTAATTCGGTTTTTGCCATTGGTTCGGTGAGCAAGCAGTTTACCGCGGTGATGGTTTTGCTTTTGGAAGACCAAGGAAAACTGAAAACGGAAGATCGAGTTTCGAAATATTTAAAGGAATTTCAGCCCAAAACTTTCGAAAATATCACCATTGCGCAATTGCTGAATCACACTTCAGGGCTGAATGATTCCGGAAGCGGTTTGCTTTCAAAACCCGGAACGCAGTTTCATTATTCCAATAAAGGGTATCGATATTTAGGCCAATTAATTGAGAAAGTTTCGGGGAAATCTTACGGCGAAAATGCGAAAGAACTCTTTGTTAAAGCAGGAATGAAACATTCTTCCACCGCAGATTTGTTTGTGGATGAGCATTTTGCAAGTGCTTTCTTGGGGAATTCTTCGAACTTTCAAGAGGTTGACAATATGCCGAAACGACTTACCAATAATGAGATTTCGGTAGGTGCAGGTGGCGTTCTCTCGACGATTTCAGATTTGCATCAATGGAATTTTGCTTTATACAACGGGAAAATCCTGAAACCGGAATCTTTAAAGAAATTTATGACCCATTCTTCGGATAATAACCACCCGATTTTGGGCAAAGTGGGTTACGGTTTTGGCATTATGATGAACGAAGGAAAACCTGAATCTTATTTTCATACCGGTTACGTGAAAGGCTCAACATCATTGAATATTTACTATCCTGAGACGAAAACTTCGGTGGTCATTCTCTCGAATATCGCCGATGAAGCGAAAGGGAAAAATGGATTTTTTAATCCTCATAAAGAAGTAAAAAAAATAACCGAAGTTGCTGAAAATGCATTGATCGAAACGCAAAAAGGCTTGGAGTAAAAACAAAAAATCCGGAACGAAAGTCCCGGATTTAATTTTGAAAAAACACAATTTATTTCTTGTTGAAATCTCCCGCGTACACCGAAACAATTTTGTCTAAACTTAAATATTTCTTTAGTGCAGCGTTCACTTCTTCTAATTTTAGTGCTTGAATTTTCGTGTTCAAAGCGTCATAATCCTCAAGCGCAACGCCGTACTGAAGTTTTTTGTTGACCAAATTGATCAAAGTATTATCCATTCCAAGATTAGTTTGCTGAATGTTAGCGTAACTTTTCTTGTTGTCAGTTAATTCCTGAGCGGTAAAACCGTCTTTCAAAGCTTTGGCAACTTCTTCTTTCCAAGCGACTTCTACAGCGTCTCTTTTGGTTGGATTTAGGAACGCATAATAATTCCAAGAAGCAACATCATTGGTCACCGGAACGTTGAGGTAAGAACCCACACCGTAGCTGATTCCTTCTTTTTCGCGCAATCTCATCGGAAGTCTTGCCGAAAGGAAACCACCGCTTCCGAGGATTTCATTGGCCATCACCAAAGCTGCATAATCAGGATGTTTTTGATCCATTTTGAATTTTTGAGTTCCGAGAGCGACTGCGTTTTCTTTATCAGGAGTGATGAAGTTTTTGTCTGCTTTTTGGGTTTCAAAATAAGTAGGTTTCACTTCGGAATATTTGGTTTTTGCAGTGAATTTTCCGAAGGTTTTTTCTAATGAATTTGTGGCAGTTTTCGCATCGATACTTCCTAAAATGGTACCGAAACCATTGCTTGCGCCCATTAAATTTTGGTAGAAAGCAGTGATTTGGTCGCGGGTAACTTTTTTGTTATTGTCGATTTCTTCTTGTAATGTTGGGGTGTAGAAAATACTTTCTTTCGGGTAAGGATTTGCCAAACGCTGAAGTTCGTTGCTCGCAATCGCTTGCGGATCTTTTTGTTGGGATTCCAAATAGGTGTTATTTTCTGCAATCATCTTGGTGATTTCGTTTTGCGGGAAAGTTGCATTGGCTAAAATATCCTGCAAAATATCCATCACTTCGGCGAAATTGTTTTTATAAGTAGTAACATTCACCAAGAAATTTTGACCAGAAGTTCGGAAACCTAATGAAGAATTCAGCTGATCCAATCGATCCTGAATTTGTTCTTTGGTTTTTGTTTTGGTTCCGGCGTTGAGCAAAGCAGCGGTTAAAGCTCCTACAGACGATTTTCCGGCTAATTCTTTCTCGTTTCCGATGAGGAATCTGAAGTTGGCGATTATTTTGTCACCTTTCAATTCTTTGTTGACCAAACCGTATTTCATTCCGTTGGAAAGTACGCCTTCATTCAAATTTTTCTTCAAGTTGGCAATGCTCGCTTCGAAAGGTGCGGCTTCTTTTTCTAGCGCTTTTCCTTTGTAATCTTTAGTTAATGCGGCAATTTGGTCATTGCTAAATTCGGTAGGTTTTACGCGTTGTTCCTCTTTGGAAGGGATAAACATACCAACGGTTCTGTTGTTGCTTTTAAAATATTTCTGTGCAACTCTGTTAAGATCTGCAAGACTTAATTTTTCAACATTATCGCGATAAAGAAATGCCAATTTATAACCACCGGCTCCTACAATTTCAGTTAATCCAATGGCTTTGTTGATGGTGTTGTTCTTGTTGTTTTCTATTTGTTTTAAAAGTTTTGCTTTCGCTCTTGCTAAATCTTGTTCGGTGTAAACGGTTGTAGCGATTTTATCGAGTTCAGTTCTTACCAGATTTTTTGTTGCTTCCAAATCTTTATCTTTCGGAACATCAAAATGGAAATAAACCAATCCCGCATCTCTCACAGTCGGCGAATACGCCCATAAACTCGATACTTTTTGCGTTTCGACCAAGTTTTTATAAAGATAACCGGATGGATCAGCGGTTAAAACTTCAATTAATGCATCCAAAGCAGCGTAATCTTTGTCCGCATAAGCCGCGGTATGATAAGCTGCCGAAACAATTTTGCTGTCTCCGGATCTTTTCACTTCAACGAATTTTTCCCCATCTTGAGCGGGTTCCACGGTGTAAGTTCCGCCGAGTTCTCGCGAAGGTTTCTGAAGCGGAGCGAAATATTCTGAAACATATTTTAGCGCATTTGCTTCGTCGAATTTCCCTGCAATGACCAAAGTTGCGTTATCAGGTTGGTAATATTTTTCGTAAAATTTTCTAAGAACTGGAGCTTTCACCCTTTCGATGTCTTCTTTACTTCCGATGGTGCTGTTCCCGTAGTTGTGCCACAAATACGCTGTGGAAAATACTTTTTCCATAAGAACTCCAGTCGGGTCATTTTCACCAATTTCGAATTCATTTCTCACCACAGAAAATTCTTTATCGAGGTCGCTTTGCAAAATCGTGGCATTCAGCATTCTGTCGGCTTCCATCATCAATGCCCATTTCAAATTTTCATCATTGGAAGGAAAAATTTCGTAGTAATTGGTTCGGTCGTAATAGGTTGTTCCGTTTGCCGCGCCACCTTTGTCGGAAAGTTGTTTCTTGATGTCTCCGAGATTTTTAGTGCTTTTAAAAAGCATATGTTCCAGCAAGTGAGCCATTCCTTTTTCGCCGTAACCTTCGTCTTTTGAACCGACATTATAGATGATGTTCACTACCATATTGCTTTGTGAAGGATCGGGTAGAAGCAGGATTTTCATCCCGTTGTTCAGGGAATATTCCTTGGTTCCCTCGATATTAGAGACGAATTTTGGAGCTTCTGTTTTTTGAGCATTCACCAGATTTCCTGCCGAAAGCGCAGTAATCAGAGTTAGGCTTAATAGAATTTTTTTCATGTTTAATTAAATTTTGATATTAATTCGGATTATTTTGTTTTATTAATTTTTATAAAAAATTCAATGAAGGTTGTTTATATTCAATGAATTGAAGTTATGTGTAACAAATTTAGAATTATTTTGATGAATTAATTGCTTTCAAGTCTTTAAATTTGTTTGAAACTGCTATTTTTGTGAGGTGCAAACAGAAAAAATCATCTTAGGAATCGATCCGGGAACCACGATTATGGGTTTCGGAATTATCTCGGTGAAGGGCAGTTTCATCGAATTGGTTTCCATTCATGAACTTATTTTAAAGAAATATCCTAACCACGAAACCAAACTCAAAATCATTTTTGATAAAACTTTAGCTTTAATAGATGAATATCATCCGGATGAAGTTGCTTTGGAAGCGCCTTTTTTTGGGAAAAATGTGCAAAGTATGCTGAAACTCGGTCGCGCGCAAGGAGTGGCGATGGCGGCGTCGCTTCATCGGGATATTCCTATTATCGAATATTCTCCGAAAAAAATCAAAATGGCGATCACCGGAAACGGAAATGCGAGTAAAGAGCAAGTCGCTGGTATGCTGAAAAATCTTTTAAAACTAAAGGAATTTCCCACCAAATACCTCGATGCTTCCGATGGTTTGGCGGTGGCGGTTTGTCATCATTTCAACTCCGGAAATTTGGTTTCAGATAAAAATTATTCCGGATGGGATAGTTTTTTGAAGCAAAATCCGGATCGAATTAAATAATAATGATTTTCGAACATTTATTTAAAAAATCCATAACTATCAGATTATTAAAAAGTTAATTTGTAAAATCTATTTACAAAAATTCTACAAGATATCTTCTTGGTTAAACCTAATACTATCTGTAACATTGTGACGTTTTTAAGGACAAATTGTAAAAGTTTTATGAACTTTAAAATTGTAAAAAATGAAAAATAAATCACAAAATATAAATCCGGTGAACCACAAAATGAATTTGTTTCAGCAATTTTTGATCGTTTGTTCCGGCGGAAATCTTCATATTTTGAGGAAAACTCCGAGTGAATGGAACAAATTTGCAGGAATCGGTGGAATCGTTTTGTTTACGGCTGTTTTCGCAACTTTATCAGCTGGATATGGGATGTTTACGGTGTTTGATGATCTTTGGGTTTCCACAGGATTTGGAGTTCTTTGGGGATTGATGATTTTTAATCTCGACCGGTATATCGTTTCATCTATCAAGAAAACAGGAACTTGGTGGAATCAGATTTTAATGGCGATTCCGAGATTGATTTTAGCCACCTTTTTAGGAATTATTATTTCGAAACCTCTAGAACTGAAAATCTTTGAAAAGGAAGTCAACAAACAGCTCAATACCATTATCCAAAGAAATAAAACCCAACTTCAAGCGGAAATGAATGGCAGAATTTTGCAACAATCTGGCCCATTTGAGACCGAAAAAAAACAAATTGCAGCTAAAATTGCGGATTATCAAAAATCATACGATTCTGCGGCAGTAGAATTGGAGAAGGAAATTTTGGGGAAACAAAGTGGTTTGACGAGTGGGAAAGTAGGTTTTGGTTCGAATGCAAAAAGAAAATCTGAATTGAAAGAACAACGTCGCCAAGATTTGGAAAATTATCAAAAGCAAATCGCGCCAAGACTCGAATATTTAGACAAAGAAATTTCTAAAGTTTACACCAACATCGAAACAGAAAGAAATAAAACTGAAACTTTTGAGGATAAATTCAATGGTTTTGCGGCCAGACTTCAGGCATTGGATGAATTAGGAAAAAACTCCGCAATTATCGGACTCGCAGCGAGTTTTATCATGGGACTTTTTATCTGTTTGGAGATTTCTCCAGTTTTGGTGAAACTCATTTCTTCGGTGGGACCTTATGATTATCTTTTAGATAAAACCGAAAACGATTTCCGTCTTTATTCCAAAGAAAAAATCGAAAAAGGAAATGCCGGAACCTATTGGAGAATCGAAGATTTTAAAGAAAATTTAGGCAAAAATAATTCCTCCGAACCGGATATTTAATTTCCCGAAAGTTTCAAGAGCAGTGGCGTACTGATTAATTTCTGGGAATAATATTTTGCATCACAAACGTTGGATTTTAAGGTGTAACTCCCTTTATAAATGATAAATTGATTTTTGCTGTTTTTCGGAATTGGAAGATTGTAAATGCGGTTTCCCTGAATTTCTACCAACCTTAGTATGATATTGCAATTCGAATTATTTTCGATTACTGCTGCGGTTTTCGGATCATCATACTCGGTATCATTGAGAAGATAGGTGAGGACTTCTGCTGTAACCTTCTTTTTATTGATTTGATCTTTTTCCATCAGTTCATCGAACTCTTTGCTTTCATTTGCTGAAGCAGAAGAAGTCCTAGGTTGATAAATTGGAATTGTGGATGGGAAAACATCACACTGAACCAAAAGAAAAAGCAACAAAAATAGGGAGTAAGATCTCATATATC
This sequence comes from Kaistella montana, assembly GCF_024436175.1. Taxonomy (GTDB): domain Bacteria; phylum Bacteroidota; class Bacteroidia; order Flavobacteriales; family Weeksellaceae; genus Kaistella; species Kaistella montana. The sequence continues at coordinate 69,315 of NZ_JANFQP010000003.1, read as the reverse complement.
GGATGATTTTGGAGTAAATTTAAGAAATTAAACCCAAAATAAAACGCAAAAAAAGGGTTGCTAATTTGCAACCCTTGAGTAAAATAAATTTTATAAAGAATAATTCGGCGCTTCCTGAGTAATAATTACATCATGTGGATGCGATTCTTTCAATCCGCTTCCGGTGATCATCACCATTTTGCCGTCTTTTTGCAAGGTTTCTATGTCTTTGGTTCCGCAATAACCCATTCCAGCGCGAATTCCGCCTGTTAATTGGAAAACAACTTCTTCTAATTTTCCTTTGTGAGGAACTCGACCTTCGATACCTTCCGGAACAAATTTCTTCGCTTCACTTTGGAAATATCTTTCTTTTCCGCCACGTCTCATCGCTGAGAGAGAACCCATTCCTTGATATGCTTTGAATTTTCTTCCTTGGAAAATAATTTCCTCACCTGGAGCTTCATCAGTTCCGGCAAGTAGCGAACCAAGCATTACCGCATTTGCTCCGGAAGCCAAAGCTTTCACGATATCTCCGGAAAGTTTGATTCCACCATCAGCAATTACAGCTACATTTTTAGTTTTTGCGTATTCAAAAACATTATAAATTGCGGAAAGTTGAGGAACACCAACTCCGGCAACAACTCTTGTGGTACAGATAGAACCCGGACCAACACCTACTTTCAACACATTTGCACCTACTTCGATGAGGTCTTTTGCAGCTTCAGCAGTTACAATATTTCCACCAACAATATCCAAATCTGGGAAACCGGTACGAATTTCTTTGATTTTATCTAAAACGCCTTTCGAATGACCGTGAGCAGAATCTACCGCGATAATGTCGACACCAGCTTTTACCAATGCAGCTACGCGATCCATTGTATCTTCGCCAACTCCAACGCCTGCTCCAACGATGAGTCGGCCGTTTTTGTCTTTATTGGCATTCGGGTATTCCAATTGATTGTCAATGTCTTTAATGGTAATTAAACCAACCAATTTGAAATCTTTATCAACGATTGGAAGTTTTTCCACGCGATTTTGAAGAAGAATAGCTTTTGCCTGTTCGAGATTGGTTTCTTTATCGGAAGTGATGAGGTGGTCTTTGGTCATCAGTTCTTCTACCTTTGCATCGAGGTTTTCTTGGTATTTCACATCTCGGTTGGTGATGATTCCGATGAGTTTATTCTCCGCATCAACCACGGGAAGTCCGGAGATTTTGAAATTGGTCATCATTTCTTTAGCCTGAGCTAAAGTGTGGTCTTTTGATAAAGTCACAGGATCGGTAATCATTCCATTTTCAGAACGTTTCACGCGATAAACTTGCGCGGCTTGTTCGTCAATTGGCATATTTTTGTGGATGAAACCAATTCCTCCAATTCTTGCCATTGCAATCGCCATTTCGGCCTCGGTAACCGTATCCATTGCAGCGGAAACGATGGGCGCATTGAGCGTGATTTTATCGGAAAGTCTTGATTTGAGGGAAACCTGATTAGGCAGAACTTCTGAGTAAGAAGGGATAAGTAGAACGTCATCGAAAGTGATGGCCGTTTCTACGATTTTGTTGTGAATAGACATCTTTACTTTCTTGCAAAATTATGTTTTTTTTTTGGAAAATGGAAATAGGGGTTTTCTATTAAGGAAAATTAATGTTATAATTGCTTTTGAAAAAAACAACCGCAGAAAAAGCTGCGGTTATTTTTTTATTTCGAAGTCAATTTTTTCACATCGTTTTTTTCTGAATAATTAATGATTCTCGATACATCATCGGCGGTGAATTTTCCTGTCACATCCACAAAAACCAATTCTTTCCCGGAATGCACGGTGACCATTAGTTTTTTAATCACATCGCCGGTTTGTTTCGCTTGGAAATTGATGGTTTCATCGGCTTTTTTTACCGTCATCCATTCCTCAAAATTGTTGGAAGTGAGATATTTCGCGAAATCGCCCAACATTTCTTTATTGCCATTTTCTACCGTCATCACCTTCACATCCGAAACTTTTTTGATGAGGTTGATGAGTTCTTCGCTTTCGCCGTCTTCTCTCAAAGCTTTCTTCACGATTGGTTTTGCGAGAAACATCGGAACATTGATGCTTGTGAATTTTGCGCCGCCATAATCGTAGTAAGGATTATCAAAGAAGCCCATTTTTGGCGAGTTCGAAACCATGCACGATTGCAAACTGAATACTGCGAGTACCAATAAAATAATAGAGATTTTTTTTTTCATGATGAATTTTTATAATGGTTTCATAGAAGCTCTTCCGGAAAGTGACGCGTTGCGATTCACGGTGGAGTTGGCACGGTATCTTACAGTTGCTCCTGAAGTTCCAATCACTTTTAATTCTTCAGTGACGTTCACTTTTACATCCGCTGCGGAGGATGCGCTAATCGTCGATTTTTTTGTTAAAAGATCTTGTGCATTCACATTTGCCGCGGAGGAAACCGCCATGTTGACATCATTAATTATTCCGTTTAATGTTGTTGAAGAGCCGCTTGATGCACTCATTTCTAGTTCGTTTGCGATCGCATTCAGGTGAATTGTAGACCCGGAAGCCGTGGCAAGTTCGATTTTTCCTTTTGTGTCCAAGTCGGCTTTCAGATTAGCACCTGAAGTTGTTGCAATTTGGAAATATGGGCTTTTTATGGTGTTAAGCGTAGAAAAACTCGCTCCCGAATTGACTGCTATTTTGCTGAGTTCCGGAGCCGAAATCGATACATTTATTTTTTTGAATTTAAGATTTCGCTCTTTGCTGTTGTCTACATATATTTTTAAAATGTCGCCCACCAGTTCGGTTTTGATTAATTCTGGTCGGTCGGAATCTACTATAATTTTTTGTGTAACATCTTGGGTGAAACTTACATTAATCCCCGAAGATACCTGTATACCGCTGAATTGATTTACTTTTCGTACTTCTTTATCGGAAATAGAGGTCGAGGAGCTGTTGCTGTTTGTAGAGGAAAAGGTTTGTGCTTCATTCACCAAATTATTCACATCGTCCATGGAAATTTTCCCATCGAGCATCATCAAAACGGTATTTCCTCCGGAGCTGATGTTCAAAAGCAAATTGTCTAAAATTCCGTTGGTTGCATCCGAAGAAAGGAATTTAATCTTGTTGTCTTTGCTGTTCACGGTCATCAATTCCTCGTATTTCATGTTTTTAATGGAACTTGTAATTTCGGATTGAAGGTTTTGAAAATTGCTGAGAAGAAGTTTGTCTTGAGTTCCAGGATTTGTTGGCACATTCGGTTTTTCTACGATAAGGATTCGCAAACCGTTGATTTTATTGAGTAAGGGTTTAATTTGATCCAATTCAGAATCGTTGATATCCAGCTTATTGAGCATGTTGAACATTGGTTTTGCGATTTTGATTGAAGTAACACCTTCGGATTCTTGGTATTTATCAAAAAGCTGGTCTAATTTATCTTTTTGGGCATTTATTTGAAAGAAATGCGAAAAAGTAAGGGCGAATATTAGGAGTAAATTTTTCATGATTTTAAATTTTAGTAATCATTGTTAAAGTTGTTCATTGCTTCGGTTGAAGCTACTGTTTTAGAAACGTTTTCAGAAAGAATTCGGAACGAATATTTCGTTAAATCGATGGCTTCTTGTTCGTTTTCTATTTTTTGCCCGTTGATAATCACGTAGTTGGATTCGTAATCGGGTTTTTGGTCAATTTTTTTTGTTGCAGATTTTTCAGGTGCGGAATTGCTGACAAACTGCGGCAGCGTTTGTCTTTTTATTCTGCCTCTTTTTGGGAGAATTTTTTCAATCACATCTTCGCTATCGCTTACTGATACTGAGTCGGTAAGCAAACTATCCGAAACGCTTTTCAAAGAATCGTTGGTGTTATTTACCGCAACAATTTCGTTGCTTTTTCGGAAATCGTTTTGTTGTTTTAAGATTTCATTTTTCACCAATTCACTTTGCTCGTCCATCTTATTCTTGTTGGAAACATTATAGAAAACTCCCATGGAAACAAGCAATACAACACTTGCCGCCATCCAATAAAATTTCGGGAAAGACGCGCTTTTCTTTTCGGAAATCTCAGTGATAGGATTTTCTGTTTTTTCAGCTTCCGCCAAGAAATCTTCGAAATCCCAGTTCATCTTTTCGTCCCTGAGCTCTCGGAAGATTTCGTTGTATTTATCCTGTGATTTGTCGGTTTTCATAATTCATCAATTTGGTGATTTGTTCTTTAATTTTTTGTCGGGCACGCATTAAATTTATTCTTACTGCGTTTTCTTCCATTTCCAACATTTTTGCTATTTCCGAGATTTCATATTCTTCAACATCTTTCAGGTGAATCACGGTTTTTTGTTTCTCTGGCAGTTGCCTGATGAAATTCAGAATGTGTTCTTTCAAATTGTTGGTTTCGATTTGGTAAAGCTCGCTACGGTGAAATTGAAAATCTGCAAAACCCATTTTCACGTCGTGATGCTTTAGCCGGTTCAGACATTCATTTTTCACCGATTTCATCGCGTATGATTTCAGGTTTCCAAATGTGGCCAATTCTTCTTTTTTTTGCCAGAATTTTATCATTAAATCCTGTACAATGTCTTCGGCTTCGTCACTGCTCATCACAAATCTTTTTGCAAAACGATACATCTCATCCTTGAGACAGAATACCGTTTCTTTAAAGATTGCGTGAGTCATAGTTTAGTTTATAGGTAAGACAACGAAGTTCGGAAATATGTTACATCAAGATAAAAAAAACTTCAAAATTGTTTTTTGAAGTTGGAGAAATTCGCTTTATCAGCTGAATTTGCGAGTGTTTTAGTTTTCCCGAAGAGTTCTCTGAGTTTAATGATTTAAAATATTTATCATTATAAATCCGTCACTTTTTTATCAATTTTATACACCGTTCCGCGAAAAGCGGCGACCAATTCCTGTTTTTGGTTGGTGATTTTGATGTCGTAAATTCCGGTTTTACGTGTGTCGGAAATTAGAACACTTTCTGCTCTCAAAATATCGCCCATTTTCACGGCTTTGGTGAAATTTATGGTGCAATTCAATGCGACCGACGCTTCGTTGGTATTGTTGCTTGAAAAAGCCAGTGCGGAATCGGCGAAGGAAAAAGTAATACCGCCGTGAACGGTTTTCAGTCCGTTGATCATTTCCTGTTTTACCGGCATTTCTATTAAGCAATATTTTTCGCGTACCTCAATCAGTTTTATTCCCATCCACTTGGAGAATGCATCCTGATTGAGCATGTATTGCGCGAGTTCGTGTGGAGTCATAATTTACCAATTTAACAGTGTATCAATTTATCTATTTCGTAATGCGAATATTCAATCTTAAATTGCCCATTTTCTTATTGTTACATTTTCCACATTGTTACACTTTTACATTGTTACATTTTGCGCAGCAACGGGCTTTGTCGATACCTTTCTTCCTGATATTCTTCGTATAAGTTTTGAAGCGTCTCAGAAATTTTTCGGTATCCAATTTCTCTTCCCCACGCCAGCAAACCTTGCGGGTAATTCACCCCTTTTTGCATTGCCAATTCCAAATCTTCATCGCTGGCAATTTTCAGGCGTTTTGCTTCTACAGCTTCATTGATAAGCATTGAAATGATTCTCATAAAAATTTGCTGATACAACTCTTCATTCTTTTCTGCGGCAGGATTTTGAGCGTTTTCTGCATAATCGTAGAAACCTTTTCCGGTTTTTCTGCCGAGTAATTTCGCCTCGCTCATTCTTTGCTGCAGCAAACTTGGTTTGTATTTTGGATCGTAAAAATAATCCTCATATACAGTTTTTGTTACCGCAAAATTCACATCAATTCCAATTAAGTCCATCAATTCAAAAGGTCCCATTTTGAAATTTCCCAATGTTCGCATCGCATCATCGATTTGTTCGGGAGTTGCGATATTTTCTTCGACAATTCTTAAAGCTTCTCCATAAAACGGACGCGCAATTCGGTTCACGATAAATCCGGGAACATCTTTAGCAATTACCGGAGTTTTGCCCCAACTTTCCATTAAAGAATACATTTTTCTGGCTAAATTTTTCTCCGTTAAAAGTCCGGGAATGATTTCCACTAAAGGCATCAGCGGTGCCGGATTGAAAAAATGAATTCCGATAAAACGTTCCGGATTTTTTAATTCTGAAGATAGGGAAGTGATCGAAATCGATGAAGTATTGCTCGAAATCACGCAGTTTTCCGAAACAATTTCTTCTAAATTTTGAAAAACCTTGGTTTTGATTTCTTTATTTTCAATGATGGCTTCAATGACCAAATCACAGTTTTTAAAATCTGAAAGTTCAGTACATGGTTTTATTTTGTTGAAAATTTCTTCGCTTTTTTCTGACGATATTTTTTGTTTTTCAACCAATCTGTCCAGGATTTTTTTAAGGTTTGTTAATGATTTTTCTGTTTGAGCAGAATTTGCATCATACAAAAAAACCTCACAGCCAGAAGTTGCGGCAACCTGCGCAATTCCAATTCCCATGGTTCCGGAACCGATAATTCCAATTTTCATAAATGTAAAAATGTGAAAATTTACCAATGTAACAATCAAAACGCAAGATTGGTAGATTGTTACATTGGTAAATTGTTATATTTAAATTATTTCCCCTTGTAGTTTGGTTTCCTTTTCTCCAAAAATGCAGAAACACCTTCCATGAAATCTTCTGATTCAGCAGCTTCCTGTTGCAGGATTCCTTCGATATCAAGTTGTTCGCTGAGGGAATTTTCATACGATTCGTTGAAAGCTTTTTTCGTTAAAGCAATCGCTTTTGTCGGTAAATTGGAGATTTGAGTTAATACGGCCATTGCATTTTCCATGAAATTTTCATCTTCAAAAACATCGGCAATTAATCCTAAATTTTTCGCTTCAACAGCCGATATTTTTTTTCCGGTAAATGCTAAATAATTTGCCTGTTGTCTTCCTAAAAGTTTTGGTAACCAATACGTTCCGCCTGTATCTGGAATTAAACCAATGTTGACAAAAGCTTGAGAAAAATAGGAAGATTCGGTAGCCAAAGAAATATCACAAATCAACGCTAACATTGCTCCGGCCCCAACTGCAGCTCCGTTTACCAAAGAAATAACGGGTTTTTTAGCATTTGCAATTTCCTTTACCAAAGGATTGTAATAATCGATCACAATGCGCTGAATGATTCTATCTTCATCAGAGTCGTTGAAAGACATCGCATCTTTCAAATTTTGTCCGGAACAAAACGCTTTTCCGCGTCCGGAAATCGCAAGACAACGCACTTTTTCATCACGACTTCCATTATGAACAAAAGTTCGAAGTTCAGAAAGTAAGGTTTTATTTAAGCTGTTGAAAGTTTTCTCGTCGTTCAGATAAGCGATTTGAAGTTTTCCGTCTAAATGAGATTCTATTTCTAGTTGAGTGTACATCGTTTTAATTTGAAAATTTGATAATGAGATTAATTTGAAAATTATGCGTTTTCACAAAGATAAAGTTTAATTATTATTTAAAATAATGCCTTGAATAACACATTTTCAAATTGAATTAATGACATTTAAAATAATCAAAGGGTTCCAAGCAATCGTTGCACTGGTAACTTGCTTTGCAAAGCGTAGAACCGAAACGGCCGATTTGTGTGGTATTTTCGGAGCCGCATCTCGGACATTTTTTCGGGATATTCAGATGATCTTCGTGGTTGCCTTTTTCGGGAGGTGTAATTCCGTAATTTCTTAGTTTTTCTCTGGCTTCATCGGTAATCCAATCTGTCGTCCAAACTGGGGAAATTTTGGTGATGATTTTTGTGGTAATTCCTTTTTCTTTGAAAAGTTTAATAATGTCTTCTTCAATATTAAACATCGCCGGACAAGCAGAATAAGTCGGTGTAATCACGATTTCCGCTTCATTTTCGGAAATCATTTTCGCATCGCGCACAATTCCGAGTTCCACGATGTTGATCACGGGAATTTCGGGATCGGGGATTTGGGAAAGAAGTTTGAATAAGTCTTGTTCTGTTTTTATCACGGGATTTTATTAACCACAAAAGTTATAAAAGTTTAAAATAAATTGAGTTTATCAAAAGTTCTAGACCAATAATTTTGCAACTCTCAACTAAAACCTACCAAACACAATTCGGATAAGTTCGCTGCATATATTGCAATTCGCAAAGAATATAACCAAAATATTCAGTGTGATAACCGGTTCTAGAACCTTTTTGCATGAACTCACTTTCCGGAATTTCAATTCCGAAATTGTTGAAATCTTCGGTTACTTTTTGCTTCCAGATTTCATGAAGTTTCTCGGAATCCGGAGTGATTTCTAATTTTACCAAATCCTTTTCACCATTGGTTTCAGCAAACATTCCTGCGGTATATTCCCAAAGGTTTTCTACAGCGTTTTTCAGTCGCGTTTTGCTTTCTTCGGTTCCATCGGCAAACATTTTCACCCAAGTCGAAGTGTGTGTGTAATGGTATTTTACTTCTTTTAAAGATTTTTCGGCAATCGCAGCAATTTGTTCGTCGCTGCTTTTCATTAATTCCTGATAAAGAATTTTTTGATAAACCGAAAAGAAATAAACTTTCAAAATCGTATTCGCATAATCGCCGTTCGGAAGCTCCGAAAGTTGGCAATTCAAATATTCTTTTTCCAAACGGAGAAACGCCAAATCGTCTTCCGTTTTGCCTTCATTTTGAATTTGAGCGGCATATTTATAGAAATTACTCGATTGACCGAGGTAATCTAAAGCGATATTCGTCAAAGCAATATCTTCTTCCAAATAAGGTCCTTGTCCGCAGAGTTCGCCCAATCTTTGCCCGAAAATCAGCGTGTCATCGGCAAGTTTTAAAAGATAATTAAAAAGTGGATTCATTTTTTTTGAGATTTAAGAGCCAAGGTTTAAGAGTTGAGATTGTTAGTTTTGATTCTTACTTCTTGAATTTTGTTTCTAAGAATTTACATATTTTTCACGTCGTTCGGGATTTCGTAAAAAGTGGGATGGCGGTATAATTTATCGTCTGCCGGATCGAAAAATGCTTCCTTGTCTATGCCCTCGGATGTTACCATATATTTGCTTGGAACTACCCAAATCGAGGTTCCTTCCATTCTTCTGGTGTACACATCTCGTGCGGCTTGAAGCGCCATTTCTGCAGTTGCAGCTTGTACCGTTCCTGCGTGTTTATGGGAAAGTCCAGGTTTTGTTTGGATGAAAACTTCCCACATTTCTAAGTTGCTCATTGTATTATTTTTGAGGCGTTAAGATAATTATTTTTATTAAATTTTTTCTCCGTCAATAAAAACACTTTCTGCTTTCAAACTTCCTTGTTGGTACAAAACGTTTTGAAAATTATCGGTTTTAAAGGTGACAAAATCTGCTTTTTTACCTTTTTCCAGTTTCCCGCGATCTTCCAAACCGAGCGCAAAAGCCGAACGGAACGTAATTCCCGCCAAAACTTCTGCCGTGGAAAGTTTCTCGAAAGTTGCTAAAATAGCAGCTTGGGCAATCAGATTTCCCATCGGTGCAGATCCGGGATTCCAATCGGATGCGATGGCTAAAATGCCGTTTTTATCTAAAATTTTTCTTGCCGGTGAAAATTTTTCTCCCAAACCTAAACTCGCACCGGGAAGTGCAATCGCCACGGTTTCCGATGATGCGAGAAACTCAATATCCTCATCGATTGTGGCTTCCAAATGATCGGCAGATTTTGCGCCAACTTCCACAGCAATTCTCGAGCTTCCAGGTGTAAACTGATCGGCGTGAACGGTTATTTCAAAGCCCATTTCTTTCGCTTTAATAAGGAAATTTCGGCTTTCTTCCGGCTGAAAAGCTGATTTTTCAATAAAAATATCAACGCGGTTTGCTAGGTTTTCTTCTTTTACTTTTGGTAAGATTTCATTTAAAATATATTGGAGGTATTCCTCATTATTTCCTTCAAAATCCCTTGGTTTCAAATGGGCAGAAAGGCAAGTCGGAACCAAGGTTGCTTTGGTGAATTTTTGTGCTTTTTTGATGACGCGCAGCATTTTCAATTCGTTTTCTACGTTCAAACCGTAACCGGATTTTATCTCAATCGTGGTGATTCCCAAAGAAATTAAAAAATTAATTCTTTCTAAAGTGGTTTTCAGCAATTCGTCTTCCGAAGCCACTCTCGTATGCTGCACGGAACTCCAAATTCCACCGCCGCTTTCGGCAATTTCCAGATAAGTTTTTCCTGCATTTCTCATCGCAAAATCGTTGGCTCGGTTTCCGCCAAAACAAATATGCGTGTGCGCATCGGTGAAAGCGGGTAGTGCAACTTGAGTCTCTTCTATGTTTTCAATTTCTGCAGTTGGATTCGCTGTTTTTAAAACATCAAAATCAGCAACATCGATTATTTTTGCGTTTTCGGATAAAATTCCTCCGTTTTCGATGATTTCGAGTTTATCGTCAGAAAGTTTTCCTCGTAAAGGAAGATTCGCAAGCGTAACGATTTGTTTGAATGGGCCGGTTAATTTCATAATGGTAAATTTAATGTTTAAAGATCAAGTGAACAAAGTTTTTTCTTTTCTGTCTCGATTATTTGTTTTGTGGAAATTCTGCGGTACTTTCATCCTCATTAGATTCAATAAAAAATTTTACCTTTGAGGATATACAAATTTCAAATCAAAATGTCCGATTTTTTACATGCTGATAAGGAAAATTTTTCTGATGATGAACTGATTCAGGAAGAAAAAATCCGTCCCCAGAGTTTTCAGGATTTTGCCGGACAGCGAAAAACCCTCGATAATTTGGAAGTTTTCGTAGCAGCCGCCAAAAATCGTGGTGGCGCGCTGGATCATGTTCTTTTGCACGGCCCACCGGGATTGGGAAAAACGACTTTAGCCCACATTATTGCCAATGAGTTGGGCGTGAACTGCAAAATCACCTCAGGTCCGGTGCTGGATAAGCCCGGAAGTCTCGCGGGACTTCTCACAAATCTGGAGGAAAACGATGTTCTTTTTATCGATGAAATCCACAGACTTTCCCCGATTGTGGAAGAATATCTGTATTCGGCGATGGAAGATTACAAAATCGACATCATGCTGGAAACCGGTCCGAATGCAAGAAGTGTACAGATTGGCCTGAATCCTTTTACCCTGGTGGGCGCTACAACCAGAAGCGGAATGCTGACAAAACCGATGCTGGCACGATTCGGAATCCAGAGCAGACTAGAATATTATACGATTGAACTTCTCGGGATGATTATCGAAAGAAGTGCGAGGGTTTTGGGCGTTCCGATTTATGAAGATGCAGCCCTGGAAATCGCCAGAAGGAGCCGGGGAACGCCGAGAATTGCAAATGCTTTATTGAGAAGAGTACGTGATTTCGCGGAGATTAAAGGAAACGGAGAAATTGAAATCGGAATTACAAAGTTTGCCCTGAACTCTTTGAATGTGGATGAATTCGGTCTTGATGATATGGATAACCGCATCATGCGTGTGATGATTGAAAACTTCCGCGGGAAACCCGTGGGAATTTCTGCATTGGCGACTTCTATCGGCGAAAATCCGGAAACTTTAGAAGAAGTGTACGAACCGTTCCTCATTCAGGAAGGATTCATCATCAGAACGCCGAGAGGAAGGGAAGTGACGGAAAAAGCATATAAACATTTGAATATTTCGATACCGAAAAGACCTGATACGCTGTTTTAAACTATTTTTATTATTTATGAAGCAAATTCTAGTTGTAATCATATTTCTTCTGTTTAATGCGTGTGCCTCTAAAAAGGATACTCAGTATTTGCAGTTAGGAAAGGCAGAAATGGCGAATCAGCATTTTGATGAAGCCGCAAAATTATTTACTAAATCGATAGAAAAAAATCCTGCCAACGGCGAACCGTTCTTTGCGAGGGGACTGAGTTACAATTTGTTGAAGGATTTTGAAAGTGCTGTGTCTGACTTTAACCAGGCAGAAAAATTGGGCTACACGGATGCAAAACTCTATACATTACGATCTTTTGCGTACAATATGACCGAAAAAAATGATCTTGCCCTCCAAGATCTGGATAAAGCCATTGAAATGGATCCTGATTCATACGCAGGAAATTATTATAACAGGGCAATGCTGCTGCTGTCATTGAAAAAGCCTGATATGGCTATGCTGGACTTAAACAAATATGTTGAGGTGACACAGGATCCCAACGGATATTTTGCCAGAGGAAATATTGCTTTAGGTAAAGGCGATCTGAAAAGTGCTTGCGAAGATTTCAAAAGAGCAATTTTTTTCGGAAGTACTGACGAAGAACTGCTGAAAATATCTGATGCGATCTGTAAATAACGATTCATAAAAGTTACTGCCCAATATGTACATCCCAAAAATCTATAAAAGCCAAGACATGGAGCTGATGAAAGAACTCATCAGTGAAAACGGTTTTGCGCTTCTCATCTCCAATCAGGAAAAACTTGCTGCAACGCATTCCATGTTTCTTATGACTGAAACGGAGGCGGGATTTTACCTCGAAACTCATATTTCAAAAGCCAATTTTCAGGCAAAAGTTCTGAAAGATGGTGACGAAGTGCTGTGTGATTTTCTGGGAGCACATTCTTATATTTCGTCTTCGTGGTATGACCATAAAAATGTTTCAACTTGGAATTATGAAGCGGTTCAAATCCGGGGAAAAGTGAAACTGATGAATGATGACGAACTTTATGAACATCTCCGAAAGCTGACTTTTAAATATGAAAAACCCCAGAAATGCCCGATGTTCGTGGAAAATATGGGAGATGAATATGTGAGAAAGGAAATGAAAGGCGCTTTTGGAATTCATATTTTCCCGACTGAAATTTTTATTGTCAATAAATTGAGCCAAAACAGAAAAGAAAGTGATTTTAGAAATATCATTAAAGAACTAGAGAAAACTTCGGATGAAAATTCGAGGAAGATTGCGGAGAAAATGAGAAATCTTTAAACGAAAAGTCAATTAAATCTTTGCAAACATCAAAATCAGTATCTCAAAAAATCCTTATTTTAGTAAAAAATTAAATATGAAACTATATCCTATACAGTGCGGAAAATTTAAGTTAGACGGCGGTGCGATGTTTGGCGTTGTTCCGAAAACGCTTTGGGAAAAGACCAATCCAGCAGACGAAAGAAATTTAATCGAGCTTGGAACCCGTTCGCTTTTGGTGGAAGATGGAAAAAAATTAATCTTAATTGATTGCGGTCTCGGCAACAAACAAGATGAGAAATTCTTTGGCCATTACTCACTTTGGGGCGATGATTCTTTGGATAAAAATCTTAAAAAATATGGTTTTGTGAAAGAAGATATTACCGATGTTTTCCTTACGCACCTTCATTTCGACCATTGTGGCGGTGCGATTGAATGGAACGACGACAAAACCGGTTATCGACCTGCTTTCAAAAATGCACATTTCTGGACCAACGAAGATCATTGGAAATGGGCTACAGAACCCAATCCGCGCGAGAAAGCAAGTTTCTTAAAAGAAAATATTTTGCCAATGCAGGAAAGCGGACAACTCAATTTTCTGCCTACACCGAATAGCGGGAACTACGGTTTTGCACCAGATCTGAAAATGGATGTGATTTTTGTGGACGGACATACCGATAAACAAATGCTTCCCGTGATCCAATATCAGGAAAAAACCATTGTTTTTGCGGCAGATCTCATCCCAACCGTTGGGCATATTCCGCAAGTTTATGTGATGGGTTACGATACACGACCGCTTCTAACCATGGAAGAAAAGGGAAAATTCCTGAAACAATGCGTGGATAATGAATATCTTCTTTTCTTCGAACATGATGCGCATAATGAATTGGCCAGTTTGAAAATGACCGAAAAAGGCGTTCGTTTAGATGAAACCTTCAGTATGAACGAAGTTTTTGGATACTAATTTGAAGGAAGTTAGAGCATGGAAGAAGAGAGTTTAACAAGGTCGAAAAAAATCATCGGTCTCACCGGAGGAATTGGTAGCGGAAAATCTACCGTGGCTAAATTTATTGAAGAAATGGGTTTTCCGGTGTATTATTCGGACGATCGGGCGAAGGAAATTGTAAATGATGAAGATTTAAAAAAGAAAATCAAAGAACTTCTAGGCGAGGATGCTTACGACGAAAACGGTTTTTACAACAGAAAATATGTTTCTGGAATTATTTTTAATGATGATGAAAAGCGGCTTCAACTCAATACGCTCATTCATCCCGCTGTAAAAATCGACTTTGAAAACTGGGTTAAAATTCAAAATTCTGAATTTGTTTTTAAAGAAACGGCACTTTTATTTGAATTAAAACTCAATGAAAGTTGTTACAAATCGGTTTTGGTAACTGCTGATGACAATATCCGCATCAAGCGTGTGATGGATCGCGACCAAAAAACCTACAGAGGAATCGAGGCGGTTATCGATAAACAAATGCCCGAAAAAGATAAAATCAAGCGCGCCGATTTTGTTATTTTTAATAATGAAGGAATTGATGAATTGAAATCTGCCACTGAAAAAATGATGATTGAACTGAAAGAAGTTTCCGAGAATGTGTAGTTTTTTTAGATAAATCCTTACAAGAATCCTTAGAATAAAGATTTCTTAATATTTCGGATTCAGTTTTTCAGTTTAAATTTGCATCACAATTATTCTTCATGAAAAATTTATTTTCACTAGTTTATATTTTGATTTTCGGATGGAGTTTTTCTCAAGCCTATACTGCGCAAGTTGTGGTTCCGAACCGGAAGAATGCCGCTGAATCTTTGGCAAAACCTTATGTAATTTTAATCTCTGCGGATGGTTTTAGGTATGATTATGCGAAAAAATTCAATGCAAAGAATATCCTGAAACTGGCAGAAAACGGTGTTTCAGCGAAAGCTATGATTCCTTCTTATCCTTCGATTACAGGACCGAATCATTACACGATGATCACCGGACTTTTCCCTTCGCATACCGGTTTTGTTGATAATTATTTTTATGATCAGAAGCGTAATGATTTTTTTGGAATGAGCGTTCAAAGCAAAATTTCCGACGGATCTTGGCTTGGTGGAATTCCACTTTGGAGTCTTGCAGAACAACAGGGAACACTTGCTGCTTCGTTGTTTTGGGTAGCTTCCAACAGCGATGCGGGAGGAACTCGGCCAACCTATTATTACCAATATCATGATAAATTTCCTGCTGATCAAAAGATCAATATCGTATTGAATTGGTTGAAACTTCCCGAAGAAAAACGGCCACATTTGATTACTTTTTATTTCCCAGAAGTGGATAAAAACGGCCATCTTTATGGCACAGAATCGCGCGAAGTTTGTGATGCAGTTGGTTTTGTAGATGAAACTGTTGGGAAATTAATTCAGAAAGTCAATGAACTGAATCTTCCGAATGTGAATTTCATCTTCGTTTCGGATCACGGGATGAAGGATGTAGATTTAGAAAAGCCGCTCGAAATTCCAGGAATTTTGTTAGATAAAAATCGTTTTACTTACATCAACGCGCAAACTTTGCTCCGTGTGATGGTGAAAAATGAAGCGGAAGTGAAATCCGTTTATCGGGAATTAAAGAAAAATAGAACGCGAGATTATAAAGTTTATCTCACCGATAAATTTCCTAAAAAATTGCATTATCGTACTTCTGATGACCGTTTCGGAAGAATTGGACAGATTCTTTTAGTTCCAAATGTTCCCAAAGTTTTTCTGGAATCTGGATCTAAAAAAACACCCGGAAAACATGGTTACAATCCTTTCAAAGTCTCGGAAATGAAGGCAACTTTCGTCGCTTCAGGTTCGGCTTTTCAACAAGGAAAAACGATTGAAGAGTTCCGGAATGTGGATCTTTATCCGATGGTTGCGGAAATTTTAGGATTAAAAGTCACTCAACCCATCGACGGTTCACTGAAAACTGCAAAAAAGGTTTTGAAATAAGTTTTAAATAAAAATATCCGGCTGATCAATCAACCGGATATTTCATTTTTATTGCTGAAAAATTAGTTTTTCAAAGACTGCATATCGATTACAAAACGGTAACGAACATCGCTTTTCAGCATTCTTTCGTACGCTTCGTTGATGTTTTGCATATTGATCATTTCAATTTCCGGAAGGATATTTTTCTCCCCGCAGAAATCGAGCATTTCCTGAGTTTCTTTGATTCCTCCGATTACCGATCCGGCAACTGATCTTCTTCCCATAATCATCGGTGGAGTGAAAAGAGCTTCGTCCATTTTTCCGATATATCCAACCAAAACCAAAGTTCCGCTGATATTTAAAGTGTTGATGTAAGGATTGATATCGTGGTCGTAAGGAACGGTATCAATGATTAAATCAAATTTTCCTTTTACGGAATTCATTTCATTTTCATAGGTTGAAATAACTACAGCATCGGCTCCTAAATCCAATGCGTCTTGGATTTTATCAGGGCTTCTGGAAAATAAAGTAACATCAGCGCCTAAACCTTTGGCAAGTTTAATCGCCATGTGACCTAATCCACCTAAACCGACTACAGCAACTTTGCTTCCTTCTTTCACGTTCCAGTGTTTCAAAGGAGACCAGGTAGTAACACCAGCGCAAAGAAGCGGTGCAACGGCTTTCAAATCAAGGTTTTCAGGTATATGTAAACCAAATGCTTCATCTACCACAACTTTTTCTGAGTAGCCTCCAAAAGTGTGACCGCCCAAAAACGGATCTTTCCCGTTGTATGTTCCTGTAGAACCATTCAAACAATATTGCTCTAGATTTTGTTTGCAGCTCTCACATTCTCGGCAAGAATCCACTAAACAACCAACGCCGGCCAAATCGCCAACTTTGAATTTGGTAACGGCAGAACCCACTTTGGTAATTCTCCCGATGATTTCGTGTCCCGGAACAGACGGATATTTGGTTCCGCCCCAATCGTTTCTTGCAGTGTGAAGGTCGCTGTGGCAAACTCCGCAATATAAAATATCGATTTCAATATCAGTCGGCATTACTTCTCTTCTTTCGATTTGCATCAATTGCAAATCTTTATCTTTTGCTTCGGCTCCGAAGGCTTTTACAGTTGTTGTACTCATATAATTTTTTTAAGGCCTCAAATTTATAAAATAGAAAAATGGTCTTGTCTTAATTTTTTCTTAAAGTTTAAATTTTATAGGAAAAATCATTCGATAGAACCCTTTTATTTACCGAGGCTCAGTCTTTCTTCCTGAAGATCCAAAAGCCTCAAATGTTTTCTAACAATTTCTTCGTCGAGCAAGAGTTCTTCTCTGTTTTTATTGATAAGCCAATTTCTTTGATGATCTAAAATATCTGCAAAAATTTGTTGGTATTCAGGATAATTAATGATGATTTCGGAACTGTTGACTCTGTTTTCCCAAATTTGAAATTGTTCTTTCAAGGCGGGAAATTTTTCCAATTTTTCCGGATAATTGGTTTTGATTTTATTGACGGCTATTTTTGCCAATTCGTTTCGAATTTCATAATCGATTTCTTTTTCAGATTTGGTGAAATCCCGATCTCGTAATTTCATTTTTTTTAACAAAATGGGCAGTGTCAAACCTTGCACAACGAGGGTAAGCAAAATCACGATAAAAGTGATGAAAAGGATGAGGTTTCGCTGTGGGAAAGGAGTTCCGTCGGCCAATGTAACGGGAATTGAAAGAGCAGCAGCCAAAGAAACCACTCCGCGCATTCCTGTCCAGCCTAAAACTAATGGTACCTTCCATCCGGGTGGTTCAGAATCTGCAACATTAATGAAATTTCTCATTATTAAAGTGAAAATCACAGCGCCATAACTCGCGACAATCCTAATGAGAATAAGAATAACGGTAATTAAAACTCCATAACCCAATGCTTGAAAAATACTTGTATCGCCCAATCCCGAAACAATTTGTGGTAAATCGAGGCCAATCAACATAAAGACAATTCCATTTAAAAGGAAACTGAAACTTTGCCAAACATTGACGCCCTGAAGCCGCGACGATCCGGATAGAAAGCGATGCCTTCGAATGGATAAAAACAAACCACCACTTACCACTGATAAAACTCCGGACGCATGAAATTCTTCGGCAGCGAGATACATGATAAAAGGAGCAACGAGGGTGAAAATAGTGTCCATATTGGTATCGGTAGGAAGTAATTTGTGCATTTTCATAAAGAGAAAAGCGATTAAAATTCCGATTCCTACACCGCCGATACACATCCAAAGGAAATCAAGAACCGCCTGATGCCAAACAAATTGTCCGGTGGCTACAGCAATTAATGCAAAACGGAAAATAATGAGCGATGAAGCATCATTCAGTAAACTTTCACCTTCCAGAATTGACTGAAATCTTTTTGGTATTTTCACGAATTTCAGAATTGCTCCGGCGCTTACCGCATCCGGCGGCGAGACGATTCCACCCAAGAGAAAACCTAAGACCAAAGAAAATCCGGGAATAAGATAGTTCGCAGCAAAAGCCACGACAATTGCGGTGAAAAATACTACTACAAAAGCAAAGCTAAAGACAATTCGTCGCCATCGCCAAAGTTCTTTCCATGAAGAATTCCACGCTGCTTCATACAGCAAAGGCGGCAGAAAAATGAAGAAAATGAGTTCCGGTTCGATGTTGACAATTGGAGTTCCGGGGATAAAACTAATTCCCAAGCCGGCTAAAACCAATAAAACAGGATAGGCCACTTTGATTTTTTGCGCAAGCATAATGAGCAAAACAATCACGATGACGAGGGAAAGATAAAACGCTAGGTTCTGCAGCATCTTGTAATATTTTGAGTAAAATTAATGCAAAAAACGCAAATGTTTTCTATCAATTTTAATTTTCCCTTCTGTCTTTTTTATTCTTTCAAAAGAATAATATTCGGATGGTCTGCGATAATTTCAATGACAATATCGAAGAATGTAAGTCCAGTGCCTTTTTCCAGCTCATCTATTTTGTTGATGATAAAGTTGGTATTGAAAATTTCCGGTGATTTTAGTTTGTTTTGATAGAATGCTAAGGTCGGTTGAAGACCAAGCGATTTTTTATTTTCTTCGCTATTTTTCCAGACCAATTGGATGTTTTCTTTTCCATTTGTTTCACCGAAACCTCCATATAGTAAATCATTGAACGCATCTAAACTTTGGGCAATTTTCCAGCTTTCATTTTGCATAAATACTCGGTTGATCTCCTTGTAAAAAGTTTCAATATCAGTGATGTTTTTGCCTTCAATAATGATTTTCTTCATTACCCTAATTTTTTCAATTGCTGTTATTGAGGAACCCAAACCGAAACATTGCCTGCGGGAACCGGGAAATTTCCCCAACCGTTATCATCGATCGTCACTGTATCGGGGAACCATCCCATGAAATCATAGAATTGTTTTCCGGCATATTTTTCCCCCATTTCCATGGGTTTTTCGTAAGCGTCTTTGTTGCTTAAAACTACTGCGCAACCGGCATGTTCATCGTTACCTTCGCGAGTCCAACCGAGGCAATTGGCGTCTTCGAAATAATCTCTTTGTGTTCCATAAGCAAATTGTTGTCTGGCTTTCAGGAGTTCTTCAATTTTTTCTACTTTATCGAGGAATATTTCCTGATCGTTGCCTTCTTTGTCTTTATCGGTATAATGAGCTCCAAATAAATCCGGATAAAAAATACAAGGATAGCCATTTTCTCTCAGAAGAATTAGGGCATAAGCCAACGGTTTGAACCATTTTTCTACAGGAGCTTCCAAATCTTGAAGAGGCTGAGTGTCGTGATTATCAACAACAGTAACGGAAAATGCTGGGTTTTCTAAAGTTAAAGTTTCATCAAATATTTTCCGTAAATCATAGTCAGCGCCTTGTTTTGAAGCGAGATGGAAATTTTGCTGAAGAGAAGAATCGAACAAGCTCATGCAACCTTCGGTAGCTTCAATATAATTTTGTAAAAGAGGCAGCTCTCCAGGCGCCCAATATTCGCCCACTGCAAAAATATTTTTGCCGGTATTTCCGCGAAGTTTATAGAGCCATTCTTTGTAAAATACAGGAGACTGATGTTTTACGGCGTCCAGACGAACCCCATCAAAGTGAATTTGATCATGATACCATTTTCCCCATTTGTCGAGTTCTTCACGTACGAAAGGGTTTCGGTGGTCGATATCATTGTACATCAGATAATCATAATTTCCTTTTTCGTCATCGATCATTTCTTCCCAACCATCACCGAAATCATGGATGATTTGGAAAATTCCTTCTTCCTGACCTTCCGCATAATCTACACCAGAAAAGCAGGTGAAATTCCATTCGAAATCGGAATATTTTTTTTGTCGGTTCGGGAAAGTGAATTTGGTATAACTTTCAATTTCAAAAGGATCTGAAATATTTTGCTGTCGATTTTGGGGATCTACTTTTACTGCGTGAAATTTTTCTTTTTCATCACCGCCGGCCTTGTGGTTGAGGACGATATCGGCAATTACGGAGATGCCATTTTCCTGTAAAGTTTTGCAAGCGTTCATGTATTGCTCTTTCGATCCGTACTTGGTAGGAATCGTTCCTTTCTGATCGAATTCACCTAAATCAAACAAATCGTAAGGGTCGTATCCTACGGAATAACCGCCACCGTTGGCTTTGTAAGCAGGTGGAAACCACACCGCCGAAATGCCGAGTTCTTTTAAATATGCAGTGGAATCTTTTGCTTGGTTATAAAGTTGGGCGTTTCCATCGGAATACCAATGGAAAAACTGAATCATTGTTGCGTTCATTATTGATGAATTTTGAATGGTGAAGTTAGCAAAAACTGTCCCGAAATAGTTGGAAAAGGTTGTTTTTTGTGAAAAATTCAAGATAAATCTTTTTTAAATGCCTTTTTTTTCTTGAAATCCTTAATATTGCAAAAAGACCAACTAATCTGTTTGGCCTAAACTTGTTTTCTGAGTTTCGGAACCTTTTTACATTTGAAATAAGATTGAGGCAGATGTTGTCATTACTTATTCAGTATTCAGGTTTTTGCATTGTCCAACCTTGGGATGAAGCATATTATAAAAATTAAATGCAGTAAAAAAAATGGAGCGTAAAAAAATACAAAGACATCATGAATTTCGGCTTATTGGGATTTCTATTTTAATCGCTATTGGTAGTTGTTTTCTGGCCTATTCACTGAAAGTATTTACCGAGTATTTTCAGGAACTTATTTTCAATACTGTTAAAAATAAGCAGGCGCTGCTTTTCATTTTGCTTCCTACTGTGGGAATTACTACCATCTATTTTCTAAGAAAATATCTATTCAAAAATCGTAAAAACAAAGGGATTACGGAGATTTATAAAACTATGGATCAGCGGAAAGACCATTTGCCGCTTTTTAAGATTCCTTCCCATTATTTCAATGGTTTTCTTACGGTTATTTTTGGAGGTTCAACAGGAGTTGAAGTTTCTACGGTGGTGGCTACCGCAACGGTTGGGAATGCAGCTTACGAGAAAAATTTCTCTGCGAATGTCTATAAAATGGAACTCGTTTGTGCCGGAGTTGCAGCTGGAGTGTCGGTGCTTTTCGGCAACCCGTTGGTGGGATTGTTGTTTGCATTGGAGGTGATCGCCAGAAAATTCAGTAGAACACTTTTTATCAGTTGTGGCGTTTCAGCATTGGTTTCGTGGTTATTTATGAGTTATTTCAAAGCAGACTATTTGCTTCCTTATGCACTTGCCGACTGGAAATGGGGAGCAGTTCCCTATTTTTTTATACTCAGTGTGTTGGGCGCTTTTCTTTCTGTGTATTTCACGGTACTTGTGATTTGGGTGAAAGATTTTTTCTCAGGCATCAACAGTGAGTTTATTAAGGTGAATTTAGGAGCATTGCTGGTTGGAATCCTTATTTACAGTTTTCCTTTTCTGTATGGCGACAGTTATCATTCACTAACAGAGCTTCTTAGCGGATCTGCTACTTATTCTGTAATTTTTTTGATTCTGCTTATTTTTCTTAAGCCATTAGCTTCTGCATTAACTTTGGGAGCAGGTGGTGACGGAGGTGTTTTTGCTCCAAGTATTGTTGCGGGTGCTTTTCTCGGATTTTGTTTTGCATTTTGTTGTAATACTTATTTAGGAACTGGGCTTTCTTTGATCAATTTTGCATTGGTAGGAGCTGCAGCTACACTTTCGGCCTCTATTTATGCACCTTTCACGGCTTTGTTTTTGGTTTGTAATCTGGTTCCGAATGGGTTTGTACTCTTTTTTCCTATTTTAATTTGCAGTGTTGTATCGAGATATTTGGCCCAAAAGATATTTCCTTATAATGTGTACACCTATTACTTGAAAAAGTAGGAATTGGTTTTAATTCTTCCTGAAAAAATTCACGCATTTTTATGACAACCCCTAATTTTAACCTTCAAAAATGAATATCCATTTTTCTGATGCTCCAAATATTAAAGTCGTATCTGCTTTTTCAGATTTGGTAGAAACAGCGTTTGAAGGAGTGATCAATGCCATAGAATGGAATAGGAAATTAGAAGGAAATTTTGAAGAAATCGTTTCGAAGCTCCGTTTACAGGAGAATATTACTGAAATAAATACTCAAGATCTTTTAGCTCTTCTGCTCTCTGAAGATGCGAAAAAAGCAAGGGCCGTGATTTTAAATGATTTGCAATTGCTTACTGATTTTGGCGCTTCCCCTTCGCTCAATTTGCTGAAATGTTATGAACGAGATGAGGAGTTTGATTTTATATCAACAGATGTTTATTCTTGGCATGTTGATCGGTCACCTGTTGGAACGCAGACTTTTTTATGTACCTATTATGGTGCGTCAAGTGATATTTTGCCCAATGATCAAGCTGAGCAGAAAATTGCAATTCCGGAAATTCGAGAGCGACTTAGGGAATTGCATGAAGGTTCAGACGAGGAATTTGAAAGTTTTTTGAAAGACCATTATTTTGATCTTCATTACCAAGAAAAGCCGGGTTCGAAGCCGATAAATTTAGGTCAAGGTTCTCTTTGGAAATTGGCTGTAGAGCATCCTGGGCAGCAGGTTTTGCCATGTATTCACCGCGCACCTAAAGAAAGGGAAGGAGAGTATCGGCTATTGTTGATTTGTTGATATTGATTTTAATATTATTGGTTTTTTTATTTGAAATCTATTATTTTAACTCAATATGGAGATTTATTTCTGCCGTTTTTGCCGGAAATGACTGTTTTTGCCGAATTTGCCGAAAAAGGTTGTTTTTGCCGAAAAGGGCACTTTTTGCCGATAGGAGGTTAGTGCCTTTATGGTGGGCTAGGACTGGGCTTTGCCTAGGCTTTGACTGGGAGAAAAATAGGCTTTAGATGTTGAATTTGAAAATGAGTTCCACTCCTTTTCGCATTCTGCTGAATCCAACTTATTCATTCATCATCTTTGGTTAAAGCAAAACGATGAAAGATGTTGGGATAGAGTTTCTGGAATTAAAAACAATGGTCAAGCGAAAGGATTTATAAAACGTTACTATAGTTCGCTAGTTTCATCGGAATGAAACTTTTGTGTCCTAGCATGAAACTTTTGTATCATCGGCATGAAATTCGAGTGAAACATTGCGATTAGGAATTGAGATAAAGAAGAGAGAATGAAACATCTTGTAAAAAAGTATCCTCTCTAAGGTTGGAAGGATGTTCTGAATTATTCTGAGATTCCAAATTTTTTAACTTGAACTTTTTTCTCTTTTATTTTAAGGATGAAAGGGTTTAAAACTTTTGCCACCCCTTCTTCGGCGGTTGTACGTTGTAAATTATCATCTATATAGACATATTGTGGAAGTATGGAATTGTTGATGAAGATTTCATAGTTTCCTAAAGGTAAATATGCAGTATATTCTCCAGTTGCGTTCGTGTAAAATTTAAAAGTTTTATTCAGTTTGTTTTTGAATATAATAGGAATTCCGGCTAGAATTTGAGGCACTTCATAATGATTTTTATTTGTTTTCATATATTCTACTCTTCCTTTGATGATGCTTGTCTTTTCGAGAGACATTGTAATGAAAACTTCTTTCTGATCTACTTTTATTTTTTGTTCGTCAGTGTACCAAAGGTTTTCAAGAGATTTGATAAGATAATCATTATAAGGAATTTTACGATAGCTAATGTTGCCTTTCTCATCAGAAATAAAAATAGTATTGTTTATTTTTACTTTTATATTAGAAGCCGGACTATCTACCAAAGGATCAAAAACGTTGTTGTTGTTTAGATCATAAAAGGTGAAAACCTTCAGATTACTGCTTTTGAATTTTGTAGTTTCCTCACCAAAAGTGGGTAAATCTTGATTGATTCCGATCTGGAAGTAGGTGTTTTTATTGTTAAAATCATTATTAATATATTTATTATAATTGAAATTAGCAAAGATTTTTGTCTTGCGGAATGCTCTGTAATCGAAATTGGTATTAAACGAAATATTTTTGCCATAGCGATTATCGTAATTGCCAATCGCACTTACATTGATATTCATTTTTTGATTGAAAAGAGCAAGCCTGTAATTGGCCATCGCGGATATTTTTTCTGTGTCATTCACGACTGAACCGTTCGAATTGCCTTCGTAAAGCATAAAGTTTCCACGTTGGTAGCTTGTACTGAATACCAGATTGCCATGGTACCAATTGCCTTGAACTTGATAAACGTATTGTGGTTTGGTTAGATTGAGATAATAGGAAACCCCCTGTGATTGAGTAAGATTAAATTTGTCTTTGTTATTAGGGGTGTTATAATTAAAAGTAGAATATAAGAAGACCGATCGGAAATCAACGGGTTGTGATTGTAATAAATTAGAGGTAAAAAAGTCAGAATGTTCATTCATCCATTGCGAACTGATATTGGCAGTTAAACCTTTAGCCAATGAAAAGCTGCTACCCATTTCCATTTTGTTTCTACGGGAATAGGAGTTGTATTGATACAGAGGATCAATGCTTTTAGGATTATAAATATTTAGATTATATCCGACATAAAGAGAAAATTTTTCAAAAGATCTGGAGATTCGTTCTTCAAAAACTGTATTTCCTTTTTTAATACCAGGATAGTAACCCGTACTATAATAATTGTTTGAACTGAGAATATATTGTTTCCAATTTTTACGATAATTAAATCCCAAAGCAGCAGAAGGGACTGTAGATTGGTGATCAATTTCAGATAGGGTATAACCGTATCCAAAATCAAAATTATAAAAAGTGTTTTTTCTGTTATTATAGGTATATCCGTTTTTAATGATAAAGCTTCTTTGGGAAGAATCGGTATCATAAACAAATTGATGGTTGGTTGTTATCTTTTCATTAAAGGCGATCGCGGCAGTTGCGAATGTAGAATATCCTCTGAGAGAATAATTCAAGTGAAAAGGGTCAAAAAGATTATAGGTTTTCTCTATAATCCCCGCATTAATGTTGAATTTGTTCTCTGATATACCCGTATAGGAGAATTCAGCACCTCTTCCGTTGACGTTAATGTCCAAGTCGCTAACATTTAGGTTTCCTAATTGTAATCCTAAAAGACGATGCTCTATTTTCAACCAAGTATTTTGAAACTGTAAATCTGTACCAGAGCGAGGCCAATATATTCCGTTCATATTGACGCTTGTTTTGGTATTTCCGATATTAATTTCCGAGTGGAGATCAATGTTTTGGGAACCTGAAAGCTCAGAAAAAGGATTGGTTGCGCTCCAAGAAATATGATTTGAAGAATTTGGATTCAAATTTTGATAGCCGTTGATCGGGTCCACATACTTTCTGCTACCAAGTGCATTCTGTACCATCACCATTGTATTCCCGAAGTATTCTTTATTGCTGTCAGTTCCTGCAATATTGACCGTGAAAATCTCCAATTTCAGTAATTCTTTATTGATGATTTGTGAAAAAACAACCTCTTGGTTCGTGAACGGCTTTAGTTCAATTGTCTTTTTTAAATTGTTTTCTCCTCTATAATTTTGAGGGAAAGTAGCGAAAATTTCTACCTGTTCGGTTTGGTTACCTCCGTTATATACTTGTGTGGAAATTTTTAATGAGTCACCGATTTTTTCCATTAAAACCTGAGGCTGATTAGCAATAATTCTCAATTGTCTTTTCGGTTCGATAACCAATTGAGTTTTGGTGGCCGCTATAATTTTATGATCAATATTTTTTAGAAAAAAATTGACTAGGGAAATACCGGCGGGTTGGTTTTTTCCAACGAATGCTTTGAATGGGAGGAAAACTCTTTCGTTCGGAGACAATTTCAGGGTGCTATTGCTGCTTAAGATTCGGATTCCTTCATCAGTAGCGTAGCTAAGTTCTAAATTTTGTGTGGAGTTTGTGTTATTTTGAATTTTTACTTGCAATGAAAGCATTTTTTCATTGACGGCAATGATGGATTTATCGGTTTCCAATACAATGGAATCTGATTGAGCAAAACTAAATATTGTACCGAGAAAAAGAAATAAAACTAATGTTTTTTTTAGTGTTTCCAAAATCTATTGAGGAATGATACTGAATATTAAGGTGCCTGAATATTGTTCGTATGCTTTGTTGAAAAAGTTGGTATCACCAGCCTGTGTGAAATATGTGGTATCAAAAAATTTAGAACCACTATGAGCGGTGCTGGAAAGGATGGTCTGCTGTGTGTTGGATAAGCTGATCGTATTCATCACCATTTGTGTTTGGTTATCTTTTACTCTTAGTTTAATGCTACTGATCGGTAAAAGCTTGTTGTTAATACTTGACAGATTATTATTTAATGCATTAACCTGTACTACATAAGGGGTATTGGATGTAGTCGCAAATGCTTTTGTGAAACTTTTAGACACGCCATTCGCATAATCTCCAGCGGTTTTGAATTCTAGCAGAATGTTATTGGCATTTGGGTCAAATTGTATTCCATAGGAAGGGGTGGTTGGAGGGAGGTCATCCGGATGCACCTGCATGTCGAAATATACAGGTTTAGAATCCATTAGGTCTCCTCTTCGGTTTCTGATTTCTATGATAAGATTTACCTTGTAGTTATTCCATGATGAATACTGGGTGAGATAAGCTCCACCCTCAGCCTGCACATCATATTTTAAGGTTAATGCAAAATAACCATTGGTTTCTAAACTATAAGAAGAGTTTGGAACAAGGTTAGAACTACCAATTGAAAAAATAATGGGTGTCGTAAGTACTCCCACATTTTGTGTTGTTGGAGTAATATTCTTGGGAGCTGGTATAGTGGCTTCCAAACTGTTATAGATGAATTTCAACTTTTCCGGTGGGAAGTTTTGTGTGCCATTAGATATTAATCCATCCACTCTAAAACTCAAGCTCCAGTTGTTTAGCTTGCTACCATTAGAATCATATAGCTGTATGGGAATATAAATTAGATTAGGAGTTGTAGCACCTGCATAACTTCTTACCGGTAAATATCCGGCATTATTTGGAACAAGTTTTATAGCTTGAGAAAAGCCCCAAGTTGCATAAAATAAACTGATAAAAAGAATGGACTTATTCATGAATGAAGGTTAATTCGGCCATTTTAATCGTATCATCACCATAGGAAAACGTTGAGGTTGCAATGTATTTCCCAGGTTTTAAATCTTTCGGAAGCGGTATCAAAACGCTTCTCTGATCTCCCGGCATGGTGTAGATGATTTGATCTTCTAATTGG
This sequence comes from Kaistella montana, assembly GCF_024436175.1. Classification (GTDB taxonomy): domain Bacteria; phylum Bacteroidota; class Bacteroidia; order Flavobacteriales; family Weeksellaceae; genus Kaistella; species Kaistella montana. The sequence goes on along the minus strand of NZ_JANFQP010000003.1, from coordinate 41,923 downwards.
TACTTTTTACCATCACTTTGGTTGATCAGTTCTGTTGCAATTGGACCATCTGTCCAAATATTGCCTTTGTTTTCAATGGCAAGTTCTAATTTATTGAATTTTTTATCAAATATAAAATTAGTAAACTCAACATCGGAATGGGTTGGAGTGTTGTAGTTGTGATAAATTTTAATTCCGTTTCGTAAACTTACTTTAATCAATGCACCGTTCTCATTATAAGAGTCAATAGGATTGGTTTGGGTAATGAATAGCATTGCAGTATGCACATTCAGTGTGTCCGTTCTTGTTGCAGGAGGTGTTACTGTTACTTCAACTTCCTTAGATTCTCCAGGTTCTAAACTAAAATACGATTGAGGCTGAACAGAAATCCAATTAGAACATGAATTAGGAAACGATTCTGGTTCTGCCATAATATTGCTCCCGTGTTCATCATACTTCCAATCGTTGAAGGAAATGGTCAACGTTAAAGCATTCTTTTTACTAGAATTGGTTACAATTATTTTTTTTGTTGTGCTTTCGCCTGCTGCAGAACTGAAATAATTTCGCGGTGGAGTTACTTCAAGAGAGGTTTGTGCTTTGAAAAAAGTACCAGAAAGAAATAACAATGATATGATAAGGAATCTAAATGAATCGTGCATAGTATGAAATAAAAAGACAATTTAAGAGATTGCTCTTAAATTGTCCTATAAATGAGTTCAGTTATATATTATTTAGCTGCAATCGTGTAGGTAACAGTGGTTGTATATACTGTTGGGTTTTGTGCATTGTGATATTTATTGATATAGTTATCACTATCACCTTTAGCAGCATAGTTAATGTTAAATGTTGCGTTGTTCGCACCAAGGTCACTAGAAATGATTTCTTGTCCTACTGTGGTACTAGTGCTTAATTGTTTAGGTGTTAGTGTAGCTCCAGTTAAAGGATTTGTTGTACCAGGTTTAGGAGTAATGGTGATGTCTGAACTATTGATGTTATCCGCAGAAAAAGTACTATTGGTTAATTGAGTGCTTGAAGATTTTACTGATACGGCAAAAGCTCCGGTACTGTAAACTTCTAGATGATCTTTTTGGTCTAAATTTACCCCATTAGCATAATCACTAGTTGTTTTATAGTCTAAGTTAACAGTAGTCTGTGTTGGATTAACCACGATAGTTTGAATTGGATAAAGATTAACATTAAGTGTAGCTACTGATGTAGCTTGTGCATTAACAGTTAAAGAAAATAATGTTGCAATTACGCTGAAAATAAAAATTGATTTTTTCATAATATTTCTAAATGGTTTTTGTTTTACAACTCTATGCTGATAGAGGAGTGCTATTTGAGTGGTGCAAATTTAAGTTGCTAATATTCAACAACAATTATGAAAATAAACAAAAAAGTTATCCAAATGTGAACGATAATTAACTTCGCTTTTATTTGATAATAATGAAATAAATACCATTTATTGTTGAGAATATTATAATAAATGGTGAGTTATTTTTTTATATTTTTTTACGAAATCTGAAAAATTTTAATAGTTACTCGTGTTTTTATATTTTACAAAGGAAAATTTAATGTAATAAATCGTTAACATTGCCTATTATGTTATCTCTTAAGATGTCTATGTAGAACTTGATTCAGTGTTTCCTTGTTGTTTCAAAGTGTGTAGTATCATCAAAAAAAATCCGTCTCTTATAATTAGAGACGGATTCGTTGTTATTGGATTGTTTAATTTGATGGAATTATTTAGCTAGGTTCAATGCTATAATAAACTTGGGTAGTATATACTGTTGGAGACTGACTTTTGATATATTTATTCATGTATTTATCCCCGCCCTTTGCGCTGTAATTGATGGTAAAAGTTTTGTTGTTGGCACCTGTGTTGCTGAAAATTAAAGGGCTGTCTGAAGTTGAAAGTGTTACTGGTGTAGCACTGAATGATTCAACTCCATCGACGGAACCTTTGGTCGCTGTCACGGTAATGTCAGAAGCGGCGATAGTTGTTCCGGTATTTGTTGAACTGGTAAGATTAGGGTCAATTGATTTAACCTTGATTGTAAATCCGCCTGTGCTGTATACTTTCAGGTGGTTGTCTTCAGTGATTTGCACACCGTTTTTATAGTCTTCATTCGTCTTGTAATCTAAATTTACATTGCTTTGTGATGAGTTCAACTCAATAGTCTGTACCGGATAAAGGTTTACATTTAAGGTAACAGGTTCTGAACTTTGAGCTTTTGTGCTGAAAGAAAACAATAGGTTAACCATTGTTATCAAGATTAATGTATTCGCCTTCATGGTGGTTATTTTATTGGTTCTGTTATTTTAGTAGTCTTTAAATCTGAATTTCGAAGTAGCGATTGTTCCCTATACTTTCGTGGAGAAGTTCCGGTGTGTTTTTTAAAAAAATTACTAAAGTTGCTTTCTTCAGAAAAACCGATGTCTATACTGATGTTTTTAATCGGGACGTCAGTTCCTTGCAAAAGTTTTTTTGCCCTCTGTATTGCTTTTGCGTTTATAAAACGTTTTGTAGTGCATCCATATATACTTTTAATTGCATTGTCTAATGTTCTTTTAGTGATATTGAGTTTATCCGCATAATATTCAACATTGAATTTGAATGTTGCTTCTTCGTCAAGGATAAATACTAAATCATTTGCTACTTCTTTTTCGTAAGAATCTTTTCGGTAGCCTTCCATTTTAGGATTTAGTTCTAGTAAAGTTCTGATCAGTACAAATTCTAGAAGATTACGGAGGATATTTCTTGAGAAAAGTTTATTTATCCCTTCTTTTTGGGTTGGTAAATAATAATGTCTAATTATGTAACGTTGCTCCAAAAAGGTATTCTTAATTTTAATACCTAAAGGGTTTTTGGAAAATATTTCAGTTTTTAAATATTTCAAAAACTCCAAATGATCCACAAAAAAATCAATCGTAAACCATACGATCACAGCATTTTTCGGTTTTCCAATAACCTGTATAGGGCTGTTTGATGGAATGAAGTAAAATGATTCAGGCTCTATATGGATTTCGTTATCGAAAATTAATATGTGGGTATGGTCAGTAGCAGTGTAAAGAATTGAGAAACTTGGAAAACTGACTGTGTCATCACAAATTTCTAAATCTTTAAGGTAACTTACGCCCCAATCTCTATACTTCTTCATTAATCACAATTTTGTAAGGTTATCGCGCTACTGATATAAATTATAGTATAAAGGTAATAAAGTTTTAATAATTACCAAATAATATTGTGATTTATATCATAAATTCCTCAAAAGGGATTTTCAACTGTACTGAAACTTGCTTTTTTTCTAAAGTGTTAAGGTTCGAAAGCGAAAGTCCCAACAAACGAACGGGTTTATCAAATGGCCGAAGTTCCCAAAGTTTCTTGGCTGTTTCGTAGAATTCGGTTGAGTTTTGGAAGTAGATTTCTTGGGTTTTGCTGCGGGTATATTGGGTGAAATCTTTGTATTTAATTTTTAAGGTTAAAGTTTTGCCTTTAATTTCTTTTTTAGAAAGTCGGTTTTCGAGTTCCTGGCTGATGATTTTTAATTGCGCAAAAACGGCATCTTCATCCAAAAGATTATCCCAGAACGTTTCTTCCACGGCAACACTTTTCTGGATTCTGTGAGGTTTTACTTCGCCGTGATGGATCCCGCGAACGACGTTGTAATAATAATTTCCAGATTTCCCGAAAAGTCGAATCAGTTCTTCCAAAGATTTTTTCTTTAAATCTGAACCTTTGAAAATATGTAATTCATGCATTTTATTGGCTGTCACTTTCCCGATTCCGTAGAATTTTTCAATCGGCAAGTCTTCCATAAACCCGAGAATTTGAGTTGGGTGAATGGTTTTCTGTCCGTTGGGTTTGTTATAATCTGAAGCCACTTTAGCAAGAAATTTATTGACCGAAATTCCTGCCGAAGCAGTGAGTCCAGTTTTTTCATAAATTTTCCGACGGATTTCTCTTGCGATATCGTTGGCGGAAGCAATTCCTTTCTTGTTTTCTGTAACATCTAAGTAGGCTTCATCTAAGGAAAGTGGCTCGACAAGATCGGTGTATTCATGAAAAATCTCCCGAATTTGCATTGAAATTTCTTTGTAACGCTGAAATCTTGGTTTCACGACAATTAATTGAGGGCATTTTTCCAAAGCCATTCTTCCGGGCATTGCCGAACGAACTCCAAATTTTCGTGCTTCGTAGCTTGCGGCTGCAACCACACCATATTGTCCGCCACCTACACAAACGGGTTTCCCGCGAAGTTCCGGATTGTCATGTTGCTCCACAGAGGCATAAAATGCGTCCATATCTACATGAATGATTTTTCGGTGGCTTTGCATGAGGTAAAATTAGCAATTGTAACCGAAAATCGATGATGAATGAGCTGACTTTGGTTTAATTTTTTTTAATATTAAATTCATTTATCGCGTCTTTCATGGCTTTGTTTGAGAGATTTAATGTAAATTTGGGTAAATTGTATCCAATACAATTATTAAAAAAGATAAACAATATGACCGACGATAAATTAGCCGTACTCATCGATGCAGATAATGTTCCTTATAAAAATGTGAAGGAAATGCTGGAAGAAATTTCGAAATACGGAACGCCAACCATCAAAAGAATCTATGCCGACTGGACCAAACCTACCGTTTCCGGCTGGAAAAATGTGCTGTTAGAAAATGCCATCACGCCAATTCAACAATACAGTTACACGACCGGAAAAAATTCCAGCGACAGCGCTTTAATCATCGATGCGATGGATATTTTGTATTCGGAAAAAGTGACCGGATTTTGTATTGTTTCCAGCGATAGCGATTTTACAAGATTGGCAACCCGGCTTCGTGAAGCAGGAATGATGGTGATTGGATTTGGAGAAAAGAAAACGCCAAAGCCTTTTATTTCAGCCTGTGATAAGTTTATTTACCTGGAAATCCTCAACAGTACCGAAGAAAGCGAAAGCGCTGAAGAACCAGAAACTGCCGTCGCTAAAAAAGCTACCAAAACCAAGAAAAAAGCGGAGCCATTGAGTAAAATTGATGCCCGAACCGTGAAGTTGATTACGGAAAGTATCAACGCTTTAGCAGATGAAGATGGTTGGACTTTTCTGGGAAATCTCGGAAGTTTCATCATCAAAAAGAAACCCGATTTCGATCCGCGAAATTTCGGTTTTGCGAAGTTGTTGCCTTTAATTAAAAATATTGCGAAAATACAGATCGACGAACGCGAAACCGGTGTGGGAAACATTCGGCATATTTATGTGAAAGTGAAATAGTCTCGTTGATCATTTCATGAAAATAAAAACGCACCTTATAAAAAGATGCGTTTTTTTATTTTAAATAAATGAAGATCAAGCGTTGTAATTTTTCACCAAACTTTTCACGATTTTAATCACATTCGGCATTGCTTTATCTGCGGCTTGTAAAACTTCCTCGTGAGAAACAGTGAAAGCAATATCAGGTCCGCCAACATCAGTGATGATAGAAATTCCGAAGCAATTCATTCCTTGGTGTTTTGCGACGATAACTTCTGGCACGGTGCTCATTCCAACGGCATCGCCACCGATGGCCTTGACCATTCCGTATTCAGCAGGAGTTTCAAAAGTTGGGCCTTGCAAGGCAACATAACAACCTTGATGTACTTTGATGCCGGATTCTTTAGCCACATTTTCCGCTACTTCGATCATTTTTTTGTTATAAGGTTCGCTCATATCTACGAATCTCGGACCGAATTCTTCTAGATTTTTTCCACGAAGCGGATGTTCGGGCATCATGTTGATATGATCGTTAATGATCATTACATCAGCAACATTAAAATTAGGATTTACACCGCCTGAAGCATTGGAAACGATTAAATTTTTAATTCCTAAAAGGTGAAAAACTCTGAAAGGAAAAACAACCGTTTGGATATCATGACCTTCATAATAATGAAATCTGCCACTCATCATCAACACTTTCTTGCCTTCAAGCATTCCGTAGATTAAACTTCCGCCGTGTCCAACTACTGTTGTTTGAGGGAAATTAGGAATATCGGCATATTCTAAAACATGAATCGGCTCAACTTCTTCTTTTAATTTACCTAAACCGGAACCTAAAACAATAGCAAATTCTGGTGTTTCTTGAATAATGTTTCTGATGAAATCCGCAGATTCTTTAATTTTTGCTAACATAATTAAGGATGGTTTGGTTGAACTCTTCCTGTCGGTCGATATGCACATTGATCGGCCAGTAGTACACAATCTCTCGAAGATAATCGAAAGTTTTTAATCTTACATAATCTTTTTCTGTGGTCAGAATAATTTTGTATTCGCCTAGTTTTTTGTATTCAGCAATAATGTTTTTAATATCCTGATCCGTAAAATTATGATGATCTTTGAATTTCAAATGTTTTACACGCTGCGAAAATTTGGCTAAATGATTTAGCAGAGGTTTGGGATTGGCAATTCCGGTAATGAGCAAAATATCATAGTATCCCAAATTGTTATCGGGTAGCATTTGTGTTTTACTGTAGATGTTTTCATCATAACCAATGCTTGAGAAAAAGACCTTTTGATCATGCTGAGGTTTTATTCTCGAAATATAATATTGCTTTTTTTCTTCTGTTAAATCATCGGGACATTTGGAAACCATGATGATTTGCGCTCTTTTTGCACCGCTGCGACTTTCGCGTAAATCGCCTGCAGGTAACAGGAAATCTTTAAAATAAGGATCGTTGTAATCCGTCATCAAGATGTTGAAACCCGGTTTTATCGCTCTGTGTTGATATGCATCATCCAAAATAAGGACATTCAAATCCATATCGGCGATCATTTTTTTTGCGCCTGGAACTCGTTGCTCCGAAACTCCGATTACGAAACGGTTTTTAAACCTTTCAAAAAGCTGCATTGCTTCATCACCAACAGTTTTGTAGTTGCTGTCGTAGTTGGTGATTCCGTAGCCTTTAGTCAACCGGCCATAACCGCGAGAAAGAACCCCGGTTCGGTAATGTTTTGAAAGCAATTCGGCTAGATACATCACCATGGGAGATTTGCCACTTCCGCCTACGGAGAGGTTTCCAACATTGATGATTGGCGTTTTCAGTCTGGTCGATTTAGAGATTCCCCAGTCATACATTAAGTTTCGAATACTTGTAACCAAATGATAAACCAGAGAAAAAGGGTAGAGATACCATCTTTTCATAGGTTGCAAAAATACATTTTTTTACCACGAAAGAAAAGACCTAAATAATGGTTTTTAGGAAATTTTGATGGCGAAATTAGGAACAGAATTATTTCCCTAAACAACAATATATTTCGATAATGGCGGATGTTTTTCAACAATTTGTTTAAATTTGCTTTACTTAGATAAAAACTATGAACAAGAAAAATGTCGCCGTGGTAATGGGAGGTTATTCTGATGAATACAAAGTTTCTCTCAAAAGCGGCCAATTGATTTACGATTCTCTCGACCGAGAGTTGTACAACGTATATAAAGTGGTCATTTTAAAAGACGAATGGTATTTCCTCGATGACCGTGAACAAAAAGTTCCCATTAATAAAGCCGATTTTTCGGTAAATCTGGAAAGTGGTTTCGATGTGAATTTTGATGTTTGTTTTAATATCATCCACGGAAAACCTGGTGAAAATGGAGAGTTACAAGCTTATTGGGACACGATCGGACAAAAATATACCGGCTGCGGTTTTTATCAAAGCGCTTTGACTTTCAATAAAAAAGATACTTTAGCTGTCCTTTCAAAATATGGAATTCCTTCGGCAAAAAGTATCTATTTAAGAAATGGCGAATCCGTAAATGAAAGTGAAATCATCAGTGAATTGGGACTTCCTCTGTTTGTGAAACCTAACCAAAGTGGCTCTTCATTGGGAATTTCAAAAGTAAAAGAAGCTTCAGAACTGAAAACGGCTTTGGATTTTGCCTTTGCTGAAGATGATGAGATTTTAATTGAAAGTTTCCTCGATGGAATGGAAGTTTCAGTGGGTGTGGTCGATTTCAACGGAGAAACCATCGTTTTGGGAATCACCGAAATTGTTCCTCACAAAGAATTTTTCGATTACGAAGCCAAATATGAAGGCGCATCGGAAGAAATTACTCCTGCAAGAATTGATGAAGAAACCCGCCAAAAAGTAGAAGATATTGCTAAAAAAGCTTATAATTCTTTAGGAATGAGTGGTTTTTCTCGAAGCGAATTTATCATCATGAACGGCACCCCGTATATGCTCGAAATGAATACCAATCCAGGATTTTCACCGGCTTCCATATTGCCACAACAAGCAAAAATTTACGGCATTTCCATTAAAGATTTGTGCGGAAATGAAGTGGAAAAGGCATTAAAAAAATAAAAATAAGGAAAGTCTGAATTATTTTCAGACACACTTCCTACCAATAAATAAATCTTAACTATGAGAGTCGCTGTATTTCCAGGGTCATTCGATCCGATCACGCTTGGTCACTACGATATTGTGGAAAGAGCTGCGCCGCTTTTCGATAAAATTATTATCGCCATCGGCCAGAATTCCCAGAAAAAATATATGTTTTCGCTAGATGAAAGAATTGAATTCATCAAAAAAACTTTCGAAAAATTCCCCAATGTAGAAGTCGATCATTTTGAAGGTTTAACGATTGATTATTGCCACAGCAAAAATGTCAATTTCATCTTGAGAGGTTTGAGAAATCCCGCCGATTTCGAGTTTGAAAAAGCCATTGCACAAACCAACCGAGAACTTACACAACAAAATAAAATCGAAACCATATTCTTGCTTACTTCCGCTAGTAAATCGTTTATCAGCAGCAGTATCGTAAGGGAAATTATCACATTTGGCGGTAATTATGAGCTTTTGGTCCCCGATACCGTTCGTGTGAATCGATAAAATTTGTTGAAATATATGCTTCACGAAAACATCAATTTAATCATCGAGATTTTGGGAACAATTTCTTTTGCAATGTCGGGCAGTTTTGCAGCGATGCAGAAGCGTTTGGATCCATTCGGAGTGTTGATTATTGCTTTCGTTACTTCAGTTGGAGGCGGTACGGTGAGGGATTTACTGCTCGATGTTCCGGTTTTCTGGATGCATGATTTGGTGATGTGTTCGGTGATTTTTGTGACTTGTATTCTGTCGATGGTTTTTAAGTCGATTGAAAAAAAATTCAGTGTTACTTTGTTTATTTTCGATAGTTTCGGTTTGGGACTTTTTACGATTGTTGGGATTCAAAAAGGTTTAAATGCTGATCTTCATCCTTTAATTTGTCTTACTTTAGGAACGATTACGGGATGTTTTGGAGGGATTATTCGGGATATCTTGCTGAACAGAATTCCTTTGATTTTCCGAAAAGAGATTTATGCAACTGCTTGTATTCTAGGAGGAAGTTGTTTTCTTCTTCTCGCTCGTTACAGTTCGCTTTCTTATACTTTTGTTCAGATTTCGACGATATTGCTTATTGTAGCGATTCGTACTTTAGCGGTGAAATATCATTGGCAAATGCCCAAATTCTATGGAAATGAACAGAATGCGGAGATGTAAATGCTTATTGATGAAAAACCATGATTTCATAATGTATAACATCCGTCCAAAAACCTTATTTTTGTAAAAATTTTTTCCCTTGAAAAAGAAAAAGCAGGATTTCAGTCATCTTTCAGCCAACCAACCGATCGGTATTTTCGATTCCGGAGTTGGCGGTTTAACGGTAGCAAAGGAAATCAAAAGATTGCTTCCTAACGAAAATCTTATTTATTTCGGAGACACCAAGCATCTTCCGTATGGCGAGAAATCACGGGAAGCGATTGTGGGTTATTCCACCAAAATCACCAATTTTTTACTCAAAAAAAACTGCAAAGCCATTGTGATTGCTTGTAATTCCGCTACTGCAAATGCTTTGAAAGAAGTTCTGGAGCTGGTTGCCGAGAAAGTTCCGGTGATTGATGTTATTAATCCTGTTGCCGAAAAAGTGGCCTATGAAATTCATAATAATGTTGGAGTAATTGCTACAAAAGCTACGGTAAATTCAGGTTTGTACAAGAAATCCATTCGAAAACACAATAAATTTATCAAAGTGGATGAGCTCGCAACGCCGCTCTTGGTTCCTGCGATTGAAGAAGGTTTTAAAAATCATCCGATTACGCATTCTATCATTTACAATTACTTGAGCAATAGTAAATTAAAAAATATCGAAACGCTTATTTTGGGTTGTACGCATTATCCTTTGCTTATTGATGAAATCAAGCAATATTACGGAAACCGAGTTCGGGTCATCGATTCTCCGAATATTGTTGCGAATCAGCTTAAAATGATTTTGGAACAGCATCACCTTCTCAACGATAAAAATGCAAATCCATCTTACCAATTTTACCTGTCGGATTTGACTAAAAACTTTGAAAAAATCTCCAAAAAATTCTTCGGAAAATCAATTGATTTGGAGTTGAAAGTTTTATAAAATTTGAATTGAAAATATTTTAATCTTCCTGAATTTCAGCAGTTTCTGTTTCGTTTGGTTTGAAGAAAGAGAAACTCACATTTCCGTATTTTCTGGTGTCGAGCAAGTTCGGATGTTCCAGTTTCATCCTGCTTTGATGTTCCAAAATGAAAATTCCGTTTTCCTTTAAAAAAACATTGTTTAAAACCAAAGCAATCAATTCTTTGTATTTTTTTTCATCGGTTTCGAAAGGTGGATCGGCAACGATAATTTCATGCAATTTTCGGTTTCGGTTTTTCTTTAAATAATCGAAAACATCAGCGCGTTGTACATTAATCTGTAAACTCATGTCGAGTTCTGCAGCGGTAGAATTAATGAAAGCAGCGTGTTTTTGATTCATTTCCACGGAAGTTACATTTTGGCAACCGCGGGAAGCAAATTCCAAAGAAATAGAGCCAATTCCTGCAAAAAGATCGAGTACAGCACTGCTTCCGAGATCGAAATTGAAGCGGTTTTCAATGATGCTGAAAAGGGCTTCTTTGGCAAAATCGGTGGTGGGTCTTACTTCGAAATTTTTGGGAGCAGAAATTCTTTTCGATTTCCATCTTCCGCTGATAATTCTGTACATAATTGAGGTTTGTTGGGTGCTGGGAACTGTTATTGCGCGTTGAGGACGAAATTTTTCTTAGGAATATTGTCGTAAACGATTTTCAGATTTTTCACAAATTTTTTGAGTTCCGATATAAAAGTTTCGTTTTCGGTAGTTTCGCCGTAAACCAAAAACTGGGTTTCATTGATGCCGAATCCGATTTTGCTTAAAGTAAACATGATGAAATAAAGAAAATCGACTTCCGAATTCACATCCAGATTGTTGTAAAGCACGACTTTCTTTTGGTTTAATGCAAAAAATTCGCATTGATTATGATATAAATTGATGTGAATTTCTTTCTGATTTTTTGCATTAATGGTATTCAGAAATTTTTCACCTGAGAAATTGAAATTCGTCGGAAGTTTCAAATCCTTGATCAGTTGGTAATAATTTTTCGGAAAAGTATAATAAAACTGAACGCCAAATTTTTTGTTCACCGAAAGCATTAATTCTTCGTTTTCTCGATCTACAGGCGCGTTGTAAGCAATCAAATCATATCCCAAATCATGTTCAGAAAAACCTTCGGGCATGAGTGTGAAATGATTTAAAGCCGAAAAAACCGCGATTTCCCGAATGTTTTTATTGGCTAAAACTTTCGAGAGTTGATCGGCTATATCGTTTTCCGGAGTTTCCTCGGTTACAAAAAAAGATTGTTCCTCCGAAACATTTCTGTTTTTGGAAATCTGGTACTGTAAACCATCTTTTGTGAAAAGAAGAGAAAGCTTTTGCATAATTTTTTATCGTGAGCAAATTTAATAAAAAAAATAGGAGTCTGTCCCGTTCCGACGGATATTGATGAAATTAGTGTTTTGTAACGGCTGTTTTTAATGAATAAATGTGCTAATTTTACCACAAATATTTTTAAAATGAAAAATGTATTGTTGTTGATTTTACTTTTTGCAGGAATTAGCGTTTTTTCTCAGTCTACACTAAAAAAGCAAGTGGTAGAAGTTGCTTGCGGACAATGTCAGTTTAAAATGAAAGGCAAAAAAGGTTGCGATTTGGCAGTGAGAATCGGCGGAAAATCTTATTTTGTGGAAGGAACTAACATTGATGATCATGGCGACGCACACTCGAATGACGGTTTTTGCAATGCCGTTCGGAAGGCAGAAGTAACCGGAACCATCAAAGGCGACAAGTTTGTGGCAACTTCATTTAAGCTCTTGCCAAAAGGGAAATAGTTTTTTTGAAGAAAATTTATTTCAAAGTTACCAGAACGCTTCCCCGTTGATGGTAGAAAAAATCATGGTCATCAAATTCCAGATTGGTTTGTCCGATCAGGTAATCGTGTACCATTCTTTGTAGAACGCCATCGCCAATTCCGTGGATGATTTCCAATTTTTTCAGGTTGTTTTTCCGGCAGAAATCCAAAGTTTCTACTAATTTTTCTTTCTGCATGAAAATTCTTTCAAAAGCATCATAATCCACGGGATTTTTCACCATATTTTCAAAGTGTAAATCGAGCACCAAATGTTTTTTGTGGTGTTTTTTGGAGACCGGTTTTGGGATTTCAGCCTTTCGAATTGCTTTGACTTGGTCGTAGATCTCGGGATTTTGAGGCACCAATTTATTTTTTTTGAATTGATGAGTAAAGCCGTGCTCATCTTTGAAAACCACGATTTCACCTTTCACGGAAGTGATGGTTCCCTTCAAATCTTCATCGATGGCTGCTACTTTATCGCCGATTTTCATGGTGAAATTTTCTTGTCGCAAAAATACAAATTAAGATCCACGAACGAAAGTTTTTCAAATGGAGTCGAATGATTAGTTTCTATGAGTTTAAATTCCATAAAGAGCGAAAAAGTGCTTTATTACTGCAGAATGATTTCAAATTCGTGGAAAATCTTTAGGGTCTTTTCGCGAAAAATGACTAAATTTGAAACCATTAATTCAAGAAAACCAGCAGAAATTTTAACCCCTTATTATTAAATTTAATTATCATTATGGATCCAATTTTTGACCTTATAGAACAAGAAAGACAAAGGCAAACCCATGGTATTGAACTTATCGCATCTGAAAATTTCGTTTCAGAAAACGTGATGAAAGCTATGGGCAGCGTATTAACCAATAAATATGCTGAAGGATATCCGGGAAGAAGATATTATGGTGGTTGCGAAGTGGTAGATGAGGTTGAAACCCTTGCTATCGAAAGAGCCAAACAACTTTTCGGGGTGGAATATGCTAATGTGCAGCCACATTCAGGTTCACAAGCCAATGCAGCTATTTATTTAGCGGTATTGAAACCTGGAGATCAGATTTTAGGATTGGATTTATCGATGGGAGGTCACCTTACTCATGGTTCTTTCGTTAATTTTTCCGGAATTCAGTATGGTGCCAATTTTTATGGAGTTGATCGCGAATCCGGGTTGATCGATTACGAAGCAATGCGCCAAAAAGCATTGGAAGTAAAACCGAAAATGATTATCGCAGGTTATTCTGCTTATTCTAGAGATATTGATTTTAAAAAATTTCGTGAAGTTGCTGATGAAGTAGGAGCGACGCTTTGGGCAGATATCGCGCATCCTGCAGGCTTAATCGCAAAAGGATTGCTGAGTTCGCCTTTCGAACATTGCCATGTTGTAACAACCACAACTCACAAAACTTTGCGTGGACCCAGAGGTGGATTGATCATGATGGGCAAAGACTTTGAAAATACTTATGGTCACCAAACTCCAAAAGGCGAAACCAAAATGATGAGCGCAGTTTTGGACAGTGCGGTATTTCCAGGAATTCAAGGTGGTCCGTTGGAACATGTAATTGCCGGAAAAGCAGTGGCTTTTGCTGAAGCGATTGATGATAAATTCGAAGTTTATGCGAAACAAGTTGTTGCAAATGCTCAAGCTTTAGCAAAAGCAATGATTGCAAATGGTTTTGATATCGTAAGTGGAGGTACCGATAATCACTTGATGTTGGTTGATCTTCGGAATAAAAATGTCAACGGAAAAGAAACCGAAAAAGCATTGGTAAAAGCTGATATTACTTGCAACAAAAATATGGTTCCTTTCGATGATAAATCGGCATTTACCACTTCGGGAATCCGTTTAGGAACTGCTGCGATTACCACAAGAGGATTGAAAGAAAATGATATGGAAGTGATCGCTAGTTTAATTAATGATGTGGTCATGAACCTTAAAGACGAATCGGTAATTTCTGGTGTGAGACAAAAAGTAAATGATTTGATGAACTCAAAACCTTTGTTTCAATATTAATGGAACGAAAATCTTTTTAAATACATTTTAAAACAAAAAAATCCTGAAGTAATTCAGGATTTTTTTTATTGAAATTCAGGAAATATTAAGAGAATTTTCCTCTTTGTCTCATGTTTGGGTTGTGCATGTGTTTCTGCATTGAAGGCATTTTCAGCTGATCTTTCATCATTTTGATTTGGTCGGTCATCATTCCCGCGGTGTCCAATCTTTTAGCTTCTTCCAATAATTTGATTGCTTCTTGTCTTCTGCCTTTTTGCATAGCTCCGGCTGCTATGTTTAGGGTTGCCATTGCGCGGTCGTGTTTCATGTTTAAACCATATTCCAAAGCTTTTTTCATGAAAGGTTCCACCTTCGAAGGATTTTCCTGAGCCAAAGTTAAACCTTGTAGATAATGGAAATATCCATATTGAGATTTGTGAAGTTGAGTTTCGAAATTGGTAATTTTATCGAGCCACTGAGCAGCTTTTGGCATATTTTGTTTTCTTAAATACCAAAAAGCGGCAAGGATGAATTCGTTTTTAAAAAATAATAAGATTGGGATTGCGGATAGAATTACCACCACGATTCCCCAACCGATATTTCGGTTCATCATCAGATAAATTCCTGCTGCGATCATCAATGCGGCGATTACGAATTTTATGTATTTGTTCATTGCTTAAATTTTTTGAAGTGCAAAGATAAAAATTAGATATTACTTTTCAGACTTTCTGACAAATGTTTGGAAACAGAATTTATATTCGTTTTTTTCGTCTTTTTCATGGCAGATTTCCTGCGTTTTTTTCCAAATTTTAGGATTGATTTTCGGGAAGAAAACATCCGCTTTTAGGTTGGCTTTCACTTGCGTTACTTCCAATTGATCTGCAAGGTCGATGGTTTGCTCATAAATATTTCCACCTCCGATGATGAAGATGTTTTCATCCATTTTCTTGGCAAATTTTATGGCTTCTTTTATGCTTCCGACGATTAGAATTCCTTCCTCGAACCAGTCTTTTTTTCTGCTGACAACAATATTGGTGCGGTTGGGAAGGGGTTTCCCGATACTTTCATAAGTTTTTCGCCCCATGATGATCGGATGACCGGTTGTGATTTCCTTAAAATGTTTTAGATCTTTCGGAAGATGCCAAAGTAACTGATTATCAGTGCCTATTTCATTGCTTAAGCCCATGGCTACTACAATTGTTGTCATTTTTTTTAAATTTTTACAAATTTAGTACATAATTTGTATATTTGGGTACCGAATAACAAACATTAAAAATATTAAACTATGAGAAACAGAGGTTGTATGAGCGCCGGAACTATCGGTATTGCTCTTCTAGTAATTGCTGCGGTATTATTTTTCTGGGGCAAAAATGGCTATAACTCCTTTACCACCAAAGAACAAAATGTAAACACTAAATGGTCGAACGTAGAAACCGTTTATCAAAAACGTGCGAACCTCATTCCGAATCTTGAAAGAACGGTGAAGTCTTACTCGCAATTTGAGCAAGAAACATTAACTAAAGTGGTTGAAGCTCGTTCAAAAGCTACATCGATGACTATCGATCCTACGAATATGACTGAAGCTGATATGGCGAAATTTCAAGCTGCACAAGGCGAATTAAGTGGTGCACTTAGCAGATTGATGGCGGTAGTTGAAAGTTACCCAAATTTGAAAGCGGATCAACAATATATCAATTTCCAAAGAGAGTACACTGCTATTGAAAACAGCATCAGATCGGAAACTGTTTATTATAACGAAGCGGCTCAGGATTATAACACTTCGATTAAAACTTTCCCGAATAATATTTTGGCAAACTTTACCAACTTTAAAGAAAAACCTTATTTCAAAGCGGCTGCCGGAGCTGAAAAAGCACCCGAAGTTTTCACTAATTAATGAGTAATTTCCTAACAGATTATCAAATGGCTTCCTTGGTGGAAGCCATTCAAACAGCTGAAGATCATTCCACTGGAGAGATCAGGATTCATATTGATTCCACCACCGAAGGAAACAACGCAGAAATTGCTTTTGAAGTTTTCAAAAAACTCTGTAAAGATCAAACGGCTGAACGTAATGCGGTGCTTTTCCATGTGAATTTTGAGCAGCATTATCTCACTATTATCGGTGATGCAGGAATTCATGCAAAGGTTCATCAGAGTTTCTGGGATCGGATGCACGATAAGATTACCCAGGAATTTGCTAAAGGAAATTATTTCGAAGGCTTGAAAAATGCAGTACTCGAAACCGGTTTTGAACTAAAAAAATATTTCCCGATTACGGGTAAAAACCCCAATGAATTGCCGAATGAGATTACTTTCTCTTAAAAACTTTTTCGCTCTCTTATTTCTTGGCTTAAGCGTGATTGCTTTTGCTCAATTGGTGCCGAAAAAACCCGCAGTTCTTTATCCAATTTATGATCAGGTCAATCTTTTGACGGCGACTGAAAAAGAGCAACTCAACCAAAAACTGATCAAATTTGCAGATTCTACTTCTACCGAAATTGTGGTGATTATCATCCCAAATTCAGGTGGTGAAGATGTGAATTATCTTGCTACGATGTACGGGGAAAAATGGGGAATCGGCGAAAAAGAACAAGATAACGGAATCGTTTTTTTGATTGCCACAGAGGACCATAAAATGGCGATCCAACAAGGTCGAGGTGTTGAAAGATATCTCACTGCATCGGTTGCTGGTCAAATTTTAGATTATATCGTAACGCCTAATTTCAAACAAGGACTTTGGTACGAAGGTATCAATCGAGGTACCACTGCGTTGATGGAAGTGGTTCAGGGGAAATTTAAACCCATTGTGAAAGATACTTCTGATCACGAAGGGCTCAGTCCATTACAAATTTTATTGATTGCCTTTTTTGTATTCCTAATTCTTAGCTTTTTGTTTGGAAACAAAGGTGGAGGCGGCAGAAACAATAATGATGACGATGAAGACGTAATTCTGTCTCGACGCGGAAGAAGAACTTATCCGGGAGGATTTTTCCCTTTCCCAGGAAGCTTTGGCGGCGGCGGATTCGGAGGTGGCGGTTTTGGCGGTGGTTCCGGAGGAGGATTTGGCGGCTTCGGCGGTGGCGGAAGTTTCGGCGGAGGTGGAGCTTCCGGTGGATGGTAATATTTCAATTAAAAATAAAAAAAATCAGTCACTAAATGACTGATTTTTTTATGAATTAATTTGAAAACTGCCCGAAAGTGAGCAGATTTCCATCCGGATCGAGGATTGAAAATTCCTTTTGTCCCCAAGGTTTTTGCTGTAATTTTCCGTTCGGATGAATTTCGATTTGTTTTCGGATGAAATCTTCGTACACAGCTTCAATGTCATCAGTTCGAATGTAGATTTGACCGTAATTTTCCAGCGGATTGATGGTTTCAAATAAGAAAAAATGCAACTCGATTTGGTCTTTTTTAATCATTAAATATTCCGCAAAATCTACAGTTCCAATTTCCTCAAAACCTAAAGAATCGATATAAAATTCACGAGTGATTTTCTTATTTCTCATCGGTATTTTTGGGTGAATCTGAGTGAGCATAAAATTGTCTTTTTAAGAATTTGAGCGAAATTTCATTAAAATTTAATGGATTGAAATACTGCCGCCGCTGCTTTCTTTTTGGGTTATGATGTTCAAATTTCCTTTTCTAGCCACCGAAATATCTCCCGAAGAACTAGCCGAAGCGTTCAGTTGTCGGCTCACGGAAACACTCACACTTCCGCTGCTTGAAGCTTCGATTTCTGCATTTTCTGCGATCATATTTTGGGCATTCAAAGTTCCGGAAGATGATGCGTCCAATTCCGCATTTTTGGTTTTGCCCGAAATTTTGATGTCGCCGGAAGAATTTACCTCAGAATTTAAGTTCACCGCCCAAATTTGACCAGAAAAAATTCCGGAACTTGAAACCTCGATTGATAAATCATTGGCTTCCAAATCACCGGAAATTTCTGCCGAACTCGAAACTTCAACATCGGTTTTGTCTTGGGTGAATTTGTCTTTAATTTTAATGTCCGCCGAAGAACTCGCTTCAATTTTTGAAAAATCTTTAGCAAAAATTTTTGCCGCGACATTTCTCGCCGAAATATTCATATTAGGTTTGAAGTGGATGTACAATTTTCCGTTGTTGTTTTCAACTAAAACATCATCGATAATGTCGCTTGGAGCGCTGATTACCACTTTTTCTACATCGGATTTTACTACTTCTGCCGAAATCGATTGGGCCACTTTAATTTCATCAAAATCTTTTACGAATTCTTGAGTTTTGATGATGCCTTTTCCTTCTTTTGGAGATAAATTAAAGGAAACTCCGTTGTCGGATTTTGTATTGCATGACATTAAAAAAAATGCGACCGATGCAGAGATTAATAGTGATTTCATGAAAATGAGTTTTTATTTTTGTTTAAATTTAATACCTTTACTTCAATTAACAGTTTAAAAATGAAAAATATTACATCCGTATTATTAATTTCTTCTTTGGCGATGAATACCGCCTGTACCACAATGAAAAATACCGATTCCCAATCCACTGAGATTCCCGCTCCGGACGCAAGTTTGGCGACAAATCCTTTCATGAAAAAAAGCAGTTTGCAGTATCAAGCTCCGGAATTCGACAAAATTAAAGATGAACATTTCAAACCAGCTTTCGATTATGGAATGAAAGTTCAGCTCGCCGAAATTGAAAAAATAGCGAACAATACCGAAACTCCGACCTTTGAAAATACACTTCTTGCCTTAGAAAACAGCGGTGAAGTGCTGAAAAGAGCGCAAATCGTTTTCTATAATTTAACAGGATCCAATACCAATCCGGCTTTGCAAAAATTGGAGGAAGAATATGCGCCGATTTTCTCAGGGTTGAGCGATAAAATTTATCTTAATGAAAAACTTTATTCAAGAATTAAAGCCATTAAAACTGATGGTTTAGGATCTGAAGAAAAGAGACTTTTGGAACTGTATAAAACCAATTTCGAAATTGCAGGAGCAAATCTTTCGGAAGAAAACAAGGAAAAAGTAAAGAAAATCAATGAAGAATTGGCAACACTTTCTACTCAGTTTTCCAACAAATTATTGGATGCAAGAAAGAACGGAGGTGTTTTATTTTCTGATGTGAAAGAACTCGACGGACTTTCCGCTGACGAATTAGCTGCCGCTGCCGCTGATGCAAAAGCTGCAGGACAAGAAGGTAAATATTTGCTTACTTTGCTCAACACCACGCAGCAACCGCTTCTTCAGAACTTGAAAAACAGAGCGACAAGAGAGAAGTTGTATAAAGCTTCTTGGTATCGTGCTGAAAAAGGAAATGCCGATGATACCCGAAATATTTTGGAAAGACAAGCGAAACTGAGAATGGAAAAAGCGCATCTTTCCGGTAAAAAATCTTTCGCTGAATGGAAACTTCAGGATCAAATGGCGAAAACTCCTGAAAATGCAATGAATCTTTTAGCACAGCTCGCAAAACCTGCTGTAGAAACCGCAAAAAGAGAAAGCGATGAAATTCAAGCATTGATTGATCAACAAAAAGGTGGTTTCACCGTAGAACCTTGGGATTGGAATTTCTATGCAGAACAAGTGAGAAAAGCAAAATATGATCTCGACGAAAACGCCATAAAACCTTATTTCGAAGTAGGAACCGTTTTGGAAAAAGGAGTTTTCTATGCTGCGGAAAAATTCTACGGAATTACCTTTAAAGAAAGAAAAGATCTTCCGGTTTACCATCCTGATGTTACGGCTTACGAAGTTTTCGATCGCGACGGAAAATCACTCGCTATTTATTACCTCGATTTTTATACCCGCGATAACAAAAACGGAGGCGCTTGGATGAGCAATTTTGTGGAACAATCTCATTTGCGAGGTCAAAAACCGGTGATTGTGAATGTTTTCAACTTCCAGAAACCTGCGCCAGGAAAGCCTTCATTGGTTTCTTATGATGATGTTTCTACGATGTTCCATGAGTTTGGTCACACTTTGCATGGGCTTTTTGCGGACCAAAAATACATCTCGATTTCAGGAACCAACACGCCGAGGGATTTCGTGGAATTTCCTTCACAAATCAATGAATTTTTCGCATTGGAACCTTCAGTTTTGAAAAATTACGCTTTGCATTACCAAACGAAACAACCAATGCCACAAGCTTTGGTGGATAAAATCAAAAAAGCAGCTTCGTTCAACCAAGGATATTCGACCACAGAATTGGTTTCTGCAGCGACTTTGGATATGAATTGGCATTCCATCACCGATGAATCTCAACTGAAACCAACTTTGGAATTCGAGAAAGACGTTTTGGCTAAATATGGTTTTAATTTGAAACAAGTTCCGCCAAGATATCATTCGCCGTATTTCGCTCACATTTGGGGTGGAGGTTATTCTGCGGGTTATTATGCTTATATGTGGAGCGATTTATTGAACGCAGATGCGTGGGATTGGATCACTACTCATGGCGGAATGACGCGCGAAAACGGAGATCGTTTCCGAAAATATATCCTTTCCGTGGGCAATTCGGTAGATTTGAACCAAGCATATAAAGATTTTGCCGGAAGAACTCCAGATATTAAACCTTTGTTGAGAAATAAAGGATTTATCAAATAAATGAATTTTAATCAATGATTTCTAAAGCCGTTCAGATTTTCTGGGCGGTTTTTTGTTATTTAAAAATGAGAAAAACACGGATTCATCACTTTAAAGAAAAGGAATTTTATTGCTCCTAAAAATTCCTTATTTTTGTCAAAATTCAAAATAATGCCGAAAATTTCTCAAAGAGCAGGAAATATGCCTGCTTCGCCAGTAAGAAAACTGGTTCCATTTGCCATAAAAGCCAAACAGAAGGGACTGAAAGTATATCACCTCAATATCGGGCAACCAGATATTGAAACTCCTGAGACAGCTTTGAATGCGGTAAAGAATAATCATTTGAAAATTTTTGAGTACGCTTTATCGGAAGGAAATATCGAATACAGAACTGCACTGAAAGATTATTATCATTCATTAGGTTTTTCGGATCTTACTACGGATCATTTCATTGTAACCAATGGAGGTTCAGAAGCATTGAATTTTGCAATTTCTACCCTTTGCGATGATGGTGACGAAGTGATTATTCCGGAGCCTTATTATGCTAATTATAACGGTTTTACTAATACTTTCAATGTGCAGGTTGTGGCAGTTCCTTCCACCATTGATACAGGATTTGCTTTGCCACCGGTGGAAGAATTTGAAAAGAAAATTACGCCAAAAACTCGCGCAATTATTATTTGTAATCCAGGAAATCCTACCGGCTATCTTTACACGAGAGAAGAATTGAAACAACTCGCGGAAATTGCTTTGAAACATGATATCGTCATTATTTCCGATGAGGTTTATCGCGAATACGTGTACGACGGAAAAAAACAGATTTCGATGTTGGCTTTCCCAGAAATAGCGGAAAATTGTATCATCATCGATTCTGAATCGAAACGTTATTCGATGTGTGGAGCGCGAATTGGTTGTATGATTACGCGTTCAAAGAAAATACATGATGCAGCGATGCTTTTTGCACAAGCCAGACTTAGCCCTGTACTTTTGGGTCAAATTGCTGCAACCGCTGCACACCAAAACGATAGTGCTTACATCATGAAAGTTCGCGAAGAATATACTCATAGAAGAAATGTTTTGGTCGATTTGCTCAATGGGATTCCCGGAGTGATTTGTCCGAAACCGAAAGGTGCTTTTTATTGTGTGGCCGAACTTCCGGTGGATGATTCCGATAAGTTTGCACAATGGCTTCTTGAGCATTATTCAAACAATGGTGAAACCATTATGGTAGCGCCTGCAGGAGGATTTTACAGCAATCCGGAACTCGGAAAAAAACAGGTTCGTATCGCTTACGTTCTTAAAGAAGCAGATTTGCGAAGAAGTGTAGAATTGCTGGAAGATGCGCTTCAAAAATATAAAATTGAGTTTAATCTTTAGTTGATAGAGACGGGCTTTAGCCCGTTTTCTAATTTATAAAAAGGATTGGCTTTAGCCGAAAATTACTATTTGAGTTGAAATATTTTAAAAATATGACCATCCAAGAAAATTTCTCATTAAAAAATTACAATACGTTCGGAGTTGATGTTTCGGCGAAATATTTTGCGGAAGTAAATTCTGTTGAAGATTTATTGTATGTTTTAAAAAACCATCAACCATCAACCATCAATCATCAACCCTTATTTCTGGGTGGCGGAAGCAATATTTTGTTGACTAAAAATTTTGAAGGATTGGTTATTCAATTAAATTTAAAAGGAATTTCGGAAGAAATTATCGGTGAAAATACAGTTTTGGTTACTGCAAAATCTGGTGAAAACTGGCATCAATTTGTGCAATATTGTTTGGAAAAAAATTATGGTGGATTAGAGAACCTTTCGTTGATTCCAGGAAATGTGGGCACTTCGCCGATGCAAAATATCGGAGCTTATGGTGTAGAAATTAAAGATCATTTTGTAAGCTGTAAAGTTTTGAATTTGGAAACGTTCGAAATTGAAAACTTCACTAATGAAGAGTGTAAATTTGGTTACCGCGAATCGTTTTTCAAAAGAGAAGGAAAGGGCAAATATGTAATTTTGGAAGTTACTTTCCAATTAACAACCAAAAATCATACGATCAAAACAGATTACGGTGCGATTTCGACAGAATTGGAAAATTTAGGAATTCATAATCCTACAATTCAGGATGTTTCGAAAGCTGTAATCGCCATAAGACAGAGCAAATTGCCCGATCCGAAAGTGATTGGAAATGCCGGAAGTTTTTTCAAAAATCCGAGCATTCCTTTGGAACAATTTGAAAATTTAAAACAAATATTTGAAAACATTCCGGGTTATCCGAATGGTGATTTGGTAAAAGTTCCTGCTGGTTGGTTGATTGAACAATGTGGCTGGAAAGGGAAACAAATCGGCAATGTGGCTTCGCATAAATTACAGGCATTGGTTATCGTAAATGTAACAGGAAATGCTACAGGAAAGGAGATTTTCGATTTTTCAACGATGATTATTGATTCTGTGAAGGAGAAATTTGGAATTGAATTGGAAAGGGAAGTGAATATAATTTGAAAATAAGATCATTAGTCAATTTGAATATTTTTCACACATCAAAAAAAGAGCACATTTTTAAACAATACAAATGAAAATAGCAGTTCTTGGAGCCGGAAACATGGGTGTTTCTTTTTCGAAATCTTTTTTGAAATATGAACTTACGAAGCCCGAAAATTTACATCTGATTACGAGAACAAAATCTAATTTGGAAAAAATTGCAGAAGAATTTCCCGGAGCGCAAGTTTCTGCATTTGATGAAGAATTCAGTATTGATTCGGATTTGGTGATTATTGCGGTGAAACCTCAGGATTTTCAGTTTGTGGCGGAAAATATTTCATTTCAATTTAATGAAAATTAGATGCTGCTTTCTGTGATGGCAGGAATTAAGATTAAGAAAATTCAACAATTACTGAATCATCAAAAAGTTGTTCGCGCAATGCCGAATTCACCCACGGTTTTGGGAATGGGAATTACCGGCTACACCGCCGCAAATAGTGTTTCTTTTCAAGAGTTAATGCAGGTTGAAAGATTGTTGAATTGCACCGGACGATCTGTTTATTTGGAAGATGAAAATCTTTTGGACAGCGTTACTGCGCTTTCAGGGAGTGGGCCGGCGTATTTCTATTACATCGTAGATGCGATGATTAAATCAGGAATTGAGATGGGAATTGACGAAAATCTGGCGAAACTTTTTGTGAAACAAACGATGCTTGGCGCGTATCATCTGATCAATAATTCCGATAAAAATCTAGAGCAACTTATTCAAGATGTTGCATCAAAAGGAGGAACAACCGAAGCTGCGTTGAAAATTTTTGAAGAAAACCACCTGAAAGAAACGCTGAAGACTGGAATTTTGGAAGCTGAGAAACGATCGAAAGAATTGAGTAGATGATTTTTCTTGAAAATTATAAATAATTAATTCATAAATATTTGTCTATCTAAAATTTTCTTCGTTATTTTGCACTCTCAAATTATAAGTAGTAATAAAGAACATCGAGATATGTCAAGAATTTGCCAAATAACAGGAAAGCGTGCCATGGTTGGAAACAATGTTTCTCACGCTAATAACAAAACGAAGCGTCGTTTTGAAATTAACTTATTGGAGAAGAAATTTTACCTTCCGGAGCAAGAAAAATCTGTAACCCTAAAAGTTTCTGCACACGGATTGAGAGTTATCAACAAGATTGGTATCGAGGAAGCATTGGAAAGAGCAACTAGAAACGGATTTATAAAAAAAGATAAGTAATGGCTAAAAAAGGTAACAGAGTACAGGTGATTCTTGAGTGCACCGAGCACAAAGAAACTGGTGTAGCAGGAATGTCAAGATACATTACAACTAAAAATAAAAAGAACACTACTGAGAGATTGGAATTGAAAAAATTCAATCCTGTTCTTAAGAAATACACCCTTCACAAAGAAATCAAGTAATTTTTTAAAATAATAAAAAATGGCAAAGAAAGTAGTAGCAACACTTCAGGGTGGAGCAGGGTCTAAAAAAATGACCAAAGTAGTGAAAATGGTAAAGTCTCCTAAATCTGGAGCTTACATTTTCGAAGAAAAAGTAATGAACGCTGATGATGTAGAAGGTTATTTGAAAAAATAATTCTACACAGCTTTAATGATATAAAACTATCCAATTTTTTGGGTAGTTTTTTTTTATCTTTGTTACCGGTTTAATAGCACTGATGCGAGTCAGAAATAAATTTCTATAATGAGTTGGTTTAAAAATATATTTAAAAAAGAAGAAAAGGAAACACTGGACAAAGGTCTCGAGAAATCGAATCAGGGCTTTTTCGAGAAAATTTCCAAAGCAGTTGTAGGGAAGTCGAAAGTGGATGATGAAGTGCTGGATGATCTTGAAGAAGTGCTCATCGCTTCTGATGTAGGTGCTTCTACCACGATAAAAATTATACAAAGAATCGAAGATCGCGTTGCTCGCGATAAATTTGTGAGCACTGATGAACTCGATGCAATTCTTCGTGAGGAAATATCCGGATTGCTTTTGGAAAATCCACATTCGGGAACTGGAAATATTGATGAAACCAAGAAACCTTATGTCATTATGGTGGTTGGTGTAAATGGTGTAGGTAAAACGACGACCATTGGTAAGTTGGCACATCAATTCAAATCTGAAGGAAAAAAAGTGGTTTTAGGTGCAGCAGATACATTTCGTGCTGCGGCAGTAGATCAGTTGGTGATTTGGAGTGAAAGAGTAGGCGTTCCGATTGTTAAACAGGGAATGGGTTCCGATCCTGCTTCAGTTGCTTTTGATACCGTACAAAGTGCAGTAGCCAATGATGCGGATGTTGTAATCATCGATACCGCGGGAAGGCTTCACAACAAAATCAATTTAATGAACGAACTTACTAAAATTAAAAGAGTGATGCAAAAGATTATTCCAGATGCTCCACATGAAATTCTTTTGGTTTTGGATGGTTCTACAGGTCAAAATGCTTTTGAACAAGCAAAACAATTTACGGCAGCTACTGAAGTTAATGCTTTGGCAATAACCAAATTAGATGGTACAGCGAAAGGCGGTGTGGTGATTGGAATTTCTGATCAGTTTCAAATTCCGGTAAAATATATCGGCGTTGGTGAGAAAATGACAGACCTGCAATTATTTAATGGAACGGAATTTGTAGATTCATTTTTCAGAAAACGGAATTAAATAATATTATTTAATTTTTTTGTTTAAATTTATCAAACCAAATACAAATTATTAACATTAAAATTTTAAAACTATGGGAATTTTAACTTGGATCATTTTTGGTCTTATCGCAGGTGCAATCGCTAAATTCATTATGCCAGGAAACCAAGGAATGGGTTGGCTGATGACTATTATCTTAGGTATTATTGGTGCATTCGTAGGTGGATGGATCGGTAGTATGCTCGGTTGGGGAACTGTAAACGATTTCGACATTAAAAGTATGCTTCTCGCTGTAGTAGGTGCTTTACTTGTCCTTTGGATTTATGGTATGGCTACCAAGAGAGGATAAGCATTATCAGTTAAAAAAATCCCGGTTTGAGTATTCAATCCGGGATTTTTTTATGTTTTATTTTTTATTAATTGAATTTCACCTGATAAGGCATTTCCATCATTACTTCGCTTTGTAGTTTTGGATTGGTTATTTGTTCGAAAATTTTATAATTTTCTTTGCCTATTTTGTTTTTAATGAATCTTGTAGAGATTTCATCTTCTTCCATATCTTTGAAAAGTTGCTCGAATTTGCTGACCTTTTTCGGGTAAGTAGCTACATTATAATCTTTCAGTTTTGCCTGTTTTGCAGCATAATTAATTGCGTCATTTAAACTTCCTAATTCGTCAACCAGTCCAATTTGTTTTGCTCGTGTGCCACTCCATACTCTTCCGCCGCCTACTGCGTCTATTTGTTCAAAAGTTTTTTTTCTGTTTTGCGTTACGAAATGCACGAATCTTTTATAAGTCTGTTCTACACTTTTCGTCATCATTGTGATTCCGCCTGGTGTAATTCCGTTGATAGGTGAATACATGTTTGAGTTGGCGTTGGTGTTTACTGCATGAGAGGTCAGACCATTTCTGTTTGCAATTTCTTTAAAGTATGGAATCATTCCAAAGACACCTATCGAGCCTGTAATAGAGTTGGGTTCGGCATAAATTTTATCTGCCGCCATTGCGATGTAGTAACCACCGGAAGCTGCATAATCGCCAAAAGAAACGATAACGGGTTTTTTCTTTTTCAGTTGTTGCATTTCAAATAGAATCTCATCTGAAGCATTGGCGCTTCCACCTGGAGAATTAATTCTGAAAACAACCGCTTTTACTTTGTCGTTGTCCGCTAACTTTTTGATTTCTTTTACGAATTTTTCTGAATATATTGCATCATTTCCTTCTCCGTTGTAAATTGCTCCGGAAGCGTAAAGGACCGCAACTTGATTGTCTTTTTTAAGATTGTCTTCGCTGTATGAACTGATGTATTTGCTGAATGAGATTTTGTTCAGTTTGTCATCTTTTTTTAGGTTAATTTTTGCTTTAATTAAATCGTCATATTCGGTTTTCTGAATTAATCGATCCACAAGTCGGTGCTGAAGACTTAAATCCGGAATAATGCCGTATAAACTATCAACTACTGTGCGAAACAGTGCTGTATCAATTTTTCTGGAATATGCCATTTTCAAAGCGTTCCCTGACCATAAATCATTCAGCATGGTAGAAACTTGTTCTTTGTTTTCGGGTGACATATCGTCTCTCAGGAAAGGTTCCACAGCAGATTTGTATTTTCCGTGTCGGATGATTTCCATGCCAATTCCATATTTTTCAGCAAAGCTTTTCATGTATAGAATTTCAGTAGTAAGACCTTTAAGTTCTATTCCGCCTGCAGGATTCAGGAAATATTGATCAGCAACCGAACCCAAATAATAAGCAGATTGCGAAACCGAATTTCCATAAGCGTACACAAATTTTCCACTTTTTTTGAAATCCTCTAATGCTTTACGGATATCGTCAAGTTGAGTCATTCCAGCCATCATTCCGTCGGTTTCTATGCTGATTCCTTTGATTTTGTCATCAGTTTTTGCTTTTTTTATAGCTTCCAGCATATCGTAAATAAGAACCTTTTTTTCTTTCTCGTTGAAATTAAAAAGTTCGCTGTTGTCTTCGGTAGGACTATCGATGATATTGGTTTTAAAATCTAAAGTGAGGACCGAATTTTCTTTTACAGTGGCTTTGTCGCTGTCACTGAAAGCACTCGCCGCAACCAGAATGATTAAAAACATGAAAAAAATTGCAACAATAATCATAATTGCCACTATATTTGCTAAGACATTTTTAAAGAAACTTCTCATAAAAAATAATATTTAACAATATGTCGCAACATAAGGTCACTTTGTTACTCGGAAGTAATCTCGGAGATTCTGAAATAAATCTAAAAGTTGCAATAAAACTTATTGAAGAAAAAATTGGCACGGTTTTAGCTTTGAGTGAAATTATACATTCAGAACCAGTGGAATTTGTTAGTAATAATAATTTTTGTAATATTGCATTGATTCTTAATACCCAATTTTCACCCATTAAACTCTTGAATATAATTAAAAGAATAGAGAATGAAATGGGAAGAATAGAAGATTCGTCAGTAACTAAGTACTATACAGATAGAATTATTGATATTGATATAGTGCAATACGGACAACTTATTTTTGATTGCAGTAAGCTACAAATTCCTCATATTCGGCATTTGTATCAACGCGAGTTTTCAAGAAAATTACTTGAAAGCATTGAAAGTATTATATCTTTAAAATAGTAAATATTAAACATCACTATAACATTAAACTTATGAAACTAAATTTAGCAAGCTTCGCGTTGGCATTGGTTATTCCCACTGCTATGTTCGCACAAGACTCTGTTGCTGTTTCAACTGTAGAGTATCCTAATACTTTCTCTTCAGGATCAGCAAACGTATCCCCATTTACCCAACAATCGAAAAGATTCAATGATTGGGCTATTTCAGCTGGTGTAGGGGTTCCTTTACTACAGCACGCAGATTTAACTTCACTGAAATCGGGAAATGGAAAAAATGTGTTTGGTTATTCAGCTTATCTAAGTGTTGATAAGGCAATTACACATGCGTTTGGATTAAACTTACAGTATGACAGAGGAGAAACCAGACAGGGAGCATTTAATACCAAAACTGATAATGCAACGGGTGCTGGTATTAGGAATGTTGGTGCAAGAACTCAGTATGATGCAATATCGCTTTTAGGTGATATTAACTTTTCTAATTTATTGAGAAGAGTTGATAATAATTCTCCTTATAGATGGGCTTTGCATGGTTATGCAGGTATAGGAACTTTGGCATATAGAGCTTATTCAGAAGGTGCTTCTGGACAAAGACTAATGACAGAGGTGAAGCCATTTAAACTTAACTCATTGTTTGGTCAGGCTGGTGCAGGATTAAAATATAAAGTTAATAGAAGAATAGATTTGGAAGGTAGAGTAATGTATGTGGTAACCGGTGACGATCAATTTGATGGTGGTGGTGCACAATACAGTGATATCAACAAAATATCAGATAATACTTCTGATAACTTCTTCAACGCAACATTAGGACTTTCTTTAAAATTAGGAAAACACGAATCTCACTTGATGTGGCACGATCCATTGCAGGAAATTTATTACAAATTAGATGTTTTGGCTGATAAAAACCAAGATGTTGAAGTTTGCAAAAAAGGAGATGCTGATAACGACGGTGTTTGCGATGATTGGGATCGCCAACTTGATACTCCTGCAGGTGCAAGAGTTGACGGAGCAGGTGTTGCTTTAGACACGGATTTAGACGGAGTTATCGACCTTTATGACAAATGTGTTACTGTTCCTGGACCTGTAGAAAATAACGGTTGTCCTACCAATTCTACAGTTTCTGATAATACAAGAACTTTAGAAGGGATTGAATTCGACTTGAATTCTGATAAAATTCTTCCATCAAACACTCCAATTTTGAACAGTGCTGTAAATTACATTAATTCTTCAAATGGTTCTTTTAACGTGATTGGTGCTACTGATACGAGAGCTTCTGATGCTTATAATCAAAATCTTTCTGAAAGAAGAGCTAACACCGTTAAGAATTATTTAACCCAAAACGGAGTAGAATCAGGTAAATTAAACGCAATCGGTAGAGGTGAAAAAGACCTTAAATACCCAGAATGTGAACCAGCAACTAAATGCCCTGAATGGAAAAACAGAGCAAACAGAAGAGTTTACTTCGAAGCAAAATAATTTTTCCCTTATTATAATTAAAGCTGCGCATTGCGCGGCTTTTTTTGTTTTATGAACTTAGATTCAGTATTTTTACCTCATGATTTCTCACCAAGATTTTCAGCAACTCAAATTTCAAACCCTAAAACATTTTTGGGGATATGATAATTTTAGAGATTCTCAGGAAGAAATCATAAATTCGGTGATCAATCTAAAAGACACATTGGCGCTTTTGCCTACCGGTGGCGGAAAATCTTTATGTTATCAGTTGCCCGCACTTTTGTTGGAAGGAACATGTCTCGTTATTTCGCCACTTTTAGCGTTGATGAAAGATCAGGTTTACCAACTGAAAAATAGTGGAATAGAAGCTGAATATTTATCGTCTGAATTGGAAGAATTCGATGCGGAAGTTATTTTCAATAGATGCAAAGATGGTTTGACCAAAATTTTATATGTTTCTCCGGAACGCCTTACCAATCGGGTTTTTCTGCAAAATCTTGAGGAAATTCAAATCTCATTTATTGCAGTGGATGAAGCGCATTGTATCTCCGAATGGGGACAAGATTTTCGTCCGAGTTATCAGAATATCAAAGCTTTTCGACAGAATTTCAACAATATTCCTTGTTTGGCACTTACCGCAACTGCGACGCCACAAGTTTTGAAAGAAATTCAAACCAAACTGAATCTCAATAATCCGGTATTATTTCAAAAAAGTTTTAGAAGAACCAATATTAAAATTGTTTCAGATAAAATTTCAGATAAATATCAAAGAGTTTTAAACCTGCTTAAATACAACAATTCTTCGGGAATCATCTATGTAAGAAGCCGAAAAGAAGCAGAGGAACTCACTCGTTTTTTACAAAGAAATCTGATTTCCAATGTCGATTTTTTTCACGCAGGATTGCCTGTTAAAGAGAAAAACCAGAAACAAGCGTATTGGATCAATAGCAACAACCATGTTTTGGTTTCTACCAACGCTTTCGGGATGGGAATTGACAAAGATAATGTACGTTTTGTAATTCATTTTTCGCCTTCGCAATCGATTGAAAATTATTATCAGGAAATCGGAAGAGTTGGTCGAGATGGGCTTGAATCGCACGCTTTTCTCCTTTGGAATGAACAAGAACTTTTGGATTTCGATAGCATTCTTCGCAACCAAATTCCTTCGAAAAAGGAATTTTACGATATCGTTTCTTATCTGTATTCCAGTTTTCAAATTGCCGAAAACGATTTGCCAGAAAATGTGTTTCAGCTTCACGTTCAGCGAATTCAGAATTTTACCAAGACTTCGATGGCTAAAATTAAAAATGTTCTCAATTTTTTACACGTTCAGGAAATTGTCTTTTTTAACAATAATAAGTCCCGTT
Organism: Kaistella montana; assembly: GCF_024436175.1. Taxonomy (GTDB): domain Bacteria; phylum Bacteroidota; class Bacteroidia; order Flavobacteriales; family Weeksellaceae; genus Kaistella; species Kaistella montana. The sequence continues at coordinate 10,581 of NZ_JANFQP010000003.1, read as the reverse complement.
CTTCTTTGGAATTGAAAATTACGCCTGACGAAATCGATTTGCTTTCAAAAAAAGATGCTTATTTTATTGAACTTTTGCTCAGAAATTATTCCGGACTTACCACTCACAAAATCTTGTTCAGTGAGATGACGATGAGCCAGAAGATAGATGTAGAAGTTCCTTTAATCAAAGAAAGGATCAGAGAACTTCATCAAAAAAATTATCTGGAATATATTGATGGAGCTTTGGCGAGTATCAAATTCCTGAAACATCGTGACGATCGGGCAATCAGCGGAAAATATTGGAATCTTTTTGAACAAATTCAAAAGAATAAATTGAAAAAATGGGAAGAAATGAAGTTTTTTCTTCAAGATTCCGATTATTGTAAAATGAAATTGATTTTGTCGTATTTCGGAGAAAAAAATGTGAAAAACTGCGGACAATGTTCGGTTTGTGAAAGTCAAAAAGAAAGCGTTTTTGGAAGAAATATTTCTCGAGAAATTATCGAAATCTTGAAACAGAAACCTTCAAATGTTGAAGAAATCGCTATTAAATTAAATTATTACAAAAAGGAAAATATCTTGGAAAATTTGATTCATCTTTTAGATTCCGGTGAAGTGAAAATGCTCGATTTTCGTACCTATGCTTATAAAGATGAGTATTAAAATCACAGATTTTCCTTCAAAAAAATATTATTAAATGAAATCATTAAAAGTTATATTCTTCGGAACACCAGAATTTGCTAAAAACTCATTGAAAGCTATCCACGAATCACATCACGAAGTTGTTGGAGTGGTGACGGTTGCCGACAAAGCTAGCGGACGCGGACAAAAAATCCACGAATCACCTGTGAAAACTTATGCGGTGGAAAATAATCTTCATGTTTTTCAGCCGGAAAAATTGAGAAATCCTGAATTTTTGAATGAAATTAGAAGCTTAAACGCCGATGTTTTTGTTGTTGTAGCTTTCAGAATGATGCCGAAAATTTTATTTGAAATGCCCGAAATAGGAACTTTCAATCTTCATGCGTCGCTGTTGCCCGATTACCGCGGAGCTGCGCCGATCAATTACGCAGTAATTAATGGGGAAACGAAAACCGGTGCAACGACTTTTTTTATTAATGAAAAAATCGACGAGGGAAATATTCTTTTACAAGATGAAATCGAAATTTCTGCGGACGAAAATGCAGGAATGTTGCACGATCGTTTGATGGAAATGGGCGCAAAATTGGTGGTGAAAACTTTAGACGGATTGGCTGAAAATTCAATTCAGGAAAAGCCTCAACTTGCTGTGGAAAATCCAAAAAACGCATTCAAAATTTTCAAGGAAGACACGAGAATTAATTGGGAAATGAATTCCGAAAATGTTCACAATTTCATCCGAGGAATGTCGCCATATCCGTGCGCTTTTACGACTATTAAAATCGGAAAAGAGGAAAAATCTTTGAAAATTTTTGAAGGAAAATTTGAAATTTCTGCTCATGAAAAAGCTCCAGGAAGTTTAGAAATCGACAAAAATCAATTCAAAATTTACACGAAAGATGGTGTTTATTTCCCTGAAGAACTACAACTGGAAGGAAAAAAAAGGATGAATGTGAAAGCTTTTCTTAATGGTTTTCAGCATTTCGATTCGATTTCGAGATAAGATTTTCAAGGAATTAATTTCTGTCTTTTAGTAAAATCCAACCCTTGTAGGAAACCGGTAATTGCGTACCCGGCTCTATCTAATTCAAAAATGGGAAATACAACCCCGTATTGTATATCTCTATAAAGCATCTTTCATCAACTGTGATTTGTGAGTTGATGTATCCATACTTATATATTGCCTAGGAAACAGCACGGAACTGAAAAGAAATATCAGGCACTAGTTGAAAATTCTATTCATATTTTTCTAATGAAAATGACCAACAAAATTACTTCTAATTTTTGTAAAAAAAATCTCCTGCGAAAACAATTCGCAGGAGATGATAATATGGTCTAGAAAAGCTGATTAAGCAAGACTCACTCTTACAAAACCTACTACTTTTAAATCTCCGTTTACAGATTTTACATAATCAGCAACAGATTGGCTACCATCTTTGATGAAAGCTTGGTGTACCAAAGTGTTGTCTTTGTAGAAACGCTGCATTTTTCCTTTAAGGATGTTATCGATAATGTTTGCAGGTTTACCTTCTTTTGTTAAGATATCTCTTTCAATTTCTAATTCTTTATCGATAGTTTCTTGAGAAACTTGTGTTTCATCAAGAGCTAGTGGATTCATTGCAGCAACTTGCATAGAAACCGCTTTTGCAGCTTCAGAAGCACCTTCTACGTTTGCAGAAAGAGAAGTGATTGCAGCAATTTTGTTTCCAGCGTGGATGTAAGCTCCTAAGAAAGGACCTTCAATTCTTTCGAAAGAACCGATCTCGATTTTCTCACCAATTACTCCTGTTTGTTCTACCAATTTTTCAGCAACAGTAGTTCCGTGGAAGTCAGATGCTAAGAATTCTTCTTTGTTTGCATAGAAAACTGCTTGTTCAGCAAGTTCGTGAGCTAATTCAACGAAAGCGTCATTTTTCGCAACGAAATCAGTTTCGCAATTCAAAGCGATAATCGCTCCCATTGTGTTGTCTTCGTTTACTTTAGCAATTACAGCACCTTCAGTAGATTCTCTGTCAGCTCTGTTTGCAGCTACTTTTTGTCCTTTTTTTCTAAGGATTTCGATCGCTTTTTCGAAGTCTCCTTCCGCTTCTACCAATGCTTTTTTGCAGTCCATCATTCCTGCTCCTGTTGTGTTTCTTAATTTAGCTACGTCTGCAGCAACCGGTGTATACATAGAATTTTTTTTTATGATTAAAATTTGTTTATTTAGCTTAAAATTAAGCGTTGCAAAGATAATAAATTTCGCACAAACTAAAAAGAAGATTTCTTCGTTATTACTAAAATTTAAGTCTTTAAAAATCATTACTTTAATGAAAAAATATTTTTACATTCTGTTTTTGTTGGCTTCGGCTTTTTCTTATGCGCAATCTCAGTACACTGTTGCACAAGTGGAAAATAGTACCGATCCGCAGGTGATTGCCAATTTTATCAAATACAATCCGAACCATCCGAAAACTCCGGAATTTAAACGAAAATTGGTGGCTGTTATAAATAATAATAAGCCTGCGGCTCAAAAAGCGGTGGTTGCGAAACCTACTGTAAAGCCAATAAGCACCACCAAATTGAAAAATGAAATTAAAAAAGACGTCGCAAAAGATGGTGTAAACGATAAACACAAACGTACCGCCGATTTGCTTACGCATCTTTTCAGCAACGATCCGAACAGCAAAACGGCTTATATACAGATTGTGAACCGTTCGAAATGCAATTTGATCGTGAAAATCAGTGGTAAAAGATTTTATAATCTAGATGTTCCTGCCAAAAACCAAAATTTTATTTTAGTCGATAAAGGAAATTATACTTTAACGACCATGGTATGCGATGCTAAATATAGTTCAAACAAAAATATTTCTAAAGATATTGTCGTAACCCTGAATGCGCCGAAATAATCAGTCAGTTTTTTTTGGGAAAACATGAAAATATTTGGTGAGTTCTAAATATTCATCAGAATATTTTCTTGGTGATTTTTCGATATAAAAATCGTATTCGTCGGGATTTATTTCATTAAAACCAAATTCCAGAACGCAACGTTTTGCTGCAGCATTTTTAATCCCCGAAATATTGATTTTCCGGTGTAAATGAAGCTGGTTTTCTAAACAAATTTTCATGAAATCATTCACAGAATCATAAGGAATAATGACGGAAAGCAGACCGTTTTCAGTTAGCAGTTTGCTGGATTTTTCGATGAGATTCCGGAATGATAAAGCTGTTTGTTGCCTCGCCAAAATATCTTTTTGTGAAGGATTTTCTTCAAAATAAGGAGGATTCGAGAATATAAAATCGAATTTCTCATTGGTTTCCCATGAGTTTAAATCCTGATTGATCGCGTTGATTCTTTCCAGAAAAGGGGAGTTGGCGAAATTTTCATTGGCTAATTTTACCGCTTCCGGATCGATATCAATAGCTAAAATTGTTGCGTTTAGATTTCGTTGCGCGATCATTAATGAAATCAATCCAGTTCCGGTTCCGATTTCCAATGCTTTTTTGGCTTCAGAAACTGAACAAATTGCACCCAACAAAACACCGTCGGTTCCTACCCGAAAGACGTTTTTTGATTGACGGATTTCAAATTCTTTAAACTGAAAAGGCTTCATGAAGGAAGATTGGAAGGAAGAGAAATGGTAAAAGTAGATCCTTTGTCCAATTCAGATTTCACTGAAATTTCGCCTTTGTAATCTTCTACCATTTTTCTTACCATGGTGAGTCCCAAACCTGTGCCGCTAGTTTTTGAGGTGAAATTGGGTTCGAAAATCCGGTCATACATTTCTTCAGGAATTCCTACGCCGTTGTCTTCTATATTAATGATGATTCTTTTGTGGCGTTGCTCCACATTGACATTGATGATACTTTCTTTATCGGTGTTTCGGGCTTGTCGGGCATTGGCCACCAAATTGGTGATGATTCTTGAAAGGTAAATTTTATCCATTTCAATCATGATCACAATTTTATTTGAATGGAAATAAATGCTTTCGTCGCTGAAAACATTGATGATATTTCTTATTTCTTCATTAAGATCGAAGACTTCATTATGTTTTTCTGGGAGTTGAGCAAATTGTGAAAAAGCACTGGCAACCGTTGCAATCAGGTCGATTTGATCCACAATTGTTTTGCTTAGATGTTTCACTTTATCGCGGACGTTGGGATCTGCAGGGTCAAATTTTCTTTCAAAATTCTGAATTGTGAGTTTCATCGGAGTGAGCGGGTTTTTTACTTCGTGTGCGACTTGTTTTGCCATTTCTCGCCATGCAACTTCTTTTTCTTTAAAACTGAGTCGTTCTTTTTGATCCTTAATTTGAAGAATCATCCTATTATAAGCTTTTACAAGCTGGTTGAGTTCGTCATTCTGATAATACTTAATGGGCTGCGGATCATTATCCAATAAGGTAATTTTGGTGATTAAATTTGAAAATTTAGTCACTGCTTTGGTAAGATTATTCGAAATGATCCAGCTCAGCCAAATTCCAATTGCGATGATGAAAACATTAACAAAGATGATGTAATTTACATATTTATTAAAAACGCTAAAATACGCTCCATCGTTGTGATAATAAGGGAAATAAACTATAGCAATGGGCTCCAGCATGTTGTTTTTCAGAATCATATATGATGAGGTGAGATTAGAACCTGTTTTGTCATCATATTTTTGAAAGTCGATTCTTTTATCGGTTTTCAGTACACTGTTTACAATATTAATGGGAACTTTTTTTTCGGCAATGAGGTTAATATCTTTATTGGAAATAAGATAATTGCCGGCTAGATCATAGATGATAATATCCTGATTGTTGATGTCAGCAATTTCGAAAATATCATTGGATAAAACTTTGGGCAAATCAGCGGTTTGCACTTGGGTATGACTTACCGCATAATCAAGCGCGGAGATTAGCGACTCCGATTTTTTTTGCAAATCGGTGCGGCTTTGTTCTGTTGCATTATTTCTTAATATAAAATAAGAAAGAATTGATGAGCTTACAATGCTCAGCAAACAGATTAATAGGAATCCCCAGAAAACTTTATTTCTTAAACTATAACCTTTGTATTTAATGAATGACATTTTTTTTCATCAGTTTCGTTACATATTTTCCTATAATGTCGAATTCAAGATTGACCAAGTCACCGGTTTTGATGTTTTTCATATTGGTAAATTCCCATGTGTAAGGAATAATAGCCACAGAAAATTGTCCGAAACCACTTTCCGCGACAGTTAAACTAATACCATTCACCGTAATCGAGCCTTGTGGAACGGTAACAAAATCATCCGTTTCGTCATAATTAATGGTGATGAAGTAGCTTCCATCTTTATCTTCAATGCTTTTTACGGTGCCGGTTTTATCGACATGTCCCTGAACGATGTGCCCATCCAGTCTTCCGTCAAACTTCAAACACCGTTCCAAATTCACTTCAGTTCCCAATTTCCATTGGCTAAGATTTGTTTTTTCTAGAGTTTCGGCGATTGCGGTTACTCGGTAGTTTTGGTCAGTAATTTCAACTACAGTAAGGCAACATCCGTTGTGCGCCAAACTTTGGTCAATTTTTAGTTCCTGAGTGAAAGGGCAACTTAATGTAAAATTAATGTTTTCGCCACTGCCTTCGATGTTTTCGATGATGGCTGTAGCTTCAATAATTCCTGTAAACATAGGGTAAAATTTGTGGGGAAAAGTCAAGTTTCAAATAATTTCCGAATAGTTATTTCTAATTTCCTAAATTTGTGAAATTCTATTAATCTTCAAAGATAATTAAAAATGAGTTCTAAACAGCACAAAGTAAGAGTAGGAATTTCGATAGGTGATTTCAATGGTATCGGGCCAGAGATCATTATGAAAGCTCTAAAAGATAAAGCGATTACCGATTTTTTTACTCCAATTATTTTTGGCTCCGGAAAATTATTTACCTACCAGAAAAATATTTTTAAGCTACAACAACTCAATTTTAATTATATCACCGACGCTACACAAGCGCAAGGAGATAAAATTAATATGTTGAACCTTACCAAAGAAAATGTAAATGTGGATTTGGGTACACCAACAGAAGAATCGACACGAATGGCAATAGATTCTTTGGAAGCAGCAACCAATGCTTTGATGAAAGGCGATATCGATGTTTTGGTAACCGCACCTATTAATAAAGATGAAATGATGAAACATGGCTTTGCACACGCAGGTCATACGGGATATTTGGAAGAAAAATTCGAGAAAAAAGGATTGATGTTTTTGGTCACAGATGGATTGAAAGTGGCAGTTTCTACACATCATATTCCCATTTCTCAGGTTGCTGAAAGCATTTCAAAAGAAAAAATAAAGAAGCAAATCAAAATGCTGAACCAATGTTTGGTAGAAGATTTCGAAATTCCAAGACCGAAAATTGCAGTTTTAGGACTGAATCCGCATTCGGGCGACGGTGGAGTGATCGGTAAAGAAGAAATTGAAATCATCGAACCGGCGATCAAAGAGCTTTTTGACAATGGAGTTTTAGCTTTTGGACCATTTCCTGCGGACAGCTTTTTCCAGCCGAATAAATATAAAAATTACGATGCAGTTTTAGCCATGTATCACGATCAAGGTTTGGCTCCTTTCAAAACCATTGCTTACGAAGAAGGAGTGAATTACACCGCTGGATTGCCTTTCATTCGTACATCGCCGGATCATGGAGTTGCTTATGATATCGCAGGAAAAAATCTTGCCGATGAACAAAGTTTTAGCGAAGCATTGTTTATGGCAGTGAAAATTTTCAATAATCGGCAAGAATATAATGATTTAATGACCAACCGAATGAGACCTCGTAGAAATGCCGTAAACAATGGTGTTGATGAGGATCTACCCGTAGAAAATTAATCATCGAAATTAGAAAATATTATTTCTTGATGATTTGTTTTAAAAATTATTTGTAATATTAAAAAAAATGCATATTTTTGCACACTCATTTTATGGACAAGTTTAGAAACTACGACATCGTGTTTTCGGGACAAAAAAACGGTCAACACGAATTCCAATTTGAGATAGATAAAGCGTTCTTTCAACTTTTCGATACTGAACAAGAGTTTACAGAGCCTAAAATTGTAGCAGATGTTTTAATGATAAAACATAGCACTTTTTTAGAATTCGAAATTAAAATTTCAGGAACTGTAAATCTGGTTTGTGATATTACCACAGAAAATTTTGATCACGATATTGAAAATGAGATTAAAATTTTGGTAAAATTCGGGACGGAATATGATGACAGCGAAGAAGATGTAATCACTATTCCGATGACAGACCACGCTTTTAACGTAGCACAGCTGATTTATGAAATCGTAATGCTGTCGATACCGATGAAGAAAATTTCACCAAATGTTTCGGAAGAAGATTTGTTGATATTGGAAAAATTCAGTCCGAAAGAAGAAGTTGAAGAAGAACCAAGTATCGACCCGAGATGGGAAGCATTGAAAAAATTAAAAGATAAAAATTAAATAGTTTAAATGATGAGAATTGAGCAATCAAACCTCATCGCTCATCAAACAAAATTATAAGAAATGGCACATCCAAAGAGAAGACAATCGTCAACAAGAAGAGATAAGAGAAGAACCCACTACAAAGCGGTAGTTCCTCAATTAGCAAAAGATGCAACTTCAGGTGAAATGCACCTTTATCACAGAGCGCATTGGCATGAAGGAAAACTTTACTACAGAGGAAAAGTAGTAATGGAAAAAACAGTAGAAACTACAGAAGAAAACTAAGAAATAATCTTAGAAAACATTCAATTTTATAACAAAACCACTCGATTTTTTCAATTTTGAGTGGTTTTTTGTTGTTTTTTGTTGTTTTTTAGTATCTTTGGCATAATAACAAATACCACATATAATGGACATTAAAGACATACAAAATCTCATCAAATTTGTGTCTAAAGCAGAGGTTTCTGAAGTAAAATACAAAACAAAAGATTTTGAAATTACCATCAAAACTCCACTCGCGGGTAGCGAAATGAGTTATGTATCTCAACCAGCAGTGTATCATTCTGCACCTCAACCAGCTCCGGTAGCATCTGCACCACAAGCTCCAGCAGCTCCAGTTTCTGCAGAATCTTCTGCGACAGACGACAGCAAATTCGTTACCATTAAATCTCCAATGATCGGTACTTTCTACAGAAAACCTTCTCCGGACAAAGACGTTTTCGTCAATGTAGGAGACGAAGTATCCAACGGAAAAGTAGTATGCGTAATCGAAGCAATGAAACTTTTCAACCAAATTGAGTCTGAAATTTCCGGAAAAATCGTGAAAATCTTAGTGGATGACGCTACTCCGGTTGAATATGACCAACCTTTGTTCTTAGTTGATCCATCTTAGGAATTTTAAATGATAGATTATTGGTTTTAAATGAATATTTTTCATTTAAAATAATTTAAAATTCAGAATTTAAAATTTAAAATTACAGAAAAAGATGTTCAAAAAAATATTAATAGCCAACCGAGGCGAAATCGCAATGCGTATTCTGCGTACTTGTAAAGAGATGGGAATCAAAACGGTGGCGGTTTATTCCACAGCCGATAAAGACAGTCTTCACGTAAGATTCGCTGATGAAGCCGTGTGTATTGGTCCGCCGATGAGCAAAGATTCTTATCTGAAAATCTCAAATATCATCGCAGCAGCGGAAATTACCAATGCTGATGCAATTCACCCCGGATATGGATTTTTATCAGAAAATTCTAATTTTTCCAGAATCTGTCAGGAAAACGGAATCAAGTTCATTGGAGCAACCCCGGAACAGATTGACAGAATGGGTGATAAGGCCAATGCAAAGGCAACGATGAAAGAAGCCGGTGTACCTTGTGTTCCTGGTTCTGAAGGTTTGATCGATGGTTATGAAACTGCTGCAAAACTTGCCGAAGAAATCGGATATCCGGTAATGATTAAGGCAACTGCAGGCGGTGGTGGAAAGGGAATGAGAGCTGTTTGGAAAGCCGAAGATCTTCAAGAGCATTGGGATTCTGCCGTACAAGAAGCTACCGCAGCTTTCGGAAACGGTGGTATGTATATGGAAAAACTCATCGTGGAACCGCGCCATATCGAAATTCAAATTGCAGGTGACCAATACGGAAAAGCTTGCCACTTGTCTGAAAGAGATTGCTCTGTTCAAAGAAGAAACCAAAAACTTACTGAAGAAACTCCTTCGCCTTTCATGACGGATGAACTTCGTGAAAAAATGGGACAAGCTGCCGTGAAAGCTGCTGAATATATCGGCTATGAAGGCGTTGGTACTATCGAATTTTTGGTAGATAAAGACAGAAATTTCTATTTCATGGAAATGAATACCAGAATTCAAGTAGAACATCCTATTACTGAGCAAGTTGTAGATTATGATTTGATCAGAGAACAGATTCTTTTGGCTTCCGGAACCCCAATTTCAGGAATTAATTACTATCCAAAACTTCATTCAATTGAGTGTAGAATTAATGCGGAAGATCCATATAACGATTTCCGTCCATCACCAGGGAAAATCACAGGTCTGAACATTCCGGGAGGACATGGGATTCGTGTTGATACACATGTTTATTCAGGATATTCTATCCCGTCCAACTACGATTCGATGATTGCAAAATTGATTACTACTGCACAAACTCGTGAAGAAGCAATCGCCAAAATGAAACGTGCTTTGGAGGAATTTTACATCGAAGGTGTGAAAACGACCATTCCTTTCCACAGACAATTGATGGAAAATGAAGATTATCTTGCCGGAAATTACACCACAAAATTTATGGAAGATTTTGTGATGGATAAAAGCTTTGATCATTAATTTTCATTAAATAAAAACCCAAAGACTAATAGCAATATTAGTCTTTTTTTTATGTCGTTATTTTAGTTATTATGTAAGCTCCCCATTTTCAGTACACTTCAAAAGTAGAATTTTTTCTTGATATTTTACTGCTGTTGTTGTCGGATGTGGAAAAGCGGGCAGGAAAAGTGCTTGCCTTAGCATGGGCTTGCTGTCCATT
>NZ_JANFQP010000002.1 GCF_024436175.1 Kaistella montana | reverse complement strand
ATCTCTTTTCTTCCGCTTTTTTTCAGAGAAATTTTTCTGTCGTTTCATTCCCTGATTTGCGTGTGCAAAAGTATAAACTATTTTCTAATTGACCAAATCTTTTTGAGGAAAATTTTAAAACTTTTTTAAGTAAGCCTTAACTTTTCCTCTATAACCTCAATCAATCTAAATTCTACTTCGCTCCCCGCTCAAATCTCTCTGTTTGGGTTTGCAAAGATACCTACTTTATGTAAATTTCCAAACTTTTTATAACCTTTTTATCTCTAATAACCACAACTCATTGAATATCTGTAAGAAAAAATTAGAAACAAAAGAAAAGAACAATTCTGGCAATAAAAAAATCCCATTCAAAAGAATGGGATTTGGGATTTTTAAAAAGAATTAATTATTTATTTAATGCTTTATTAAGGTTTACAGCGTCTTGATAAGTTGGATTTAACTGTACAGATTTTGCTGCATAATCTTTAGCTTTTGCTACGTCGCTATCTTTTACCAAATATGCTACTGCAAAATATGCGTAAGATAATGTCTCTTTATTAGCTTCTAAATCTGCTGGTTTTACGGTAGCAATAAATTTCTCATAAGCCATTTTTGCCAATTCGTTATTGCCTGCTTGCTGATAAGAATACCCTTGGCTATAATAAGCAGGTGCCCAATCAGGAAGCAAACCACTCATTTTCTGCCAAGAAAGAACTGCACCATTCCAGTTTTTCGCTTCTTGATATGCATTTGCCAATTTGAATAAAGCGTCTGTATCTTGAGGATTTGCATTCACTTTTTTCTTAAGCTCTTCGATTTGAGGATTTGTTGGTCCTGCATCTACAACAGACTGGCTGATTCCTCCACCACCTTTAATTTTCAATAATTCAGCATCCCAGTTCATGGTTTCATCTTTAGCAGCTTTAGCGATAGCAATTTTTTGTTGCGCTTCGGTAGTTAAAGCCGATTTCTTCGCTGCATCGGTTTCTTTGTGAGCCAATCCTGCAGAGATCAATCCTAATAAACCTTGGTCAGCTGGTTGTACTCTAGATTTTTCAGCTTTAGAAATAAATTCGTTCATGCTGGTTTTAGCTTCATCATATTTTCCATCTGAATACAAAAGGTAAGCTCTCAATTTATATTTGATTGGGTCATTCACCTTGTCAAATACTTTATCTAAATAAGTTTTAGAGTTAGCATAATCTTCGTTGGTGAAGAACAATTTAGATATTTCCAATTGAGTATCCGGATCTTCATCAGCATACTTTGCATAGTTTAATAAGTCTTGTGTTGCTAAAGCATTTTGCTGATATTTGATATCATAACCAGCTTTAGCTTTGTAAGCTGGAGCATATGAAGGATCTGCAGCAATTGCTCTATCAATATTCTCTTTTGCTCTCTGCCATTGTTGTGCTTGCATCCACAAAGTACCCATTCTTGTATAAACTGATGCTTTGTTTTTTGCTACTGGCAAAGCTTTGTCATAGGCAGTCATTGCTGAACCTGCAACTTGAGGGGAGTTGGTCAATTTCAATCGATAAGCATCTCCTAAAGTATAGTAATAATAAGCAGGAGTACCGCCTTTTTGAGATTTTTCCACCGCTCTATTCAAGAAATCGATAGCTAAATCAGCATTACTAGCTCCACCAAAAAGCGTTAAAGCTTCTGCTGCTCTATAAAGCACTTCAGCATCTTTATCTTTAGCATCTTTTACAATGTTTTGAATTTCAGCGATTGCAGATGCATCACCTTTTCCAAGTTTTACTGTAGCAAGACCGATTTTATTCAAATTGCTTTTTTTGTCTGTAGCAAGACCTTTATTAAAGTTCTCAAGTGCCAATTCGAAATTTGGTTCAAACTGCGTGAGATATGAGTTTCCTAAGTAAAAATAATTTTCTGCTGTAGGGGATTTGGTAATCATTTGATTGAAAACCTGTTTTGCGTTCGCATATTTATGACTATCCGCACTAGCGATACCATCTTGTAATGTTTGTGCAAATGCGAATTTGGAAAAGAATCCTACCGCAACTCCTAAAGCAATTTTTTTTGTTAAATTCATTATATCTTTCATTTTAATTGTTTAATAAATAATAATTAGGTCACGAGTATCCCAATTTTTATACCAAAAGTAAATTATTTTCTTCTGAGACGAAATTTTAATAAAAATTAACGCATCTGAACTTCTCTTCTGAAAATATTATAGGGTTGAAGGCCTTCTTTGGAGACTACTATTTGTCCCAATTGTTGACAAGAAAACCGAATCAAACCATTCGCTAAACCATAATAGGCTTCATTGGTGATGAAATACAATACTCTGGTAAACGGATATTTCAGTGATCTGATATTTTCGATTTCGGGCGTATATGAAATATTTTTCGAAACAACCGGAAGAATCTTCACTGAATTTCTCAAATCTTGGGATGTTTTATCATAAGGTCTGCTGATGGTATTAAGACTAATCACGCCAATCTTATCTGGATATTTGTTGATTTCTTCGATGACATTCTTATTTCCTTTAATGATTGAAAATTTCAATTCAGAAGGGATTTTATTGAGTTTCTGCGCAACAAAATTCAAATTACTAGAATTGGTCCCATCGAAAATAATCTTTTTCTCATCAGATTGTAGTTCTTTTTCTATTTCCTCCATTGAAATCTCTGTTCTGGAAGAATTTTTAGGAACTACAAAAACTACTGCATCGGCAGCAAATTTTCCCGGAAGCAAGTCCATATCAATCTTCTTTTTGAATGCTGCTTTCTCTTCATCTGTTAAATCTCTCGATAAAATAATAGCTCTTACTTTTTGATCAAGCAAATCCAAAAACGCTAAATCTTCTTTTTGAATGATAAGATTGATTTTAGTTTTAGGGTTTAATGCCATATATCTCTCAGTAAGCGCTTCGGCAACACTTTGGAAAGACTCATCCGCAGCAATAGTGATGGTTCCCTGTTGAGGATCATCTACTACTCTATCGCTCTTTTTACATGAAATAAAAAAAGTAAAAAATACAAGAACAATAATGTGAAAACTATTCTTCATCTTTATCATGCCGAAGTCTATAAATCGCTCTACCAATCCTGAAAATGCCATACAAAATGAGCAATGCACCCAAAGCATACGCAATATTTGGTTCGAGAAAAATAATAAAAAATTTATAAATGATGACAACGATTCCTAAAACGATGTAAAAAAATCCTGTAATCAGTGATAACCAGTTAAATATCATGTGCCAAAAATACAAAAAATAAAAAAAAGAGAAGCTAAAGCTTCTCTTTATAATATAAAATTCTTATTGAGAATTATTCGAACTGCATTGTAAGTGGTAATCTGTATCGATAACGTACAGCTTGACCGTTGATTTTTGCAGGAGCCCATTTGTTTTTAACAGACTTAACTGTTCTGATTGCTTCTGCATTAAAATCTTTATTCGATCCATTTGCTTTTATGTCAGTGATACTACCATCTCTTTCTACTACGAAGGTAATTTCAGTTTTTACAGTTCCTTCATCACCTTCCATTACAGAAGTGTCAAAATTATTCTGTACTTTGCTTCTGAAGGAGTTAATTCCACCTGGGAATTCTGCCAACTGTTCTACTTCTGTATACACCTGAGTTTCTGAAACTTGAGGCTTCACTTCCACAGTGGTCGATTTACTTGGACCTGGTGGCGGTGGAGGTGGTGTATAAGTAGGAGTCTTTACCCCTTCTTGGTTAACCAAACCAGTAGTTGTTTCCAACTGTTTTGTGATTGGCGGCGGTGGAGTTTCCACTTTTGGCGCTTTCACTGGTTCAGGAACCACGTTCTGAATAATTTCTTGTTTTGGTTCCTCTTTTGGTGGTGGAGGTGGTGGAGGTGGTTCCTCTTCCTTCGGTTGTTCAATAATTGGATCTTCCGGTACAATATCGATCAATTTCGCATTTACTTCTTGAGTTTCTTTAGCAGTCATTTGCTTAATTTTCATTATCACAAATGGTGTAAATGCAGCAACGCAAAAAAGAATGGTACCGAAAATAAACGCCTTAGTAAGAACAGATCTGTAATTGGTTCTCAAATCATATGCTCCGTAGGCTTTATTTCTGTTTTCAAATACAATTTCATCTAATGATAGATTACTGTTGTATGTGTTATCTTCTGCCATTTATTTTTCTTTAAATATTATAGTAAAACATTCTATTTAGTGTCAGCTGCAGGAGCTGCCGGCGCTGAAGAAGCACCCACTTTTTTATCATAAACAGCTTGCTCCCAACTTTTAACATCGGTAATACCGTATATTTCGTTTTTGGTAATTGCCATTTCATCAAGAATGTCTACAAAGTTCTTATATACTGCATCGTCTGTAGGCTTGATGATCACTGTAAATTTACTTTGATCTTTAGCTTTAGCTTTTGCTTGCTCTATTACTTTAGTAATACCATTTCTATCAAAAGTTGTTTCCTGCAAGGTTTGTTCGTTCAAACTAGCTGCATCTAACTGGTGATAGAAAATTCTATTGTCTTTTCCTATAATTAGAGAAATTGAGTTGGATAAATCAATCTCTGTTGGTGGTGGTTTTTGGGTTGGATCTTTCGGTTTTGCCGGAAGACCTAGATCCATCACATTCGGTTTGTTGAAAGTAGTTACCAACATAAAGAATGTGATCAAAAGGAACGCCAAATCCACCATTGGGGTTAAATCTACGTGTGGTGCCTGCTTTTTCGAGCGTACCTTACCGCCTTTCCCGCTGTTGTCTTTTACTTGTACTTCTGCCATTTCTTTATTATTGTGCCACTTCCTGACTTGTTATTAACCAGAATTTTAAGAAATCGATATCTCTTAATCCCTCAAATAAACCTTTAACTTTTGGATACTTGGTTTGCACATCTCCTTTGATTGCTAATTTGTAATCAGGATTTACCGCTAAACTTTGCTCTACCCAATCGATTAATTGTTTATTTGTACTATCCAATGGAACTCCGGTTTGGCTTTTGAAAGCTTTACGGTCATCATCAGAAAGATTTAAATATCCTTTCAATTGATTCATTGGAACTCCTACTGACTGAATCTTAGTGAAAGCCACTTTTTCCTGGTCATTGAATTTCATTCCATATTTCTCTCCCATTTTTTCTAGCAATGCCATTCTTTCGGTACCGTTTTCAACGGGAGTAAAATAGAATTTGCCGTCGGTTGTACTAAGCACAGTCATTAAACTCGCATCCGGAAGAAGCTTTTCAGAGATAGAAGATGGCGTTGTTATCGTCTCAACATCAGGTTTTGCAAACTGAGCCGTAAGGATAAAGAACGTAAGGAGTAGGAAGGATACATCGGTCATTGCCGTCATATCTACCCTAATGTTATGTCTTTTTGGTTTGACTCTCGCCATTATTATTATATTTTATTATTAAACTTCATGTTTTTAGATTGGTTATAAAAAACCAAATCTGACAACATCGATACAAAATTTCTTAGTGAAATTCTGCGAAAGACTGCTGAATTGACATTGCAATTTCGTCAATTTTGAAAGTAAGTCCGTCGATCTTAGAAGTAAAATAGTTATAAAGAATAATCGCTACTGCAGAAGTACCAATACCTAATGCGGTATTTACAAGTGCTTCAGAGATACCAATTGATAATGCTGCTGAATCTGGTGTACCACCACCTGCTCCTAATGCACTAAATGCTTTGATCATCCCGATTACAGTACCCAATAGCGCTACTAATGTTGCTACAGTACCTAATGTAGAAAGAATCATCATGTTTTTCTCAAGCATTGGCATTTCTAGAGTGGTAGCTTCTTCAATAGATTTGTTAAGCGCTACCATTTTTTGTTCTTTGTTCATTGAATTATCATGAGCCAAAGCTTTGTAGGTAGTTAAACCTTCTTTTACTACGTTACCTACAGAACCTTCTTGTCTGTCGCACTCTTCTAAAGCTTCATCTACTTTGTTTTGGTTAAGCAATCTTCTTACATTTAATACGAAGTTGTCAACATTTCCTTTACCAGCTGCTTTTCTTAAAACTAATGCACGCTCGATAGAGAATACAATTACGATAATCATGAAAGAAATTAGAATAGGAACGATAATTCCACCCATATATATAATCCCCATAAATCCGCTTGGATGTAATTCTTTTGCTTCTAAATCTGAGAAACTTACTGAAGAAAGACCCTCGAGTCTTGGATCAGCCTTAAAGTTTCCTGGATTACCCAAAACAAATAAATAAATACAAATTCCTATAGCGATAAGAATAGGAATTATTAACGCAGGATTTAATCCCCCTAACTTTTTAGCAACTACTTGCTCCTCGTTGTTTGAAACATTCATTTCCATACTAAACTAAATTATAATTGTTATTTTTTTAAATTTTGCGAGTGTAAAATAAAGTCAAAATATTTAATAATGCAAGAATTTACCTCCTTTAAAATTATTTTTTTTGTAGGTTAACATTCATTAACATTGCATTATCGGTAATTTTTGTTTTGAATTTTGAAGATAATTTCCAATTTTAAAAATACCTTTAAAAATTAATAAAAATTAACCCCTTTTTATTACGATTGTTTTTTTGCATTTTTTTTTATAATTCTAAAATTATATTACAATATTAATTATTTTTTTCGGGACTATGATGATCTTTTTAGGATTATTTCCTGCTAATTGTTGCAAAACACGAACATCTTTCAATGCAGCTTCTTCGATTTCCTGCGCCGATAAATCTGCAGGCAAGGTCAATTTGAACCTCATCTTCCCATTAAAGCTTACTGGATACTCGATTTCGTCTTCTACCAAATATTTTTCATCAAATTCCGGGAATTTTTCGAACTCAATAGAAGTCTGATGTCCCAATTGCTCCCAAAGTTCTTCCGAAATATGTGGCGCATAAGGAGAAACTACGATTGCAAGTGCTTCCAAGATTTTTCTCTTATTAGTTTTAAGCTTCTGAAACTCATTTACCGCAATCATAAATGACGAAACCGAAGTATTGAAAGAGAACTGATCGATATCCGAAAATACTTTCTTTATTAAGGTATGAAGTACTTTATACTCTTCTTTGGTCGGCTCTTCTTCAGAAACTTCGAAAACATCTCCATTATAATATAGATTATAGAATTTTTTCAAAAATCCGTAAACTCCACTTAAACCTTGCGTGTTCCAAGGCTTTGATTGTTCTAATGGCCCGAGGAACATTTCATACAATCTCAAACAATCTGCGCCGTATTCTTCACAAATATCGTCAGGATTGACCACATTGTATTTTGATTTCGACATTTTTTCCACTTCCCTTTCGGTGATGTATTTTCCGTCTTCAAGCACAAATTCAGCATCCGCAAATTCGGAACGCCAATTTTTGAATTTCTCAAGGTCTAATTCATCGCTTGTTCCTTTCAATAAAGAAACATCCACATGAATTTTTTGGGTAGTGTAATCTTTGGCTAAATTTTTAGAAACGAATTGATTGGTTCCATCGATTCTGAAAACAAACGCACTCATTCCCAAAATCATTCCTTGATTAATCAATTTTTGAAAAGGTTCATCGTGATTGATGTAATTTCTGTCTTTTAAGAACATATTCCAAAAACGAGAATACAATAAGTGACCAGTTGCGTGTTCGCTTCCGCCAATATATAAATCGACCTGTCCCCAATAATCTGTTAAGTTTTTATCCGCGAAAACCTCAGTATTTTTCGGATCCATGTATCTCAAGAAATACCAAGAACTTCCTGCCCAACCTGGCATCGTAGAAAGTTCAATCGGGAAAACAGTTTTTTCATCAATTAAATCTACAGCAACTACTTTTTGGTTTGTTTCGTCCCAAGCGAAATTTTTCGCATTTCCTAATGGCGGGTCTCCGTCTTCAGTTGGCAAATATTTTTCAACTTCTGGCAATTCTAAAGGCAATGCAGAAACGGGCAAAGTATAAGGCATTCCTTCTTTATAATATACTGGAACAGGTTCTCCCCAATATCTTTGTCTGGAGAAAATCGCATCACGCTGTCTATAATTCGTGGTTCCGTGACCAATTCCCATTTTTTCGATTTCGGAAATAATTTTTGCTTTCGCATCATTATAATTCATTCCGTTCAAAAATTCAGAATTTACACAAACTGAATCTTTAGAATCATAAGATTCTTCTTGAATATCGAAATCGTTTTCAATCACATTGATGATTTCTAAACCGAATTTTTTCGCAAAACGATGATCGCGTTCATCGTGCGCTGGAACCGCCATTACAGCACCCGTTCCGTAACCCATCAACACATAATCTGAAATATAAATCGGGATATTCTTCCCTGTGAAAGGATTTACCGCATAACTTCCCGTGAACGCTCCTGAAACGTTTTTCACGTCTGCCATTCTATCACGTTCTGTTTTTTTGGAAGTTTCTTCTATATAATTTTCAACTTCAGTTTTTTGCTCTGGAGTCGTCAACTTTTCAACCAAAGGATTTTCTGGTGCCAAAACCATAAAAGTTGCCCCAAAAATAGTATCAGGACGAGTTGTAAAAACTTCAATTTGCTCATCAATTCCTGAAACATTGAATTTCACAGCCGCTCCTTGTGATTTCCCAATCCAATATTCCTGAGAATCTTTCAAAGGTTGTGGCCAGTCCAAAGTTTTCAAACCTTGCAACAATCTTTCAGAATAAGCCGTAATTCTCATGCTCCATTGCATCATTTTCTTCTGGAAAACTGGGAATCCTCCTCTTTCAGATTTTCCGTCTTTCACCTCATCATTCGCTAAAACAGTTCCCAAAGCTGGACACCAATTCACGGTAGTTTCCGCTCTGTACGCTAATCTGTAATTCAATAAAATATCTTGCTGATCGAGTTCTGAAGCATTTTTCCAATCTTCAGCGGTAAAATTTAATTCATCATTTTGAACTGCCGAAAGATTTTCTGTTCCAAATTTTGAAAAATGTTCCACCAAAGTCTCGATGGATTCTGCTTTATCTGTATTTTTATTGTACCAAGAATGAAATAATTCAATAAAAATCCATTGTGTCCATTGATAATAGGAAGCATCGGAAGTTCTCACTTCTCTACTCCAGTCGAAAGAAAAACCGATTTTTCTTAATTGTTCTTCGTAACGATTAATATTCTGTTCAGTAGTAATCGCCGGGTGCGTTCCGGTTTGAATCGCATATTGCTCTGCTGGTAAACCGAAAGAATCGTAACCTACAGGATGCAACACATTAAATCCTTGATGTCTTTTGAATCGCGCATAAATATCGGAAGCGATGTAACCTAGCGGATGACCAACGTGTAAACCCGCTCCAGATGGATAAGGAAACATATCCAAAACATAAAATTTCGGTTTATCGGTTTTGTTTTCGGTTTTGTAGGTTTGATTTTCTTCCCAGAATTTCTGCCACTTCTTTTCTATCGATTGATGATCGTAAAACATGTTTTAATTTTAAATAAGCCACAAATTTAAGATTTTACAATGGATTTTAAATCAAACTAATAATTGTAAATTTGTGAAAATTTAAGATAAAAATTTGATGCCCGAAGTTTCCATCATCACGCCCGTCTATAATTCCTCCAAATTTTTGGCTCAAACGATTGATTCGGTCTTTGCGCAAACTTTCACCGATTGAGAATGGCTGATTACCGATAATCAATCTACGGACGATTCGGTGGAGATAATTCAAAAACTTAAAGACAGTAAGATAAATCACACTAACTCTGAAAATAAACTTTGAAATCACTGTAATATCAATTGCGCTTTCAACGGATTTAAGAAATATTCAAAACTTTTTAATTAATGGAATATTCCAAGGAATTTAAACAAGCTTTAAGTGAATTTTCGTCGGTTGAAAAAGACCGATTAATTTTTCGATTGCTAAAAAAAGACAAATTGCTCTCGAAAAAGCTCTATTTTGAACTGATTGATCCTGAAACTACCGATCAAAAAAGAGAAAAAATGGAAGAAAACATTCGCGAAAAAGCAATGTTGGCCGCCAAATATATCGGAAATTCAAAATATTATCTTACTATTATCCGCGGAATTAGCGCCGAAATTACCGAACATTTGAAAGTGACGACCGACAAATTCGGGGAAGTTTACTTGAATCTTTTTTTGGTGAATGAAATTTTAGAAAACAACGAATCTTTCGCGCATCAAAGATTCGACAACGTCTATAAACTCTACATTTACTTGATTAACAAAATCGTTCGCGCTTTGTTGCTCATCAAAAAAATCGACGAAGATTATTGGATGGAATTTGATGAAATTTTAGAAAAAATCGACGGTAAAGTTCACGAAAACAGATATTTGGAGAAATTATTCATCAATAACGGAATCGATTTCAATTGGCTGCGTTCAGAAAACATTCCTGAAAATTTTGATTTGATTATTAAAGACATTAAAAATAAAGGATTTTTACGATAAAATTTTATTCAAAATAATATCTGAAGCATTCGGTTGCGAATCGATGAAATTTCTGGCATTTTCGCTCATTTTTTTTAGCGATTCTTCGTCATTTAGAAGGTTTAGAATATAAGGCGCAGCGAAAAATTCATCCTCAAAAGATTTCCCTCCATGTTGCGCAATCAACTCATCTGCTTCTGGGTTTTTCAGATATTGATCACCAAAAAGAACGGGAATTCCGAAGGTTGCAGCTTCCAAAATATTATGCAATCCTTTCGAGTGAAAACCTCCTCCAACCACGGCCAAATCGGCATAAGAATACAATTTGGAAAGCAAACCGATGCAATCAATGATGAGAACTTGCACGTTGGAAGATGAAAAAATCTGAGGATTTGTTATTTGGGAATAAAGAATTGCATTCGGAAAAATCTTTTTTAGATTTTCTACCCTTTTCAAATCGTGTGGCGCAATAATCATTTTCAAATCCCGATTTTTCGAGGCAACAATTTCCGCTAATCGTTCTTCGGATTCCCACGAACTTCCGAAAACAATAGTCTTTTTATTTTGTTTAAAATCGTCGATACAATCCACAAAATTATCTCTTTCTCTCAACTTTTTAACGCGGTCAAATCTCGTATCTCCTGCGGTTAATGAATTTTTCAGTCCGATACTTTTCGCCAAAGCAGTTGAATGTTTGGTTTGATGAAAAAACCAATTTACATTCTTCGAAAGTTGCTCCACAAACCAATTCCCGTAAGCTTTGAAAAAAACCTGTGTTTCATAAAAAAGTGCGGAAACGACATAAATTTTAGCGTCCTTCTGTTTTAAATCGGCCAACAAATTGTACCAATAATCATATTTTACAGTGAAAAAAATATCGGTTTTGAAATGAGATGTAAATTCGTTTATCCAGATTTTTTTATCGAAAGGCAAATAGCAAATCGCATCGGCAATGGTGTTTTTATGAATCACATTTTCATATCCTGAAGGCGAAAAAAAAGTAATGAGGATTTTGTGATTAGGAAGTTTTTCTTTCAATTTTTCCAAAGCAGGAAGCCCTTGTTCGTATTCGCCTAGACTCGCTGCATGCATCCAAATCACCTGATCATCAGTAGAAAATTTAGACTTTACGATTTCACAAGATTGCCTTCTTCCAGCTAATCCTTTTTTCAATTTATAATTAAAAATCGCACCGATTTTCATGGCGAAAATAAGTAATGAAACAAATATGTTGTAGAAAAATTTCAAAGTGATTTAAGTTTAATTGGATGGAATTTCTTTGGATTTATTTTTAGATAACTTCCACGAATAGATCATCATACCGATCATGAACAGAAAAAGTAATACTAATAAATAATGCGTTGCAGAAGATAATCCATTAGTTTTCCCTAAAGCGTTGAGCACACTTTCATAGCAAATAACTCCTAAAAGAGAAATCGTTAAAACCATTAAAATGGAAACCACCAGTTCTGAAATGATTGGATTATCTTTTAAATTTTGGGGAATGTTAAGCAGAGGAAAATCCGGCCTTTTTGCGACGTACAGCAAAAACACAAAGATCGCTGTCATCAAGATATTGAGGAGGATGAGAAGTTTTTTAGCACCAAAACCATCTGGATTTCCTGCAAAATCATAATGAACAGGAATAATTTCTGGTAAATTTTTATAATTCAAAATCGTGAAAATCCAAATGAAAATCAAGATGAAAAAGGAAATCGACTTTAAGAAAAAGGAAGTATTTTTCATGGCCAATATTTATAAAATTCGTTTCACAAAACGCAATTTGTGGGTATGCTTTGCTAAATCTTTATTGAAAATTCCTGTGGAATCCAGCAGATCGATTCTTACTTTTCCGTAAGCGTGAATAATTTTTTGATCTTCCAACATGATTCCCACATGGGAAATTTTGCCTTCCTGATTTTCAAAAAAAGCCAAATCTCCGGGTTCACTTTCTTCCACAAAATCTAAAACATTTCCCACTTCCGCCTGCTGGTAAGCATCTCTAGGCAACTGAATTCCGTGAACTTTGAAAACCAATTGGGTAAATCCGCTGCAATCAATCCCGAAAAAACTTCGTCCGCTCCACAAATACGGAACATTTAGAAAGCGTTTTGCGGTTTCAGAAAGCGAATTCCCGGTGGTTTCCGACAAAGTTTGTTGTTCATCAGAAAGTATTTCACTTCCTAGAGAAAGCAAGATTTTACCTTCGTTAAAATTAAAAATCTCAAAATCTTCGGTAAGAATTCGCGAAGTTTTTTGGTCAAATTCATCCTCAGAAATTTTCGAAATTTGCTTTGCATCCACCCAACCTTCGTAGGCGTCAAAATCCATTTTTATTTTTGAAAAACTTCCGTTTTCTTCGATAATTTCTACCTTTTCACCATAGAGAAGTTGGGAAACCATCTCCGACTGATGTGAGTTTTCTGCCCGAAGTGGCGCTACCGAAACATTGCAAATTCCTTTTTCCATATATTCTGAAAATTCTATTTCTTTCTCATTAAATTCACCCCATCCCGCAAAGGTAAAATAAGATTTTCGAAATCTTCGTCCTGTGCTACCAAATCATTCAATTCTTTGATGTTTTGCGTCGATTTTAATTTCGGATTTTCTTCCAAAATCTTTCCATACCAAAGCACATTATCAAACATTACAACCGATCCAGATTTCAACCGAGGCTTGATGAGTTTAAAATATTCCACATAATTTTCCTTGTCCGCATCGATGAAAACGAGGTCGAAAATTTCTTCGGTTTCCTTTAAAAACACCTTTGCATCTTGAATTTTAAAATCGATTTGAGAAGAAAATTCGCTTTCATCAAAATATTTTTGAGGCAAATAAGCCAAATCTTCATTCACATCCAAAGTGGTAATTTTTCCATCTTTTCCTAAACCTTCCGCTAAGCACAACGTCGCATAACCTGTAAAAGTTCCGATTTCCAGAACGTTTTTGGGTTGCATCATCTTAGAAAGAATGGAAAGCAATCTTCCTTGTTGATAACCAGAAATCATGTGTGGTTGCGTGGTTTTTTGGTAAGTTTCTTTTCTCAACTTTTTCAGAAGCGCAGGTTCTGCAGAAGCGTGATTTTCTAAATATCGGTCCATTTCCGGACAGTTTTCTTCAAAAAAACTCATGGTAATTTTTTTTCAAATTTAAGGAAATAAAAAAATCCCGAAAATGCTCGGGATTTATAATCTTTTTAATTGATTTTAATTTTTTACAGGAGCGATATCCATCAATTTCATAAACTCGTCAAGTTTCGGCATGATGATAATCTCGGTTCTGCGGTTTTCAGCCCTTCCGGAAACCGATGCGTTGGTGGTTTTCGGGTTATATTCGCTTCGTCCTCCTGCGGTAATTCTAGAAGGATTAACTCCAAATTTGGTTTGCAAAATCTTCGCCATGGAAGTTGCTCTTAAAGCAGATAAATCCCAATTGTCTTTCGGTAAATTACTTGAAGTTAAAGGAACATTATCGGTATTTCCTTCGATCAAAACGGAATACGTGTCATAATCATTAATCACTTGCGCCACTTTGCCCAAAACATCTTGCGCAGCAGGCAATACATTGTAATCGCCAGTTTTGTACAACATTTGATCGGAAAGTGAAATCATCACCACTCCTTTTAAAACTTTCACCTGAACGTCTTTGTCGGCAATATCATCCAGCGATCTTTTTAATTTATTGGAAAGCGCGAGGTTCAAACTGTCGTTTTTCGAATTGGTAGAAATCAGTTGTTTGATGTATTTGTTGGAGGAATTGATCTCGCTGATCAGTTCAGTAATATTCTTAGAACCTTGACCTGTATTTGCCAAACATGCATCCAAAGACGTTTTCAAAGCATTATTTTGGTCTCTTAGCAAGTTATTTTCACTCGACAAACCAGCGTTGGTTGATTTCAATTCCTGGATTTCGCGCTGTCTTTCACCGATGTTGGTGATGCATTGATTATAGTTTAAATTTAAAGCATCAAACTGTTTCTTGCTTACACATGAAGTGAGCGTAAGTGCCATCATTGCAATGGCGAAAAGGGTTCCTGTTCTCATAAAATTCGATTTATTTAAGCCAAAATTAGAGAATTCGATTGAAACAGAAGAATTATCTTTGCCAAATAATTCTTAAAATTGCTTACCAAAGAAACTTTTAATCACGCGCTTCGAAATCTGCTTCAAAACCCTGAAAGCAGCAATTTTTTACTAGCTGTAAGCGGTGGTGCAGACTCGATGGTGCTTTTGCAACTGTTCAATTCTTCAAGATTGAAGTTTCAAGTGGCGCACGTGAATTATCATTTAAGAGGAGAAGATTCTAATGCAGATCAGGATTTGGTAAGAAATTTCTGCTCGGAAAATAATATTCCGTTTCATCTTTACGAAGTAAGCGACAAGGATCAAAAACCTGAAAATTCCATCCAAAATTGGGCAAGAAATCTTCGTTATGATTTTTTCAGAAAGATTCAAAAAGATGAAAATCTCGAATATTTGGTCACAGCGCATCACCTCAACGATCAGCTGGAAACTTTTCTCATTAATCTTTCAAAAGCGTCTGGAATCAAAGGTTTAAGCGGAATTCCTGCCAACGAAAATCAAATTTTGCGTCCACTTTTAAACTTTACAAAAGATGCAATTTATGCTTTTGCTAAAGAAAATCAATTGGAATTCAGGGAAGATCTTTCTAATAAAAAAAATAATTATTTAAGAAATTTCATCCGAAACGAAATTGCGCCAAAACTTTTCGAAACTAATGAAAATTTCCTCCAGAATTTTGCTAAAAGTTTAAATTTCCTCGACCAAACAAAACAATTTGTAGAAGAAAAAATTCAGGAGATTGAAAAAGAACTTATTTCTGAAAAAGACCATATTTTTTACATCAACAAAGCGAAATTTTCAGAGCAAAATTCATTAACAAAATTTGAAATCCTAAGAAAATTTGGCTTCCACGATGAAATCGAAATCGGAAAAATCTTCAATGCAGAAAAAGGAAAAACTTTTCATTCCGGAGAGTTTCAATTAATGATCGATCGGGAGAATTTTGTACTGATGAAAACTTCATCCAACGAAAATGTTTTGCTGGAAAATCGAGAAGAAATCATTATTGCAGAAAGTCTTTCTAGCATTAAAAATCATGAAATTTCACTCTCAAAATACATTTCGGCTGAACAGCAAATGCAATGGCTTTTTGATGAAGAAAAACTGACTTTCCCATTGAAAATTAGAAAGAAAAAAAGTGGCGATTTAATTTTTCCAATCGGGATGATAGGCAAAAAGACGGTTGCGAAATTTTTTAAGGATGAAAAAATCCCTATTTTAGCCCAGCAAAAAATCTGGCTTTTATGCAACGGAAATGATGAAATTCTGGGAATTATTCCGCTTCGTCAGGATCGTAGATTTTCGGCAGATCAAAACGCTCAAAGTAAAATAAAAATCAAATTTTAACCTTTTTCTTTAAGGTTTAAAACAAAAGCAATAATGAAATTTAAAAATTGGCTGGTCCTCATCATCGTTTTCTTTTTTCAGGGAATTTCTGCTCAGATTAAAGATCCTGTAAAATTCAAATACAACATCAATCCGCTTCCCAACGGTGTTTACGAAGCGGTTCTGACCGCGACGATCGAGAAAAATTGGCATATTTATTCCAAAGATTTACCGCCAGATTCAGGGATTCCGACCGAAATGAAGCTTTCTTCAAAAGAAGGAATTCAATTGATTGGCGGCGTGGTAGAAGTCGGAAAGAAACACGACGAATTTTCTGAAGCATTCGGTGCACAAATCGTTTATTTCTCGGATTTGGTGCTTTTTAAACAAAAATTTAAACTTAAAAATGCTGCAAAACCCGCAACAGTTGCGGCAGAAATCACTTATCAAACTTGTAACGATCGAGTTTGTTTGGCTCCAAATACTTTAGAATTTGAACAAAAAATCGCTGCAACCGCAACGGAAAATACTGTAACGGAGACCAAATCTGAACCTGAAACTCTTGTTGAAAATGAGGTCTCAAAAGATTCTGTAACTGTAATTACCGCTAAGGAAACTGGAGTGGCAAGTCCTTCAGCAACGGTTGCTCCGGAACAAAAAGGATTAAAAGTATCTTCTCTCGATTTCCAAAATCCATTAACTGATTGCGGAATGGAAAAACAAGAAAACAATGAAAATTTCTGGACGTATTTGCTTCTTGGATTTTTCGGCGGATTGATCGCTTTGCTGACTCCGTGCGTATTTCCGATGATTCCATTGACGGTTTCGTTCTTCACAAAAGGTTCAAAAGACAAAGCGAAAGGTAAACGCGACGCATTTATTTACGGATTTTTCATCCTCTTAATTTTTGTATTGTTGAGTGTTCCTTTCCATATTATTGATGGAATTGCGGGGAATATTTTCAAT
Organism: Kaistella montana; assembly: GCF_024436175.1. Classification (GTDB taxonomy): domain Bacteria; phylum Bacteroidota; class Bacteroidia; order Flavobacteriales; family Weeksellaceae; genus Kaistella; species Kaistella montana. Next base: position 772,295 of record NZ_JANFQP010000002.1, on the reverse strand, counting down.
CAAATTTCGACTAGCGTTTGGCTGAACATCACCTTTTTCATCATTTTTATATTCTTTGCGGGAAGTTTTTTTGGATATTACGACATCACTTTACCGAGTTCCATTGCCAATAAATCGTCCAAAGCGGAAGACGCGGGCGGAATTATCGGGATTTTCTTCATGGCGCTTACTTTGGTGATTGTTTCGTTCTCCTGTACCGGACCAATTTTGGGAAGTTTGCTCGGAAGCGCGGTGACCGGTTCGGCGAATGTTCCTATGTTGCTCACTTTTGCTTTAGCGGGTTTCGGATTAAGTTGGGCGATTGTTTTCGGTTTGTTGGCATTGTTCCCTCAAGCGTTGCAAAGTTTACCAAAATCCGGCGGTTGGATGAATACTGTGAAAGTAGTCTTAGGGTTTATCGAATTAGGATTGGCTTTGAAATTTTTGTCAAAAGCAGATTTAGTTTCAAAAACATTTTTCTTGAAAAGAGAGCTGTTCATCGCACTTTGGATCCTAATTACGATTGGTTTGGTTTTATATTTATTCGGGAAAATTAAGTTTCCGCATGATGACAAGAACCAGAAAATTTCATTGACCAGAAAAATATTCGGCTTCCTCGGAATTGGCTTTATTATTTATTTAATTCAAGGTTTAATTCCTGCAGAAAGACCAAAATTGCAAATGCTTTCCGGGATTTTGCCTCCAATTAATGTGAGTTACTTACATAAAGAAGAAGATGGAATTTTAGGAATGCATCCTGAACATGATTATTACAAAGCGATTGAATTGGCAAAAAAAGAAAACAAATCTGTACTTATCGATTTCACCGGTTATGGTTGTGAAAACTGCCGTAAAATGGAAGAATTTGTGTGGAGCGAACCCGATATTTTGCCGATTCTTCAGAACGATGTAGTTTTAGCTTCGTTGTATGTGGACGATAAAGAAGAACTTCCGGAAAACGAGCAAACCAAAATCGATATGGGCAACGGACAAATGAAAAAAATCAAAACAATCGGCGACAAATGGTCGATGTTTCAACAGGTGAATTTCAATAATAATTCACAACCGCATTATGTATTGGTTTCGCCTGACGGAAAAGTAATCAACACGCCTGTTTCCGGGTATATGCCAAAAGAAGATTTCAAAAATTTCTTGAATTGTGGCATTGAATTTTTCAAGAAAAACAAATAAAATTCCTTTAAAATAGAAAATGTCCGTACTATAAAGTGCGGACATTTTTTATTAAATATTTGATTCAGAATTAATTACGGATTCGTTACCGGAACACTGCTAAATCCAATCGAAGTTTTCAAAGAAATATCGGAAGCTGGAGTTTGTTTTAAAACATAAACAATTCTCGCTTGAACCGAACCAGATTTCATTAAATTATCCAAAGTTCGCGTAGTATTCGCATCCAAAGAAAGCGAAGTTCCCACATTGTCGCCAATTGCGTCTCTAGAAGCGACCAAAACCTCGTTCGCACCATTGTTTGAAAGGTAAACTTGCACCGATTTGAAAACGCCCATACTTGCGTTCGTACCAACCGACATCGTCACATTCGACACTCGAATATCCTTCACATTGGCTCCGGCTCCGGTCAATTGGTTAATACTTTGTGCGGGCGAAACACTCGACAAAGTAGTATTGGCAGGCGAACCAGAAGTTACTACCACGGTCGCATTGTAAGGAAAAGTATTTTGTAAAATTGAAGAAACGGTGGAACAACTTGCTAAAGTTGCAGTTGCAACCACGGCTGATAAAAATAAATTTTTCATAATAGTAAATTTGATATGAAGCCTTTCATTCAGAAATTGTACCAATGCGTAATTTTAACATAAGATTAACACGAAAACTTTAAAAATCAAGCAATTATTGAATTTTTATAGAAAATTTTCCGGTTGCAGTTCCCGATGCCATATTGCTTTTCCCGATGATGAGCCAAATTTCTCCATTTTCTCGGGATTTAAACATCATTCCTCTTCCGAAAGGGCCGTCGTAATCGCCATTTGGGAGTTTTATTTGGTTGAAACGAATATTCATCTCAGGATTTTCCGGAAGAATTTCACCTGAAATATTTTGTCGGTCGAAATTTTGAATTTTAATGATTAATTGCTGATTTTCATGGGTAAATTCTTCATCCACACGAAACGGAATTTGCTCGGATTTTACATTTCTAATAATCGAATCTCCATCAAATTCACGATTGGTTTCAATCGTTGGAATTGCTGAAACTGAATCTTTCACTTCAGTTTTTGATGTAAGAATTACAGAATCTTTTTTGGAAAAATTACTGGTTTCAGTTTCCTTTTTTTGGCAAGAAAACACAATTAACGGAATCAAAATCAACAACTTTTTCATCGGTTTATTTAAGGGTTTTGTAATAAATAAATTGGGATAAAAACGGATTTTTTTGCTCTTGTTTTGCAACGATTTTTTTCGCTGAAGCTTTCATTTCATTCGGAAAATGGCGATTCAGAATTTCATCATTATAATGTAAGGTATTATAAAAATTAAAATCTCCTTTTCCATTTTTCAAATTGTAAACCGTCGCAAAATTTCCCCAATTGATGAAACTCGCAACCAAAATTGTTCCATAAAAACACCAAATCATGTGATTGAAAATAAAGGCGTTAGTTTTCGGTTTTTGAATTTTAATAAAAGTGAAAAACAAGCCAATCAGCGCTAAAATCAGGAAAGCGTAAACGCCCATTCTTTTGTAAGTAAGTCCGAAATTCACCACATATTCGGAAATTTTTATCAAAGCAGAAATCACCAAAATGGCATTGAGAACCACCCAAATTTTTGCCAAAATTTTCAAAGGTTTTGCTTCTTGATCAAAATTAAAACTGCCTTTAAAATAAAACAAAATCACCAAAACCGCCATGATAATTGATAAAATCACCGCATTTACCCGTTGATGTGTCTCGCCAGAAAGTTGGTCCGCAGAACGAGGGATTTCCACAAAAACTTCGTAGTTGAAAGTGATGATAAACACGATTAACAGAAGATTTAAGGCTAAAAGTGAAACAATTCCGCTTCGTCTTTCTGCATTAAAATCTAAGAAACTAAAACTCGGTTTCAAAGATTTTTCTTCATTTAGAAAATCATTTTTTAATTGATGATTCCATGAAAAAAGGAAATTTTCAACCTTAAAATTCCAATAATTAAAAGCGATAAAAAATCCCAACGCGCTTAAAACAAAAAATTCCCAAGCGTTAAAATCGAATTCATAATCGGTGAAAATCCCAGAAAAATTAGTACTTGCGACCGAATAAATTCCTAAAAACAAAAGCAATAAAATCCCGGGAATCAGAAAAAGGGAAATCAATTTTTGTACAGCGCGAGAAGTTTGAGTTTTGGGCAACCAATCTTCAAATTTGAAAAATCGGTAAACGAAAGTCGCAAAATTCACCACAAAAAGTGGAATCACCAAAATGGATTTCAAATCTTTGTTTTTCGACAAAAAAGCCAACAAAAACATCGACGAAAAAACCGCTAAAAAAGAAACAAAATCCCCGTACCAAGCAAACGCAACATTTGACAAAACGCCTAGTACAAAGATGATTAAAAACTTTCGCGTGCGATTTTTTTCCGGCGTTTGATACAAAGTGAGCAATGCGTAACAAATTCCCAGAATCCCGAAATTGAGTCCCAAATCTTCACCATAAAAAAGCGCGGTAAACAAGGCCGTGGTGAGCAAGATTAATTGATGTTTTTTCATGATATTTTAATTTAAATTTTTACAGAGTACTTTGAATTACAAAGTTTGATGATAAAAAAAAAGGATTTACTTTCCTATTAATTTTTCCAAAGCGTTGAGATGCGCCGCAAAAGCCTCTCTCCCACTTTGGGTAACGCGATACGAAGTTTTCGGTTTCTTTCCGATGAACTCTTTCTTAATTTCAATATAATTCGATTTTTCTAATGCTGTGCTGTGACTCGCCAAGTTCCCGTCGGTGATTTCCAACAAGTTTTTCATTTCGGTAAAATCAACCCAATCGTTGACCATCAAAACAGACATAATGCCCAATCTGACACGACTTTCAAATTCTTTGTTGAGTTGATTAATGTTGATCATACTATCAATTTCCGTTGGATTTCACCTTCGTTTAAACTATTTGATTACTTAAATTATTCTTCAAAATTACTGGTATTTTTTGTACATCGCAATTCCATAAACAATGTGCAAAACACCAAAACCAATTGCCCAAAAAACCAGTCCCCATCCTAGAAAAAAGAAGGAAAGTAAGCCCAAAATAATTTGGCAAAATCCTAAGTTTTGTAAATCGCTAAAGGTAAATTTGGACGCGTTCACTAATGCTAAACCATAAAAAATCAACGTTGCAGGCGCGATCATCACAAAAAGATGATGGTACAACAATCCTAAACAAAAAACGCCACCAGTGAACAATGGAACCGAGAAATTGAACAACAATCTCTTCGTCGTTTGATCCCAAATTTTCAGATTTTTCGCTTTACTTTTTTTTGCGGTGAAGAAATAAGCCGATAAAATGGCTAAAAAAAGAATTACAAAACCGATCAAAGCAATTTCTTTCACTAGCTCCGGTTGAAAAATATTTCGGTCTCCCGCGAAATAATCAATGCCTTCTCTTTTGAAAACAAAATAAATGTAAATGGCTCCCAAAAGCGCAAACAAACCGGCAAAAACTCCGGAAAGTCCGCTCAATGAAATAAAACGCGAACTCCGCTCCATCATATTTCGGATGTGCGAAAGATCTTCTTGATAATTTTTTGATTCCATAAAAAGAACTTTGAACCGCAAAGTTATTATTTAATTGGAAACGAGCAAATATTTTCTCCATTATTTTCATTTAAACTTTAAAACAAATAAATTTGGTTTATAATTTGCTCCGAACTTCAAAAAAAATTAAAATCCGAAACATCGAAATTTATAAGCGCCGACTGACTTTATCGTTGGTACTCGCTGAAAAATAGTTATCTTTGAATACAATTTAACATTTAAAATGCTTAGTAATTTAAGACATAAAATGGAAAGGCAATGGTTTGGCGTACTCACCAGAATGGGTGCAAAACTGGGAATACCCGTTTCTAAACTTCGGGTATTTTTCATCTATTCCACTTTTGCAACTGCCGGAGTTTTTTTCCTGATTTATTTAGGTTTGGCTTTTACTTTGTGGATCAAAGACATGTTTATCACTCGCCGACCAAGCGTTTTCGATTTGTAATGTGAAATTTTAAACATTTTATGGTAATGGAATATTTACAAGTTCCCTCTTCTGATGATTTTCGAGCTCAGCAGATTTTCCAATCCTATTGCGAAACTTTTCCGGAAGCGGAAAGACGATGCGAAAAACAATTTCAATCTTTATTTTCGAATCCCAATGTGAAAGTATTTTCGGTGCTGAAAGACTTGAAAAATATTGGTTACCTCATCGTTTGGGAACTCAGCAATTCGGTTTTTGTAGAACATTTCGAGATATTTTCCGAATACCGAAGTTTGAAATATGGCTCTGAAATTATTGCCGATCTATTCAGAGATTATTCCCACATTATTCTTGAAGCAGAACCAGAAAATTTAAATAACGACGCCCAGCGCAGAATCGATTTTTATAAAAGAAACGGCTTCAAAATCATCGATGAACAATACATTCAACCGAGTTATGGCGAAGGAAAACCTTCATTAAATCTTTGGTTAATGGCGAATTGGCAACCCGAAAAAACAGATTGGATTAAAGAGGAAATCTACGATATCGTCTATCGAAATCTTTAGAAATTAATCAACTTCATACTCGAGTTTGATCGTGATGCTCGCTTCTTTATCTTTCGAAGCGGTGTTGAAAGTTCCGCCATACGAATATTCTTCGGTCGAGTTGGGTGCAGTAATTTGGGTAACGCCCATTGTTGCTTTTTTCAGATTTCCCAAGGAAGTACCGGCGTTTTCAGCGATTTTTTCGGCGCGTTGTTTGGCGTCTTTGGTAGCATCGGCGATCATTTGCTGTTTCACATCGGCCAATTTGGTGTAAAAATAATTCGGTGGCGAAGAGGTAAATTCAATCCCCAAATTGATAATTTCGGTGATATTTCTGGATAAATTCTCGATTTTAGCGACATTTTTGCTTTCAATTGAAACCGTTTGAGAAAGTTGATATCCCGCAAAAGTTTGTTGACTTCTACCATTGACATCGGTTGAATAATTAAATTGCTTCTGAATATCTACCGCGGAAAAAACCATTTCATTCTTCGGAATTCCTTTTGAAACCAAATAATTCTCAATGATTTTTTTATCATTTGCCAGTTCATCGTAAGCAGATTTTAACTCAAAACTATTTCTCGAGAAATTTCCGCTCCACGCGATTAAATCTGAAGTAAATTTCTTAGTTCCCAAACCGGTTACAGAAATGGTATTTTCCGATTTATTTCTATTTTTAATAGCATTTCCTAAAAAAGCCAAACCGATAATAAAACCTAAGGAAGCAATGGCGATGGCTATGATATTTCTGTTCATGATGGGGAATTTCTTTATTATTTATCAAAAGACATTCCAAGATTTCTACTTCTCGCTAACTTTCATTTTTAAATATTTCAGCTGCGGGAGAAGATTTTACATTTCTGGTTTTAATGTATTCTTTGAACGCCATTTTCATCTCCGAACTGATTTGTGCAACATCAAAGGATTTGCGGTACTTTTTGGCCAATTGGTAAGTACGATCTGCATAAATCAAAAAGCGGTCGATTTCCTCTTCATCCCAACCTTGTTGGGTATAGAAACTCAAATCCATGGTAGTTTTAATCCTTCGATAAAATTCCTGCGTTTCTGCATAATTGGCTTTCGTAAGCGGTTGCTGAGTGGCTTTATTGAACAAACTCGACACTGCAGAAGCCAGTTTCAGAAGATCAGCTTGTCCTGCATTAAGATTAGGTTGCGCAAATGCGGAAGGCGTTGAAAGTTTCGGGACTACTTCTGTCATCGGTGATCTCATGTATGCACCCATCGAAGAATTCAGCGCCACTACTTTTTTCGGTAGATCAAGCGATTTCACATCTTTTTTTAAATTTCCGGTGGCCTGAAATGCCAATTCGATTTCCTCAATCAAATACGGAGCTTTGGATAATGAAACGTTCAAAGGTTTTGAGAAGTTCTCAGCTGTCACTTTCTGTACAAATCTTTCGTATGTATTTTTTAAAACCCTGATTTCGTCGCCATTTTTGGCAGTAATCATGAAATTTCCGTCGCGGTCGGAAAGAATTTTCTCATCGGTTCTCATGTTAATGACAACAGCAGCTGGAAGTTTGTCTCCCAATTCAGTAGAAACTTTCCCAAAGATAAATTCCTGGGAAAACAAAAACGATGAGCAGAATAAAAGGAGTAAGAGAAGTAATTTTGGTTTCATTGGCAGAATTTTTTATTAAAAGTAAAACACTTTTGTAAAGCACAATTAAGTTTAACCCGCATTAACGTGTTTTATGATATTTTTAAGGATTTTTCAAACCTCTGTTGTTAATTTTTTTGGGACAAAAACTTAGAAGGAAAGAATTTGCAGCTATTTCATTTCTGGAAAATAATTGTTTATCTTTGCAGACTTACAAAAATTGGGGTTGACTGGTTTCGACAGCAAGATCAATGGGTAAGTAAGCATGCAGAGAACCGTGGTGCGATCTCTTTAATCCCTTGCCACACAATTTTAACTGGCGACCAAGAGTTTGCTCTTGCAGCTTAATCCGAATTACAGTAGGATTCAGCGCTTTCCCGAAGTACAGTAAGGAAGCAAGATATCCCGCAGAAGTTCTGTTTCGCGACGTCTGATTCCGGGGTATAGCAATGCGGAAATAAGGTTTTGGAAGCTTCGGCCAAAGCACGAAAATTTTAGAAGATAAGTCGTAAATTGGGTGTCTGTGCTCTGTTTACGGTCGAAAACCAATTGCAGAATAAGCATGTAGAAATCTTATGTGTTGCTTGTTTGGACGAGGGTTCGAATCCCTCCAACTCCACGATAAACCCTGTAATCATCCGATTAACAGGGTTTTATTTTAACAGGTGCTAATATAGGTGCTAAAGAAACGGAGTTCACAAATTACTTTTTAGAATTCAACGAATTAACTTACATTAAGTAATAAATGATAAATATTAAATAATTGTTCATTTCTTAAATGACTACTTTGAAAAGTAAAATCATTATCATATAACGAGTTATCAATTATTCCGTTAGAAATCAAGCGTCCATTTTGGTCTTTAAACGAATTTTGCAGTTTTTCAATAATTTTCTGCTTTATTGCTTTAACCTCCCCTCTTAAAATAAAACCAATCATTCCTCCAAAACTCTGCTCTTGTGCGTATTTACCGTTAAAATAGCGGTAAATTCCTCCATCATCTTTTGCATCAACATATACGTATTCATTGATTAGATTCTGCCTTGTAGATAAATTTTTACATTCTAAAACATAATAATTCAATTTATCTGTTACATGATTTATCCAATAACTATGTTGAAATTTCAGATCATAAAAACCTTTATTATTATATTTAGATTTAGGTTCCTGGTTTAAAATAATTCCCTGATAATTAATCTTTTTATCAATATTTTCAAGCCAATGTACAATATAGCTTTTTATGACATCCTCGATTTCCTTTTTCTTTCCTTTTGGTTTATTATTTTCTGCTTCTATTTTAGATCTTAATTCTTCTTTGGGATAATTCTTATAAAAATTCAATAGATGGTAATGTACTAATTCAATCCAAAAGTTGTCATCTAACTTTTTTGTAAATGATTGGTTTCGAGGAATTTGTTTTTGTTCAGGGACAATTATGTAATCTCTATCCATTAATATACTCGTTTAATATCTCCTGTCCATCTTCAAAAGCTTTTGTTTCAGTCCAATTAACATTACTATCAGTTTTCAAAATACACACACAATTATCTCCATAAATTTTTTCTTGAAATGCTAAGAAATTTTCATTAGGATTTGATTGAAAAATTTCAATTGTAAATCGTCAGCAAAAAGTAGACATTATATAGTATAAAAGTTAAGGAGTGTTTTCAAAAAAAGAATTACATTTAATTATGGAAACACCTAAAAAGAAAAGTTCCGAAAAATTCGTAAAAGACATCCGCAAAAACACAAGGAGGATTTTCACAGCCGAGCAGAAAATTTTAATCGTAATGGAAGGGCTTCATGCAGAAACTTCTGTAGCAGAACTATGCCGACAGCATAATATTGCCCAATCTCAGTTTTATTCCTGGAACAAAGAATTTATGGAGGCAGGTAAAAAACGGCTCAATGGTGATGTCGTCAGAGAAGCTACCAGTGATGAAGTGTCGGATTTGAAGAAAGAGAATGCCCGACTGAAGGAAATGGTTGCCGATTTGGTTCTGCGCTATGACATTGTAAAAAAAAGCTTAGACATGCTGGATTGACCCATAAATACAGAAAGTTTATGAGATTATCAGCAAGTGAGAAATACGAAATTATTCAAGAAGTTACTACGAGTGAAATTGGTGTAAAACGAACCTTGAAAAGCTTTGGGATTGCAAGAAGTACTTTCTATAAGTGGTATCAGAAATACCTTGAAAACGGCTACGATGGCTTGGAAACGTCCAAAAGAATATCTAAAAGACAATGGAATAGCATTCCGGAAGAACAAAAAGATTTGGTAGTAGAAATCGCTTTGGAACATACAGAACTTTCCTCAAGAGAACTGGCGCACAAAATTACCGATGAACAAGGTATTTTCATCTCAGAATCCAGTGTTTACCGGATTTTAAAGCAACGGGATTTAATCCCTGCACCGAATCATTTTTTACTTTCAGCAGCAAATGAATTTAAGGACAAAACAGAATTTGTACATCAAATGTGGCAAACAGATTTCACTTATTTTAAAGTGATTGGTTGGGGTTGGTACTATCTAAGCACTGTTTTAGACGACTACAGCAGGTATATCATCCACTGGGAGCTATGCGATTCGATGAAGGCCGAAGATGTGAAAAGAACAGTAAATACAGCGATTGAAAAAGCAAAATTAAAGTCTAAAGCCAAACCGAAATTACTCTCAGACAATGGTTCCTGCTACATATCAAAGAACTCAGAACCTACCTGAAAGAAGATTTAAAGATGAAGCAGGTTCACGGAAGACCGATGCATCCGCAAACCCAAGGGAAAATAGAACGATACCACAGAACAATGAAAAACGTGGTAAAACTCAATCACTTCTATCATCCTGAAGAACTTGTGGAAGCTTTAGAAAAATTCGTAGAAAACTACAATAACAAGCGATATCACGAATCTTTGAAAAACCTTCCTCCAGCAGATGTGTACTTCGGAAGATCTGAGCAAATTTTGGAAAAAAGAAGACAGTTGTATTTTAAACAGAAATTAATAAATTTATAACCCTAAATACTCCTTAAGGATTTATTCCAAAATGTCCAATTTAGTTTGAAGACGTACATTCTGAATATCAGCAATCTGTTTTTTCACAGAGCCATCCGCTTTCGATATCTCCAATTTTACATTAGAATGAAGAGAAGCCTGAATTTCCATAGAATGGTTCATTGCCTCACGCCACGGATGATTGCCGAGCCCTTGTGAAAATCCGATCACTACCTGATTCGACTTTTGGCTCTTCTCTTTACATGCGGTCGTTAGGATCAGCAAAAGAAATATCATTTGGAAAATCTTCCTCAAGCTCATCATTTTATAATCTCTGTTTTTGGACATACTCACGCAATATTAATAAAGTTGTTTAACACCCACAATCTTTGATAAAAATATTTTACAGGAATTGTCTACTCATTTCCTGTATGTTGTATAAAATTTAATGTGATCACAAGAATCATTGCCCAAACAATCCAAAAACAGTAGGGTCAAAATAGAAAAGATCGTTGGTAAAGATTCTCCACAAGTATTTAATTAAAAAACAGAGTCCATTTCTATTATTTTGTACATTTACAAAAGAATCTCTACACGGCGTTAAATTCTTTCAAGCAACAGCAAAAAAGGCCTTCTACTGCCTATTAATTCCCTCTAAACTACCTGTGAAAAACCTATCCCAGAGGTTAAGCCATACTTGAGCCGTAGTTGAGCCGTACCAATCCCGTGTATACTTCAAGTATACTCTATGGGTACTTTAAGTATACTTCAGGTGTACTTTACACTAAAGACACGTTCCTTGGAAAATCCTTTTAGCAATAACCCAATCAATCTCAGAATGATTGACCTCCGAAGTCAACAAAAGCAGTTCGTTTATTATTCTTTTTTCTCTTTATTTATTTGTAAAGAAATAGTTAAATCATCATCATTGGTTATCATGTATTAGAAAGATGTGTTAAGTTTGAGGCAGAAATGATCACCATGAACCTTTACAAAAAATGAATCGCCACCCTAACCGACTACGCTTATTGGTATTAGCCTTATTTTTATTTTTGCAAAATATTGGCGCACAAAACCTTACGAAGATAGCGTTCCTTGCAGATATCCATTTTCAAGATTTATATGGCAATTTTTCCGATAATGAATACCGTGGGGTGATCAATCCAAAAACTGGTAAGCCTACGCTAATGCGTACGATGCAATCTCAGCTCAATTCCACCAGAATATTTAATGAAAACTATTTTGCCTTATTTGCCGCTTTGGATGACATTGCCGATCAGGGCATCAAAATTGTGGCACTTCCGGGAGATTTTACTGATGATGGACAGGCTTATAATCTACGAGGTCTAAAAAAAATCTTGGATCAATATGAAGCAAAATATCAAATGTCTTTTTATATCACCACAGGAAACCATGATCCCGTTCGCCCCTTTAGACGAGAAGCCGGAAAAAATGATTTTTTAGGCGAAAACGGATCTCCTGTTGGTATTTTCAGCCACCCTAACGGTAAAAAGGAAAGTATTATTACCAAAGACATCGCCGAGTCTGGTTATCGTGAAATTTTGGATTGGATGAAAAACTTCGGTTTTAGTCCTTCGGAAAAAGATAAATTTTGGCAGACCCCATTCAGCAAAAAAAGTTATTCGGAATATCATTACCAAGACGCTCTGCAAGATGCTGAAATACAGAACCGAACCTACGAAAGCAGCTCCGGTTTCCAAGTACCAGATCTTAGCTATATTTCTGAGCCCGTGGAAGGAATTTGGCTAATGGCCATTGACGGGAATACCTATATTCCGGAGAAAAAAACGGGGAGTCCAACAGACCCTAATACCTACGGAGGTGCTAACGATGGGTACAACAATGCAATAAAGTACAAATCCCACCTCTTATCTTGGGTGAAAAGAATGACTCAGGAAGCCGAAAAACAAAATAAAATACTTATCGCATTCAGCCATTATCCAATGGTAGATTTCAATAATGGAGCAACTCCAGAGTTGGCTGAACTTTTAGGAAAAGATAAGTGGCAATTATCTCGTGTGCCAAACGAAAATGTGACTAATGCTTTTGCAGAAGCGGGAATAAAAATTCATTTTGCAGGACACATGCACATCAATGATTCGGAAACCAAAAGCATTTCTAATGGTAAAATGATTCGCAATTTTCAAGTCCCTTCTTTGGCTGCCTATCTGCCTGGATATAAAGTTATCACCATAGAATCAGGCGGAAACATTCGGGTAGAAACAAAGACCATCGCCAACGTGAAAAGGTATAAAGAGCTTTTCCCTCTTTATGAACAAGAATACCAAAAGCTCAGCAAAACCACTCCAGAAAAAATTTGGAATAAAAAAATATTAAAAACCAAAAATTATAAGGAGTTTATGCTTTTCCATCTTACTGAATTGGTTCGGTTAAGAATGCTCCCATCCGAATGGCCGAAAGATTTCGTTGAAAACACCAAAACAATTAACGGATTGGATATTCTCAACAAAACAAGAACTCCGAACATGGATGAAAATTTAAGGAATCAAAGACTAAGATCCGTTGATTTCAAAAAATGGTCATTTACCGATGTTCTTTTGGACCTCTATAAATTTCAGTCTGCGGGAGGACTTGCCACCCAAGACATTCCCACAAAGCGGTTGCAACAATATGCCTTTTTAGAAAAACAATTGGCCTGTTTTAAGCCAACAGACCAATTGGGGCAACAACTGAAATTATTCTTTTCAATTCTACAAAAATTATCCAATGGTGAAGACGTAAGAGAAGTTCAGTTTCAATACCAATAATTCACCAAAACTATTTGGCCAACACCTTCATGATCTTGTGAAACACTTCATGATTCTCATAAATCCCTATGAATTCATCAGCGTGTGGACCATAAGAAAATATCGGCACCATAATCCCGGAATGATCATCTGTTTCAAAAGCCCCTTCCACGACATTGTTTTTCAGATTGCCATGCGGAAGGCTGAAACCTCCAGTTTCGTGATCAGCGGTAATAATCACAAGAGTTCCTGAATTTTGATCGGCAAATTTCACGGCCTCAGCAATTGCTTGATCAAAATCAATTCCTTCGGTGATGATTGTCCCTGTACTGTTAGCATGGCCTCCACTGTCAATCTGCGCTCCTTCAACCATTAAAAAAAATGGTTTATTCTTAGATTGAAGGAAATTCAAACCCGCCTTAACCGATTCGGAGAGAATGGATTTGCGTCCATTTAATACTGAAGGAACAGAACCTTCCGACAACCACATCACTACTTGTTCTGCTTTGCTTTTTGCGAGTTCAGAAGGATTACGGACTTCAACGAAGTGGTTTTGTCCTATAAAACTATTCTTGCCTCCTGCCACTGCCAAATTCAATGTACTTTTCAAAAATTCTTTACCAATTTCTTTGGCCATATCACGCTCTGGTTGGTGAGCATAAAATGCCGATGGAGTGGCACCTGTGATCTCATCGGTAGTGATAATACCTGTATTGTATCCTTTTGTTTTCAATATTTCAGGAATACTCGCAAGTACATTCCCTTCAGGATCTACCCCTATATACCGATTTCTTGTTTTCTTGCCAGTCGCCATCGCAGTAGCGCCAGCTGCTGAATCAGTAGAAAAGTTATCCGTAGAAGAAGTTTTAATCAATCCAATATGTTTCAATTGTGACAAGGTGAGGTTTCCACCATTTGCCAAAAGCGAAGAGGAGATTTGGGCAAGTCCGTTTCCATCACCAATAAGCAAGATTACATTTTTCACCGGAGCAATGGATCCGTCAGTTGCAAAAGCAGGATGGTATATTTCTGATATCTTGGAATTGGTATAGGTTCTTCTAGAAAGGCCTTCTATATACGTTCTACATAGAAAAGGTTGATCCGTATTGATGAAATTCACTCCCGCTCTTGCAAAATATTCCCAAGAACTTTTAGCATCAGGAATCGCCCAAAAGCGGAAAGGTTTACCGTATTTCTTTGCAGTAGAAATGGCATCATTCATCTGTTTTTCATCTGTTGCAATAGGCGCACCTTTTCCATTCCATTTTGTAAATGTCTTTACACTAAGACTTATCAATGCAACTTTTTCCCATTCCTCAGTGGTTAACGGTGAAAGTGATTGATGATCGAACATAATAAAAGCAGGATAATTCTTATATTCCGAAGGTGAAGGTCGGTTTCCGGAAATCACAAAACTTAGTGACGGGTTGTTTTGAAGAATTGGATATTTCTCAATCTCTTTAACTACCTCAGCCAAAGTAGATTTGCTCTCTGTTTTAATATCGATTAAAATCTGCAAAGGGCTCTTGGTTAACATACCGAGTTCTGCTGCCTTAACGATAGAGCTCAAGTAAAGATTGTCAAAGGTTCTTTCTTTCAATAGGCTCTTTTCGTCATGGGCTACATAGAGTTGCCCATCTTTCAGGATAACATCTGCTTCTATACTCGTCGCTCCGGCATACAGAGCTCCCCAAAAGGGAACTTTTTGAAGATAATCATTATGTGAATGTACCCGCGTCTGCTGCGAGAATACAAATCCACAAAAACCCATCATTAATAGGATCAGAATTCTTTTGGTTTTCATTCTTCTTTTTATTTTATAGTAACCCCCGCTTCAGCAATCGCTTTTACAATCTTATGATAAATTTCATTGTTGGGATAAACTCCTGAAAACAACTCCTGATTTTTTCCCATTGCAAAGACAGGCACAAGTGCGGCCGTGTGCTGATCGGTATTAAATTCAATTTGTACGCGCCTTGGCACTTCAACTATTTTACCCGTTGTAGGATCTTTCTCCGAATATTTCCCCAAGCTCACACCTCCTGTTTCATGGTCAGCAGTTACGATAAGCAGGGTGTTAGGGTTTTTCTTTACAAATTCAATAACCACCCCTATGGTTTTATCAAAATCCAATACCTCTTGTACGACCCTGTTCGCATTTTTTGCATGGCCACCCCAATCAATATAAGACCCTTCAACCATTAGAAAAAATGGTTGTTTTTGTTGTTCAAAATAATCCAGAGCTATTTGGGTCATCTCAGGGAGGAAGTCTTCTCTGCCTTCGTCTTTGCTAGGCAGCCCTTCATCAGCCAATAGGTAAATTTGATTTTTCTTCGGATCGAGTAAATCCAAAGAAGTATGATATTGATAATTTCTCTTGGTAAATTCCTTCAAGAGATCAACATGATCCTTTCTCTTGGTAAAATATTTTATTCCTCCTCCAGCTATAAAATTCACACCTGATGGTACAAGCTGGGTCGCAATATCCTCATGCAGATCCCGGTCTTTCACATGAGCATAATAGGCCGCCGGCGTTGCATGGGTCACGGAGGTTAGTGAAATTAGCCCCGTCTTGTAATTTTTTTCCTGAAGCTGCTCTAGTATCGTAGGAATTGATGCTGAATCTTTGTCTACCCCAATCGCTCTTTTATAGGTTTTCTGTCCCGTAGAGAGCGCAGTAGCCCCCGCAGCAGAATCTGTAATACGATGGCTGGTGGAAGATGTTTCCGAAAAGCCTGTAATACTAAACTGTTGAAAATTAGGAGCCGAGTTCCCAAAGTAAAAGGCAGAAGAAACTTGGGCTACCCCCATTCCATCGCCAATCATCATAATCACATTAATTGGTTCTTTCTTTTGTGAAAACCCCATTACAGAAGCACATACTAAGGAAATCCCTAAAACACTTCGTCCAAAATTCTTTCTCATAACTACTATTCTATATTTTAAGTGAAAATATTGTTGAAAATATCTCGTAAATGTATTACAAATAAGCAGTGAAAAATGGGTGAAAAAAGAAGCCAAAAAATGGGAAAATGGTATCCTGTTGATCCAGTTGCCTTTACACTTTAACCCTTTCGTGAATTTGATAAAAACTTAATTTTAACCCTATTTATCGGCTAAACTCTTAACACAGATGTATCCTTTTTTTCAAATTATGTTAACAGACTATGGCCACCTCAACTTCTATTTTTGCCACAAAAAATAATATGAAGCGATTAAACATTGCCGCATGGCTATTAACAAGTAGTACACTGGCATTTGCACAAACCCAAATTACAGGAACCGTGCGAGATGAAAATGGAACTACCATGAAAAATGTATTGGTGGCAAATACCCAATCTTCCATAACCACATCAACCGATTCAGCTGGAAAATTTATTATTCTGGCTAAAGAAGGAGATCAACTTTCTTTTTCATCAGGTAACTCAACTACCCAAATAACTCTGGAAAATACCCAACCGCTTTCGGTAGTATTTCCTAGAAGAACCGCTTTGATAGAGGAGGTGGTAATGGTAGGTTACGGTTCTCAAAAACGATCTGATGTTACAGGAGCGATTGCCTCTTTGAACAATGATGATTTTAACAAAGGATTGGTAGCCAATCCTGGTCAACTATTGCAAGGGAAAATTGCCGGCGTAAATGTATCCATGGTCAGTGGCGAACCCGGTGCATCTCAAGACATCATCATTCGAGGAGTGGGCAGTTTACGATCTGGTACTACTCCACTATATGTGATTGATGGCTTTGCGATGGACAATACCACAACAGGAGTACCCGTCAATCCAATGAACTTCATCAATCCCCAAGACATAGAAAAAATTGATGTACTGAAAGACGCTTCAGCAGCTGCAATCTATGGAGCAAGAGCAGCAAATGGTGTTATTGTAATCACGACTAAAAAAGGAAAAAAAGGGAAAACCCAAATGAACCTTTCCTCCTCAATGACCGTTTCTACACTGGCCAATAAAATGGATGTTTATAGTGCCGATGAATTCAGAAAACAAGTTACCGCGATTGGCGCAACACTAGATGACGGTGGCTCTGAAACAGATTGGCAAGATTTGCTTACACGCACCGCTATTTCCAATAATTTGAATTTTTCAATGGGTGGCGCAAGTGAGAACACTTCATACTATGCTGCCATTGGCTATGACGGACTAGAGGGAATTTTGCACAATAGCAAACTAAACCGCTACTCAGGTCGGGTAAACATTAGCCAAAAAGCATTTGACGGAAGAATGAATGTTGATTTCAACCTAAATGGTTCACGAACAGAAAATCTAAGACCTTCTGCCACTTCTATCGTTTCCACCATGCTTACGATGAACCCTACCTATCCAGCATTCACCGACGGAACACCTACTACGGTCTTTAACAATGGCTCTTTTAACCCGCTGATCAGACAGGATATTTATCAAGATTTTTCCATTAACAACAGGTTGATAGCCAATATCTCACCTTCATTTGAAATCCTTAGAGGTTTAACTTACAAACTCAACTTAGGGGCAGACTATTCTTCTACCAACAGAGATGTGCAGAACACGCCGCATGCCATCCCATTGGAAGAAGGGAACCTGCAAATCAATGATTATAACAATAAAAATATTTTAGTAGAAAACACCCTTACCTATAAATTTAAGGCCGGGAAACATGATGTTAACATCATGGCTGGGCATTCTTATCAGGATTTATTTTTCGAATCAAGAGGATGGTCTTACCGTGGTTTCCCTAATAACGGTATTGAACCAAAATATCAAATATCCGCAGCAACAGAACTTCTTTCTTCCTTCTCTGTGGCCAATAAAAACGAACTTCAATCCTTTTTCGGAAGATTGAACTATGGGTATGCTGACAAATACCTCTTTACCGCAACCATGCGAGCTGACGGTTCTTCTAAATTCGGACAGAATAACAGATACGGTTACTTTCCATCCCTTGCTTTAGGTTGGAATATAATGAAAGAAAACTTCCTTATGGACTCCGACGCCATAAGCCGATTGAAACTTAGAGCAAGCTGGGGTAAAACAGGAAATCAGGAAATCCCCAATAAAATTACTAAAGCGAGTTACCAGAGTACCAATGCCGGAAATGCTACTTACCCAATGGACAACAGCAATAATTTTCCAGTGGGCGTGATCTTAGTAAGAACTGCCAACCCAGATCTGAAATGGGAAGTCACCACCCAAACCAATATAGGTCTTGATTTTGGATTTTTAAGAAACAAACTTACCGGTACCATAGACTATTTCAAGAAAGTATCTGACAATATTCTATTGGAAATCAACCCTACTGATCCGATTACTCCTACCGAAAAACTTTGGAAAAATATTGACGGGATGACCATCGATAATACCGGAATTGAACTTGCCCTAGATTATTCTGACAAAGTGGGCGAAGTAGGATACAGCATCGGTGGAAACATGGCCTATATCAAAAATGAGGTCAAAAACTCTCTTTTTAAAGTGCTTACTACCGGTTCAGCTCAAGGACCTGGAACTACCGGCGCTTTGATTAATGGTTACATTTCAGGCGAACCGATTGGAACATTCTATGTGTTTGATTTTCTAGGAATTAATAATAAGGGAGTCAACATATTCCGTGATGTAAACGGAGATGGTCAAATCACAGACAATGATCGTATTGCAGACGGAAGCGCACTTCCGGATCTAACTTATAACTTCTATCTAAAATTTGATTATAAAAATTTCGACTTCTCTGTGAATTTCAACGGGGTGAGTGGAAACAAAATTTATAACAATACTGCATCTACTTTGTTCACCAAAGGTAGGCTGGCTTTATCCCAAAACTCTACAGCAGTTTCTACTGCCTATGCAAATGAAAGTGTAAACAATACTAATGTTATCTCCAATAGGTATTTAGAAGATGGATCATTCCTAAGACTGAATAATGCAACCGTTGGTTATAATCTAAATCCGAATACCGTTGGTTTAGACCGTAGGGTGAATAACATCCGTCTCTCTCTTACCGGTTCCAACTTATTCGTAATTACCAATTATTCTGGATTCGACCCAGAGATTAATTCAGGGCTTACCAGTGGAGGTATTCAAACTTTCGGGATTGATTATGCTACTTACCCAAAATCAAAAAGTTTTGTATTCGGCCTGAATGTATCTTTCTAATTTCAAAAATCTAAAAAAAATGAAAAATAAAATAATTATCGCATCAGTAGCTTTAAGCCTTCTTTCAGTCGGTTGTTCCGATCTTTCCGAAAGAGTAATCGATGAATCCATGATCGCACAAACCGATAATGTGATATCCGGCGTAGTTGCACCCGCTTATGGCCCTTTAGCTGACGCTTTCACTCATACTAAAAACTTTGGATTACAATTAATTTCCACTGATCAAGGAATTCTTCCTCCACGAGGAAGCGGAAACGATTGGTATGATGGTGGAAAATATATTGAACTCCACCAGCACACCACTACTACTGGCAATGCGGTAGTGAAAGATACTTGGAACGCCTTCACTTTATTGCTATCCCGTACCATCACTGCTATAGAAACCCTTACTCCACTAGCGGATACCGATAATGAGGCTAAAAAAGCAGTCAATGAAATGAAGGCATTAAGAGCCTACTACAATATGCTAATGCTCGATTACTGGGGCATCGTATTTAAAAAAGACTCTTCGGGAGAAACATCTACCATCTTGAGAGGAGATGAAGCAGTAAAATACTTAGAATCAGAATTCTTGAGTGTGGTAACACAACTAGACAATAGCAATACTCCGGGACGGATCTCCCAATCCGTAGTACATGGTTTCTTGGCACAACTTTATCTGAATGCCGCCGTATATAGAGATCCATATGGAACTCCTGCCTTTGCAGCAGCAGATATGGATAAAGTGATCGAATATACAGGAAAAGTTATAAATTCAGGAAAGTTTTCATTGTCTCCCGAATATTTTAGCATTTTCGACAATGATAACCATACCAATAAAGAGATTATTTTTGCTATTGACCAACGACCTGCACTCACCACCTCCCATAACAGACTTGCCTATTGGTCTCTATCCGGAAGCCAGTATCCATTGGCACTTTTCCCGAAAGCAAACGGTACCGATGGTCCTGCCATTACTCCAGATTTCTTTAATACTTGGACCCAAGCGTACGGCAATACCGATCCTGCACAAGCTGATGCAAGATTCTTTAAAGAAAACCTAGCAATTCCTGCACATCTTCAAAATTTACAAGGGATTAGTCCAGCCAATGATTCTAATCATTATTTTCTGGTAAATGGTGCACAGTACCAACCTAACAGAGGAATATTGAGAGGGATTCAATGGGGACTTCGTAACAGTTCAAATGGTCAGCCGTTTCAAAAAGAAGGCGATATGTTTAAAGTTTATCCAATGACCGAACAACGTGACGGATATACAAAGTATGTCAACCATGTTATAGAGATCGATCACGAAGATCCTACCCACAAGGATTATGCAGATGGGTTCCGCGTACTTAAATACCAATTCAGCAGTTCTTCAGATACCGGCCGAAACAAAGGAGAAGCGGATATCGTTTTGCTTCGTTTAGCCGATATTTACCTGATGAGAGCTGAGGCATTCCTTAGAAAAGGAAACAACGGAAATGCGCTTGCTGATGTCAATTTTGTAAGAGCTTCACGTACAGCAAGACCCAAAGTGACCCCTCCTGCTCTTAGCAATATCACCTTAGATTTGCTATATCGTGAGAGAGGTTTCGAGTTCTATTGGGAATACTCACGCCGAACTGATATGATCCGATTTGGAAAATATGAAGATTCTTGGACCTCCAAAACCAATACCGATGTCTATAAGAGACTCTTCCCAATCCCACAAACTGCGATAGATGGAGCCTCTAACCAACCGGGGTACTTGGTTCAAAATAAAGGATACTAAGAAAACCCGCCTTATCAAACAACACCCGTTTCCAATTGGAAATGGGTGTTGTTTTTTGATATAAAAACATACTACTTATTTCCTATTTTTCTTTTTTCGTGCTAGGATGATTCATGCGTATCACGACTGCTCTATACACCCCTAAACCAATCTCAAGAAAACCATCCGTCCTCTCTCATTCCTCTTAAGCATAAAACCGATGATCATCATTCATAAAAAAATTCCCTCGACCAAAGAGCCAAGGGAATTTCTATACAAAACAATTAAAATTAAAGCTGAGGGCCTGCTGCTACCAATCTTTTCCCTTCTTCTGTATTGCAGTACTGCTCAAAATTCTTGATATATCTACCGGCCAAATCCCTTGCCTTAGCTTCCCATTCTGATGCATTTGCATAAGTATCTCGTGGGTCTAGGATTCCTTCAGAAACATTATTCAAAGCTTTAGGAATTTCCAAATTCATTACCGGAATAGTCGTTTTCTCTGCCTTATCGATAGATCCATCGATAATAGCATCGATAATCGCTCGGGTATCTTTCAATGAAATTCTTTTCCCTGTGCCGTTCCATCCGGTATTTACAAGATAAGCTTTTGCACCGTGTTCTTTCATTTTCCCGATTAATGTTTTAGAATACATGGTCGGGTGAAGGGTAAGAAATGCTTCTCCAAAAGCCGGTGAGAAGGATGGTTCTGGTTCAGTGATTCCTCTTTCAGTTCCTGCAAGTTTTGAGGTATAACCACATAGGAAGTGGTACTGCGCCTGATCTTCATTAAGAATAGAAACCGGTGGCAATACTCCGAATGCATCAGCGGATAAATACACAATTTTCTTTGCGTGCCCTGCTTTTGAAGGTAATACGATTTTGCTGATATGGTAGATCGGATAAGAAACCCGTGTGTTTTCTGTAATAGAATTGTCTTTATAATCTGCCTCACCATATTCATTCACCACCACATTTTCCAATAAAGAATCTCTTCTGATTGCTTTGAAAATGTCCGGTTCTTTTTCTTCACTAAGGTCGATTACTTTTGCATAACAACCACCTTCGAAGTTGAAAACGCCGTTGTCATCCCAACCATGTTCATCATCACCGATCAAATATCTTTTCGGATCTGCTGAAAGCGTTGTTTTACCGGTTCCTGATAATCCAAAGAATAATGCTACATCTCCTTCATCACCTACATTTGCAGAACAGTGCATGGAAGCCATGCCTTTTAGCGGAAGGTAATAATTCATCATTGAAAACATTCCTTTTTTCATTTCACCACCGTACCAAGTACCCCCAATAATTTGTAGTTTTTCGGTAAGATTAAACATTACAAAGTTCTCAGAATTGAGACCTTGTTCTTTCCAATCAGGATTTGTGGTTTTCGAACCATTCATCACGATGAAATCCGGTTCACCGAAATTTTCAAGCTCATAATTGGAAGGGCGAATAAACATATTGGTTACGAAATGCGCTTGCCAAGCCACTTCCATCACGAAACGCACTTTAAGTCTCGTATCAGGATTGGTGCCACAAAAAGCATCTACAACATAGATTTTTTTAGAAGTGGAAAGCTGTTTCAGAACCAGTTTTTTGCAGCTTTCAAAAATTTCAGGAGTAGTAGGTAAATTAACTTTTCCATCCCAATAGATGGTATCTTTAGTTACGTCATCTTTTACAATATATCTGTCTTTTGGAGAACGGCCTGTGAACACTCCGGTTTTTACTGCTACAGCACCCGATTCGGTGAGAGCACCTTTCTCAAAACCTTGGTTCTTGGTGGACATTTCAGCTTTGAAAAGCTCTTCATAAGTGGGATTATAAACCACCTCTTGGTAGCCCGTAATTCCTAAACCATCTAATTGTTGAATAATTTTGAAATTCTTCATAATGACTTTTTATTTTCTGATTTTTATAGTGAAAAACAAATTTAAACATTAATAATAATTAATCATGTTTTAAAAATACTGATATTCATCAGAATTCACAAGAAAATTAAAAACCTATAAACACCTGATTATCATTTAATTAAATAAGACCAAGAAAAAACGTCCCTAAAACCTTTTCCCGAAAAATAGTCTTCAAAACCCGAAAATTTAGTACTCATCACGAAATCGCCTCCCCAAGCGCCTAGACTTTTTACAAAAACAGGGCAGTTTTCGAAATATTTTTCTTTCACGGTTTCGATTCCGAGAAAATTTGAAAGTTTTTCTTCATGTTTGGTCATCAATTGCGAAAAATATTCTAAATCTTGCGCTTTCAAAACCTGTTTCGTCAGTTCAGAAAATTCATCAATAAGTTCCTGCGATTTTTCCTTCGAACGGTAAAGTTGAATACCTTCACGGCTGTCTTGTTTCTGATTTAGATGAATAAAAATGAGTTCATCTTTAAATGATGGTTCGAAATTGATAACTTCCACTCGTCTTTCATTTCCGGTAAGTTGATAAAGAAGTGCAGATTTTTCTTTAGCCACGGCGATATCATAACCGCTGCCCCCCAAACTCAGTTCATTAAGTTTGTAAGCATCAATCACGGCCCATTCTGCTAGATTGTTCATCAAAGTAGAGCTGCTTCCTAAACCATAGTTGGAAGGGAACTGAAGATTGGTCCGCAACAGATAAGAGTAATTAGCTTGAAAAACTTTTGTAGAAAGCCGCTGAACATTCTGAAGAACTTTCAAGACAAATGCCGCAGGTTCTTGCATATTGGTATCGAGAATTTCCCAGGTTTTATAATCAATTTTTGCGTACAGCCACAACTGATCTTGGTGGTAAGCTTCCCAAACCACTTCCGATTGCTCATTGTCATTGGCTTCAAAAAAAAACTCTTGCCCCCATTTTGTAGGTACGGCAAGAGCTAAGGCTCCGTCTAAAACGGTATATTCTGAAGTGAACAATAATTTTCCACGTGAAAATAGTTGACCCATTCTTTTCATTTAAATTGCGGTTGAAACCTCTACTTCGTTGTTGATTTTCTTAATCAAACCTTGCAAAGTTTTTCCAGGACCCACTTCGATGAAAGTGGTAGCTCCGTCTTTGATCATATTCTGAACAGATTGAGTCCATTTTACAGGTTCAGTAAGTTGTTTGATCAAGTTTTGTTTAATCTCCTCCGGATTTGTTACCGCAGTTGTGGTAATATTTTGATAAACCGGAATGGTAGGATTTCTGAACTTGGTTTTTTCAATTGCTGCTGCCAGTTTTTCTTGTGCAGGTTGCATCAATGGCGAATGGAATGCTCCGTTTACCGGAAGCATTAATGCACGTTTTGCACCTGCTTCTTTCATTTTTTCACAAGCTTGTTCTACTGCAGCCGTTTCTCCGGAAATAACTAATTGCCCGGGACAGTTATAATTTGCAGGAACAACAATGCCATTGATTGATTGACAAATTTCTTCTACTTTTTCATCAGCAAGACCTAAAATTGCTGCCATCGAACTCGGATGAGCGTCACAAGCTTCCTGCATCGCGTTTGCACGTGCAAAAACAAGTCTTAATCCATCTTCAAAAGACAAAACTCCGTTGGCCACTAAAGCAGAAAACTCACCGAGTGAATGGCCGGCAACCATCTCCGCGCCTTGCCCATTTACTATTTTTAAAACAGCTACGGAATGAATGAAAATAGAAGGTTGTGTCACTTCTGTTTTTTTAAGGTCTTCGTCTGTTCCATTAAACATGGTGGAAACAATGTCAAACCCTAAGATGTCGTTGGCAGATTCCATAAGGTCTTTGATGTCTTTACGGGAATCATATAATTCTTTTCCCATCCCGACAAACTGTGAACCTTGACCAGGAAATACAAGTGCTTTCATATATTTTATTTGCAAAAAATTGTGTGGGTCATTCTTGTAGAATTACCCCTTTTGTGTTATTTAGATTGACCTTTTCGGATTTTTTAATTAGGTACCAAACGAACAACTCGGTAACCTTTGTTTACATAAGCGCCCGATTTGGTTTTTTCAAATTCAAATTTGGTGGCAAGCTGAGTTTGTACTTTACCCATTTGTTTGAAGATTTCCCCTTTTTTATTCTCACGGCTGAGCATATCATTAACGATATCGAAACCGATTACTGAATATTTAGAAGGTGTTTTGCAGTATTTTTTCTTATATGCTGCTAATATTTCCTTCTCGAAATCACCTTCCGTATTGATTTTTCTATCCATTAAATAAACCAAATTGGCTTGACTAAGTTCATCCACTTTTTTCTCGAAAATAGATGAATAATACATACTGAACGCTTTCACATCTGGAGTTTCCTTAGCAAGAGAAATCATTCTGTTGGCAAATGCTTCAGCTACAGCATCATTATCATTAGCCAGAATAGCGATTACAGGTGCAGATTGTCCCGTCATCATGTTCTTATCTGCTTGTACATCAGCTGCTGAATTGACAATGATAACATTTGGATTTTTCAATTCTTTTTCAAGATTGGTTTTCAGATAGTTGGCTTTGGTTTTATCACCATCCGCAACAATATAGATTTTCTGATCCGAATAAGCATCTTTCACTTCTTTTACGATTCGGTCTGCATAGACCATTTCATTGGTTTCGATAAGGATAAGATTGCTGTATTGATACAAATCTTCAGAATTCGCAAATGGAGCTACTACCGGGATTTTCGAAGTTTTCACATAATCCAAAACCTGTAAAACACTCGATTTGAAAAACGGTCCGATAATTAAATCCGTGTTATCAGCATTGATTTGAGTTAAAGAATTTTTAAAACTCGCTTCGTTGCCGGCATCGATTACTTTAATGTCGAGTTTTTGCCCATTGGCAACATTTCTTTCAATTGCCAGTTTAGCTCCTGTAAGAAAATCAAGAGAAAGGGTACGGAATTTCGAATCGTTGGTATCAAAACCGAACGGAAGCATTATTACTACATTCAGAGCATCTCCTGATTTTTTGCTGTATGCTGCATCTAATTTTTTGATTTTTAAAACCATCCCTGTTTTCAAACCTTGGGAAATATTAGGGTTTAGACTAAGCAATTCGTCTAAAGAAATTCCAAATTTATTTAAGATCCCGAAAACAGTATCACCGGCTTGTACCGTGTAAGTCACATAATCATCAGCTGTAGATGTTGTGGTATAAGTATTTGCAGGTTTGCTTTCCTCCACCTTTTCCTCTACACCTTTTTCAGAAACTTCTGAGGCTGTTGTATTTCCTTTGATTTTAATAACGTCTCCCGGTTTCAAACCTTTTTCCTCCAATCCAGGATTGAGAGCAAACAATTCCTTTTGGGTAAGGTTAAACTTTCGGGTCAGTTTATAATAATTATCTTTTTCTTCAATGGTATAAAAATCGTCGCCAGAAGCTTTTTCTTCATTTTTCACCTCTTCCACAACAGGAGTAGTTTTCACTTCTTCCTGTTTTACAGAAACATTTTGGGCGGTTCCGAACTTGTTGATATTCGCCAAAGGCAATACCACTTCGTCACCAATTTTCATGTGGCTGTCCAACTCAGGATTCAATCTTCTGAGTTCTGCCTCGCTGATTTGATATTGTTTGGTGATTCCGTAGATCGTTTGCTTTGGTTGCAAAACTATTTTGCCTAATTGTACTGAGGCAGTAGCTTTGGAACTTGTCGTTTTGGTGGATCCAGTAGTTTTACCAATAATCAAAACATCTCCTAAAGCCAATTTTCCGTTTTTTACTTTTGGATTTTTTTGATAAAGTTCGTCTAAACTTATTCCATACTTTTTGGAAATATTATAAGGATTATCTCCCTTCACAACAGTATGAGTCTGGGCACATAACCCTGAGAAAACGATTAAGCTCGAAATTATGAATGATTTTTTGAACATCATGTATGATAAATATTTACAAAAATACTGCTTTAAAATTAAATGGAAACAATAATAAGTTCCGACTTCTCTACGTCCATTTCTTCATAACAATTTTGAAGCCATTCTCTACCATAATCAGCATAGAATACAGAAAAATTAAACACTCTTTCCTGCCATATTTTTCCGGGATGAATCTTTAAAAATAGGGTTTCAAGTCTTTCTAATTTCTCGTTTTGCTTTATTTTTTCTGCACGAAGCAGCCTTTTTCTCATTCTTTCAAAAGATTTCAGTTGTCGCGTTTTTTCCGCATCTACCAAACTTCCGAAACTACTATCTGTTGTTACGGCTTTGGCTGAAATTTCTTCAAACTGTTGGTTCAAAGCGGCTTCACTATGATTCAAAAGAGCCATAATTTCGCTGTTTTCTAAAAGAATTCCTTTCGTAACTGCTGCAAAATCTCGGAAAAAATCGTTTAGAGAAAGGCCTATTTTTTCTGCTTTATTCAATGTTTTTTCATCGGTGAAAAGCAACGAGTTTCTCGGAACCAAAACTGGAAATGGCACCTGAATCGAATTAAAATAATCTTTCAGCTCCAGCCAATACATAATTTCTGCATTTCCACCTACATAAACCAAATTCGGCAAAATACTTTCTTGATAAACCGGCCGCATCAATGCGTTCGGACTGAATTTTTCAGGATGATTTTCTAGTTCGGCAATAATCTCCTCTTTGGTAAATGAAATTTCGGTATCTACAACATAGAATTTATCTTCACGGAATTCAATCCTGTTACGGGTTTCCGATAGATAAAACAAATTGATTTCCCGAGGATTTACCTGTACTTTTCCGTATTTTTCAGTAAGGAAACCAACGGTATTTTTGGTCTTTTCAAAAAGGTTTTGGTGCAAAAGTTCGTTTCGGAAAACATCGGTGATTTCTTTTTTCAATTCTGCATGATCACCATCAATAATGATTAAGCCATAATCTGCAAAAAGCTCCTGAACTAAAATTCTCGTGGCTTGCGAAAGTGAGTTTCCCTTTCGGTAAGCCCTTTTCATCAACAAAATAAGCTCGGTTCCAAATACAGAATCCTTGTATTCTTCTTCAAATTGAGAAATGAAAAAATCGTCTTCTACAGCAATTCTACCTACTGCTCCACCAGATTTTGCTTTGGTTTCGTAATAATGATTTTCAGTTTTAAAATGATTGATTTCCTCAAAATCATGGTCTTCCGTTGCCATCCAAAATACAGGAACGGTCTTATTTTCGTGGAATTTTTCATTCAGAAAATTGGCCAATTTGATGGTTTGCAAAATTTTATAAACGAAAAAGACCGGTCCGGAAAACAAGTTCAATTGATGCCCTGTGGTTACCGTAAACGAATTTTCATCTTTTAAATAAGATAAATTTCGTTTTTGCTTTTCGGTGAGATTTGAAGTGGCATGTTGCTCTTCTAAAACCCTCGAAAGCACGGCTCTTTTCCCTTGTGAAAAACTTTCTTTTTTGAGCAGAAACTGTTTTTCAATATTTTTAAGGTTAAAAACATCTTCCTCAAAACCTTCAATCTTCTGCGTAAGAAAATCCTTGATCAGCTGTGGAATGCTTTCAATTTCTAAAAACGGGATATTTTTAATTTTTTCCAAAATAGTCTTAACTGAATAAATACCAAACAATCCCGAGATTCAATCTGAAATCATAGATCGGATAATTTGGCGCGGTGAAAGATTTGTTCTGCATGAAAGTGGTGTTCAGATGCTGCGCTTCGATAAAGAAGAACATTCGCTTCACTTTCAGGTTGAAATAAACATCGGCAATCGGTTGTCCGCCGATGGAATACGAATTGGCATTAGGCAAAATAAATTCGTTCAACACCGGGAAATATTCCCGTGAAGCAAACTTGCTGAAATAATACACCTTGATTCCTGCTTGAATTTCTGCTGCTTTTTTGAACGCTTTAGATTGCCAAAAAAGGTTTGCTCTACCAATAAAATTAGGCATCGGCAGCAAATCCTTGTTCTCAATTGCACTTTGGAAAAGCACTTTCGGATTCAAATGGAAATTTCCATAAGAGAAAGTTGCTTCGCCACCGATTTGAGAAATATTTAACGATGAACTGCTCTGCTGCGGTTGCGCATCGGCATCGAGGTAAGTATAATTGTCAATTCTGAAATAATTCGCAAAAACACTGCTCTTGAACCATTTTAAATTGATGTCGCCACCAATTTCGGTAATCGATTCGTTGCTTGGATTTTGTAAATTATAATTAAATTTCTTGTAAATCGAAGGATTCATCAACAAATTAAAACTCGGTGATGCAGTTTGGAAATTCACTTTGGCATTGACGAAATAACCTTCAATCGGTTCGAATTTCAATAAGTTTTGTGAACGAAGAAAGCTTCCGAATTCGGTTCCATTAGAAAATTCTAGATTAGAATTAAGCGCGACTTTATTCCAAAGTTTAATTTCTAAATTTCCGACTGCTCCGATTCGGTTTTCGGACCTTTCCTGAGGAATATTCAAAGCATCGGGCAAAGCGGTTCCCATTCCTAGTTTAATGAGTTGATGACGAACTCCAGCGTCTAATTTGAAATGTTCTTTATCGAAAAGTACACTTACCGTATTGCTTAAATTCTCGGAATATTTCTTCGAAGAAAGCGGATAGTCGATCAAATCGACTGCGTCGGTATAGTAATATCCTTCTGCTGAAGATTGGTTGTAATAATATTTATTGCCTTGGTGGTAAATCGTATGTCGGATTTTAAAAGGGAATTTCTCCGAAGAAAACGGTCGAAATTGCTGGCTGAAATAATATCTTCTGTAAGAAAATCGAGAGTCTGAAGCGGTAAGATTAACCGGTAAATTGAGTCGATTGCTAAAATTGCTGTTTCCATCAAGGAAAAGACTGATATCCGAAACACCGCCATTCTCCTGATTATTAACATTTTGATGCAAATAATGAGCGAAAGCTTCGTATTTATTGTTTTTGGAAGTATAATGACCTGAAAAAACAATATTGTTGTTGGACGCCAAATTATATTGATATACTCCCAAAGATCTCAACCCCATATATTCTACTGCAAAATTGAAGTTTTTACCAATATTTTGGGTGTAAGTTGACTGCAACGCCGCTCCACTGCTTACCGAATTGTGATAGATGAAAGCGGTTGTAGGAGTTTTCACATCGTAATATTTCACCTCTTTAATTCCCAAAATCATAAATGATTTATTGGTCGGAAGCAAGGACAAGTTTTGCTCGGGATTGACTTCATAAACCAGCGGCTGATAACCGGAACCGATGTTGGCAAACTGTATTTTCCCGAAGTTATCGCGGTTATTGTATTGTGAAAAAATGAAAGTTTTGTTGTGAGTAAGTGTGGTATCGAAGATCTTTTTCTCAGAAAACTGAGTTTGATAAGTATAATCGTAAATCGTAGGTTTAAAGATTGTTAACGAATCTTTGGTGCCGGAATCAATAACCAAGGTATCCTGAGGTTTCACTCTGTTGGAATCGGTTTTATTGACGACCTGCGCAATGAGGAAACTGTTGCAAAACAATATACAGAGAAGGAAGTATTTCATTGGTAAACTTTGGAGTACAAATGTAAGAAATATAGGGAAATAAAAAACTCAAGTAAATATATGGGAATTAATACATGGTTTCGATTATTTATGGATTAAAAACTTCTAATCAAACAATGCTTTACTATAATTATGAGACATAAAAAAGAATCAGACATTTTTATCAAAATAAATGTATATATTAGATTTAAAATTTTCAATTATGAAAAAAACAATAATATTTTTAATAGCCACCCCTTTTTTTGTATTCGCACAACAAAAAGAAGATCATAATGTCGTTCAAGGTTCGGAACTACTCATGAGCCGAAAAGCAACAAAAAGTAACACTATTGAGGGCTCTCCCTATCTTCAAAAGGAATTTTTACAATCACAAATAACTGGATATAGCAAAAAATACTTTCTAAGATACAATGCAAATCAAGATGAAATGGAATTCATGCAAGATAATGAGATTCAATATTTAAATAAGATTGAAAATTTAGAAATCCATTTTCCAACACTCAATAAAACATATGTATTAACAAATTACATTGACGGGAAGGGGGTTGCTGTTTCACAATACTTGGTTAGGTTAACAGACAATCCTATGAAATATAATCTATACAAAAAAGAAAATATTGCTGTAATAAGTGGAATTAACGGTTTAAATAGTTATCAAAAATCACAAAATGACTATTATGAAAAACAAAAAGACACCTACGTTATCAAATATCAGAATAAAACCTATGTTGTCCCCGATAATGTAAAGAAACTTGACGGAGAATTACTAATACTAAGTAAAGATTTTACGAAAAACAACAAACTAAAGTTGACCGAACCTGAAATTATTAAATGGCTTAATTATTTAAACTCAAAATTATAGTCCCAAAGATTACAAAAAAAGTCCGCCCCATTACCGAGGCGGACTTTTTTTTGATTTTCCTGTAAAATTTTAAATAACTTAAAACCGTAAACAATGCTCAGTCGAAGTTGAACCATGGCTAGCTCATTTCAACCTTCTAAAACGATTTTGATTTTTTTAAAATATCTAAAAAAATCCGCCTCACTCCATTAAGTGAGGCGGATTATACTATTTATTCCTTAGAGCTTGTACTCTAATATGGACTATTTGTATCCGAAATTCTGAACAATATTAGAGTTAGCTCCAGTTTCAGTTGCAGGAATTGGGAACGCATAGTTGTAACTACCGTAAGGCAAATCAGTATCCCCAAATGTTTGTAACAAATCTACTTTTGGAATAGCCATTCCGTTTCTTGCTAAATCATCGAATCTAAATCCTTCGAAGGCAAGTTCCTTTCTTCTTTCAAGAAGAATGTTACTTAAAGTAGCTGCCGCATATGGAGCTGCATTACGATTCGCAGGAATTTTATTCAATTGAATAAGCGCTTCGGCTGTCTTTCCATTTCTGAAAAGAGCTTCAGCATACGTAAGTACAACTTCCTCATATCTCATTACTGGAATGTCATCTTTATAAGGATCTTTAGAAGGATATTTCCCAACGTTACGATAAAATTGACCATCGAAAGCCATCATTGCTTTTCTAACATCAGTGGCACTAAAAGTGTCATAAATATTCTTAGTTGCTGCAACATCACCATAAGGAGTATCTTGATAGATGTTTGCTAAACCATTAATCCCTAAGTTATCAGTTGGACTAGCTGCAACAGCGAAAATATGATTCATTGCATTATCCGTACTAAATGTTGATGCAAAACTTCCAGCAGGTGCAATAGAGAATTGGCCAATCACTTTACTAGCAGCGCTTTCAGCAGTAGAATAGTCTTTAAAATAAAGGGCTGCTCTAGCCATTAATGCATTGGCTGCATGTGTGGTGAAATAATGTGAATTTCTATTTGCAGAAGGAGACATTAATTTTAAAGCCTCATTAAGGTCATCCATTACCATTTTTTGAACTTCCTGAACAGTATTTCTTGAAGGAAGTAAATTATTCTGGTCTCTAAAAGTAGTAACATAAGGAATTCCCAATGTAGGATCTCCTCCCGCAGTAACGTTTTGCTGACCGTAAAGCTTTAATAAATCAAAATGTCCCAAAGCTCTCATAATAAGGGCTTCTCCCTTCAATTGATTAATTTCAGCAGTTGTACCTTCAGTAATTGTAGCAGCATCTTTTCCAATCACCACATTCGCAGTTGCAATTGCCCCGTAAATTGCTGCCCAAGTATCTGCCGCATACGCATCATTAACTGTTAAATCCATTCTTGCAGCCGTTACAAAACGGTTTGAATTTGCATTGGAAAATGCATTGTCAGATCTTACTTCGCCGAAGATAATATAATCTCTTCCATAGTAAGCTACTCCACTTAATCTATTGTACCCAGCATTTAAAACAGCATTTAAATCTTCAACAGTATTAATACTTGTTTCAAGATCCTTCGATTGCTGTAGTGTGGGCTCTAAACTTTCATCTCTACACGAGTTCAATGCCGGTAGCGATAAAGCCATTGTTAATACTAAATATATCGTCTTTTTCATTTTGATAATAATAATTTAATTAGAATTTTACGTTTACACCAAAGATTACAGACTTCACAGGAGGAGTAGTTAATGTAGTATAACCATTGGCCTGAGTTTCTGGATCCAATTTAAGATCTTTATCCTTTGTCCACGTGTACATATTGGTTCCTCTAACTGACAAGGTCAATCCATCAATACCTATAGCATTTGTAAACGATTTCGGCAAGTTATATCCCAATGTTACATCTTTAAGTCTAGCGAAAGTTCCATCATAAAGGTGACGAGAGCTTGTTGCATGGAAGTTATCACTTCCTGCAAATTTCAGTTTCGGAATATCCGTAACATCTCCCGGTTGCTGCCATCTATCCAACAACTCTTCTACACCATTATATGACATTAAAGTAAAGTTGTTTGTTCTCATGTAAAACTGTGCGTACTGCTCGTAAATTTCGTGTCCTCCGGCAAAATAAACATTCGCGTTTAAGAATACATTCTTAACAGTTAATCCAGTTTGGAATCCTCCGGTATACTTTGGAATTGAAGTACCTTGGTTGTGTCTTGCTGCTAAGTTATAGTTGGATGTTCTTTCTCCATCTACCCCGTTAACATACCATTCAGGAGCACCTGTTTCTACATTAACACCAGCCCAAGTTCGCATAAACCAATATCCAATTGATTGACCAACTTCAGTATTCTTGTAACTAGAACCTGCACTTGGATTCACTGGATTTCCATTACCATCTAAAGCAAGCTTCTCCACTTTATTTTCAAGAGTTGCAAAGTTTGCAGATACATTCCATGTAACGTTATCATTTTTAATGATATCGTATCCTAACATGGCTTCAATACCTTTGTTGCTAACTTCACCAACATTTTGTGCTTGAGACGCAAAACCTGAAGTTCTAGAAAGTGGAACATTCTGAAGTAGATCATAAGTACGCTTGTTAAAGTATGCAAGTGAACCAGTTAATCTTCTATCTAAAGCTTCAAACTCGAAACCAACATCAAAAGTTTTGTTTTTCTCCCATGTTAAGTCAGGATTTCCGAATACACTTGGATAAGCTGCACCGTTTCCATCATAATCCGCATCATATGACAATAAGGCTTGGTAAGCATTCACACCAACACCAGAGTTACCTGTTAAACCATAAGAAGCTCTAACACGTAAAAGGTTAAATGTTTCTTGGAAGATATCTTTGTGAAGGTTATAAGCTGCCCCCACAGACCAGAAATTACCAAATCTTTTCCCTTTCGCAAATCTAGAAGAGCCTTCTCTACGGATTGTACCATCAAGAACTAAACGATCCGCAAAGCTATAGTTTAACATCCCCAAGTATGAAGTATTTAACCAATCCGAATATTCCGAAGAAGCATCATCGTTTGCACCAGCAGAAGCAATATTGGTTAATCCATCAGCTGGGAAATTTTCTCCATAACCATAAAGCGATTCGTATTGGTATTTCTGATGTTCAAAAACTCCAGTTAAATCAAATCTATGATTATCTCCTACTCTAAAATTATAATTTAATGAGTTCTGGCTTACCCAAGTATAATCTGTAGACATTTGTCTTTCTGAATATCCTAAAGTTCCATCTCCATCTCCATGGTATCTGTTTTGGTAGTTACGATAATCATTAAGGATGAAGTCAATATTAAATCGAGTAGAGAAAGTCAAATTACGAATAATCTTGTAATCTAATTTCGTATTCGAAATTCCACGCATCATTTTATTTCTAACAATATTATTTGAAAGCGTATAAAGCGTATTATGAATTGATGTAAAATTCCCGATATCCTCAATATTGTAAGATCCATCTGCATTGTAAGGATTTGCAAATGGGTTCATCAATACTTTAGTAATAAAAGGGTTTGAGAAGAAGCTTCCCCCTTCCAAAATTGGGTTTTGTGAAATCCAAGATCCGTTGATTGAAGTTTCAAAATCTAATTTGTCAGTCAATTTATTAGAATACTTGAACATCGCTGAAATTCTTTCAAATGCTGGTCCAATTACAGTTGCTTCCGTCTTATTATGACCTAATGAACCATAATAACTACTCTTACCATCACCTCCAGACACACTTAAGTCAGCGGTACTTGTCATTGCATTCTTTCTCTTAAGCAATCCTTCCCAATCATACTCTTCACCAGTCCAAAGACTTGCGCCTCCATCAATACCATTCGCGGCAGCAAAATCAATTGCATTATCAAGAGTAACCCCATAATTTTTACCATAAGAATTAACTAAAGCTTCTTTTAAAAGCTCCAGTTTTTGTCCAGCAGTTAACCCATGACGCTTCATGTAAGCATCGTTCTGGAAACCAATTGATGTATTTAAATTAAATTTGGCTTTTCCACTTTTTCCTCTTTTGGTTGTAATCAAAATTACCCCATTGGATCCTCTTGCACCATAAGCTGCAGTTGCAGATGCGTCTTTAAGCACAGTTATACTTTCAATATCTTGATTGTTAATCGATGCTAAAGTTGATAAAGACGAATTGTCTGTAGATGCAGATGCATTACCATTAATCACTGGAACTCCATCAATAACAAAAAGAGGGGCATTGCTAGCGGTCAAAGATCCTACTCCACGAATTCGAATATCCTGAACAGATCCAGGAGTACCTGAACTTGCATTAACTTGAACCCCGGGCGATTTTCCCTGCAAGGCCTGATCTACACTGATTGCAGAAGGAGTATTGATTTTATCACTTGACAACTGTACCGAGTTACCGGTAACTTCTGTTGCTTTTCTTTTTACGTAACCAAGAACTACTACTTCTTCAATGTCCTTCGACTTAATCGAGTCGGATTGAGTTTGCGCCGACAAAGTACCAAGCCCAATAAAAAAGGCTACTCCAGCACTTAGAGCTTTAGATTTCACATTCATATTAACACTTTTTTAATATTATAATGGCAAATATGTTAATTTTTTTTAACACTACCAAATCAAAATATCCAAATCATGAAGTTTTACGAAAAAACATTAGCATTCTGTTAATTTATATTGCTGTTTTTTGAAGATAAATAACTTTATATGTTAAAATACACAAAATATAAAAATAACAAAATTTTCTCCAACCTCCCATTACAAGCACGATTGATGATACTTGAATCAGTTGCTTTCTTAGCTCTACTTCTTTGTAATTGGTTTTAATAAAAACAACCTAAAAAAAAACAGAATAATCAGATCATGATAATAATTCCTGTAATAGAATAACAAATCCATACAGTTTAACATGAACTGGTACAGTTTATGAAAAAAAACTATTTTTATTTTATCTACAGAATTCATCGTTCATAGTTGATTTACTTTTTAACACTCCAGTTATATAAACCTGTAATTAAAAATTGATAGGAGAAATTTTATTCTCGTATTTACTTCAATCTTTTTTGGAATATAAAGGGAATTTGAATTTGTTATCAACACAGTCCACATCTTAATAATTATGATTATAAAAAAGCCGTCCCAATTTCTTGGAACGGCTTGCTTATATAAAGTTTTTAGATAGACTATCTATCATTATTTATACTTGATGGGATATTTGGATTTGCATCGATTTCTGACTGTGGTATTTTCAAGAAAAATCTTTTATCATCCGGCATCAAAGGATTTGATGTCATTGGCAAACGGTGAACACCTCCTTGATCTCTTGGTAGACCTTTACGAAGTCTCTTGGCATCATACCATTCCACACCAATCTCTCCATAAAGTTCCTTTCTTCTTTCTACCATAATTTCATCTAATAATGCTTGTCCTAAATTTGCTGATTTAACAGCGGCAGGATCTCTGTTTACTTGAAGCGCATACAATAGTGCATGTGCTGCTGCAGGATTTGAGTAGTATAATGCTTCTGCTTCAATAAGAATCATCTCAGCGGTTCTCATCAATGGCACATCAGCATGGAAAGAAAATACAAACTTCTTGGTATATACCTGTCTGTAATCAGTTCTTGCTGTAGTAACAAAAGTATTACGAACATCTGTTTTTGTAAAAAGGTTTTTGAAGTTTTTATTGATGTAGGTATTATTGTATGCAGATTCAGTTTGAGTAAAGAATCCGTGTGGCGCAGTATAGTAATATGCAGACTGATCATCAGTCTGTGGACTTGCAAGCATCCATTCATTCCCTGCATCCATATCGTCAAAACCATTTTTATAAACGTCCGGCGAAAGAGCTGCATTTACATTCCCACCATAAGCAGCTTTTGCATGTTCAGCAGCTTTAGGCCAGTTCCCCATAACTTGATATACTCTTGCGGCAATTCCATGTGCCACCTCTTTATTGAAATATGATTTATTCATTCTTTCAGAAGAACCAATTTGAATAGATTTTTCAATATCAGATAGAATGAATGCATACATTTCAGCTTGTGTAGACATTGGCTTCCCTTCTAATTGGCTTGGTTTATCATAAATCGGCGGCGCTGGCAAACTTGTATCGAATTTATAAGTATGTTGGAATTCCAAACTTAATTCAAAATAAAAGAAAGCTCTCATTGCGTAGGCCTGTCCTAACAAAGGTCCTTTATCGGATTCAGCAATTGCTGTACTCCCCTCTACTCCTTCAATTAAAGCGTTGGTCTGGTTAATTAAGTAATACAAGAAGTTCCAAGTAAATGCAGTTCTTCTGTAGTTAGGCTCTCTGTTGTTATTTTCATAATCTGATCCGAACCAGCTTCCTGAATTTACAACATCATTTCCTTTATTCGTTCTTGCGAAATACATAGACCCCAAGTTACCGGTGTCTGTAGCAGTAAACTGCGCACGAGTGTTTCTTAAAATCCCTGCGATAAATGCAGTTGCACCTTCTTTAGATCCAAATACAACATCAGGTGATACACTGGTAGTTGGTTGAGGATCGTTCAAATAGTCTTCACGACAAGACTGAACGGTAAATAATATCGCGAAAAGCGCTATAATATATGTTTTAAAATTGTTCATATTTTATATATAATTTATAATTAATATTCTGTTAGAATCCGATTGTTACCCCTAAAGATAAATTTCTTGATTGATAAGATCTGTTATCTGTAGTTCCGGAAATCGACTGTTCAGGGTCAATACCTTTGTGTGATTGCCAAGTCCATACGTTATCTCCCTGAACAAAAATTCTGAACTGGTTGATTCCAAAAGGTTCTAGCATATTTTTGTCAATATTATAACCTAATGTTAAAGATTTCAACCTTACATAATCGTTCTTAAACAAGAAACGAGTTGATGTAGCATTATTGTTATTTTGAGTCTGAATATTCATTGGAACATTTGTAATGTCTCCAGGATTTTGCCATGCATCTTTAATATCAACCGACTGCTGATAACCTGGTCTAGAGAATCCTGCCATTAATGCTTGATAAGAGGAATCAAATACATAGCTACCAAAACTATAATTGAATAATACATTCAAATCAATTGCTCCCACTCTGAAGTAGTTGGTTAAACCTCCAAAGAAGTCAGGAATTGAACTTCCTGAATACACTTTGTTTTCAGCCAAATTCGCTTGGTTATAATCAGTAGTAACTTTTCTTCCAATTACATTGCCTGCTGCATCAACATCATTAATATACCAGGTTCCCATTCCTGTTTGAGAATCTACCCCTGCCCATTCTGGGATATAGAAATCGAAGATCGATCTTCCAACTTCATATCTTTTTGTCCCATTTTGGAAAGAAGCTTGATTGAGTTCTGTCAATCTGTTTTTATAGGTTGATATATTAAAATTGGTAGTCCAAGTGAATGTATCGGTGTTAATATTTTTTGAACTTAGGTTAAGCTCCCAACCATAATTTTCGATGGCACCAATGTTATCTAGATAAGTAGTGTTTCCTACAGAACCTGGTGTTGGTCTTGAATAGATAAGATCTTTGGACTCTCTTTTAAAATAATCAACATTCCCTGTAAGTCTGTTCTTGAATAATCCGAAATCCAAACCTATTGTAGTAGTAACACTCGCTTCCCATGTTAAATCATAATTTGCTGGTGAATCCAAGATAACTCCTGTTTGCCCCAATTGATTATTACCTGCAGAGAATAAGGTTTGGTAAGGGAAATAACTTTCCGCTCCATCTCTGATAATTTTATTATTACCCAGCTCTCCATAAGAAGCTCTAAGTTTTAATAAATTGATGTTATTACTGTCTGCCAAGAATCCTTCTTTAGAAATAACCCACGAAGCACCTAAACCATAAAATTCGCCTCTTCTGGTATCAGGGGAAAACTTGGTAGAACTATCGCTACTCCATGTTCCTTCTAAGAAATATTTGTTTTGGAAATTATAAGTAGCACGTCCTAAATAACGAACCAATCTTTCTCTGTTCACATAACCTCCAATGCTTTCAGGAGTTGTAGAGGTATTTAGCACATCATTTCCTGGCAAGAAACCTGTTCCTTGTGCTTGCAAGTAATCGTAAGTATACTGATATACTTCATAAACTCCTTGTAAACCGATCGTGTGATCTCCAAATTTTTTATCGTAGTTTAAACTGTTGGTAAAGTTGATGGTTTTACCTATTGCTCTGGTTTGAGATACACGTCCACCTACTGAAGCAGCTGATCCTACAGCGTAATTATCATAAGCCTTTTCATCAAACATAAACTGTTCGTAAGAAAGTTGTGATCTGAATGTCAAATCTTTGGTGAAATCAATTTCTCCAAAACCATTTACGACATAATTGCTTCTCTTTACAATGTCATAATTATTATAGAGTGCACCTACAGCGTTTTCATTCTCAAACAAAGGTCTTTGGGAATTTAAGAGTGCAGCACCATTAGCACCATAATCATAAATAGTATTACCAAAACCATCTTTAATCAAACCACCATTAGCATCTCTTCTGTAAAGTGGGTAGATGTTAGCTAAACTGTAAATCCACTGAATAGAACTTCCATAAGTGCTTCCAGATTGGATTGGCAAACTTGATGTTGACGCACTGTAAGATGAATTCATTCCCACCTTTAAATAATCGGTTACTTTCGATTCAAGGTTTAATCTTACTCCGGTACGCTCAAATTGAGATGTTTTAACAGAACCACTTAAATCTAAGTAATCTGCTGCTAAGAAATAAGTGGTTTTAGCATCTCCACCGCTGATGTTAAATCTATGCTCTTGTTTAAAAGCAGCTTTATTTAAGATTTCCTTTTCCCAATTTGTATCCCACATTAAATTAGCGCCCGCTACTAAATTACCGTTTGCATCAATAGGAGTGTCAACATTATATGGATTGTATCCCAAACTTCCGATTAAAGTATTGGTCGCAGCCTGACCAGGATTTGCATCTCCTGCTGCTTTTTTTGCATTTTTTATCGCTTGCCAAGAGTACTGCATATAATCAGCAGCTCCCAAAGTTTCATGCAATTCTACAGCGGGCATACCAACACCAATTAATGATGTCATGGTAGCTTGTGGTCTTGCATTCAATCTTCCTTTTTTGGTCGTAATAATAATTACACCGTTGGAAGCTCTTGAACCATAAAGTGCTGTTGCACCTGCATCTTTCAACACCGTCATTGACTCGACCTGATCCTGAGAGATATTATTGATATTTCCATTAAATGGTGAACCATCTAAAATGATTAGAGGCTGAGTACTTGAGTTAATAGATCCAACCCCTCTAATATAGATGGAAGGGTTATCTCCTGGCTGACCTCCAGAAGTAATAACATTTACACCTACAGCAGTACCTTGAAGCGCTGAAGTAATACTTGGCGCCTGTTGTGTAGCAATAACCTTATTATCAATAGTCGTAACTGATCCGGTAATTGCTTCTTTCTTTTGCTTACCAAAAGCTACGACAACAACCTCATCAATGTTTTTCGTTTTTAGCGAATCTTTTTGCGCCATCACTGCTTGTCCTGTAAAGAACAAAACACCAGCAGTTAAAGCTTTAAATTTTAAATTCATATTAACACATTTTTAATAATATCAAGCAAATATGTTAATTAAAATTAACATTAACAAACCCAAAAAGTCGTCATTGCAAAACCAAAAATACAGTATTAATAAGGGTTTAAAGAGATTAACGACTAAAAAAACAAACAATTCTTTAGAAAATTACAATATAACCAAACATTCTAAAAATGTGTTAAAAATAAAATAATTTGCTTTTTTTACATTTTTTTTAAAACAAAAAAAACCTGCCGTAAAAGCAGGTTCTTATTATAGTAATTTTTAAAGGTCGTTATTTCAGTTTTTTCTTCACTGCTACTTCCTCATATACTTCTAGGATGTCGCCAACTTCGATGTCGTTGTATCCTTTGATGTTCAATCCACACTCGTAACCTTTGGTTACTTCTTTTACATCGTCTTTGAAACGTTTCAAACTTTCAAGTTCTCCGTCGAATTTCACGATACCGTCACGCAGCAATCTGATCTTCGAGTTTCGGGTAACTTTTCCGGTAAGCACCATACATCCTGCGATGGTTCCTACTTTGGTAATTTTGAAGGTTTCGCGGATTTCCACGTTTCCGATTACTTGTTCTTGAATTTCCGGAGAAAGCATTCCCTCCATCGCTTCTTTCACCTCGTCGATCGCTTTATAGATAACAGAATAAGTTCTAATTTCGATTTCTTCTTTATCCGCCAAATCTTTTGCATTGGCACCCGCCCTCACGTTGAAACCAATCATAATCGCATCAGAAGCCGCTGCTAAAAGCACATCAGATTCTGTAATCTGCCCTACTCCTTTGTGAATAATGTTGATACTGATCTCTTCTGTGGAAAGTCTCTGCAACTGGTCGGAAAGCGCTTCTACGGAACCATCAACATCCCCTTTCAGGATAATATTAAGTTCTTTGAAATCTCCAAGTGCGATTCGTCTTCCCAATTCATCCAATGTAAGGTGTTTTTTGGTTCTGATCGATTGCTCTCTTTGAAGTTGCTCACGTTTCGTTGCGATGGTTTTCGCTTCTCTCTCGTCTTCGAATACTCTGAATTTATCTCCTGCAGTAGGTGCACCGTCTAAACCAAGTATTGTAACCGGGATAGATGGACCTGCTTCCTGCAATGGTTTTCCTCTTTCATCGAGCATTGCTTTTACTTTACCGTGATTTTTTCCGGCTAGGACATAATCTCCCACCTTCAAAGTTCCGGTTTGTACCAACATGGTAGCAACATAACCTCTTCCTTTATCTAATGAAGCTTCTATAACAACACCTTGTGCATTTTTATTTGGATTGGCTTTGAGCTCAAGCATTTCTGCTTGTAGCAATACTTTTTCAAGCAAAGCATCCATATTGTTACCAAACTTAGCAGAAACCTCCTGAGATTGTACATTTCCACCCCATTCTTCTACCAAAATATTCATTCCGGATAGTTGCTGACGGATATTGTCTGGGTTAGAGTTTGGCTTATCCACTTTGTTTAAAGCGATAATCATTGGAACTCCCGCTGCTTGTGCGTGAGAAATTGCTTCTTTCGTTTGTGGCATCACATCATCATCCGCTGCAATTACGATAATTGCGATATCGGTGATTTGTGCACCACGCGCTCTCATCGCGGTAAACGCTTCGTGACCTGGGGTATCAAGGAAAGTAATTCGTTGACCATTTTCCAATTTCACGTTGTACGCACCAATGTGTTGGGTAATTCCTCCGGATTCACCGGCAATTACATTGGTTTTTCTGATATAATCGAGTAAAGATGTTTTACCGTGATCTACGTGTCCCATTACGGTAACAATCGGAGCTCTTGGCAATAAATCTTCTTCAGTATCGGTATCTTCTTCAATCGCTGATTCTTCAAGATCTGCATCAGAGAATTCAATTTTGTATCCGAATTCATCGGCTACTAGCAATAAGGTATCGGCTTCCAATCGCTGGTTCATGGTCACCATAACTCCTAACGAGAAACAAGCAGAAATTACTTCGGTAGGGCTCACGTTCATTAGACTCGCTAATTCCCCAACGGTGATAAATTCTGTTACCTTAAGCGTTCTGTCTGCTGCATCAATTTCTTGCTGAAGCTCATCTTGCTCTCTTCGGTAAACTCTTTTTTCTTTTCTGTATTTTGCCCCTTTATTTTTCCCTCCTTTATTGGTGAGTTTTTCTAGGGTTTCTTTAATCTGATTTTTTACCTGCTCATCTGTAAGTTCTACAGGCATGCTCGGTGCGCCTCTTCTGCTGCCTCCTTTTCCTGCGTTGCCACCACCTTGGTAACCAGGTCGGTTTCCGCCTTGTCCTTGTGGACGGTTTCCGCCTTGTGAAGGTGGACGATTGCCACCCTGTCCTTGTGGACGGTTCCCTTGTGCATTGCCTTGGCCTGGAGTATTAGCTCCCGGAGTGTTGGGCTTTTCAATACGCTTTCTTTTTTTCTTCGCAGCAGCACTGTTGGCTCCGCCTTGAGGTTTCGGCTTATTGAATTGGGAAAGATCAACAGTTTGCTTTAGAATTTTAACCCCTTCCAGTTTCTGATAAACCGTTTCGATTTTATCGCTTACTGGTTCTTCAGCCGGAGTTTCTGCTGGTTTTTCTACCGGTTTTTCTGCAACTGGCGCAGGAGCTTCAACCTTTGAAGCGGGAGTTTCCTCAGCTTTTGGAGCTGGCTTTTCTTCCTCTTTTTTAGAAGGTTCTTTTTTAGAAGATTTCGGTCGGTGACCTTCGATTTGTGATAAATCGATTTTATCTAAAACTTTGAATTCTTGTTTTTCAGAAGGTGCGGGAGTTACAGGAACTTCCACTTCCGGAGCTGCTTCTACTTTCAGAGCCGGCTCTGGCTTCACTTCTTCCTGAACCTCATCTTTTTTAGGCTCAAGATCTATTTTGCCCAAAACTTTTGTTTCAGGTCTCAGGCTAGCTTTGGCTCTTATTACCTCAGGCTTTGAAGGTTCAATTTCCAGTTTTTCATCCGGAACTTTAATCATCACTACCTCATGAGAAGCTTTTCTTTGTTCACCGTCTTTGGCGAACTCAGCTTCCAATGCAGAATATGCCGATTCTTCCAATTGAGCGTTCGGGTTATTTTCTACCTCGATTCCTTTAGATTGTAGAAATTCTACCAATCGTGACATCGAGATATT
Organism: Kaistella montana; assembly: GCF_024436175.1. Taxonomy (GTDB): domain Bacteria; phylum Bacteroidota; class Bacteroidia; order Flavobacteriales; family Weeksellaceae; genus Kaistella; species Kaistella montana. Next base: position 728,473 of record NZ_JANFQP010000002.1, on the reverse strand, counting down.
AAATTCCTTAACCGCTTTGTTTAATCTAATTTTGGGCATGTATAATTTATACTTTTATTTAATTTTCGGTAAAGTTAATGCTTTTCCTTTAATATGTATATTTTTAAGGCTTAGTCTTCAAACTCTTCCTTCAAAATCTGTTTTACTTCTTCGATGGTTTCTTCTTCCAAATCGACCATTTTCAATAGTGCATCGGTTTCTTTGTCCAAGATGCTTTTCGCAGTAGTAAGTCCTACTTTTTCGAACTCATCGATAATCCATTGTTCGATATCGCCTTCTTCTGTACCTACGAATTCTTTCAATTCTACATCGTCGTCTTCATTAGCTTCTCTATAAACATCAATTTCGTAACCGCTTAACCAAGAAGCCAATCTGATGTTTTGTCCTTGCTTTCCGATCACTCTTGAAATCTCTTCAACTGGTGTATACACCAATGCGTATTGAGTTTCAGGATTGATTTCAATTTTATTGATGGTGATGTTTCCTAATGCTCTTTTCACCATGATTTCAGGGTTTTTAGACCATTGAATAACGTCAATATTCTCGTTTTTCAATTCTCTTACCACTCCATGAATTCTAGATCCTTTCACTCCTACACAAGCTCCTACCGGATCAATTCTATCATCGTAAGCATCCACAGCGATTTTCGCTTTTTCACCCGGAATTCTCACTACTTTTTTCAAGATAATGGTTCCATCCTGGATTTCAGGGATTTCAAGTTCTAAAAGTTTCTCCAAGAATTTCGGAGCTGTACGGGAAACTACAATCTGTGGTTTAGCTCCTTTGAAATCTACACTTTCAACAATCGCTCTTACGTTTTCTCCTTTTTTGAAGAAATCGGAAGGGATTTGATTTTCTTTTGGTAAGATAAACTCGTTATCTTCATCATCCAACAAAATCACATGTTTATGGCGAATATGGTGAACTTCTCCTACTACGATTTCTCCGATTTTATCACGGAATTCTTCGTAAAGAACAGCGTTATTATGTTCTTGAAGTTTTGTAGCAAGAATTTGTTTTAAAGTAAGAATACTTCTTCTTCCCAATTTTTCGATTGGAATTTCTTCAGTAAAATCTTCACCAACCTCGAAAGTTGGATCTATCTTTTTAGCTTCGGAAATTTCAATTTCCAAATCATCGTCTTCCGACATTTCGTCTTCAACAATTGTTTTGTTTAAAAAGATTTGAAAATCTCCTTTATCAGGATTCACGATTACATCAAAGTGATCATCAGAATCATATCTTTTTCTAAGTAAAGTTTTCAGTGAATCTTCAATAATCGCCATCAAATCAATCTTGCTGATGTTTTTATCTTCTTTGAAATCGCCAAATGCTTCAATCAATGCTAAACCGTCCATTATTTTTTATTTTATTATTAAATTCCCGAAAGATGCCGGGAGAAGTTAAAAGCGCCGAAACCCTTTTCACTACAATGAAATTACTATTATTTTTTATCGGAAATTCTTTCGAATAACCTTTCTTTTCTAAAACTTTATCGCCACCAATGCTTTTTTGATGTCGGTGTAAGGAATTTCTTTTTCTTCCACTACATCTACTTTTCCCTTGCCAATTTCTTTGGGTTTTCTGTATTTCAGAACCAAAGTAATATGATCTTCTTCCACTTTGGCGAGTTCTCCCTCGATTTGTGTGGCATCCGCAAGGAGAATATCGAGTTCGCGACCGATATTTTTTCTAAATTGTCTCGGGGTAGCGAGCGGTTCACTCAACCCTGCACTCATCACCTGAAGGGAGAAATCGTGCTCTTCGCGATCCATATTGAATTCTATTGCGCGGCTTGCATCCAAACAATCTTGCAACGTAACACCACTGTCTCCATCGAGGATTACCGTGATATCGTCACTGGCTGAAAATTTCAGATCAATCAGGAACAAATCTGTTCTTTCCGCTAAAAACTGATGTAGCAGTTCTTCTATTTTTTTTCTAAATTCCATATCCTTAATTTGAGTTACGAAAAAAGGCATTCTTGCGAAGGCCTTTTCATTGTTTTCCGTAAATCCGATGCAAATATACACATTTTTGATAAAACTGCAAAACGCTCCCAAGAATCGCATCTTGAAAATCAGGCAACAATGGGTATTTATTTATATTGACTTGCATTTTTAAATACTGACTCTTCGATGAAGTTAAACCAAAATTACAATACAAAGCCTTCTCCATTTTCAACCCATATGGGACGTTAGCATTTATTATGTACATACATTCTGTTTTAGTTTAAACTTCTATCTTCTTAAACTTTTTTGAAGACAAAAAGGGGACATTTAAACATTCTAAAAAAAACTGTTTGTGACACTGTGTAAGGATTATTGTCAATGATCTATACTCAACCAATTTTTAGGTTTCTTTTAAAATCATTTATAGTTTTGAATGGTGCATTTTTCAATTTACTATATTGAAAGTCAATAAAACTCACCGATTTTCACCACACTTCAACAATCATTTCTTATTTTTGACTCCAGAATACACATCAAGTTAATAACAAAAATTAATATTAAAATCTGTTAAATATTCGGGATTTCATTTTCTATACTTTATTTTTGCAAAATTATTGACTACATCTATTGAATTTGAAATTAACAGTAACGAAATAGTATAATCTCACCAAATTAATTCTATGAAAAAATCCTACGAAGTTATTTTCGAAAACAATAAAAAATGGGTAGAAAGCAAATTAGCAGAAGATCAACATTTTTTTAAAACATTATCATCTTCTCAAACGCCAGAATATCTTTACATCGGTTGCTCAGATAGCCGTGTGTCGGCAGAAGAAATGATGGGAATGAAACCCGGAGAGGTATTTGTTACCCGAAACGTGGCCAATGTTGTGAATACTTTGGATATGAGCTCAACTGCAGTTATCCAATACGCGGTGGAACATCTGAAGGTAAAACACATCATCGTATGCGGACATTATGGTTGTGGTGGCGTAAAAGCAGCAATGACTCCGGAGGATTTTGGTTTGATGAATCCATGGTTAAGAACCATTCGGGATGTTTACAGATTACATCAAGCCGAGCTCGATTCCATCAAAGAAGACCATCTGCGCTACGACAGACTTGTGGAACTGAATGTTCAGGAACAATGCATTAATGTCATTAAAATGGCGGTAGTTCAGGAACAATATTTGCTAGACGAATATCCGATTGTTCACGGTTGGGTTTTCGATATGAAAACAGGAAAAATCATCGATTTGGAAATCGATTTTGAGAATATTTTAAAAGACATTCAAAAAATATACAATCTGACGAACTCGAATTGGGTGATGAGCAGAAAAAACAATAAAAATCTCATCGGATAGAATGAAACTTTGGAGCATTATTACATTAACGGTATTTTTAAATTTCATGGCTTTACCAAGTTTAGCCACGATATTTAATTGGGATTTGCCCACTACCAATGTGGTAATTTCTGAAGAAGAAACCCAACATTCGCCATTGGTGATCAATGAGAAAACGGTTCCAAAAACCCTTTCTGTTCACGATTTTATCAAATTTTTTGATAGAGATTCTACCTACCATTCTTTTGTATTGATGGACGATTCCGTGCATCTATCTCCCTTTATTACCATATTTTCTCCGCCTCCAGAAGCATAATTTTTTTAAAGAAATTAAAATTACGCGATACAGAACTTGCATTGTTTTGTAGCGTCTATTTTTGTCTAAAAAAAATTATTTTTCAATCGCTGGTAAAGGATCGACTGTCTTTTATTACCCAACTTTTGGGCAATAAATACATGCAGCTTTGTACCTAATTCCAGCACAATTTTTCAATCAAAATGAAAAAAACATTTTCAATATTTGGAGGGATTAAAGAGAATTTCCCTTCAGGACTCGTTGTATTTTTAGTGGCGCTGCCTTTATGTTTAGGAATTGCGCTTGCATCAGGGGCACCACCATTATCTGGAATTATCGCCGGAGTAATCGGTGGTTTGGTAGTAGGTTTTTTAAGCAATTCCCACATTTCAGTTTCTGGGCCGGCTGCCGGATTAACGGCAATTGTACTCACCGCGATTACCGATCTTGGTGCATTCGAACTGTTCTTATGCGCAGGAATTATCGCCGGATTGCTTCAACTCATTCTAGGATTTATCCGCGCCGGAAGTATTTCCAATTATTTCCCTACCAATGTGATCGAAGGAATGTTGGCCGGTATCGGAATTATTATTATTTTAACCCAAATACCGCATGCATTAGGTTATGATAAAGATTTCGAAGGAAACGAAACCTTATTTGCCAACGGATTTAATCCCAATTTTTTCACAGAATTATTCTCAGCGATTCACCCTGGAGCGGTGATGGTCACTTTGGTTTCTGTTGCGATTCTTATTGCATGGGATCAGGTTCCTGCGCTGAAAAAGATCAAAATGGTTCCCGGAGCCTTGGTGGCGGTAGCTGCAGGTATTTTACTCAATTGTATCTTCACCATCTCTGGAAGTTCGCTTGCAATTGGTAAAGATCATTTGGTTTCGTTGCCGGTTCCGCAAAGTGCAGATGATTTCAAAAACATGATTGTTTTTCCTGATTTTCAAGGATTTTTAAATCCGAAAGTATGGATTGTTGGTGCCACCATTGCTATCGTTGCATCTATTGAAACCTTGCTTTGCATCGAAGCATCGGATCGATTGGACGCTCACAGAAGGATTACCGATACCAACCTCGAACTTCGTGCTCAAGGAATCGGAAACCTCATCAGTTCCGCAATCGGCGGTTTACCAATGACTTCCGTTGTGGTAAGGAGTTCTGCCAACGCAAATTCTGGCGCTACCTCGAAAGTTTCTACGATGATTCACGGTGCGCTCTTATTAATTTGTGTATTAAGTATTCCATTTATTTTAAATTTAATTCCGCTTGCTACTTTGGCTGCAGTGTTAATTTTGGTTGGTTACAAACTCGCGAAACCCGCTACAATCATGCATTTTTGGCACAAAGGAAAATACCAGTTTATTCCGTTTATCGCTACGATTATCGCGGTGGTAACATTGGATTTATTAAAAGGAGTTGGAATTGGATTATTGATTTCCGTCTTTTATATTCTTCAAGGAAATATGAAACGAGCTTACTACCTAAGCCGTGAAGAATTGAGTGATGTGGATGATATTACCATTAAATTATCCGAAGAAGTTTCCTTCTTGAACAAAGCGGCGATTAAAAAAACCTTAAAAAATGTAAGACCCGACTCGAAAGTGTGTATTGATGCACGTTCTACGTCCTATATCGCGACCGATATTTTGGAAATGATTCAGGATTTTGCCAATATTCGGGCCAAAGAAGAAAACATCGAAGTGAAACTTCTCGGATTCAAAACTTCTTACCAAGAATACGCCGAAGACCACGATTCACACGTCATCATCGCCCACAGACGTGCAATGTAACTTATTGATTATTAATTAAAAGAGAAAAAGAAAATGAAAGCTCATACTTTAGAAACCCAATCAACCATAACTCCAGAAAAAGCCCTTCAATTTTTGCAAGAAGGCAACCAAAGATTTGTTCAAAATTTAAAAGTAAACCGAAATCTTTTGGAACAAGTAAATGATACCAGAAGCGGACAATGGCCATTTGCCGTAATCTTAAGCTGTATCGACAGCCGAACTTCTGCCGAACTCATTTTCGACCAAGGATTAGGTGATATTTTCAGCATCAGAATCGCTGGAAACTTCGTCAATCAGGATATTTTAGGTTCTATGGAATTTGGTTGTAATGTCGCTGGATCCAAATTGGTTGTCGTGTTGGGACATTCGAAATGTGGTGCGCTGAAAGGCGGTTTAGATGCTGCTAAAATTAAAAACACAGGCATGGAAAACCTCAATCATTTGATCGAAAAATTCGAAGGCTGCATCAATAATGTCATCAACGAAGGCGAAGAAAGAAGTTCTTCCAACGAAGATTTGCTCGAAAGATTGAACGTTTGCAACATCAAAAATACCATTTCCGAAGTTCGCAAACAAAGCGCTACTTTAGCCAAAATGGAAGAAGAAGGCCTCATCAAAATTGTTGGTGCAAACTACTGCGTGGAAAGCGGCGTGGTGACTTGGTTATAGCAAAAATTATTTCCCGTTGAAACCCGTCATCGCGTTCTGAATTCCCGCAAAAACGAATGACAGACACGCTTTAGAAAACTTCTCGATTCTTTCGGGAAGTTTTTCTTTTTCCACCTCGTTCCATTTTCCGAGAACATAATCAATTTGTTTTCCTTCGGCAAATTCGGCGGAAATCCCAAACCTCAACCGCGGATAATTCTGAGTTTGCAATTGTTCTTGAATGCTTTTCAAACCATTATGTCCCGCGTCGGAACCTTTCATTTTCATCCTTAAAGTCCCGAAAGGCAACGAAAGATCGTCGGTAATAATCATTAAATTTTCTAAAGGAATATTTTCTTTCTGAAGCCAGAATTTCACTGCATTTCCCGAAAGATTCATATACGTATCGGGTTTCAGAACAAAAACTTTTCGCCCTTTGTATTTTCCTTCTGCCATAAGTCCAAAATTGGAAGATTTAAAGGGAACTTCCAAGGATTCTGCGATTTTATCGGCAACTTTAAAACCAATATTGTGGCGCGTTTCCGTGTATTCATCTCCTTTATTTCCTAAACCTACAATCAGGTATTTCATGACAATAATTTATTTAATGTTAAAGCTTCAAAAATCATTCATTTTGGTGGTTTTAAAGCAATTTGATGGCAATATTCCTATTTTTATCGTTAAATCTCAGCAAAAGTAAACTTTTTTATAAAATCGAAAACGCTTCTGATTATTTAGATAAAATCCGCTCCAAAACTGCATTGACTTCATCTACGTGTTGCACATTTTCTTTTCTCATCATCAATTGACTGCCTTCTGCGGAATGTTTTTCTTTCAAAGTAGCCTCTTTCGGGTTTTGACTTAAATAAGAAATAATATGTTTAAACTTATCGCTTTGGTAGAATTTATCTTGAGGATTGGGTGGAAAATAACCAAGGAAAATTCCGTTTTTCACCACGATTTTATCAAAACCAATTTCTGCGGCAATCCATTTTAATTCTACACTTTTCAGAAGATTTCTAGCTTCAGCAGGAAGTTTTCCGAATCGATCTTCCAATTCGTTTTCAAACTTTTTAAGATCTTCTTTATTTTGAATTTCTGCAAGTTTTTGGTACAGCGAAAGTCTTTCTTCAATACTTTGAACATAAAAATCAGGCAACATCAACTCCAAATCGGTATCAATATTCACTTCTTTGGTCGACTTGAAGAGTTTTTTGCGATCTTCTTCATTCTCAAATAAATCGGAGAAATCATCATCATTTTGAAGTTCTTCCAAAGCTTCCTGCATGATTTTTTGGTAGGTATCAAATCCCATTTCGTTGATGAAACCACTTTGTTCACCACCCAATAAATCGCCTGCTCCACGAATTTCCAAATCTTTCATCGCAATTTGGAAACCGCTTCCCAAATCGGAGAATTGTTCAATCGCTTCCAATCTTTTTCTCGCATCCGAAGTCATCATATCAAACGGTGGCGTGATCAAATAACAAAAAGCTTTTCGGTTGCTACGTCCGACTCTTCCGCGCATTTGGTGCAGATCCGCCATCCCAAAACGTTGCGCATCATTAATGAAAATCGTATTCGCATTCGGAACATCTACTCCACTTTCCACGATCGTTGTGGAAACCAAAACATCGTATTTTCCTTCCATAAAATCAAGAACATTTCGTTCCAATTGTTTCCCTTCCATTTGTCCGTGGCCAGTGATTACTCGTGCATCTGGAACCAGTCTTTGAATCAAACCTGCGATATCTTTCAGGTTTTCAATCCGATTATTAATGAAATAAACCTGCCCATCTCGTTGAATTTCATAAGAAACCGCATCTCGGATAATTTCCTCGTCAAAACCAATAATACTCGTATCCACAGGTTGACGATTTGGCGGCGGCGTTTTGATCACCGATAAATCTCGTGCAGCCATCAAAGAAAATTGCAAAGTCCGCGGAATCGGCGTCGCAGTGAGGGTTAAGGTATCGATATTATTTTTTAAAGTTTTCAATTTGTCTTTAACAGAAACTCCGAATTTATGTTCTTCGTCGATAATTAAAAGCCCGAGATCTTTAAATTTCACGCTATTTCCAACCAATTGATGGGTTCCGATCACGATGTCGATTTTCCCATCTTCGAGCCCTTTCAACGTTTCAGATTTCTGTTTGGCAGTTCGAAAACGATTTAAATAAGAAATATTCACCGGAAAATCTTTCAAACGCTCTTTGAAACTACGATAATGTTGAAATGCTAAAATCGTTGTCGGAACCAAAATCGCAACTTGTTTTCCATCCGTTGCCGCTTTGAAAGCTGCTCTCACCGCGATTTCCGTTTTCCCGAAACCTACATCTCCGCAAATCAAACGATCCATCACGGTATCATTTTCCATATCTTTTTTCACATCGAGCGTCGCTTTTTCCTGATCCGGCGTGTCCTCGTAAAGGAAACTCGCTTCCAACTCATTTTGAAGATAAGAATCCGGCGCAAAGGCAAATCCTTTCGCAGTTTTTCTTTGCGCATAAAGTTTAATCAAATCAAAAGCAATTTGCTTAACCTTCGCTTTGGTTTTTTGTTTTAAATTTTTCCAAGCCGGAGAACCGAGCTTGCTGAGCACAATTTCACGTCCGTCTGGTCCGTTATATTTCGAAATTTTATGAAGCGAATGAATGGAAACATACAGCAAATCGCCGTTTTTGTAAACGAGTTTGAAACATTCCTGAACTTTTCCGTTGTTATTCACTTTCACCAAACCCATGAATTTCCCGATGCCGTGGTCGATATGCGTAATGAAATCCCCCACTTTCATCTGCATCAAATCTTTCAGCGTGAGTTGTTCGGATTTTGCAAAGGTATTTTTAGCTTTAAATCTTTGGTAACGATCGAAAATTTGGTGATCCGTGTACACTGAAATCAGGTGATGATGATCCACAAAACCTTCGTGAAGTTCCGATTTAAAGGATTTAAACGGAATTTTTTGGTCTTCTCCGAATGCTCCAATTTCTTCAAAAATAGCTTTCAAACGCTCCTTTTGTTTTTCGGTAGAAAATGAAATCCATAGATCAAAACCGGCAGCTGTTTTCTCGTTCAAATCCTCAATCAACAACTCGAAATTTTTATGAAAAGCCGGCTGTTGCGTTTGCGGCACCTCTATTTCATGAACATTTAAATCTTTAAATTTCAAAGGATTAATCGTAAAATCAATGCTTTTGAATTTTTGGTAATCTGCCAATAAAATTCCTTCAGAAAGAAATAATTCTTCCGGTTTTCTATGACTGATTTCTTTGCTTAAAGTTTCAAATTTTTCAATGGCTTTTTCGTAGAAATCTTTGGTTTTTCTGAATCCGAGAAAGGCGTTTTTGGAAACCACCAAACTGTCTTTTGGCAACAATTCGAAGAAAGAAACTTTGGTTCCCGAAACAGCAAAATTCATGTTAGAAACCAACTGAAATTCATTGACTTTCCCGTTGGTGAGCTGAGTTTCGATATTAAAAGTTTTAATACTTTCTATTTCATTTCCGAAAAAAGTAATCCGGTAAGGCTCTTCATTGGAATAGGAAAAAACATCAACAATTCCACCGCGAACAGAGAATTCACCCGGCTCGGAAACAAAATCAGTCAAACTAAAACCAAATTGTTGCAAAAGTTCTTCGGTGAAATCAAAGTCCAAACTTTCACCAACTTTTATTCGATGCGAAATTGCCTTGAAATCTTCTTTTTTCAACACTTTTTCTGTCAAAGCCGAAAATCCTGCAACAATCACTTTCGGTTTCTTTGCGGAGTTTAATTTATTGAGAACCTCAGTTCTTAGAACAAGATTCGCATTTTGAGTTTTCTCGATTTGGTAGGGCTCCAAATGTGTTGCCGGAAAATAAAGCACATTTTCTTTGCCCAACAAATCTTCCATTTCTGCAGTGATGTACAATGCTTCTTCCTTGTCTTCAATGAGGAAAAGAATGGTTTTTTGATGAGAAAGAAAAAGCTCGGCAGTGAAAACCGAAGGCGCAGAACCTGCAAATCCTTTTACGGAAATGTGCGGATGTTGATCTAAACTGTTGAAGATTTCTTTTCCGAATTCGTTTCGCAACATATCGGGAAGAAACGTCTCATTGATGGGCTTTAACTGCATTTTTTATAAGTAAAATATAAACAACAAAAGCGATTTCGGGATAATTCCGAAACCGTTTTTCTGGAGCCAAATTTACGCATTATTTTCGAGTTCTATTTTTTATTACGAATTGCATAAAAATGAAATTAAAGGATCATTTTTTAACATTAATATAACATAATATCAAAAATTGATAATAAAAGTTAAATTAAATCCATTATGATTTCATGGCATAATGTTTGAAAACCTCCATCCTATCAATCTTTAAAAAATAAATATTATGAAATCTATTCTTCAAAAAAAACAATCTCGAAATTCTATTTTTAAAGGAACCGCAAAATTAATTGCATTATTCCTTTTGGTATTTTCGGTGTTTTCTCTAAGCTCTTGTAGCCGTGACGATGATCCTGCCGATAACGATTTCTTCGCGGGAACTTACAATGGTTCCGTTGGTTATACCGATGGTACCACAACCATCAATAAAGACAACGGAAGTGTTTTCGTTACAAAAATCGCGAGTGGAACCAAGTACAACTTCAGATTCTCAGATTCAATTCCTGATTTGAATGGAGTTCAATTTGAAAAAACTGGTGACAATACCTTAGTGATGGTAGGTTCTACCGCAACTTCTTACATTAGAATTGATAACAATGAGTTGAAAATTTTGTACCATGCAGATGGTAAAACCTGGACCGCAAACGCTACCAGATAATTCCAATTCATTTTAAAAGTAAAAAACTGCTTCACTCATCTGAAGCGGTTTTTTTATACTTTAGAAAAAATATTGGATGAATTTTTCTTTAAAACTACCGTGAAACTCATCAAGAGTAATTGTTTGGAGAAAAACCTGCACCTACATTATTGATTCTGTTATAGTGGAAATTTTGCAACTCCGATCAAAATTGGAATTGCTTATCGTAAACTTCTTCGAACACTCGAAATTTGTAGCAACACAGCTCCTGAAATCTAGGATCCTCTTCTCTAAATTGAAGTTTGGGCTATCGTCATTAATTTTAAAATTAAAAATCAACAAGATTATCTCCAAAAACCTTTAAATTTGCTTTATGCTAAATTTTATAAAGAAAAAAATCGCTTTAATCTGGGCAAAAAAGCACGTTAAAGAAGCCGAAATATACAAGCAAAACGCCGTTGAAGATCAGGAAAAACTCTTATTGTCTTTGGTCAAAACTGCGGAGAAGACTTTGTTCGGAAGAGAACATCAGTTTGAAACGATTCAGAATGTTCCGGATTTTCAAAAATTGGTAAAAATTGACGATTATGAAGAGCTGAAACCTTATATCGAACGCGTTAAAAAAGGACAACGAAACATCCTCTGGACCGAAACCCCCGAGTATTTCGCTAAAACTTCCGGCACCACTTCCGGCGCAAAATACATTCCGATTTCCAAGGAAGGAATGCCCTATCAAATTGCTGCAGCCCAAAGTGCGATTTTTCATTATATCAATCAGAAAAATAATTCAGATTTCGTTTCCGGGAAAATGATTTTCTTGCAAGGAAGTCCGGAATTAGAGGAAATCAACGGAATTAAAACCGGCAGACTTTCCGGAATTGTGGCGCATCATATCCCGAATTATCTTCAGAAAAATCGTTTGCCAAGCCTGAAAACCAACCTCATCGAAGATTGGGAAACCAAAGTGGACGAAATCGTAAAAGAAACCGAAAAAGAAAACATGACCCTGATTTCGGGAATTCCACCTTGGTTGATTATGTATTTCGAAAAACTCATCGAAAGAAACGGAAAGAAAATCACCGAACTTTTCCCGAATTTGCAACTCATCATCACCGGCGGCGTGAATTTCGAACCTTACCGCGAAAAAATGAATGAACTTTTGGGGAAACCCGTCGATACGATTCAAACTTTTCCGGCAAGCGAAGGATTTTTTGCATTTCAGGATGATTATCAGAAAGAAGGTTTGCAACTTTTGACCAATCACGGGATTTTCTACGAATTTGTTCCTTTGGAAGAATACGGAAAACCAGACGCGAAAAGATTGACTTTAAAAGATATTGAACTTCATAAAGATTACGCATTAATTCTCACCACCAATTCCGGACTTTGGGCGTATTCAATCGGTGATGTGGTTCGTTTTATTTCAAAAAAACCTTATAGAATCGTGGTTTCCGGACGGACGAAACAATTCACATCCGCTTTTGGCGAACATGTGATTGCGTTTGAAGTGGAAGAAGCGATGAAGGCGACTGTGGAAAAATTTCCGGCTCAGATTACCGAATTTCATTTAGCTCCACAGGTGAATCCGCAAGAAGGTTTGCCTTATCATGAATGGTTGATCGAGTTTGAAAAAGAACCGGAAAACTTGGAAAACTTCCGTCAAAATCTGGATGCAGAAATGCGAAAAAGAAATGTGTATTATGATGATTTAATTGCAGGAAATATTTTGCAACCTTTAATCATCTCTAAATTACAGAAAAATGCTTTTCAGGATTATGCAAAATCCGAAGGAAAACTCGGTGGACAAAACAAAATTCCGAGGTTGGCCAATGATCGAAAGATTGCGGATTTTTTGGAAAAATTAATCAACCATAAACTGGAAGAATAAATGAAAAAAGCAACTCTTTTCTTATTGCTCATTCTTATTACTTCTTGTGTTTCCACGAAATATAATGTGTACGAAAACCAAGGAAATTTTGATAATATTCAAGCTGGAACAAAATATACCATTTTCGATAAAAACAACCACAAAGTTTTTCTGAATGTGACTTCCATTGAAAAAGATTCGATTCGTGGAACAAAGAAAAATCAGCCTTTTACTATTGCCAAAAGTGATATTAAAGAAATCAAAAAGAATAAAACCGGTGCAACGGTTATTTTAATTAGTACAACAGCCGGATTGCTTATAATGACTTTTGTAATTGCAGATACCATGAAAAAAATTGGTGAAGCTTTTGGGCATACAATTGCTGGACAATAATTAATGACTGACCAATTTCAAGCCGACCACGGAAGCAATTAAAGTACAAACGAAAAACATTCGCCAGAAAGTAGCCGGTTCATTGAAGATAAAAATTCCTGCTAAAACACCACCAACAGCGCCAATTCCGGTCCAAACCGCATACGCAGTTCCGATCGGAATGGGATTATTGCCAATGGAAATCGCTTTAAACATTAAAAACATACTGATGAACAGCGAAAGCACGAATCCGCCCCACCAGAAATTACTTTCGCGGCCGGTGGTTTCCTGAGCTTTTCCGAGACAAGTCGCAAAACCGGTTTCGAACAAACCTGCAATAATGAGAATAATCCAATTCATGCATCAAAGATAAGTTTTTATCAAATGCTCAAAAACTCTTCGCAAAGATTTACGCAGATTAATTCTTAAAAATTACATTTGCAAAATGATTTCACTCACGCCTGTACAAACCCTAAAAATTCCCGAATTCCGAAATTTAATGACCGGTCGGTTTTTCCTGGTTCTTTCGTTCAGAATGCTTGCAACGCTTATGGGATGGTGGATTTATCAACTCACCAAAGATCCGTTTGCGATTGGTTTAATCGGACTTTCAGAAGTAATCCCGGCGGTTTCCACCGCTTTGTACGCAGGTCATGTGATTGACAATTCAGAGAAGAAAAAATTGCTTTTGATCTGCAACTATTTTTATGTTTTTCTCATTAGTTTATTGATCATTCCTGCATTTTTTGGCAATCAATTATTGCATTTAAGCAACAAAGAAATATCGTATTTTATCTATGTTGTTATCTTTTTTACGGGATTTTGCAGGGCGTTTTTAGGACCAATCATCCCTTCTATGATTCCGAAAATCGTTTCAAAAGAAGTTCTTCCGAATGCGATTACGCTCAACCAAGGAACTTTTCTTACGGCATCGGTTGTTGGTCATGCTTTAGGCGGATTTCTGATTCATTGGATTGATATTTCCGGAACCATTTTGGTGGTTGTGGGTTTAATGATTTTCTCGTCCATTTTCTTTTGGATGCTCAATAAACACCCTTCCGAAAACACCCAAAAAGAAATTGGAGTGGTGCAAAGCATGCGAGAAGGAATTGCTTATATCTATAAAACAAAAGAAATTTTAGGAGCACTTTGTTTAGACATGTTTGCGGTACTTTTCGGCGGAGCAGTGGCGATGATTCCGGTTTTCGCAACAGATATTCTGAAAGTCGGAGCGGAAGGTTTTGGTTTGCTAAATGCCGCTTCTGATATCGGTTCCATGTGTATTATTGCATTTTTGGCTTTTGTTCCGTTAAAGAAAAATCAAGGCAAAATTTTATTGACAGCAGTGGCCGGATTTGGATTATGCATCATTGGTTTTGGACTTTCAGAATGGTATTGGCTTTCGTTCTTCCTGTTGGTTTGCAGCGGAATGCTCGATGGAATTTCCGTGGTCATTCGAGGAACTATTGTGCAGCTGAAAACCCCAGATTATATTCGCGGGAGAGTGTTGAGCGTCAATTCAATCTTCATCATGTCGAGCAACGAAATGGGCCAATTTGAAAGTGGACTGGCTGCGAAATTATTAGGCGTCGTAAGATCAGTAGTTTTCGGAGGAAGCATGACGGTTTTGATCGCTTTGCTCGTGGGAACTACCGTACCGAAACTCAGAAAAATGAATTATTAAACGAAAGTTTTCTCTTTGCTTTCTTTATTTTTTCAATCACTTTCTTGTTGACTTATCAACATTTAAAACTACTGTATTTCAATTATTTACAAAATACAAACAGAGAATTGTTGATTACTATCTGAATTTAATTTTTTAAAAAAACTATCTTTGCCCTATGGCACAAAAGGAAACATTATCATCGCTCATTCACGGCAATTTCGCCAAAGAACTCTCTATTTCAGACGGTAAAATGCCGCCGAACGCAGTAGAATTCGAGAAATTGGTAATCGGTACTTTCCTGATCGACAAGAAAGGGCTCGATTATTCCATCGATCTTCTTACGGCCGATGTATTCTACGATCCTCGCCATCAGGAAATATTCAAAGCCATCCTCAAACTTTACGAAGGAAACCATCCTGTAGATTTGATGACCGTTATTCAGGAACTCAAAAAAACCGAAAGATTGAATTTGGCAGGTGGTGATCATTATATCATTGATTTAACGATGGGCGTTTCATCCAGCGCTCACATTGAATATCACGTTCGGGTAATCCTTGAAAAATTCATTTTAAGAAGTTTAATTAATGTTTCCGCAAACGTAATCGACAGTTCTTACAAAGAATCTACCGATGTTTTTGAACTTCTCGACAAAGCAGAACAATCCTTCTTTGAAATCACCAACGGAACCATCAAAAAAGGTTTCGACACCGCAAATACTTTGGTAAAACAAGCTATTGAAACCATTAAATCTTTAAAAGACAAAGAAGGAATCTCCGGAGTTCCTTCCGGTTTCAGAGACATTGATAAAGAAACCGGAGGTTGGCAAAATTCCGATTTGATCATCATCGCGGCACGTCCTGCGATGGGAAAAACCGCTTTTTTGCTATCAATGGCACGAAATATTGCCGTAGAACACAAAGTACCTTTAGCTTTATTTTCTCTGGAGATGGCTTCTGTACAGTTGATTACAAGGATGATTGCATCCGAAACCGGCATTTCATCAGAAAAATTAAGAAAAGGACAAATGAGCGATGAAGAGTGGCAAAGACTCTTCTCCAATGTTTCCGAACTGGAAAACGCACCTTTATATATCGACGAAACACCATCACTTTCTGTATTTGATTTTCGGGCGAAATGCCGAAGATTGGTGATGCAACACGGCGTGAAAATCATCATGGTGGATTACCTTCAACTAATGACCGCAAACAGCGGAAAAGGTGGCGCAGGAAATCGTGAGCAGGAAATTGCAACCATTTCCCGTTCCTTAAAAGCGATTGCTAAAGAACTCAACGTACCTGTAATTGCACTTTCACAGCTTTCGCGTAGTGTGGAAACACGCCCCGGAAAACGTCCACAGCTTTCCGACCTTCGGGAATCTGGAGCGATTGAGCAGGATGCCGATATCGTTTCCTTTATTTTCCGTCCGGAATATTATAAAATTACGACTTGGGACAACGATGAAGATGGAGCTGAAACTTCCACAGAAAATCAGGCCGAACTCATCATCGCAAAACACAGAAATGGTGCTACCGCGGATGTGAGAATGTCTTTCTTTAAAAATATTGCAAAATTTGCTGACCTTGATTTATTCGGAAACAGCTATGGATACCAACCTTCCAATTTCGGACAACAAGATCAACCTAGCGGTTTCGAAAAAATAAAAGCAACCATCGATCCAGGCGCAGCATTTGATCTTCCAAATAACCAAAATCTTTCAGGTTCGGCGATGAATGATGATGACGATGACGATGATTTTAAATTTTAAGACCAAACGAATTCAACATTCAATAAAAACATCAATGTAAGCGGGCTATTGCCCGTTTTTTAATAGAATTGACCAATTGTTTTTAAACATTAATTTTTACTAAATTGAGGATAGAAATCTTTACTGATGGTGCTTGCAGCGGGAATCCCGGAAAAGGAGGTTACGGAATTGTGATGAAAGTTCCCGAAAAAAACTACGAAAAAAGATATTCAAAAGGTTTTCGACATACCACCAATAATCGAATGGAACTTTTGGCGGTGATTACGGCTTTGGAAAAACTTAAATCCACTGAAAACGACATCCATATTTATACCGACAGCAAATATGTTTCCGATGCCATCAACCAGAAATGGATCTATGGATGGATCAGAAAAGGATTCAAAAATGTAAAAAACCCTGATCTTTGGAAACGGATCATCCCATTATTAAACGCCCACAAAACTACTTTCCACTGGGTGAAAGGCCACGCCGGGCATCCTGAAAACGAAATCTGCGACCAACTTGCCGTGAAAGCAGCGCAATCTTCTGACCTTGAAATCGACGAATATTTCGAAAATCCAAATGGTGACGGATTGTTTGATGTCAATCCCTGAATAGACTCGTCTTGTTTGATACAATTGTTCTCATAAACATATTTACAACATACATCTTCCATCTATGTAGTTTAATATCTCATGTCTGGCATCTAGCATCTAAAAAATATCAAGACTATCTCTCCCCCAGTCAAAGCCTAGGCAAAGCCCAGTCCTAGCCCACCATAAAGGCACTAACCTCCTAT
Source organism: Kaistella montana (assembly GCF_024436175.1). GTDB lineage: Bacteria > Bacteroidota > Bacteroidia > Flavobacteriales > Weeksellaceae > Kaistella > Kaistella montana. The sequence goes on along the minus strand of NZ_JANFQP010000002.1, from coordinate 711,204 downwards.
CGGCAAAAACGGTCGTTTTCGGCAAAAACAGACGTAATCGGCACCATCCCACCCTTTCTTTGTTCGTATTAAAACTTCCAACATCGCGCTTCCATCTTCCGACTTTTTTCTATCTTTGAAATATGAATTACATTGAGTCTCTTCAAAAACGATATTCTGTAAAAAAATTCAATAAGGAGAAAAAAATTCCTCAGGAAATTTTACGGAACATTCTAAAAGCCGGTCAACTTTCTGCCAGTTCATTGGGACTTCAGCCTTACAAGATTTTTATAGTTGAATCCGAAGAGATTAAAGAAAAACTGATTGCTGCATTCAGAAATCCGTCGCAAATTTCCACTTGTTCACATCTAATTGTTTTGGTTTCTAAAAAAAACATTGAAGAAAAATACGTGGACGGATATTTCCGACACATCACCGAACTGCGCAATGTTCCGCTCGAAAGCCTTGATCTTTTTCGTAAAAGCATCGATTTTTACATCAATTCACTTTCCCAAGAAGAACAACAACATTGGAATCAAAAACAAGCTTATATCGTCTTGGGACAACTGATGTTCGCCGCTGCATTAGAAGAAGTTGATAGTTGCCCGATGGAAGGCTTTGACGAGGATTTAATGAATGAAATCTTAGGACTCGATTCAACCGCAGATTCCGCAACAGTGACGTTGGCTTTAGGTTATAGAGCAGAAGATGACCATTTTCAGCACCTGAAAAAAGTGCGCAAACCTGACGATAAATTGTTTAAATTCTTATAAACACCATGATAAAAGCAGATGTACTCGTGATCGGTTCCGGAATTTCTGGGCTTTCCTATGCGATAAAAATATCAGAAAAAATGCCCGATGCCCAAATCATCATCGTCACCAAAGCCGATGAAGATGAAAGCAATACCAAATACGCACAAGGTGGCCTTGCTGTGGTGACGGATTTTGACAAAGACAACTTCCAGAAACACATCGACGATACCATGAGAGCCGGAGACGGCGAAAACAACCGCGAAATCGTGGAGATGGTGATTAAAGAAGGTCCCGCAAGATTCCAAGAACTGGTAGATTGGGGAACGCATTTTGACACTGAAAAGGACGGCGATTTCAAATTAGGACGCGAAGGCGGCCACACCGAAAATAGAATTGTTCATCACAAAGACATTACTGGTGCCGAAATAGAGCGCGCATTGCTGGAAACCATTCGAAAATCGAACAATATCGAAATGCTCGCCCACCATTATGTAATCGATTTGATTACCCAACACCATGTTCCGGGCAAAGAACTCAATACCGATGATATTTCGTGCTACGGCGCCTATATTCTGGATGAGAAATCAAAAAAAATCAAAAAAATCACTGCGAAAATTACTTTGGTAGCCACCGGTGGAGCAGGCCACGTTTACAAAAACACAACCAATCCTGTTATTGCCACTGGCGACGGAATTGCCTTTGTACACCGTGCCCGCGGAAAAGTATCGAACATGCAGTATTATCAGTTTCACCCAACAGCATTGTTTTCTAAAAGAGATGGAATGTTGTTTTTGATTTCAGAAGCAGTTCGTGGTGATGGCGCAAAACTTCGATTGAAAAATGGTGAAAAATTCATGCACAAATATGATGAACGGGAAGAATTAGCTTCCCGCGACATTGTAGCCAGAGCTATTGACAATGAAATGAAAATCAGCGGAGATGACTACATGGGTCTCGACTGTAGAGAAATGGATCATGAAAAATTCAAAGAGCATTTCCCAAACATTTACCAAAAATGCCTAGACGAGGGCATCGATCCCTTTAAACAATTGATTCCTGTAGTTCCGGCTTGTCATTACCTCATGGGCGGCATAGAAACCGACCGACATGGACAGAGTTCAATAAAAAATCTCTTCGCTGTGGGCGAATGCACCAATTCCGGCCTGCACGGAGCTAACAGATTAGCTTCCAACTCTTTACTGGAAGGATTGGTTTTCGGACATAATGCTGCCATGAAAACAATAGAACTTCTCGAAATTAATGATTTTAATTTCGAGGATTTAAAATCCGTACCGGAATGGAATGAAGAAGGCATGAAAATGATGGACGAAATGGTGATGGTTTCGTATCTGAGACGACAATTGCAGGAAATGATGAGTGACCTTGTGGCCATCGTTCGTAGCAATGCCCGTCTTGAACTGGCGCAAAAAAAACAGCGCGAAATCTACGAAGCCGTGACTGAACTTTACAACTACAGCATTATGTCGCCGCAACTTTCCGAACTCCGTAATTTAGTGAACATCAGCTATTTAATCATCAAACATTCGCTTCAAATGAAAGAAAACAAAGGAAGTTTTTATAATAAGGATTTGGCAAAAAAATCATTAATAATTTCTGAAAACTAATATGAAAAGACCACCCTACACCACCGATAAAGCACTAAAACAATTCATAAAATCCGCTCTGGAAGAGGACATCCAGGACGGCGACCACTCTACCCTATCGACGATTCCGGCAGATTTGGAACAGCAAGCTAAACTTTTGGTGAAGCAAGATTGCATCCTCGCGGGAGTTGAATTGGCTGAAATTATCTTCAAAACTTTCGATAAAAACATGAAGGTGGAAGTCTTCATCAAAGACGGTGAAGCAGCAAAAGTGGGCGATATTGCATTCATTGTCAGTGGAAAAGCCCGATCGATTCTACAAACGGAAAGATTGGTTTTGAACTGTATGCAAAGAATGTCCGGTATCGCAACTTTAACTCACGACTGGGATTCCCGACTTTTGGGAACTAAAACAAAACTACTCGACACCAGAAAAACAACACCCAATTTTAGAATTTGTGAAAAATGGGCAGTAGCAATTGGTGGCGGTACCAACCACAGATATGGGCTTTACGACATGATCATGCTGAAAGACAATCATATAGATTACAACGGAAGCATCACAAAGGCCGTGAAAATGGCAAAAGATTATGTGAAAACAAACAAATTGAAGCTGAAAATCGAGGTGGAAACGCGCAATCTTGACGAAGTTAAAGAAGCCCTTAAAGCCAAAGCAGACCGCATTATGCTGGACAATATGGATGTACCGACGATGAAGAAAGCCGTGGAAATTATTAACGGACAATGCGAAAGCGAAGCATCGGGCGGCATCACTCGCGATATGCTAAAAGATGTGGCATCAACTGGCGTTACCTTTATTTCGGCAGGCGCACTTACCCATTCAGCAGAAAACATGGATTTAAGTTTGAAAGCAGTGAAATAGAAATGTTATTTTATGCATCCACTAATGTTTTTTTGGCTTTTTTTTATAATTTAACAGAACACAAAGCAGACAGCTTAATAAAAAATGCCCATTTAAGCCATTAAATACCAATGCGATACACCATAAAAAGGCAATATTTCAAAAATTAACAATTTGTTAATCAATGTTAAATTTATTTATCATATTTTTGCGCCATCAAAGAAAATTTATAAACCAATCTATAATCAAAAAAATGAATTTCAAACCTTTGAAAAAATCGATGCTTACGGTAGTTCTTACACTATCTACAGCAAGTGTTTATTATGCACAATCTGTGAATGACACTGTGGGCAGAGAGAAAAACATTGAGCAGGTTGTTCTAACAGGTGTTGCTGACATCGCGAAAGACAGAAAAACTCCAGTGGCAGTTTCTACAATTAAAGAAGCACAAATCGTTGAAAGACTAGGAAATCAGGAATTCCCTGAAATCCTAAATACGACACCTTCTGTGTACGCTACTAAAGGTGGCGGTGGTTTTGGTGATTCCAGAATTAACGTAAGAGGTTTTGATCAGAGAAACACTGCGGTAATGATCAATGGGGTTCCTGTAAACGACATGGAAAATGGTGCTGTTTATTGGTCTAACTGGGCGGGGCTTTCTGATGTAACTTCTGCAATGCAAGTACAAAGAGGTCTTGGATCTTCAAAATTAGCAATTGCATCTGTTGGTGGAACAATTAACGTTTTGACAAGAGCTGCAGACAAGAAAAGACAAGGAAACGTAACTGTTGGTGTAGGAAACGATGGCTATCACAAGGCTTTATTTTCTTACAACACAGGGAAATCAGACAAAGGATGGTCTTCATCTTTCTTAATGAGTAGAACTGCAGGATCAATGTATGCTGACGGAACTGAATTCGAAGGCTACAACTACTACTTCGCACTTGGATTCAAACCAAACGCTACTCACGATTTACAATTTACCATTACTGGTGCACCACAATGGCACAACCAAAGATCTTTTCAATCTAAAATCTCCGATCATATTAAATATGGGGGTACTGAAGACGAACCAAACAGAAAATATAACCAAAACTGGGGATATTTAAATGGTGAAGAATATTCTATGACAAGAAATTATTACCATAAACCAGTAATGTCTTTGAACTGGGATTGGAATATTAATGACGCTACTAAATTAAACTCAGTTGTTTACGCTTCTTTCGGTAGAGGTGGTGGTACTGGTGATGCTGGAGGTATTGACAACAAATCTTACACCGCACTTCCTAGAACTGCAGACGGATTAATTCGTTTTGATGACATCGTAAAATGGAACCAAGGAGGCGCTGTTGCTGACTTTGGTGCAGTTGATGCTAATCCATTCGAAGCAGATGGTAATAGAAGAAATGGACTTATCAGAAGATCTTCAATCAATTCTCACAACTGGTATGGTATTATCTCTAGCTTAAATCATAAATTCAGCGAAAATATTAATGCTACTGTTGGTGTTGATGCTAGAAGATACGATGGTATGCACTACAGAATCGTAAGCGATTTACTAGGAAATAGAGGTTATACAGATAATTCTAACGTCAACAATAAACCAAATCGCATTACCAATACATTCGGTGCATCTGCAAGCTGGAATCCTTTCGGAGGTAAAACCAACGATATTAAAGATCAAATGGCTTACAGCAACGATGGAATTGTAAACTGGATCGGTGGTTTCGGGCAGGTAGAATATACCAACGATGCATTATCGGCATTTGTTCAAGGATCAGTTTCCAACCAAGGCTTCCAGAGAATCGACTATATGTTGTTTACTCCAGCTGAGCAGGAAAGCGAAAAAGTTGATTTAGTTGGATTCAACGTTAAAGGTGGTGCAAACTACAATATTAACGAAAACCATAACGTATTTGTAAACGCTGGATACTATGAAAGACAACCTTTCTTCGGAGCTGTTTTCTTAAACAACAGAAATGATGTAAACCCTGATTTAACTAATGAGAAAATTACTTCATTCGAAGTAGGTTATGGTTTTAGATCTGCAATATTCAACGCGAACTTAAACTTGTACTCAACATCTTGGGATGATATCTACAGAAGAGTTACTTCTAGAGTAAATAATATTTCTTATGTTGCTAACATGTTGGGAATCCAAGAGGTACACAGAGGAATTGAATTAGATTTCAATGTAAAACCAGCACAATTTGTTACTGTTAACGGTATGCTTTCAATCGGAGACTGGTTCTACAAAGGAAACCCTACAGCAACATTTATTGACGATAATACTAATGCAGTTGTAGGTACTCAAACCCTATATCTTGACGGTGTGAAAGTAGGTGATGCAGCACAATTTACTGCAGCATTAGGAGCAGACTTCAAAGTTACCGACTGGTTTAATTTTGATGCTCAATACAGACATGCAAGTAACTTGTATTCTGCTTTTGAACCACAAAACAGGACTACAAACGACGGCGCACAAGCTATTAAATTACCTGATTATGGTCTATTTGATCTTGGAGCAAGTTTTATGTGGAAAAAATCTCTTAAATTAAGAGTGAATGTAAACAACTTATTAGATAAAACTTACATCGCTGAATCGAGAACCAACATTGCAGCAGATGCTAATAGTGCTAATAACTGGAATGGTGTTAACAAAAACAACGAAGTTTATTTCGGTTTCGGAAGAACTTGGAATGCTTCTGTTAGTTATACTTTCTAAGAAATTAAATCTTATAATACTCTAAATCCCGGCTATCAGTCGGGATTTTTTATATCTTTGTAACCAACTAAAAATTATCATTATGGATTTCAACATTATGCTTCAGGCACACCGTGGCTTTGCTTATTTAATCTTATTGGCAACTGCCGTGTTCGTAGTAGCTTTACTTCTCACAATGTTCGGATATTCCGGGAAAATTTCTAAACTTCTTAGAAAATCTACCCTTTTCACCATGATCTTCTTTCACACCCAGGCTTTAATCGGTTTGGTAATGTTGTTCTTCTTCTCTCCTGGGTTTAAAGCAGCCAAAGAAGCAGGAACATTAATGAAAGATGCCGTTTCCAGAAATACTTATGTAGAACATCCAACCGCGATGATCATTGCAGCAGTATTGCTGACCATTCTAAACAAAAAATTCAAAACCAACGATACTTTGAAAATGAGCTGGGTAATTCTTGGCTTTGTGGCCATTGCTTTGATGCTTTGGGCTTTTCAATGGACTCGTCTTTTTGGAGCCTAAATTTCACCTTTAATTTTTTATCAAAATAATGAAAATAGCTGTCGTAGGCGCCACAGGTATGGTGGGCCAAGTGATGTTGAAAGTATTGGAAGAAAGATACTTCCCCGTAACAGAACTGATTCCGGTTGCTTCGGAAAAATCAGTCGGTAAAAAAATCAGTTTTAAAGGAAAGGAATATTCCATCGTTTCCATGCAAACTGCCATTGATATGAAACCGGAAATTGCGCTTTTTTCAGCAGGTGGCACTACTTCTTTAGAGTTTGCACCCAAATTTGCAGAAGCAGGAACTACGGTAATCGACAATTCTTCAGCTTGGAGAATGATGCCCGACAAAAGATTGGTAGTTCCGGAAATCAATGCAGATATCCTTACTAAAGAAGATAAAATTATTGCCAATCCAAACTGCTCAACCATTCAGTTGGTGATGGTTTTACATCCTTTAAATAAAAAATACAACTTGAAAAGAGTTGTGGTTTCCACTTATCAATCGGTAACAGGAACCGGAAAAAAAGCCGTAGATCAGCTCAACGCAGAAATCAACGGAAACCAAGGCTCAGAAATGGCTTATCCTTACGAAATCTTCAAAAATGCACTTCCTCATTGCGACGTTTTCGCGGATGACGATTACACCAAAGAAGAATTGAAACTAATGACTGAACCTAAAAAGATCATGGGTGATGACAGTTTCAACCTTACTGCAACTGCAGTTCGGGTACCGGTTCAAGGTGGTCATTCTGAAAGTGTAAATATCGAATTTGAAAATGATTTCGATTTGGATGAAATCCGTAAAATACTCTCTGAAACTCCAGGAGTTGTGGTGATGGATGATGTGAAAAACAAGATCTATCCGATGCCGCTTTATTCCGAAGGAAAAGACGAAGTTTTTGTCGGAAGAATACGCCGTGATCCTTCACAAACCAAAACACTTAATTTGTGGATTGTCGCCGATAACCTCCGAAAAGGAGCAGCTACCAACGCTGTGCAAATCGCAGAATACCTCTTACAAAATAAACTCATTTAAGATAAATGCTCAGATTTCTGAGCATTTTTTATTTATTAGACGCATCAAACAATCATAATTAATTTAATCGAACAACATGTCGGAAAATCCGAACTCACCAAAAAGTAATTTCACGTTTCAAAAAACCGTTGCCATAATCGGGATCGTCCTTTTCATCGGCAAATTAGTCGCTTGGCATCTCACCAATTCAGATGCCGTATTTTCAGATGCGATGGAAAGCATTGTGAATATTGTTGCAGGTTTTATGGGGCTTTATTCGCTTTATCTTGCTGCAAAACCTAAAGATGAGGACCATCCTTATGGTCACGGAAAGGTTGAATTTGTAACTTCCGGAGTTGAGGGTGCGCTAATTATTTTTGCCGGAGTCATCATCATTGTACAGGCTGTTGATTCGCTTTTACATGGAAATATTCCCAAAAAATTGGATTGGGGAATGCTTATCGTCGCTTTAACTGCGGGAATAAACTATTTGATGGGGTATATCTCCGTAAAGAAAGGAATTCAGCAGAATTCTTTAGTTTTACAGAGTTCTGGGAAACATTTGCAAAGCGATACCATCACCACTTTGGGTGTTGTGATGAGTTTGCTTTTGGTCTATTTCACTAAAATTTTTTGGATTGATGCAGCTGTAGCGCTTGTTTTTGGTGGATACATCATCTTCGTAGGTTACAAAATCATCCGAAAAGCTTTAAGTGGAATCATGGATGAAGCCGATCTTGGAATGCTTACCAGACTTTCTGAAATTCTTACTAAAAACCGAAAAACAGAATGGATCGACATTCACAATACCAGAATTCAACAACACGGAAGCGGTCTCCACATCGATGCGCACCTTACTTTACCGTGGTATTACGAACTTAGAAAAGCACATGAGGAAATGGAGGAAGTGTATAAAACCATCGCAGCGAATTCCGACAGATTCATTGAATTTAATTTCCATTTAGATGACTGTAAACCTTTCTCTTGTAAGATTTGTCAACTTTCCGAATGTCCGGTAAGACAGTACGATTTTATAGGAAAAATAAATTGGAATGCAGAAAACATTTCGCAAGAGCAAAAGCATGACGAAAGCCTTCTATCCTAAGATTTACTCAATGCTTGTTTTCGATAATAAAACATCGGAATGATGAGCAATAAAATCAATGGCTGAATTACAAATCTTCGCATATAAAACGAGAAAAGATACCCGATTTCAAATTTCGTACTGATAGCATACAGATAAAGCGGAAAAGTAATGACGAAAACAATCAGCATCAAAACCATCGCCTGAACCGTCCATTGCTTATTTTTAAAAATAAAATGCACGACAACTGCCGACAAAATCAAATTGAGCAAAAACCGGAACAAATAGTTTAAAATCAATGGAATCAAATCGAAATCAGGGAAAGTTGCATCCTTGTTGGCGAGGTGAAAATAATCCAGAAAAGGATCATAAAACAAACGATCTTCCATCATTCGGACTCCGATTAATCCGAAGATTCCTAAGATAACGATGATCCAATTAAGAATTTTCATTACCTGTATCCTTTAATGCAAAAAATTTAATCCAAATCAACCAAAGCAACACGACGCTACCATAAATAATGGCGGGAAATAAGTAATCATGTCCGATTTTCGAATATTGTGGCATTTCCCTTAAAAGAATATTAAGCCCGGCAATTCTCAGCACATTCATCAAGTGAAGAAAAAGTAGTCCTAATCCCGCAAAGACAAAGGTTTTCGTTCCTTTATAAAACGCAAATATAAAAGCCAAGAAAAGGATCATCACCGAAATCGCATTACAACCTTCAACCATTCTAGAAACATATTTTCCGGCAACATAAAACCACGCAGTTTCCTTCCCAGGCGTTCCATGAACAATTTGCGACGGATATCCCAAAATATTCTGCACAAAACCCGTCTGTTCTGCAACCCAAACCGAAACCGGATCCAAACCCGAATGATGGAACTTATTAAGGTAAAACTGATATCCCAAAACCATCACCACATAAATGATAATGAAGCGCAAAAGGATTTTCAGAACCGGTTTGAAGTCGTTGAACATATAGCAAATATATAATTTTAAAAAATCAATTTTCATTATATTTGTAAAAGTATGAGCATGGAAAACGCAAAACTTTTTTTCGAAGATTATATTGGCGGAAAATCAGCAGATTTTTATTCTTTAGCCCAAAGTGGTTCGGCAAGACAAAACTTTGTCGGCGAAAATTCCAATCGAAAATTCATCATCACTTACAACGAAAATCTCCCTGAAAATGAGAGTTTTTATTATTTCTCTAAGGTTTTTTCTGAATTAAAACTGAATACTCCTCAAATTTTCAGCATTTCTGGAGATCGAAAATTGTATATTCAGGAATTCTTGGGTGAAAATACAATATCAGAAATCATCGAAAAAGAAGGACTTTCTGATCGTGTGAAAGCTTTGGTAAAACAAACTTTGACGAAACTTTTCGTGTTGCAAACCAAAACCGAAAACCAAATTGATTATTCAAAAACTTTTGAATACGAAAATTACGATGAACTGCCGATTACCAACGATTTGTTTTATTTCAAAAGCTTCATCGCAGATGTTTTAGAAATTCCTTATCACAAATCTTCTTTGCTGAAAGAATTCAGAAAACTAACCGAAATATTGGAAAATTCCACTCCAAAAGGTTTGATGATTCGCGATTTTCAAGCGAGAAATATCATGGTTAACAGCGATGACGAAGTATATTTCATCGATTACCAATCAGCGATGAAGGGACCTTTGATGTACGATGTTATTTCATTTTTATTCCAAGCAAAAGCCAATTTTCCAGAAGAATTTAAAGATGAAATGTTGGCGTTTTATTTCTCTCTTTGGGAAAACCAAGAAACCCAATCTCAACTAAAAAAATCGGTAAAACCGATTCAATTGATCAGATTTATGCAGGTTTTAGGCGCTTATGGTTTTCGAGGATTAATACAGCGGAAACCTCATTTTCTGAAAAGCTTGGATCAGGGAATTGAAAATCTCTACTATTTTTCAAATCATTGGGAAGAAATGGAAAATTTCCCAGAGTTGAAAAAACTAATTACAGAACTGAAATCTGAAACAGTTCAGAATAAAATTGAAACTTTAATGAACCATTAAGAAATTAATTTTAAAAGAATAATTCCTTAAAGTCTTAAAAATAAAAAATAATAAATGAGTCTTACCATAGAAATCCATAGTTTTTCTTACAAAAAAGGCGGAATCCCAAAAGATAATACCGGCAACGGTGGCGGTTTTGCTTTCGATTGTCGAGGAATTTTGAACCCCGGAAGAATCGAAGAATATAAACAACAAACCGGCTGCGACATCGGCGTACAGGATTATCTAGAAACTCAAACCCAAATGCCCCAATTTTTGGAATTGGTGAAAAGCCTTGTTTCCATTAATATTGACGACTATCTAGCTCGTGGTTTTGAGAATCTTCAAATCAATTTCGGTTGCACCGGCGGACAACACCGATCAGTATATTCGGCTGAGAAAATCGCGGAGTTTATCCGAGAAAAATATCCTCAAACGACCGTAACGATCAATCACGACGAACAACCTCAACTCAATCATCACTAAAATGAAGGCACTCATTTTCGCTGCCGGAAAAGGTACAAGGCTGAAACCATTTACAGATCATCACCCGAAAGCATTGGCGACAGTAAACGACGTTCCTTTGCTCGAAAGAAACATCCGGTTTTTACAAAGTTTCGGTATCAATGATTTTGTAATCAATATTCACCATTTTGGAGATCAAATTGTTGATTTCTTGAAAAAAAACGACAATTTCGGAGCGAAAATTGAAATTTCTGATGAACGAGGTGAGTTGCTAGAAACCGGAGGCGGCCTAGTATTTGCAAGAAGGTTTCTTGATTTTCAGGAAGATTTCTTAATCATGAATGCAGATATTTTAACGGATTTGAATGTTGTGGAATTCGTAAAATACCATCAGGAAAAGAAAGATTTTGCTACATTAGCGGTTTCAGATCGAAAAAGCTCCAGAAAACTATTGTTCAATCCGGAAATGATTCTCCGCGGTTGGCTGAATGTAGAAACGGGAGAACAACGTTTGGCAGAATTCAACAAAGGTTTTAAACCACTCGCTTTCAGTGGAATACACTGCATAAATCCTGAAATATTTAATAAAATAAAAAGAACGGGAAAGTTTTCGATTATGGAAGAATATTTGGATTTGATGCATTCAGAACAAATCCATGGCTATGAACATCAGGGAATTTTAATCGATGTCGGAAGACCAGAATCGGTTTTGGAAGCCGAAAAAATTTTTAAATAAATCGCATGAGCAAAATACAAAGAGGCAAAGGAACCACCAGAGCTAACGCAGGAAATGAACAGGAAATCGATCAGAAAATAAAACGATCTTTCACAGAAAAAACCTGGGACGAAACAATCACCAAAGACAGTTGGATGGTTTTCAAAATCATGGCTGAATTTGTGGATGGTTACGAAAAACTGGCAAAAATAGGACCTTGTGTTTCAATTTTCGGTTCAGCGAGGCTTGCTCCAGAAAACGAATATTACCAAATGGCGGTAGATATCGCCGAAAAAATAACCGAAATTGGTTTCGGTGTGATTACCGGTGGTGGACCGGGAATCATGGAAGCTGGGAATAAAGGAGCTAGAAACGGCGGCGGAAAATCAATTGGTCTCAATATAGAACTTCCTTTTGAACAGCATTTCAATCCATATATCGATAAAGGATTCAGCATGGATTTTGATTATTTCTTTGTCCGAAAAGTGATGTTTGTGAAATATTCTCAAGGATTCATCGTAATGCCAGGCGGATTTGGAACACTAGATGAACTGACGGAAGCAATAACCTTAATCCAAACCAATAAAATCGGCAAATTCCCTATCGTTTTGGTAGGCTCTAAGTTTTGGGGCGGTTTGTTGGAATGGTTCCAGAATACGCTTTTAGAAAACGGATTGATTTCTGAGCAAGACCTAAGTCTTTACCGAGTAGTAGACACTGCCGAAGATGCGGTAGCACACATTAAAGCGTTCTATGATAAATATACTGTGAACGTAAACTTCTAATTGGCATTATATTTGAAACATTAATTTTACACGATAAATAATGAAAAAGTTTTTACATATTACAGTAATTTTTGTTTTGATGATGCTGATGAGTTTCTCTGCAGCAGACTTTTATTCATCAATGACAAAAGTAGATTATGTGGAAGGAAGCAAGACCTTGAAGTTTACAACAAAAATGAATACTCAGCATATATCAGACGCTATTAAAATCAATCCAAATACAGCTAGTTTTGAGGCGGAAGTTAAAAAGTATGTGAACAATAATTTCGATTTGTATATCAATGGAAGTCCTAAAACACTTACTTTCACGGGGAGCCAGGTCAACGGAGAGTCTGTCTGGGTTTATTTTGAAACCGGCGGAGTATCCGAAATTAATTCAATGAAAATTAAAAACACCATTTTGCTCAGTACTTTTCCGAAACAGTTTAATTTAGTAAACATCGCATACAAAGGAAATCAAAAAACAATGAATTTCCAGCGAGGAAGAGAGGTAAATGAAGTAAATTTTTAAAAGAAATAAGATCAACTGAAAAGACTGCAAGAAATTGCGGTCTTTTTTATGCTTTTTATCGCAGTTATTCCATTATCATTTGTTGCTTTAAAGCTTTTATATAAGAAAAAAACGGCATAATTAGTCAGCTTATAAATCCCTTTCATGTGGCTATAATACTTTAATCAATCGTAGAATTCATGTCTTGTCAATACTAGAAAAATCCGGATGATATTCCTTAGAATTAAGAGGTTTTACTACACTTGTTTTTGACATTCATTCATTAAAAAAGCAGCCTCGAATTGAGACTGCTTTATATTTTAGGTGATGAGATTAAAAACTTAAGGCTTCGCTTTAATTTTAATGTTATCGACTTCCCAAGTGTTTGCTGCTGATGTAGTAGAAACATATTTGAATGCGATTCTCACTTTTTTACCGGCAAAACCATTAAGGCTTACATTTCCTGAATTCACGAATCCAAAAGCACCAGAATTGGTATCCCAGATTGCAGAAAGTTCAGTCCATGTCGTTGTAGCTGGATTTCCTGTGTAGTTATCAGTTACGAATGCTTTCAATGCTGTTCCGTTGTATCTTACATCTGTGTCAAAAGTAAGATTGATTTGTGAATAACCGTTCATGTCGATTTCTTTTGACACTAACCAATCTTCATTTGCATTATTGGTACTGTTAGCATAGCCGTTCATTACTGCATAATAGTTGGTTCCTGTACCCTGGTTGGAGGTTGTCCAAGCTTGTGCACCGGTCACACTTACTGCAGTCCAGTTGGTGGTATCTAAAGAAGTTCCAAATTCTTCGGAGAACAAAATCTTCGGAGCTACTGCTCCATCACATCTTTCGTTATCGAAATCTGCATTTGCTTGAGAAGGAATCCAAAGCTGATAAGTTCCGTTGAAATAGCTCAATACCGCATAAATATCACCTTGTCCGGCATCTATTGTATTGTTTGCAAAGGTGGCAAAATTGCTGGTTCTAAGGATCACTTGGTTACCTGAACAGTCTTTCAAAGTTCTGTTAGTAGTTGTTCCGGCTGCATAAGGCTCACCAAGATCACTTTCTACAAATTGTACATTTTTGATTTTAATCCATCTTCCAACATCTTCGAAGGAAAGCTGAGGAATGGTTTTTTCAGTTGCTGTAACACTCGTAACACTTTCCTTAGAATCGAAGAAATATTTATAAACATTTACTTCTTCAACCTGACCAATATTTCCGTTGAATGGTACTCCTAATTGGAATTCTCCACCCGATTTGCCGATATATAGATCTTTTAATTTAATGATTATGTTTTTACCAACTTTGAATCTTGAATCCTGATAAAGGTTTAATTTATTGATATTTACACGGATTCCTCCGGTTGCATCTTCAACATAAACATATTTGTAAAGGTTACCCGTTTCATCGTTTGCCATTACTTTAGCTTTAAGGTAAGCATCCTGAGTAATTTGGGTAAAGTTTCCGCTGATGTACATTTGCTTCACTTCAGCTACTGTTTTTTGAGCAGCACTTGCAGGATCAAATCCACAAGGATCAGCAGTTAAACCATCTTTTCTTGGGAAATGAGTCATATCAGCCAAATCACTCACCTTGTTGATGTACATTTGATAAGTCGAATTGTACTTAGTGAAAATTCCAATGAATTTACCTTTCCCTGCTGGTAAAGTTTGGTTTGCGAATGAAGCAAAACCACTGTTTCTTACCACTCTAGTGGTAGCCGACATGGTAGGGTCGTTGATTTGTCGATCAACCGTATAACCATCCGGAGCGAAAGTAGAGCAAAGCACTTTTTGGTCAAATTCAGCATCATTTACTTGAACAAGAGCTCCTAAGAGTTTATTATTAGCAGTCATTTGTGTTAATGTCATTACTTTCGGAACAATCTCTTTTCTTATCGTACAAGATCTGAAAATATGAAGCGGAACTGCTTTTTCAGGGATTCTTGAAACCGCATCAGTCCCTGTTGCAATTGCTTTCTCATCTTCAATTCCTAATTGTACCAATCCACCGTAAGTTCCCAATGCAAGCCCTTTCAATTCAATATAAATTTTGGAACCTTGAGGATATTTGGTATAAGTACTTACTGCATCTACACTGATGGTAAACCCTTCAGTAGGGTTTGTCGGATCATCCTGAATATAGATGGTTTTATAGATATTCCCGCTTTCATCTGTGGAAGAAACATACCCTTCCATCACTGCGGTAGAGTTATCTGGAAAAACATATCTTTTATTAGTATGCAAAGCTTTTACCTCAGTAATGGTCATCGTCGCCGTAAGATCCTTACATTGGTAATTATCTAAATTCGGATCATCATATTTATCATCGTGTACGCAACCTGTAACCAGAAGCGAAGCGAAGGCGATGAATAAAATTTTGAAATATGAATTGTATTTTTTCATTTGGATATTATTAATAATTAGAATCTTAAATAAACGTTAGCAAAGTAAGTAGTTCCTCTGTCGTACCATAATTTTGGTCCAAACCATGGCTTGTCTCTTTGTGCATCTGCGAACGCTTCCGGGAAGTTTACAGCTCTTCCCTGCTCGAATCCACCGGTTACATAATTTCTATTGTTTAAAATATTATTTACACTTAGGCTGATTCCCATTCTGTATTTGCCCATTAAGAAAGATTTTCCAGCATTGGCATTTAACATGAACTGATCGTCAAACTTCTTTTGTGCTGTAATTTGAGCAATAGCTTCCGGAGTGGCACCTGCATAATTATCGCCTGTAGCAGGGTCGGTGTACATTACTTCTGTTTTATTCAATGCAGAGAAATCTAAATATTGGTCTTGCAGATAGTTTGCGGTAGCGCCGATCCACCAGAATTTTGTTGAATTATATCTCAACCCAAATGAGTAGGCTTTTTGTGGAGTTCCTGCAATTTTATAATCTTTCAATTTTGCGGTTCCCCAATCTCTTACACCGTAATCATCATCAAATGTTTTTACATTAGGATTGTTGGAGATTCTGTAATCACCATAACTTCCTACTGCGGTTGCACTAAGAGTTGGGGTGATTTTTATTTCTGCTCCTAATTCTAACCCTTTGTAAGTTTTGTTGATTCCTGATAAAACTTCTGCAATTAATGCATTTCCGCCATCTCCTGAACCACTGGTGATATCCGCATAATATCTTGAAATTTCAGTAGCATTATTAATGGTGGTATAGTAACCACTTAATCTTAATTTAAGAACTTGACCTCTGATAACGTAGCTTAAATCATTCGAATTAATTATTTGGTTTTCTACATTCGGAGTAATCATGTTAGTTACACGCGGACTTATGAAAATTTCATTCAAAGTAGGTGCTAAGCTGAAGAATGCGCCATTGTAAACGATAAAGTTTTTACCGTTAATTTTATACAACACTCTTCCTTTAATTCCTGCATCTAAAGCGTTGAATACCTCGCTTTTCCCTTTGCTGTCTGCAAAATTATGGTGTCTGAATTTACCATCTCTCTGAGATTCCGCATAAGAAGTAAATACAGAAGCAGTTACATTCCATTTAGCAAAATCGATTTCAGTGGATGCGTTGAATGAATATTGATTTCTCAATAAATCGTAAGAATACTGGGTTCTATCCCCTACACCAACTTGGGTAGTAGAATTATCTAAATCATAAGGCTGATCGCTTCCGAAAGCATTCAAATTATTGGCATAAGATGCTCCTAAAAGATCTTTAACCTCTCTGAAATTATCTGATTTCAAGTTTTGATAGCCGAAGTTCAAGTTCAATTTCCAGTTCTCTTGGAGTTTAGTATCAAAGTGGGAAACGAAGTTGATGGTTTTATCCTTATTCACATCATCTACAATAGTATAAACAGCACCGTGATCGGTTCCGTCCATATTGTATCGGTTATTATAGTTGGCTTGGTACAAACTTTCCCAGTCAATTTGAGATTGTGCCTTGAATTCGTCTTCAGTTAAAATACCATATCCTGGCAATTTTCTGTAGTAAGTTGGGTTTGGATCAGCAGCATGGAACCAATCTAATCTGCTTCTTCCGTCTCTACCAAATTGGTAAGAAAGAGTGTTGTTCCAGTTACTTGTTTTTCCGAGTTTCAAATAATCAGTAATCATGAACATTGGTTCAAATACTTTTCTGATTCTGGAATTTCTTTTCTCGCCATCTTGCCATCCCCAATAAGAGTTGTAATCTTTACCCATTAAATCATAAGTTTCTTGGGTATTCGGAGAGTTACTTGCACGGTAAGTTGGCGATCCAAAAGCGGTAAAATTAATCGCATGTCGGCTGCTGAATTGTTTTTCAATTGCACCGAAGTAAGCGTAAGAATCTTGATAAGTTCCATCAATCACTCCTTCATCTGCCCATCTTCTACTTCCTGAGAATGTAAATGCCCAACCGTTTTTGGATAAACCTGAAGAGTAAGTTGCCATTGCTCTATGGAAATAACTTCTATTAGTATAAGAATAAGCCAAAGAAGTCTGTTTTCTGTAGCTGGATGCTCTTGTATTATAATAAACTACTCCTCCTAAATTTCCGAATGCATATTCAGATGGTGTAATATTATCTACTGATTCAAAAGGATATCTGGTAACATCATTTAGTCCACCCCAATTGCTGAAATCTACCT
Source organism: Kaistella montana (assembly GCF_024436175.1). Classification (GTDB taxonomy): domain Bacteria; phylum Bacteroidota; class Bacteroidia; order Flavobacteriales; family Weeksellaceae; genus Kaistella; species Kaistella montana. The sequence goes on along the minus strand of NZ_JANFQP010000002.1, from coordinate 693,572 downwards.
TTCCATCATCGTTTTTTGACATCGATACTCCATTGAATAAAACTTCTTCATAACGATTCTCAACACCTCTTGGTCTGAACCAATAAGCTCCAAGTTCGAAGGCGCTCACATTCTGAAAAGTATCTCTACCAGCACTCAAAAGGCCCACTGTAGGTTGCATAGAAGATCCTCCTTCATCAGAATCACTTGAAGAATCATCAATTACCATTACGCCTGCACCCATAGAAGTAGACGGAACTAAACTAACGACCCCTAAATCTTTTCTCTTTTCACTTGATGTTACATCAAATTCGATAATTTTCTGATCAAAACTTTGTTTTGAAACAGTAATCAAATAATGACCCGGCTTCAAATCGACAAACTGAAAATAACCAATTTTATCAGCTTTCACGCTTTCAGTAGATTGTCCAAGATCAATCTCTGCACTCTCTACTGGTTTTCCTTGTTGATCTTTAACATACGCATACACTGTAGTTTGTGCGAAGTAAAAAGATGCAGGCAACAAAGTAAACAATGAGATTAAGGATAATTTTTTTATCATAACAAATTATTTATTTCTCCCTATTGATAACAGTTTTTAAAAGGGACAACAAATTTAAACTTAATTTTTGTTAAGTTAAACATTTTTAACACTTTATTCGCAACAATTCCAGTTAATAATTCCTAATATACTTATATTAATAATAGGTTACTGTTATATAGCCGTTCTTTTCATTCGTCTTACTTTTAAGCTTTTTGATTAGAAATTATTAGTAATTTTACGCTCTTAAAATTTTCAAATGAAAAAACATTTTATCTTATTCGCTGTTTTGAGTTTTGGGTTGTTTTTTGCCCAACAAAGACAGGTACAGAGAGCTACAGTAGCATTCCTAAACGTAGAAAACCTTTGGGATACAATTCCTTCTGCTGATTACATCGATGGAACCAAAGACTTCAAAAACCCTGCTTTTCACAGAAGCGTACCTATTGATTCTTTAAAATATTTGGAAACTACCGAAGAATATAAAGGAGAATGGAGCGATGAATTATTAGTTGGCAAAAAAGTAATCCGTCATCAAATTCTTGCGGATGAATTCACCGCAAACAGCCCAAAAAATTGGGACACTAAAAAATACAATCAAAAGCTGGCTAACGAAGCCAAAGTTATCTCAGAACTTGGCCGTCAATACACCAATGATAACCCTGTAATTGTCGGATTAATTGAAGTTGAAAACCTACAAGTTATTCAAGACCTCATTGCGCAACCTGCATTAGCAAAAAGCAATTACGGAATTGTACACCACAATTCTTACGATGCGAGAGGAATTGATGTTGCCATCATTTACCAAAAAAACAGATTTCAAGTTACCGATCATTACGTAAAAGATATTAAAGTTTATAATGACGAAGGCAAAAGAACCTATACCAGAGGAGTTTTGGTGGTAAAAGGTCTTTTGGATGGTGAAAAAGTAGCGATTTTTATGAATCACTGGCCATCGAGAAGTGGTGGTGAAGCAGCTTCTTTGCCACGACGTGCCGCAGCTGCAAAAATTTTGAAAGATGAAATGGATAAAACAATTGCCGAAGATTCGGATAGAAAATTATTCGCAATGGGTGATTTCAACGATGATCCGGTAAGCCCAAGTTTGCGCAAAATTTTCGGTGCGGTGGGAGAACCTTCTCAACTTTCTGAAAGCAGTCCTTATTATAATTTAATGTACAAACTCTATAAAGCTGGTGTTGCATCTTTAGCATATCGTGATGCTCCAAACCTTTTCGACCAAATTATTGTTTCTAAAAACCTGTATTCAACCGAAAAATTAACTCCAACTTACAGCGTTTACAAAGCAGAAATTTTCGCACCTTCTTACCTTGTTAATAGCGAAGGTCAATGGAAAGGTTATCCTTTAAGATCTTGGGATGGAGACAGATTCACAGGCGGTTATAGCGACCACTTCCCTGCAGTTTCTGTAATTCAAAGAGAATACAAACCAGCAAAATAAGATTTCCAAAAATCAATAAAAAAAACCGGACTTTTATAAGCTCGGTTTTATTTTTTCATAACTTTATATCAAAATAATACGATGAAAAATTTTGTTTCTTTTTTAATGATATTAATGTTGGCTGTAAGTTGTTCTCCGCAACAAAAAATTGCCGACAATAAAGAAAATACTACCATCAAACCAGAAAAAAACGAAGATGGCGAATGGGATATTGAAGTTTTGGATTCTCAATACGATTATTTCCTGAATGCGATTGCTCAACCGATGAACATGTATTCTGAAAGTTATTTGAAGAACAAAAACACTTTTTTGGTCTCCGAGTGGAATTCCTATTACTTTTCCGGAAGATACCGGAATGTGATTGAATCGTCGATCGATTACAATCCTCAGGAAAAATATGGTTTAAAGTTCGAGTACAAACTCTATCAGGTTTTTGCGTATGTTCAGTGGAAATACGGATTGAAAATGAACGGATTAAGCCAGACCGACGTTCGCTAGTTTAAATTCAATAAAAAAAGGTTCAGATAATTTCTGAACCTTTTCTATTATACTTTAAGTGAAATTATTTATTGAATTTCTCTTCAACTTTATCCCAGTTTACAACATCAAAAAACGCTGAAACATAATCTGGTCTTCTGTTTTGGTAGTTTAAATAATAAGCATGTTCCCAAACATCCAATCCTAAAACTGGAGTTCCTTTGCAATCAGCAACCGGCATCAAAGGATTATCTTGGTTTGGAGTAGAGCAAACCGCTACTGAACCATCTTCTTTTTTGCACAACCAAGCCCAGCCTGAACCAAATCTTGTTTTTGCTGCTTCCGAAAAATCTGTCTTGAATTTCTCAAAACCTCCGTAAGCTTCAATAGCTGCTTTCACGTTTCCTACCGGCTCTTTGCTACCTCCTGGAGTCAAAATTTCCCAGAAAAGTGAATGGTTATAGTGACCGCCTCCGTTGTTTCTTACCGCCGCTTTATCAGATCCTGTTTTGCAAATCTCTTCAATAGATTTTCCTTCCAAATCAGTTCCTTCGATCGCTTTGTTCAAGTTGTCAATGTACGCTTGATGATGCTTTGTATGGTGAATTTCCATTGTTCTTGCATCTATTGTTGGTTCTAATGCATCGTAAGCATAACCTAATTTCGGTAATTCGAATGCCATAATTTTTTATATTTAAATGTTAATACCCAAATTTACTCATAATCTGACCGCCCTCCAAAAATGAGCTACTACTTTAATAAATCTTTAACATTGATAAAATAAAAAAACCGCTCGAAAAGAACGGTTTTATATCTAAAAATAAGAATATTATCTATTCATACTCATCAAGAATTCTTCGTTATTCAGTGTTCCTTTGATGTTTTTATTTACAAATTCCATCGCTTCCACAGGGTTCATATCTGCGAGGTATTTTCTAAGAATCCACATGCGTTGTTGCGTAGTTTCATCTAAAAGCAAATCGTCGCGTCTTGTGCTGGAGGACACCAAATCAATCGCCGGATAAATTCTCTTATTGGCAATTTTTCTATCGAGTTGAAGTTCCATATTTCCGGTTCCTTTAAATTCTTCAAAAATCACTTCGTCCATTTTAGAACCCGTATCAATCAAAGCAGTGGCAATTATCGTTAAAGATCCACCTCCTTCGATGTTTCTCGCTGCTCCGAAGAATCTTTTTGGTTTATGAAGCGCGTTTGCATCAACTCCACCCGAAAGAATTTTCCCGGAAGCAGGCGTCACCGTGTTATAAGCTCTCGCCAGACGTGTAATCGAATCCAACAGAATCACCACATCATGGCCACATTCTACCATTCTCTGTGCTTTCGAAAGAACTAAATTCGCCACTTTTACGTGTTTATCAGCAGGTTCATCGAATGTAGAAGCAATTACTTCTGCATTGACGCTTCTTTCCATATCGGTAACTTCTTCCGGTCTTTCGTCGATGAGCAAAATCATCATATAAGCTTCCGGATGATTGGCAGAAATCGAATTCGCAATATCTTTCAACAACATGGTTTTACCGGTTTTTGGTTGCGCAACAATCATCGCACGTTGACCTTTACCAATCGGCGTAAATAAATCTACAATTCTGGTTGAAAGCGTAGAATTTTGTCCTGTTAAATTAAATTTTTCTTCAGGGAACAACGGAGTAAGAAACTCAAACGCCACACGATCTTTGATGAATTCAAGATCACGACCGTTCACTTCGGTTGGCTTCAGCAATGAAAAATATTTTTCGCCTTCTTTTGGCAAACGAACGATCCCACGAACGGTATCTCCGGTTTTCAAACCATAATTTCTGATTTGGTTGGTCGAAACATACACGTCATCTGGAGAAGAAATATAAGAAAAATCGGAAGAACGAAGGAATCCGTAGTTGTCCGGAAGTATTTCTAAAACCCCTTCAATGGTTACTAAACCGTCAAAATTGAATTCTTTTTTAGAATGTTCTTCCTGTTGGTCAGCGTTTTGCTGATTCCGGTTTTGGTTAGGATTCTTGTTTTGATTTCTTTGGTTGGGATGCTGAGGTTTATTCTGATTGGGATTTTTGTTCCCATTCCCATTTTGATTGGGATTTTGATTCTGATTAGGATTCTGATTTTTTTGAGGTTCCGGCTTTGTTTCGATTTCAGGAGCCGTTTCAGAAATCACATTTTCAGCAACTGCTACTTCTTTTGGAGCCGCAACCCGCTGTCTTTTCTTTTTTTGCTGAGGTTTTGGAACTTCAGAATCTTTGGGTTCAGCTATTTCCGGAGCTGGGATTTCAGCAGGTTGTTCTATTATCATTTCTGCGACAGGTGCTTCTGTGTTTTCAAACTGAATTTCTGTGGAAACCTCTACAGGTTTTTCGGTTTTCTTTTTCGCGGCCGGTTTTCTGGTCGTTTTTTTTGGTGCAGGAGCTGCATTTTCTTCTGTAGTCATAGGGAGTTCGGTGGCGTTGAAATAATCTTTTGCAACTTTCGTATTAGAAGCCTGAAAGTCTAGAATTGCAAAGATTTTATCATTATCGGTGCTGTTTCTAGCAATTTTAACGCCTAAATCTTTGGTGATTTTGGTCAATTCCGATTCGGATTTCGACCTTAACGTTTCAATGTTAAACATAAATTGTTATGTAAAAAGTATTTTTATAAGTAGGTGTAAGTAAGAAAGTTAAGTCGGACGACTTTTCTTATTGAAGCATTTGTAATGCAAATCTACATTAATTTTTTATTTATGCAAAAAATATTTGCTATTTTTGCACCTCATTCTCAAGGATATGCTGCAAAGAATACAAACAGTTTGGATATTTCTGGCGATTTTAGGCGCAATTTTTTTGTTCTTCACTGGGCAAGATTTTTCACTTTTCGGCACTATTCCATTCATGTCAATTGCTTGTGTAGTGTTGGTTTTGTTAGGACTATTAAGCATTTTTAGCTACAAAAACCGCAAAAGACAACTTCTGCTGAACTTGATCAGCATTATGATAAACGCTTTGTTGCTCGGTTTATTGGCGTATTGGCTACTCAATTTATCTGGAGGAATTGATTTTCCTGAGAAAGGTATTGAGCCGTTTTTCCCGTTTTTATCGGTAATTTGTTTGTTTATCGCAAACATTTTTATCAGAAAAGACGATAGGCTCGTAAAATCTGTAGACAGACTCCGCTAAACTCACAACGATTTTTTTTGAGTGAAACAGTTCCTTCGGGAGCTGTTTTTTATTTCTATGTTTGAAAATATTTATCTTTATCAAAAATTATTCATGAGAAAATATTATTTCCTTTTTGCTGTATTATGTTCTGCAATTGTATTTGCCCAAGAAGTATCCAAAGAAAGAGTGACGAAAGTACTTTCCGCTTTAGCCTCTGACAAAATGAAAGGTCGGGAAATAGGAACTCCAGAAAACGATTCCGCTGCATTCTACATTGCGCAACGTTTTCAAGAAAACAATTTAGCATTTTGCACCGGCGATTCTTATCTTTTACCTTTTGAATACAAAGGAAAAGTAGCATACAATGTTTGTGGAATTCAGAAAGGAAAATCCGAGAAAATTTTAGCTTATTCGGCTCATTTTGACCATATTGGATCGACAAATAAAAATGGTGACAATGTTTACAATGGCGCAGATGACAACGCAAGTGGCGTAACCCTCGTTGTTGGATTATCCGATTATTTCAAAAATGCTAATCCAGATTTTTCAATGATGTACATGGCTTTTAACGGCGAAGAAAAAGGAATGAAAGGATCCAAAGCGCTCGCTGATACCCAGAATTTACAATCTACATTCAGCAAAATCAGTGCATTGTTTAATTTTGAAATGGTGGCTTCCGTTTCTCAGTTTGGCAAAAATGCACTTTATATGACCGGTGACGAGTTTTCTGATTTCGATGAATTATTGAATGCAAATGCAGAAAATCAACTTAAAATTTATCCAGATCCTTACCTCGGACAACAACTTTTTTACCGATCCGATAATGTAAGTTTTGTGAAAAAGAAAGTGATTGCGCATTCGTTATCTACTGTGGACATGAATGTTGCGAAACATTACCATCAATTAAATGATGACGTCAATATTGTGAATTTTGATAATCTCACCTCGATCATCAACAGTTTCGGAAAAACGATCCAAAAACTTACTCCGGAAAATTTTAATCCAAAGTATAATGAAAACGTAAATCTGAACTAATTGAAAATTCCGTAATTTCGCCCATTAATTTCATTGAATGAAACCATTACAACGCATTCTTTCTTACGCCAAACCTCATCAGAAATATCTTTTTGGAAGTATCTTTTTCAATTTGCTGTATTCACTTTTGCAGATTTTTTCTATCGTAACGATGCTTCCGATCCTTAGGATTCTGTTTAAACTCGATAAAGAAGTTGATACCTCTTCACCACCGGTTTACAGCGGAAGATTTGCTGATTATTTTGCCTATGCGAAAGATTTGGCTTATTATAAAATCCAGATGAATGTGAATGAATATGGAGCAATCCAAGTTCTGGCGGTTCTTTGTTGCATCACGGCGGTAGCGTTTTTACTGAGAAATTTGTTCAGATATTTAGGTTCTTATCTTTTGGTAAATTACAGAGTGGGCATTACCAAAGATCTTCGTACTTCGATGTATGATAAATTCTTGAAACTTCCGGTTTCATTTTTTACGGAACAAAGAAAAGGCGACATGATGTCGAGGATTTCCAATGATATCGGCGCAGTAGAAAGCGGAATCATGGGAAGTTTGGTCGATTTGCTCAACGCTCCTTTCATGATTATTTCGTCACTCGTTACGCTTTTTATTCTTTCGCCAAAACTTACATTGTTTTCATTATTGGTTTTCCCGATCATGGGCGGTTTGATTTCTTGGGTCGGAAAAAGCCTGAAAAGACAAGCACATTCCGCACAAAATGAATTGGGAAATCTCTTTTCTTTGGTTGATGAAACATTGAAATCTTCTAAAGTAATTAAGATTTTCAATGCCGATAAAATTCTAAAAAATCGTTTCAATACCACCACAGATAATTGGCAAAAATATGCTATCGGAATGAGCCGCAGACGAGAATTAGCCTCACCAATGAGCGAATTTCTCGGTTCTGTAACAATTTTGATCATCACTTGGTTTGCCGGAACCGAAATCATCAACGGAACCAACAAAGATCCGGTTACTTTTCTTGCATTTATCGGAGTTTTCTTTCAGATTTTAGATCCTGCGAAGAAATTATCCAATGCGATTTCAGCAATTCAAGGTGGAATGGCGAGTTTGGAACGGGTTGCTGAAGTTTTAGATTATGATTTAAAAGTCGAGGAAATTGCAAATCCTATCGGAATTTCAACATTAAAAGAAAAAATTGAATTCAAAAACATTGGATTTTACTACGATAAAGACAATGTTATTTTAAAGAATTTTAATCTCATCATTCCAAAAGGGAAAACGGTCGCTTTGGTAGGGCAATCGGGTTCCGGAAAAACCACGATTGCCAATCTTTTGGCCAGATTCTACGATGTTCCGGAAGGTGAAATTCTTGTGGATGGAGAAAATATCAGAAACTTAAAACTCGAAGATTACCGCCATCTTTTGGGAATGGTTACTCAGGAATCGGTTTTATTTAATGATTCCGTTTTCAACAATATTTTGATGGGAAAACCCGATGCAACCGAAGAAGAAGTAATGGCAGCCGCGAAAATTGCCAACGCTCACGAGTTCATCCAGAATCTTCCGGAAAAATATTACACCAATATTGGCGATGATGGAAATAAGCTTTCTGGCGGGCAAAAACAGCGCGTTTCTATCGCAAGAGCAGTTCTTAAAAATCCACCAATCATGATTTTGGATGAAGCGACTTCCGCTTTAGACACCGAAAGTGAAAGATTTGTGCAAGATGCTTTAGAAAAAATGATGGAAAACCGAACTTCTTTGGTCATCGCTCACAGACTTTCAACCATTCAAAAAGCCGACTGGATTGTTGTGATGGAACGAGGAAATATCGTAGAACAAGGAACCCACGAGGAACTGATGAACAATAACAATGTCTACAGAAAGTTGGTGGAATTGCAGAATTTTGGGTAAAAGGGTTTGAGAATTTTCAAATTACCTCATTGAAAAATTTTCAAATTGAATTTATTTCCCAATCATCTTTTTAATCGAATTCAGTTTTATTAAAGCTTCAATCGGCGTCAAAGTATTGATGTCGATTTTCGTTAATTCTTCCCGAATATTTTCAAGAACCGGATCATCTAGTTGGAAAAATGAAAGTTGCAAATTCTCTTCTGTAATTGCTTTTGCAGCATCTTTCGGACCACTTTGGGAACGGCTTTTTTCTAAAGTTTTCAATACTTCATTTGCGCGATTCACCACTTTTGAAGGCATTCCTGCAAGTTTCGCTACATGAATCCCGAAGCTATGTTCGCTTCCACCTGGAAGTAGTTTTCGCATGAAAATAATATTCCCTTTATTCTCCTGAATCGAAACGTGGAAATTTTTAATTCTTTCAAAATTCACCGTCATTTCGTTGAGTTCGTGGTAATGCGTTGCAAACAAAGTTTTCGCCTGAGTCGGATGTTGGTGAAGATATTCCGCGATCGCCCAAGCAATGGAAACACCGTCGTAAGTGGAAGTTCCGCGGCCAATTTCGTCCAACAAAATCAAACTTCGCTCGGAAATATTATTCAAAATATTCGCTGCTTCGTTCATCTCGACCATGAAAGTAGATTCGCCGGCCGAAATATTATCCGTAGCTCCAACTCTGGTAAAAATTTTATCGAGAATCCCGATTTCCGCATGTTTTGCTGGAACAAAACTTCCGATTTGCGCCATTAAACAAATGATTGCAGTTTGCCTTAAAATCGCAGATTTACCCGCCATATTCGGTCCTGTAACCATGATGATTTGCTGCGAATCTTTATCTAAAAATAAATCATTCGGAATGTATTTTTCGCCCAACGGAAGTGCATTTTCAATGATCGGATGTCGCGCTTCTTTCAATTCTATCGCGTAAGAATCATTTAAAATCGGTCTCGTATAACTTTCGGAAACTGCCAATTCCGACAAACCAACGCCACAATCGAGTTCCGCGATAATTTTTGAATTCCCTTGAATGGCATCAATGTAAATCATCACATTTTCGCAAACTTTTCGGTAAAGTTCATGCTCAATTTTCGAGATTTTTTCTTCCGCGCCGAGGATTTGTTCTTCGTAATCTTTCAGCTCTTCGGTGATGTATCTTTCGGCATTCACCAAAGTTTGTTTTCGAATCCAATCGCTCGGAACTTTGTCTTTATGCGTATTTCGAACTTCAATAAAATATCCAAAAACACCGTTGAAACTGATTTTTAAACTTGAAATTCCTGTTCGTTCGATTTCTCTTTCGCACATTTCGTCAAGGAAATTTTTGCCTTTGCTTTGCAAACTTCGCAAATGGTCGAGTTCTTCGGAGATTCCGGTTTTAATTACGTTTCCTTTCGCAATATTGACGGGAAGTTCTTCATTCAAATAATTCACCAAATAACTAATGATTTCTTCCAAGTTATTCAATGGTTCTATCCACGCTAAAACATCATCAAATGGATGAAGCAGCGATTTAATCTGATGAATATTTATCAAACTGTGGCGCAGATAACCTAATTCTTTCGGTGAAATTTTTTCGGAAGCCAATTTTCCCATCAATCGGTCAAGATCGGAAATCGATTTTAGAAGTTGCTGAATTTCATATTTCAAATGATCTTCTTTATTGAAAAACTCAATTAAATTCAACCTCCTGTTAATTTCATCTACTGATTTTAATGGCAAAATAAGTCGTCTCCTGAGCAATCTTCCGCCCATTGGCGTTGAAGTTTTATCGATAATATTGAGTAAAGATTTCCCTTGCGGATTACTTGGATAGACGATTTCGAGGTTTCTTAACGTAAAATGATCCATCATCAGATAATCATCCTGCGGAATCATTTGAATTTTGGTAATATGCTGCAAAAGAGCATGATGCGTATCTTCAACCAAATAAGCAAAAATAGATCCGGCGGCAATAATTCCAAGTTTAAATTCTTCAATTCCGAAACCTTTTAATGAATTGGTTTTGAAATGACCTGTAAGTTTTTCGTAAGCATAATTATACTGAAAAGCCCAATCTTCCAGCTTAAATGAGTTTTTATTTTTGAGTTGAGAAGGAAGTTCCGTCGACCTTTGATAAATAATTTCGCTGGGATCGAAAGTGTGAACGATGTGCAACAATTTCTCTAAATTCCCTTCAGAAACCAGAAATTCTCCGGTAGAAACATCCACCAAAGCGATTCCAAATTTTTCTTTTTCTTTATGTACAGAAAGCAGGAAATTATTCTTTTTCGAGGTTAAAACCTGCTCATTGAAAGTAACTCCGGGAGTGACAAGCTCAGTAACGCCGCGTTTAACAATACCTTTCACGGATTTCGGGTCTTCCAGTTGGTCGCAAATCGCAACACGAAGTCCGGCTCTCACGAGTTTTGGCAAATAAGAATCCACGGAATGATGCGGAAAACCGGCAAGTTCGATATGACCTTCCCCGTTGGCTCTTTTCGTAAGAACAATTCCTAAAATTTGAGAAGTTTTTATGGCGTCGGTTCCAAAAGTTTCGTAGAAATCCCCAACGCGAAACAGCAAAAGCGCATCAGGATATTTCGCCTTGATCGTGTTGTATTGCGTCATTAGTGGGGTTTCTTTCTTTGCCATAAGTTGTTTTAGGCCTCAAGCATCATACTTTTAGCCATATTTTTAGTTAATTTTGCCAAAAATACGAAAATGTCATCCACCAAGAAACTGAAACTCGAAGAATTAGGCCGAATCGATATAGAAACCTTCAAACAAACCCAAAAAATTCCTTTGGTGGTAGTTTTGGATAATTTGAGAAGCATGCATAATGTAGGCGCAGTTTTCAGAACGGCAGACGCATTTATCGTGAATAAAATTGTGCTGTGTGGAATCACACCGCAACCGCCGCATCGGGAAATTCATAAAGCGGCTCTCGGTGCAACGGAAAGCGTGGATTGGATTTACAAGAAAAATATTTCAGAAGCTTTGCAGAATCTGAAAAACGAAAACTATAAAATCATTGGAATTGAACAAACTTCAACTTCGGAATTAATGACGGATTTTGTCATTAATAAAGAAGAAAAATACGCTTTAGTCCTCGGAAATGAAGTGGACGGATTGAGCGATGAAGCGCTTCCGATGTACGATACTTTCCTGGAAATTCCACAATTGGGAACCAAACACTCGCTAAATGTATCGGTTTGTGGCGGCATTGTAATGTGGGAATTTTTTAAAAATTTGAAATAAATTATTCCAGATTTTTAATTTTTAAGAGATTCCATTTCCCATTAAAATATTTGAAAAGACAGACTTTATCTACTAAAAAAGAATCTTCGAACGTTTTTAACTGATATTCTTCCCACGCTATTTCAAAATTTTCCGGACTTAAATCTTTGTAAGCTACCGTTAAATGAGGATTCAACTTAGCATAAGGATGAAATTTCATTTGTGATTGTACCTCATCGTATAAGATCTGGAGTTCCTCCTTATTTTCGGGTTTGATGAAAATAGCAGGTTTGTATATATTGGGAAAACATCCAAAATCTTTAAGAAAAACCTTAAAAGGAGCCGATTTTAACTTCATTTGAGAAAAATTTTCCACCAAAATTTCTTCCTCTTCATCAAATCTGAAAGGTTTAATCAAAGTAATATGTGGAAAATTTTTATATGATTTTACCGAATTAAACCGGATAGCAAAATCTTTACTGAATTTTCGAGCTTTGTCACGAAGTTCTTTATGCGGAACTACTGCGATGAAATATAAACTCATAAGAAGTTTTATATCAATTTATCTCCAACCGCCACCAAGCGCTTGATACAGCTCAACTCCGGCTTTCATTTTGGCATATTCCGCATTGGAAATATTCAGTTCGGCATTCAATGAATTTACTGATGCATTCAGCACTTCCAGATAATTCGCCATCCCATAATTCACGAGTTCTTGGGAAAATTCCACCGATTTTTTGTAGGCGGAAAGTTCTTTTCTCTTCAGATCAATAAATTTATCCTGAGATTCATATACTTTCAAAGCATCGGAAACTTCTCTTCCAGCTGTGAGAAGGGTTTTTCTGAAGTTCAGATATGCTTTTTCTTTATTGGCCAAACTCACTTCATAATTGGTTCGGATTTGTCTTTGGTTCAAAATGGGTTGCATCAAACCGCCTACAACATTAGCAAAAAGAGAATTTGCATTAAAAAGATGATCGATATCCAAACTCTGAATTCCACCACTTCCGGTGATTCTTAAGGTTGGATAAAACTGAGCTTTCGCAGCTTTCGATAGTTCAAAAGCAGCCATTAAATCGTATTCAGAAGCCATCACATCAGCTCTGTTCGACAATAAATTGGCAGAAAAACCGAGTTGGTATTCCGCGGGCATTTTTTGTTGTGATAAAGAGGTTCTTTCAATTTTCTGAGAAGGAACGCCCATTAAAAGACTCATGGTATTTTCTAAAAGAGCTATTTGCGTATCGGTATCAATCAGTAAAGATTGCGCATTAAAAACCAATGCTTCACTCTGTTGCACAGCTACTTCCGTGAGTGTCCCGGCTTCTTTCAACGCTTTGGTGGTTTCGAGATTTTTGTTTCTTAAAGCAATGGTTTCGCTAATGATTCTTTTCTGTTCATCAAAAGTTAAAAGCTGATAATAAGTTGACGCAATTGCAGCAACCAAATCGCTTTTCACTGCTTTATGTGCGGCAACGGTACCTAAATACTGAGCTAATTGCGCTTTTTCCTGAGCTTTCATTTTCCCCCAAATATCAGCTTCCCAAGAAATATCGCCGCTTAAATCGAAGAGATTATTATATTTTCTTCCACCCGAAATTTGCCCAAGTTGGGTATTTAAAGATTGGGTTTGAAAAGTATAAGAAGGCCCCACAGAAAGCGTAGGTTGATAAGCAGCTTTACTTTGTTTTAAATATGCTTCAGCCGAAACGATGTTTTGTAATGCAATTCTGATATCGAGATTATTCTCCAAACCTTGAGCAATATGTTTCTGCAAAACAGGATCAGTGAAAATTTCTCTCCAAGAAACAGTCGCTGTGCTGGTGGAATCTTTCGGAAGATAATCTGTTCTGAAAAGGTTTTCATTGATATCTTTTGGTGTTTCATATTTTTCGCGGGTCGCACAAGAGGACACCACGAAAACCGTCAACAAAAGGAAAATGATTTTTATGTTTAACTGTTTTTTCATTTTAAATATATTATTCCGCGAGGTTGAATTCTTTTTTCTTCAAAGGTTTAATTTTTTCCTGCAACCATTGGAAAATCACGTACAATACAGGAATCGCTACCAAACCGAAGAAAGTTCCGATTAATAATCCTGCCGCCGCTCCCGTACCAATCGAGCGGTTACCAGTGGATCCAATTCCGGAAGCAAAAACTAATGGAAGCATCCCGAAAATAAAGGCAAAAGAGGTCATCAAAATCGGTCTTAATCTCGCTTTTGCAGCATTAATCGCTGACATCGCCAATGTCTCGCCGTGATGTCTTCGTTGCACGGCAAACTCCACAATCAAAATTGCATTTTTAGCCAAAAGTCCCACCAACATAATTAAGGCAATCTGGAAATAGATATTGTTTTCCAAACCGGCAATTTTTTGCCCAAAATAAGCACCTGCAACCCCGAGTGGAAGTGAAATGATTACCGCCAATGGCAGCAAGAAACTCTCATATTGAGCGGAAAGAATGAAATAAACAAACACCAAACTCAAAATAAAAATAACCGCAGTTTGCGAACCTGAACTTACCTCCTCTTTGGAAAGTCCGGTAAATTCCACCACATAATCGGATGGTAATTTTTCAGCCGCCACTTCCTGAACCGCTCTAATCGCATCACCAGTTGAATATCCCGGATTATTGGAACCCGAAATTGAAATTGAGGTAAAGAGGTTATATCTTTCAACCGATTTTGGTCCGAAAGCTCTTTCCATTGTTACAAATTGTGAGACCGGAGTCATCTGACCGGAAGCGGTTTTTACATAAATACTACTTAAATCCGTCACTTCATTTCTGGAATCAGGAAATGCCTGAACCATCACCCTGAATTGTTTCCCATATTTGGTAAAATCTGCAGCATAAACTCCTCCAATATATCCTTGCATGGTGCTGAGAATATCCGATACCGACACACCAGTTTCTTTAGCTCTTGGTACATCAATCACCATTTCATATTGTGGATAATTGGTATTGAAAGAAGTTTGTGCAAACTGAATCTCAGGTCTTTGCATCAAAGCTCCTAAATAATCTTTGGCAACGGCATCAAGTTGTTTCAAATCTCCACCCGATTTATCAAGCATCACCGCTGAGAAACCATCACTGGTCCCAAATCCTGGAATACTTGGAGGCGAGAAAAACACAATTTTCGCATCCGCATATCGACTTCCGAGACCGAATAATTTCTTGGTAATGGATTCTACCGATTGATCAGAATCTTTCGCTCTTTCGTCAAATGGTTTAAGTCTGATGAATGCTTGTCCGGCATTGGAACCAGATCCGGACATAAATCCGCGGCTTGCCGTAAAAGTTACGTTAGAAACTCCCGGAATTTTTCGGGCTTCGTTTTGCAAATCTTTTAACACATTATAAGTCCTTTCCATCGAAGCTCCCGGTGGAAGTGCAACATCGGTAAAGATAATTCCACGGTCTTCTTTAGGTACAAATCCGGATGGCATGGTCGAATTTGACCACCAGAAAAATAAACCTCCTACCGCAAAAATAATCAGGGTAACCCATTTGTGTCTTAATAGGAAAACGAAAAATCTTCCATATCGATCAGTTGTTGATTTAAATGCGACATTGAATTTATAGAAAAATTTATCTTTTAAATTCATCGTAGAGTATTCTTGATGATGCGCTGGATTTGGTTTTAAAAATAAGGAACATAAAACCGGACTCAGCGTCAATGCATTCACCGCAGAAATCAAAATCGCAACAATCAAAGTGATTCCAAATTGCTGATAAAAAACGCCTGTAGGTCCTGTAATGAAAGTCACAGGAATAAACACCGCCGACATTACCAAAGTAATGGAAATAATAGCTCCGGTAATTTCGTCCATCGCACTGATGGTTGCTTTTTTGGCATCGGCAATACCATGTTCCATTTTGGCGTGAACGGCTTCTACGACGACAATCGCATCATCCACAACAATTCCAATCGCTAATACCAAAGCGAAAAGTGTCAATAAGTTTAATGAATATCCGAATAAATTAAGGAAGAAAAATGTTCCTACGATAGAAACAGGAACTGCAATCGCCGGAATCAAAGTAGATCGGAAATCCTGCAAGAAAATATACACCACAATAAACACGAGAATAAAAGCTTCCAGAAGCGTGTGTACCACTTTTTCAATAGAGGCTTCAAGAAAATCGTTTGTGTCAAAATTGATGGTATAACCTACATCTTTAGGTAAGGTTTTTTCATTTTTTTCTAAAAAAATTTTAATGTCTTCAATAATATCTTGAGCATTGGAACCCGGTGTTTGGAAAATCCCCATACTCACAGAACTTCTCCCATTATTTTCCCCTTTTGAAGTGTAAGATTGCGCATCAAGTTTGATTTCTGCAACATCTTTTAACTTCAAAAACTGTCCGTTTCCGAGGGATTTTAAAATGATATCGCCGTAATCTTTTTCCTGATTGAATTTTCCTTTGTAAGTAATAACGTATTCAAAAGAACTTCCGCTGTTTTGCCCGAGTTGTCCTGCAGCAGCTTCACGAGATTGTTCGTTGATTGCGGCGGTTACTTCGCTTGGTTCTAATCCGTAAGCAGCCATTTTTGATGGATCGAGCCAAATTCTCATCGAGAAAGTTTTTCCACCAAAAGCTTGTGCATCTCCAACTCCATTAATTCTTTTAATCTCCGGAATTACATTGATATTGAGGTAATTTTGAAGCCAAACTTCGTCCAAATCTTTGTTAGCTGTGTAAAAAGAAAGGAACATCAAGGCGCTGGTTTGCTGTTTCTGAACGATAACTCCGGAACGCGTAACATCCGATGGCAAAAGCGGTGTCGCTCGTTGTACTTTGTTCTGAACGTTTACGGCTGCGATGTCGGGATCAACTCCTTGTTTAAAAAACACTTGAATTCTTGCCGAACCATCATTTCCGGCGGAAGAAGAAATATAATCCATTCCTTCAACTCCATTCACCTGTTCTTCGATGGGAATTACCACACTGTTCATCACGGTTTGCGCACTGGCTCCGGTGTAGTTTGCGGAAATACTTACGGTCGGTGGAGCAATATCCGGATATTGGGTGACAGGCAATTGGTTGAGTCCCAAAACCCCTAAAATTACAATCAGAATCGATACAACACTGGATAAAACCGGTCTGTTAATAAACTTTTTTACCATTAGAATATTGGTTTTATAGCGTTCACGATTTCATCAAAATTCACGGGTTTTGATTTAACGGCGGTTCCCGGTTTCAGGGTTCCTACTCCTTGTGCGACAATTTTATCTCCTTTTGCAACGCCGCTTTTCACAACAACCAAGTTGTTGACACGGTCCGCCACTCCAATTAATATATTTTGAGCCGTATCTTTTTCCACTTTGTAAACATAAACCAAACCTTGCTGCTCGAAAGTTGAACTTTCCGGAACAACCAATGCTTGATCGTAATGTTTTGGAAGTTTGATGGTACCACTATTTCCGTTGCTCAATAATTTCGTAGCATTCGGGAAGGAAACTCTAAACTGAATGGTTCCGGTTTGGGAATCAATTTGTCCGGTTACGGCTTGTATTTTTCCTTTCTCAGGATATTTGCTTCCGTTGGCCAATTCCAATTCAACCATCGGCATATTTCTAAGTTTTTCAGGAACTGTAGCACCAACAGAATCTTCTAAAAATTCGAGATATTCTTTTTCATTCATTGAAAAATAAGCAAAAACTTCGCTGGTATCGGAAACGGTTGTTAAAGGAACCTGATCGGTTGGTCCTACCAAACTTCCCACTTTTAAAGGTAATCTTCCGACAACCCCAGAAATCGGAGCGCGAATAATGGAATAATTGATGTTTTCCTGAACACCTTTATAATTTGCGGAAGCTTGCGAAACATTTGCCGAAGCTTGTTGCTGTGCTGCAATGGCTTGTGAAAGTTGCGCTTGTGCTCTTGCCAGATTTGCTTTTGCGGTTTCCAACTGAACATTGCTGATGATATTTTTCTGAACCAAAGGAATCAATTTGTTGACTTCCACCTGAGCGGCATTCACACTCGCTTTTGCAGCATTTACATTCGCTTTTGCGGCGCTTACTCCCGATTGAGCAGCACCAATTCCGGCTCTTGCCGCATCTGCAGATTCATTCAGCATATTGGTTTCTAATCTGAAAAGCGGTTGACCTTTCGTTACATATTGTCCCTCATCCACCAAAACTTGAGTGATATATCCTTGAATTTTTGCACGAACGTCATTATTTACCCTTCCTTGAATTGATGTTGGAAAAGATAAATAACCGGTAACATTTTTCTGCTGAACCTCTACCACAGGAACTTCTTTTGGTCCATCCGGTTTCTTTTCTTCTTCCTTTTTACAAGCAAGAACAGATAATAATGAAAGGGAAAAAAGGATTATTTTATTTTTCATAGTTAAATTTTATGGAGTGTATGTTCAATGTTTTGAATATTTTTATTTAAAAGAGTTTTGTAGTTTTCAAATCGTTCAATAAGATTTTCGTCCGGGCTTTTACGGTAAGCATTGATTTTATCAAGAATCGCAACTTCACGTTTCAATCGGTTGATAATGGACGTAAACCGAATTTGAATATAATTTTCATTGATGGTAAAGAAGCGTTTTCTTTCATTAATTTTAGTAAAATCTATAATTAAATTGGCGTTCAGAAGCAAATTGAGGTTAGAAGAAACCGAACTTTTACTTGCCGAAAAAACTTCGACGAATTCCTCGAAGCAAATTCCCTTTCTTTCGAAATCGAAAATTAGGTACGAATAAATCTTAGCGGAAAGTGGCGGAAGATTCAGGGTTTCCCCATAAAACTTCATCATTTCACAGAACAGGTCTTTATCTATTTCTAAGGTTGAATTCATTATGCTACAAATATATCAAACTAGTTCAGAACAAAACGAACCAAACACTTGATTTAACAAAAATTTAGCATTCCATAAGCGTTTAAAATGGTTCACAACAAAAAATCCGAGACAGAAAATCATTTATTTTATTAATTTTGTTGAATGGATTTACGAGATCAACTGAAAAACCTATTCCCGGAACACGAAGAGCAAGACTTCGAAATGCCGGAAGAAAAATTCGTTCAGAAAGAACCTTTGGTGTGCAAATTTGAAAAAAAAGGCAGAAATGGGAAACCAGTAACCTTAATCGAAGGCTTCGAAGGAAGCGATGAGGAACTTAAATCCATCTCTAAAAAAATAAAAACAACATTGGGAATCGGTGGTTCTGGAAAAGATGGAATCATTGTAATTCAAGGTGATAACCGTGATAAAATCATGAAAATTCTTCAGGAAATGGGTTACAAAACCAAAAGAGTCGGCGGATAATTGCCCAGAAATTTTAACAAAACAAAAAATCTCCTTACCTTTAAAATCCTTTTTCTGAAAGGATTTTTTTAATCTTAAAAATAAAAATTATGCTTAATAAATTAGCGGCTTCCGAATTGGTTCTTAATGAAGACGGAAGCGTGTATCACCTCAATCTTTTGCCGGAAGATCTTGCCGAGAAAATAATTTTGGTTGGAGATCCGGATCGTGTACCGAAAGTTTCCAAATATTTCGACAAAATCGAAATCAAAAAAAATAAAAGAGAATTTTACACCCACACCGGAACGCTGCGCGGAGAAAGAATTACCGTAATGTCCACCGGAATTGGTACGGAAAACATCGATATCGTGATGAATGAGCTGGATGCGTTGATGAATATCGACCTTCAAAAAAAGGAATTTAAAACCAATCATCAATCGCTGCAACTTTTCAGATTGGGAACTTGTGGAAGCGTAAATCCCGATGTGGAGGTCGATAACATGCTCGTGACCCAAAACGTGGTTGGATTAGACGGATTGCTTCATTTCTACCAAGATTATCAATTTAAAAACGAGTTCTCGAGAAATTTTATGGAGAAATTTCCTTACGAAAGAATAAAACCGATGTTGTATTTTTCCGATTGGGCAGAAGATATTTCCGATTATTACAAAGACGCGAAATACCACGGAAACACAGCGACTTTCCCAGGATTCTACGCTCCACAAGGAAGACAATTGCGATTGAAAGCTTTGGATGATCAGTTTTTGGAAACCTTAAACGACTTGGGCGTGACCAATTTCGAAATGGAAACTTCAGCAATTTATGGGCTTTCTAAATTACTCGGACACAAAGCTTTAACTGTAAATTGTGTTATCGCCAACAGAAGACGTGGCGAATTTTCTGCAGATCATCACGCTTCAGAAAAGAATATGATTGAATGGGTTTTGGAGAGAATCATTAAATAAAAATTACAAGTAAAAATAAAAATGCGGCTCCACCAAGCCGCATTTTTTATTGATTTCTCACCCAGCAATCTTGAAGATGATCATTGACCATTCCCGTCGCTTGCATGTGCGCATAAACTACCGTGGAACCAAGAAATTTAAAACCTCTTTTCTTTAAATCTTTAGCCAAAGCATCAGAAATTTCAGTCGTGGCAGGAATTTGTGATAAACTTTCCCGACCATAATCAATAGGTTTTCCATCAACAAATCCCCAAATATATTCGGAAAAAGTTCCGAATTCTTTTTGCACTTCCATGAACTTTTTTGCATTGCTTATTGTGGCCAAAATCTTCAATCGGTTTCGGATAATTCCAGCGTTTTGCATTAATTCTTCTACCTTTTCGTCGGAATATTCTGCGATTTTTTGGTAATTGTAATCATCAAAAGCTGCTTTGAAGTTTTCTCGTTTTTTCAGAATCGTGTACCATGAAAGTCCTGCTTGAAAACTTTCAAGAACCAAAAATTCAAAAATCGTTTCGTCGTCGTAAACAGGTTTTCCCCATTCCTGATCGTGATAATTTCGGTACAAATCATCTTTTTCGCACCAAGCGCAACGTATTTTTTCCATGATTCAAATATAGTTTCTAAAATTCTTATTCCAAAAATTATCTAGTAATTATTAAGTTGAAAGAAGTGAATTAAGAAAAATTTATAGAATATTTAACATGATTTATAAAGTTTAGGAATGGATGTTGCAACTTAACATAATATCAAATCACAAATATTAATTTAAAAAAAAACGTTATGGACAGACAAGATTATAACAAAGCAGAAAACGCTGTGAACGAAGTAAAATGGACTGTAAACGATTACGCTGAAAGAGCGAAAGACTACATCCGCGAACAGAAAGAAAATAACGCTGAACCAACTGCTGAAGGCTGGTTCGAAAGAGCGAAAGCAAATGTTTCCGATGCTTGGGAAGATACAAAAGATGCTGTTTCTGATGCATGGGAAAAAACAAAAGATTTAGCTGACAACGCTTGGGAAAACACTAAAGATGCAGCTGAAGATGCAAAAGCAGAGGTGAAAAAGGCGACCAACTAAAAGAAGCTTCTAAGTAAAAAAAAGAAACCTAAAGAAATTTGGGTTTCTTTTTTTATGCCGTAAACAATAAAAATTTTAAATTTGTGAAAAATAACAATATTATGTCATACGGATTACTAAAAGGCAAAAAAGGAATTATTTTCGGTGCACTGAACGACCAATCTATCGCATGGAAAGTTGCCGAAAGATGCCACGAAGAAGGTGCTGAATTTATTTTATCGAATGCTCCCATCGCAATGAGAATGGGCGAAATAGATGAGTTGGCTAAAAAAACCGGTTCAGATGTTATTCCAGCTGATGCAACTTCAGTTGAAGATTTGGAGAAGCTTTTTGCTCATGCGGAAGAAAAATTCGGTAAAATCGATTTCATTCTGCACTCAATTGGGATGTCCGTTAACATCAGAAAAGGAAAGGCTTATACCGACCTTAATTATGATTTTCTTGAAAAAGGTTGGGACGTTTCTTCCGTTTCTTTCCATAAAGTGATGAAAGCAGCTTGGGATAAAGACATCATGAACGAATGGGGTTCAATCTTGGCTTTAACTTATATCGCGGCACAAAGAACCTTCCCAAATTATGGTGATATGGCCGATAACAAATCTTATCTTGAAAGCATCGCAAGAAGTTTCGGATACTATTGGGGCGAAAGAAAAGTGCGTGTCAACACCATTTCCCAATCTCCTGTAATGACTAAAGCCGGCGCCGGTGTAAAAGGAATCAGCGGATTCTTCAATTTCGCCGACAGCATGTCTCCACTTGGAAATGCGGATGCTTTAGATTGTGCAAATTACTGTGTGAGCCTTTTCTCGGATCTTACCAGAAAAGTGACGATGCAGAACCTTTTCCACGATGGAGGTTTCAGTAACACCGGAGTTTCACAAAAAATCGTTGATAAATTTGAAGATTTATAAGAATCAGATTCTTTAATCATATTTAAATCCACTCAATCGCTGAGTGGATTTTTTTATCTTGATATTTTAGGAATTACGGGTAAACTTTCGTTTCCAGATTCCGAAATACTTCGCACCGCAAAAAGAAAATTATCTTTTGAATAAGGAATCGTGATTGAAGTTTCTGTGGTAAAAATTTTCCCGGTCCAAACAGAACTATCCGTTTCTCTAACCAACACCTCATAGCCTTTGATTTTTCCTAAAGAAGGCTTTTCCCAACTCAATTTTGTGGTATTTGACAGTTCCTTTACATCCATTAAAACATTTTCAGGTCGTGGAACAGATTTCGCCAAATTAGCCAAAACAGCAACGTTTACAGCTGTGTTCGTTCTTAAATAATCAAAATCCATAAAATCAGCTAAATCCCCATATTTTTTTCCTTTTTCTGTCCTGATATCCTGATGCTGATGATCGTAATTTTCATAATAATCCGTTAAACGAACTGCCGTAAATCCATGATTGACAAAAGGAGTATGATCCCCGCCTCGCAAAAAACGGTCGTTTCTGTAAATCATTTTGATGTCTATATTTTTCACGTATTCTTCTCCTATTTCTTTTATGTACCGCGCAAGTTGTCGTGCTGGACCATCATTTTCAAGACCGTAATTTCTGATAGTCGGCGAATTTTTTTCTGTTTCAAACGCCGGTAAACCCTCACTGAAAATTCGAAGTTTCGGCGTACCGGAATTTTTAGGCGCATCAAAGCTATTATTTCCAATCATGTCATTATTCAAAACTGCTTCTATTTCCCAATTTTCAGCTTTTGCTTTGTCTGCTAACATTTTCGCACCCAAAAGTCCCTGTTCTTCTCCGCTTACTGCAACGAAAAGAATTGAAACCGGAAATTTTGATTGACTTAAAATCCTCGCACTTTCTATCACCGCGGCTAATCCGCTCCCATCATCATTGGCGCCTGGTGCAAAACCACTCGCATCCATAACGTCAGAAACCCGTGAATCAAGGTGGCCGGAAATTATAATGATCCTTTTATCATTGGGATCGGTTCCTTTTAACAATGCCGATGCATTTCCCAAGTTGGTAACTTTGTTGATGCGCTTTCCATCGGGCTGCAAATCTTCATTCTGAAGAAATACTTCCATCCTTCCACCAGAATTCTTGGCGTAATTTCTGAATTTGGCCAATACCCAGTTTCTTGCTGCACCAATTCCTTTATAAGGATCAGAAGTAGAGCTCATGGTATGTCGGGTTCCGAAACTCACGAGTTTTTCAATATTCGCTTTAAGAGAATCCTTATTCACCTGATTTACATATCTCACAATTTCAGGATCTTTTACGGTTTTCTGTGCATTGATAATCAAAGACGTCAACAACGCTAGAAAAAAAAAGGTCTTTTTCATTTCAAATTTTTAATTTCATTTGTAAAATTTGCAACAATTTCATCTGTCGTTGCCCAAGAAGTAATGATTCTAATGGCTGATTGCTCTTCATCTATCTTTTTCCAAACATAAAAATCGTAATTCCGCGAAAGTTGGTCGATCTGGCTTTGGGTTAAAATAGGGAAAATTTGGTTGGTAAATGTTTCAGCCAGAAAACTGCAACCCTGCTCTTTAAATGCTTTTTTAATTTCCATCGCCTTCTCATTGGCATGTTTGGCCAATTCAAAGTACAAATCATCTTTCAACAATTCCTGAAATTGAATTCCGAGAAGCCTTCCTTTCGCCAACATCGCTCCTTTTTGTTTTAAATGAAACCCGAATTCCTTTTGCAAATTTTCATTAGAAATGACAATTGCTTCGCCAATTAACGCTCCGTTTTTTGTTCCTCCCAAATAAAAAGCGTCTGTATATTTTGCAATATCTTCCAATGTTAAATCGTTGGTTTCCGAAGTTAAAGCATGGCCAAGTCTTGCGCCATCAAGAAAGAGATAAAGTTTTTTTTCTTGGCAGAATTCATACAAATCCTGTAATTCCCGTTTTGAATAAATCGTTCCAACTTCAGTAGAATTCGATATATAAACCAATTTCTGTTTCACCTGATGTGGAATATTGGTATGAAGATCCATGATTTTCTGAACATCTTCAGGTTTTAACTTACCATCTTTGGTTGCTACGCCATGTACTTTGTGGCCGGTTGCCTCGATAGCGCCAGTTTCATTAGTGAAAATATGACCAGTTTCTACAGCTACTACACTTTCATGAGGCCTTAAAAAGGCGGAAATCACAATTAAATTGGCCTGAGTTCCACCCGATACAAAATGTACTTCCGCTTTTGGATTATTGATCTTCTTCAAGATGATTTCCTTAGCGTTTTGGGAATATTCATCAAGGCCGTAACCATTTTGCTGAATAGAATTATACTTTACCAAAGCCTCAAGAATTCTTGGATGGCAACCTTCGGAATAATCATTTTTAAAAGAGTATTTCATCTATGGAAATTTAAATAATTGGATGTAACTAATATTTCCGATAAATTTAGAAAAAAAGGGTGATTACACGGTGAAAAAAGGGTTAAAACACCTGAATTATTTACAAAATATTGTATCATCTTTGTCATGCAAAAACGAAGAAAACAAAAAGCTAATAACCATTTTAAAATTAAACCTACGAAAAACATACATTTTCATTAAAAAATTCTCATGCTTTTTAATCATACAATGTAGTGTTCTTGAAGGTTGATAAACGTACAATTTCATTGTGCGTTTTTTTTGTCAATTTATTATTGTTAGATTTGTATTATACTCAATCTAACTTTATGATTTCCCTTACCGAAGAAAATTACCTTAAAGCAATTTTCCATTTAATAACCGCTGAAAACACCGTAACCATCAACGAACTGAGCAAATTCTTAAATGTGAAAATGCCGAGCGTAAACAACATGATGAAGAAATTTATGGATAAAGGCTGGGTTGTTTATGAAAGTTATAAACCTCTAAAAGTAACTGATTCCGGAAAAAAACAAGCTGCCTTGGTCGTTCGAAAACACCGATTAACAGAAATGTTTCTGGTGGAAAAAATGAATTTCGGCTGGGAAAATGTTCATGAAATTGCCGAGCAACTGGAACATATCCATTCAGAAACTTTTTTTGATAAAATGGATGAACTCTTGAATTACCCAAAATATGATCCACACGGCGAACCCATCCCAGATAAAGACGGAAATATTATTGCCCAAGATCTAAAAAAACTAAGCAATTGTGAGGTGAAAGATCAGGTCGTTTTTGCTGCTGTAACTTTAACCGATGAGGATTTCTTGAGTTTTCTTAATGACAAAAATCTGGAATTAGGACAAAAAATAGAAGTTTTAGAAATCGAAAAATTCGACCAGTCGATGCTCATTAAAATTTCCGGAAAAGAGTTGGTATTAAGCAAAATTGTCAGTGAAAAAATCCTTGTAAAAGAATAATCTACCAAGAGTGGTTTTTGGCTTATTGCCACAATTCACTTAACTTTGTAACATTCACAAAAAAATCAATAAAAATTAAAAATATGTCAAAAGCAATTTCGCAAGTTCCTTTCGCAGTGAACGAACCGGTAAGAACCTACGAACCAGGATCTGCCGAAGTGAAATCCTTAATAGCAACCTACAAAAAAATGTGGGCAGAAAAGGTAGAAATTCCAATGATCATCAACGGGAAAGAAGTGAAATCTGATGAAAAAATCGCAATTAGCTCTCCTCAAGATCATCAGCATGACCTTGGTTTCTATTACAGAGGAAACATGCAACATGTGGATGAAGCCATCAATACCGCTCTTGCAGCAAAAGAAAAATGGAACAACCTCGGTTGGGAACAGCGTGCAGCTATTTTCTTAAAAGCAGCAGATTTAATCGCAGGTCCTTACCGTGACCAACTCAACGCAGCGACGATGATCGGGCAAAGTAAAAATGTTCATCAGGCGGAAATTGATGCTGCTTGCGAATTCATCGATTTTCTTCGTTATAACGCAGAATTTATGACTGAAATTTATTCTGATCAGCCAGTTTCTGATGCTGGAATTTGGAACAGATCAGAATATCGTCCATTGGAAGGTTTTTGTTTTGCCGTAACTCCTTTCAACTTTACTGCGATTTCCGGAAACTTGCCAACTTGTATGGCGATGATGGGAAATGTAGTGGTTTGGAAACCTTCGGACAAACAAGTTCTTTCTGCTAAAATCATTATGGATATTCTTATCGAAGCTGGTTTACCTGCAGGGGTAATCAATATGGTTTTCACGGATGGTAAAGAAACTGCAGAGAAAGTTTTGGCGCATCCAGATTTTGCAGGATTGCATTTTACAGGCTCTACCAAAGTATTCCAAGGAATGTGGAAAATGATTGGTGACAATATTCACCAATACAAAACGTACCCAAGAATCGTTGGCGAAACCGGTGGAAAAGATTTCGTAATGGTGCATCCTTCTGCCAATGTAGAAGCAGTTGCAACAGGTTTGGTGCGTGGCGCTTTCGAATACCAAGGTCAAAAATGTTCAGCGGCTTCAAGAGCTTATGTTCCGAAATCGCTTTGGAACGATGTGAAAAAAGTAATGGAAGCTCAATTGAAAACCGTAAAAATGGGAAGCCCTGAAGATCCTTCTAATTTCATCAACGCGGTAATCGACAAAAATTCTTTTGAAAAATGCAAAGGATATATTGAAAGAGCTGAAAAATCCGGAGACGCTTCCGTAATTCTTGGTGGAAAATGCGACGATTCTAAAGGATGGTTCGTAGAGCCAACCGTGATTGAAACAACCAATCCAAAATACGAATCGGTTTGTGAGGAAATTTTCGGACCAATTCTTTCCGTATTTGTTTATGAAGATAAAGATTGGAAAGAAACTTTGAAATTAGTTGATGAAACTTCACCATATTCACTTACAGGATCAATTTTCGCGCAAGATCGTTATGCGATTGATGAAGCTTATAAAGCTTTAGAAAATGCTGCAGGAAACTTCTACATCAATGATAAACCAACTGGTGCAGTTGTTGGACAGCAACCTTTTGGTGGAGCTAGAGCTTCCGGAACCAATGACAAAGCAGGTTCTAAAATGAATCTTTTGAGATGGGTTTCTGTGAGAAGCATCAAAGAAACTTTTATTTCTCCGAAAGATTATAAATATCCTTATTTAGGCTAAAATTGCCACATAACGAATTGAAACTCTGTCTTTATGGCAGAGTTTTTTTTATTTAAAAATTCTAAACAAAACCCTAAAAAATTATCGATATTTTTTTCATCGAAGAATAGCTAATACCAACTAACTGAATAAGTATTTTAACAAAAATTTATATATTTTGATAAATAGATGGCACGCTTTTTACAATTACATTAATATCAAATTAATTTTTTCAAAAAACCACTTAAAACTTAAAATTATGAGCACTAAAAGAAACGGATTACTTGCATTATTGGGACTTGGAGCATTAGCTTTTTGGAAGTACAAAAATTCAACTCCAGAAGAAAAACAAGCAGTAAAAGATAAACTCAACACTGCAAAAGACAACTTCAACAAATTCGGAAGCGACTTGAAAGCTAAAGCAAACGATGTAGCTTCACAAGTTCAAAGTAAAGTAGAAGAAGTGAAAACTTCTGCAGAAAACTCTGTAAATCAAAACTAAACATCGTTTTCATATATAAAAGAAACCGCGATATCCGTTTTTGGGTATCGCGGTTTTTGTTTTAATGCCAAAAAAATCCCGAATAATTCGGGAATTTTTATTTTATTTTAACAAGGCATTGAAAGTGTCTCCTTGTCGGATATCACCGGTGTTATAGCCTTTCATAAACCATTCTTTTCGTTGCGCGGAACTTCCGTGTGTGAAACCTTCCTGATTTACATATCCTTGCGAACGCTTCTGAATATTGTCATCACCAACTGCTTCTGCTGCGGAAATTGCTGACTCGATATCGCCTGGTTCTAATATTTTTTCGCGGTTGTCGGTTTGTTTTGCCCAAACTCCGGCGTAGAAATCCGCTTGAAGTTCTGTCGCTACAGAAACTCTGTTCATATCCGATTCCGAATATCTTCCGCTATTTCTAAGTTGATCGACTTTTTGTGTAGTTCCCAAAAGCGTTTGTACGTGGTGACCGATTTCATGAGCCATCACATAAGCGATAGAAAATTCTGTAACCTGCGCGCCAAATCTTTGCTGTAATTCTTGGAAGAAACTCATATCCATATAAACCGTTTGATCAGCCGGACAATAAAATGGTCCCATCGCAGCTTGAGCCGCACCACAACCGGATTGCGTTGCGTTTTCAAACAAAACTACTTTCGGTGCTCTGTATTGCATTCCATTTTCCTTGAAAATTTCACCCCAAGTTTGCTCAGTTTCGTAAGTAACCATTTGTACAAATTCTCTCACTTTCAACTCATCCGGAGTCAAATCTCTCTGTTCGGTTTGTTGCGTAGAACTTCCCATTCCGGAAGAAAGAATCGCAGAAGGATCGCCTCCAAGGAAAAAAATAATTGCCGCAATAATAAGCGTTCCTAAACCTCCGCCTACAAGCATTCCGCCTCCACTACCAAAACCGCGGCGATCGTCCACATTGTCGCTTCTATCGTTTGTCCATCTCATAATGACTATTTTTTAATTAAAATTCGGAACTAAAAGTACAAAAAATTATTGATTCAGTTTATTTTTTTGCACCCAATCGCTCGTTGATTGAAATACAGAAACGCAGTCATCAACCAAATTCTGTACCGTATTTTTAACGAGATTTTCATCGTAATAAAGCTTGAAATTTTCAGGTAAATCCGATTTCTGAAGGGTTAGTGAATACTGCCTTACTTTTTTTGTCGGAGAAATTACGGTCAAATAATTATCTTTAATTAAACCCAAATCCTGATAAGTCGCTACATAAGCTTTCGGCTGGAAACTACCGCTAAAAACATCTTGTCCTAAAAATTTCGACTGATAATTAAAATTTAAAAGTCCAAATAAAGTAGGCATCACATCGATTTGCGACATCAATTGGTTGAATTGTCTTGGAGCAACGAAACCTTCAGAAAAAATCATTCCCGGAATTCGGTATTTGTCCATAGGAAGCTCGGTTTTTCCTGCACTCGATGCACAATGATCTGCAACAATAACGAAAACGGTATTCTTGTACCAATCTTGTTTCTTCGCCATTTCAAAGAACCTCCTGAGCGAATAATCGGTATATTTCACGCCGCCATCTCGCGATTTTGCAGTTCCTGGAATATCAATTCTTCCTTCCGGATAAGTGAATGGTCGGTGATTGGAAACCGTCATCCAATGGTTGAAAAAAGGTTTTCCCGATTTCGCTTCCTTATTCATCACTTCAATCGCTTTTTTCGCCATATCTTCATCGGAAACGCCCCAAACATTCGCGAAAGTAATTTCTTCTGGTTTAAAATCGTTTCGGTCCACAATATCGTAACCATTTCCTTGATAGAAATCTTCCATATTGTCGAAATAGCTGTAGCCACCGTATAAAAACTTCACATCATAGCCTTTCGATTTGAAAACGCTTCCTGTGGTGAATTTATTCTTATTATTTTCTCTTTTAATAATGCTTTCTCCGGCAGTTGGAGGAATACAAAGCGTTAATGCTTCCAAACCACGAACGGTTCTATTTCCGGTCGCATAAAGATTGGTAAACATCAGAGATTTATTGGCTAAACTATCCAGAAAAGGCGTAATTTTTTGCGTATTTCCGTAGTGAGCAAGAAAATCAGCGGAAAGACTTTCAATGGAAATTAAAACGACATTTTTCTTGAATTCCGGATGTTCAGGGCTAATATTTCTTGATAAAATTGGCGGTTGAAATTGTTTTAAAAATCGTTGTTCAGCCAAATTCTCGTCCATCGTTGGATAGAATTGGAAATAATCGAGTTCTTTTTGGGTGAAAGCTTTGTAAAATTTCGGGAAACCATTTGCCTGAATTTCTTGCGCAAAAGTATTGTTGGTTTTAATGGATTCTAATTTCGGAATCACCACCAAACTTAAGCCACACAACACCAAAAAAATACCGAGCAAAATGAGTTTTTGCTTAAAATTCGGAAGATCAAGCAACTCGCCTTTCGTTTTTTTGAATACCAACCAAGTTATGACTAAACTCAGCGCGAAAATCACGGAAAACAGAGGAATTACCGGATAACTTTCCATGATATTTCCGATAACTTCATTGGTGTAAATCAGATAATCTACCGCGATGAAATTGTACCGAACCCCGAATTCATTCCAGAAAAAGTATTCGCTTACGGCATTGAAAATAATCAGTAAAACATAAAGAAACAAGGTAATGAAATAGAGAATATTTCGGATTTTCACTCTTTTTGCAGGCAAAAAAAGCATTAACCCAAAAAACAAAGTTTTCATTCCAATAAAAGCCATCGCGACTTCCGGAAAAGAACCTCCATATTGCTTGAAAATATTTCCGGGAACGAAAGCTGTATAGCAAAATGCTGCTACAAGTACTCCGAAAATGATATAACCGAACGGTTTTTGGTATTTAGAATTCGATAAAAATAGAAAATACAACGCCAATAAACTGCTCGACAAAACGAAAACAAAAATATCACTGAGCAATCCCACCAATAGAATTTGCAAACTTTCAAAAACCCCGAAACTCGCATTGGTAATAGGGTGAAAGATAAAAACAACTCTTAAAACCAAAGACACCAGAAGATAAAAAATCCCGAGGTACAAAAACGGTTTAATTTTTTTGGAATCCATTTATAATTATTTAGTCAACCTCAATTTTTTAAATATGAGATTTAAAATTGATGTAAAACTACAAATTTCCAAAACCAATATTCCCCTTTTTCACAGAAAGATTTCTCTTGAAATCAATCATTTGCAAAGCGGTTACTGCAGCTTCTATTCCTTTGTTGCCCAAACTTCCGCCGCTTCTGGCGATCGATTGTTCTTTGTTGTCATCGGTCAACAGACAGAAAATTGTAGGTATATCGGTTAAAATATTACAATCTTTAATTCCTTGCGCAACAGCCGAACAAACATAGTCGAAATGCGGAGTTTCCCCGCGAATTACGCATCCAATCGCAATCACCGCATCAAATTTTCTCTCTTTGCAAAGCTGCATCGAAGCATAATTGAGTTCAAAAGCGCCCGGAACTTTAAAAATCGAGATATTTTCTTCTTGTACGCCTTCTTTTTTAAGTACTTCTACTGCTCCGTCACGAAGATTATGGGTTACAAAATCGTTCCATTCAGAAACAACAATGCCAATTCTAAAAGAACCGGCATTATCAATCTGTAATGGTTTGTAATCTGAAAGATTTACAGTTGCCATTGTATATTTTTTATTTAGTAATATTTTACCATTTCGATGTAGGAATCAGACATTCCGTTATCGTAATCCTGATATTTTTCGTCGATGGTAGAGAAGTATTTTTTCGCTTCAGCATTCTTTTTCAACGCCAATGCTACCATACCAGCTTTTCTTGTAAAATAATAAGAAGTGTAAGGATCATCTGAAGCAGAAGTTGCTTTGTCTAAAAGCGATAAAGCTTCTTCATTTTTATTAAGGTTCGCTTGGCAATCAGCCATCGCTCCATATTTCAAAGCCATCAACACTTTATTTCCTGAAGAAAATTGATCGAGCAAATTGTATGCTTCCTGATATTTCCCTTCTTTGAATTTCAAAAGACCTGCGTTGTAAGCAGAAAGTTTCCCTACTTTAGTTCCGGAATATTCATTGTATGTTCCCAAATATCCAGGGTTCGCAGCGGTTTTTCCACCCAATGCCAATTCTTCTTTTCCATCTGCTAAGTTTTTCTGAGCAGCAAGATAGCTCAAAGTAGCTTCTTCATTTCTCGGCGCTACATAAAACTGCTGAAACGCAAAATAACCCAAAACTGCGATAACCAAAGTTCCGAAGACAGTGATTAAAGTTTTAGAATGTTTCTCTAGAAAACGTTCTGTATCCAATGCACCACGGTCTAAATCTTTGAAAATCTCTACTGTTTCCTTCCCTTCTAGATCTTTTTGGTGGTTGTGCGTTTTATCTTTTGCCATAATAGTATTAAAAATTGAAGTGCAAATTTAGATGTTTTATAACGATTTACAAAATTATGTCTGAAAAAACATTTTCATTATTAAATTCTCCTCAAAATAATGATTTTTTGAGTGAAATCTTTAAGCATCTTAATATTCTAAAATACTATAAACTTCCGCATCGAATTTCTTCAGAACTTCCTCTCCGTGGAGGTCTTTTAAACCAATTAAAAAACTGAACTGCACGACTTTTGCTCCTTGTTTTTCTACCAACTGAGCAGCAGCTTGAGTCGTTCCTCCGGTCGCGAGCAAATCATCATGAATTAAGATTCTTTGTCCTGGTCGTATTTGTCCGGTACGCATTTCGATTTCTGCGGAACCGTATTCCAAATCATACTTTTCACCAATAAATGGCGGAGGAAGTTTTCCTGCTTTTCTAATTAAAATAAAAGGAACTTCCAATGCAACAGCCACTGCAATTCCGAAAAGATAGCCTCGACTTTCGATACCACAAACGGCATCTACTTTTCCTCTGCTGAAATTTACAAGATCGGCAATCACATCTTCGTACAGTTTCGGTTGAAGAAAAATCGGTGTAATATCTTTAAACTGAATCCCCGGCTTCGGAAAATCAGGAATATTTTCTATCGTATTTTCTAAATTCCGGATGAGTTCGCTTTTGCTCATTATTAATTGATTTTATAACTTGAAATTTTCCACTCGCCGTTGACGTTTTTTAAACCAAAAGTCACCAAAAGCGAAGTGGTTTGTCCGTTTTTATCAGTCACATCGTAAGTAGCATTCACACTTGCGTTGTTGGAACTCACATTATTCGTGGTAATGTTTTTTACATTAATATTTTTCACTGCACCAAACCCGGAAGTCGGATTGGAAAAAGTCTCATAAGAACCCCAACTTGGATTATCAGAAGTTTCATAAGCTCCTTTTAAATTTTTCGCACTCAAATTATTCAAAAACTTAGAAACACTAGCTTTTGGATCAGCGGTAACGGCTACAACTGGTGTTTCCGTTGCGGTTGCATCTTCAGTCGGAGTTGTAGACACATCAGTAGTTACATTCGCTGGATTATTGGCTGGATTTCCGGAAGGCATCAATAATGCTTTTGGATTTACTGTAACGCCAATTTTCGACATTTTAAAGGTTTTCTTAGTTGTTTTTACAGAAACGGTGATATCGATTTGGTTATTAGAAATTTTATCCGCAGGTAAAGATGCAAATCTCATATTGAAACCTTTGAAATTATTATCCAACATCAAATTTTTGGAGGTGAGGATTCTGTTACCGTTGCTGAAGACTTCAAGTATCGTTTCTAAAGCAGCTCCTTCGAAAACAATCGGGTTTCCTGAGCGATCTACCAACCTCGGTACAATTTGCAAGGATTTGGGCCCTAAAACACTATCCACCGCCATTGGTTTTGTAATAATACTTAGAGCATTGGCAGAAATATCATTCGGATCGGATTCTTTTGCCATTTCATTTCCGAAAATATTCATTTCACCCAAAGAAGGCGGCCCTGTACTGGACCAATCGATTCCATTTTTTTGGGCAACTTGATCAGCAAGTGCGAAAATCTCTGGAACTTTCTTTCCATTAATTAGTTTTCCCAAAGCATTCAATTCGTTCACATCACCATCAGCTTCCACTCCGAAAGTTTTCAGGATATAAAGTGCTTCACTGAATTTAACTTGCTTTAAAGTATTTAAACTCGATGCCATATCGTTAATACTCGATTGCAAAGTTTTGGTATTGGTAGCATCTACAGAATCTTTCTTGCAGGCAATCATTAGAAAGCAAAAAAGAAACAAAAACACGATTTTCTTCATAAGTGATGGGTTTATTACAAATTTAAAAAAATTCCCGACAATGCTGGGAAATAATTTATATAATGGGCACATAAAGATTCCTTTGACAAAGTCTTCAATTGATTTTTCTTATGAATATTTTATCTTAAAATTAAATGATGAATTAAATAAACCAAAACAACGCATAAAAAAGTCCTGATAATCAAATTACCAGGACTTTTATTATTGATTAATACCTTATTAGAAAGGATATTCGTAGATTTTAGATTCTTTAAGGAATGGGTTACCTTCAGGAAGTAATTTCAGTTTAGAAAGCGCTGACATTACTACGAAGATGAATAAACCTACTCCAAACAATACGGATCCTAAATTCAATAATAGAACTTCAGGAGTTTTCCAGTAAGGTCCTACTGTTCCCGGCATTACCATGTTGAAATAATCTAACCAGTGACCGCAAAGTACGATAATTGCCATTACAGTAACTACAGTATAGTTTCTCTTAATGCTTGAACTTACCAATACCAAAAGTGGAATGAGAAAGTTAATGATCAACATAGGTAAAAATGTTGGTGCATAATATTTGAATCTTCCGAAGAAATAATTCACTTCTTCTGGTACGTTTGCATACCAATATAACATGAATTGTGCGAACCAAGTATAGGTCCAAAGCATACTTGTAGCGAAAAGGAAAACCCCTAAATCGTGCAAGTGATTATCATTAAACTGTGGTAAAAAACCTTTTTTCTTCAAATAAACACTGATCAAAATGATCGCAGCAATAGAAGAAGAAAGACAGCTTACCATTGCATACCAAATATACATAGTAGAATACCAGTGAGGGTCAATAGACATCAACCAATCCCAAGCCCAAGCTGCAGAAGCAAAACCGAAGAATGCGATATAACCTACACTCCAGCTATAATAGCTTGCGTAATCTTTTCTGCTTTTGGTTTCATCTACTTTCTTAGAAAGAGATTTCAGTTTCCATGCGAAGAAAGAAGCTCCAATTACGTAAATAAGGGTTCTAACTGCATAGAAAGGTATGTTAAGGAAAATTTTCTTTTCGAAAAGGATAGCATCAAAATGAATGTTTCCAGGTTCTGTCAATTCCGGATCCATCCAGTGGAAAAGATGTCCTTGATGGGTGATATTCAAAATCATAATAATCACTAAGATTGCCCCACCATAAGGAATATAAGAAGCAATTGCTTCCATAACTCTTAAAATGATGATAGACCAACCTGCGTGCGCTGCATTTTGGATACAGTAAAAGAACAATGCACAACAGCTTAAAGCAAATAAGAATACCGCCACAGCATGAATCGCTGCTAAAGGCTGGTTATGAATCTGCAATGTAGCATGTTCCAAATGAGCTTCATGATCTTGTGGACCAACCATTTCGCTGGAATGAGTAGGAGCATGATTTCCTCCGGCATGTACCGCTTCCATCATGTGTTCTATCTTTTCGGGGCTAATGGATTTGTTCATAAAATAACCTGCACCAAAAAGCACTAATCCCAGAACGATAAATATGATTGAATATAATCTTAATTTAGGTGAAAAACTATACATTTTTTAATACTTTTTATTTTTGAGGACTAGTTGTTACACTTGTTGAAGCTACTGCAGCTGCTGGTGTAGCTGCAGGTGCAATTCCGCCTTTGAAAGCATTCATTACATACATTGCAACTCTCCAGCGGTCACCCGGTGTTAGTTGTCCCGCGTATGATCCCATTGCGTTTCTACCATTGGTTAAAACATAATGTACAGATCCTACGGTAATTTCTCTGTCGGCATATTTAGGAACTCCCGAATAAGCACCACTTACTACAATCGGACCTTGTCCGTCACCTGCTGTACCGTGACATGCAGCACAAGTTCTGTCGAACAAAACTTTACCTCTTTCAAGGTCTTTAGCCTGATTAGCTGGGTTAAGCGGAGATGCTGTAATCGTTTTAGACTCATCATATCCTGCGTTATAAGTATCTGGAGTCATTCTGTCATTTGCTGCCACATCTGCAACGGCATCTTTATCATGAACTACAGTTCCGTTTACAGGTCCTAATCCAGTAGCTCCATTATTTTTAACGAATGCAGGAATTTCATTTTCATGAGTAGAATATGCATCTTCTGCTTTCATCAAAGGATCATAAGCGACAGGGTAATACATATCCGGAAAATAAACCAAAGGTGGATTTTCTTTACTGCAAGAACTTAAGGAAATTGCTGCAAATCCTAAGATAGCTGTAATTTTAATAATATTCTTTGTCATTTTAAGCATCTTTTACAGTTATTTCTTCAACTCCGGTATCAATCAGAATTTGCTTTACAGCATCCACATTGTCGGTAACAAATTCCATCATAAATTTATCATCGGT
Organism: Kaistella montana; assembly: GCF_024436175.1. Classification (GTDB taxonomy): domain Bacteria; phylum Bacteroidota; class Bacteroidia; order Flavobacteriales; family Weeksellaceae; genus Kaistella; species Kaistella montana. The sequence continues at coordinate 657,460 of NZ_JANFQP010000002.1, read as the reverse complement.
TGTTCTTGGATCTGGGTTCTGAGGCGGACATCCAGGATACATTTTGTTTCTTACCAAGAAAGTAAGTGACATCATGTGTGCAGCACAGAATACCATTAACTCAAACATCGGAACAACAAAGGCAGGCATGTTATGCGCCCAGTCGAAAGCGGGTTTACCACCGATATTTTGTGGCCAGTCATGGTTCATGGTATAGAAAGTAACCAAACTACCGATGGTAACTCCATATACTGCATAAAGAAAAGCAGCATCGGAAATTCTGGTTTTTCTAAGACCTAAAGCTTTGTCAAGCCCGTGAACCGGAAACGGAGTATATACTTCGTCTATTTTAATTCCTTTATCGTTAAATGCATGTACGCCGTTCATTAAATCATCGTCGTCTGCATAGATTCCAAATATTCTTTTAGTGGTGCTCATCTTCTTCTTTTGCTTTATAAGTTTCACCAGATATTTTCAAAATAGATTTTAATTCAGCCTGTGCAATTACAGGGAATGTTCTGGCGTACAATAAAAATAACACTCCGAAAAACCCTATCGTTCCAAGGAATACCCCTACATCAATGATTGTTGGTTTAAACATCGTCCATGAACTTGGTAAGTAATCTCTTGAAATATTGATAACGATAATATCAAATCTTTCAAACCACATCCCGATATTAATAATCAAAGCGATAAAAAATGTTGCGAAGATGTTGGTTCTAACTTTTTTGAACCAAAATGCAGCAGGAACTACAAGGTTACAGATAATAAGCGACCAGAATGCCCACCAATAAGGACCTGTAGCTGCTCCCGGAGAAAGATAAGTAAAGTCTTCAAATCTTGATCCTGAGTACCATCCGATGAAATATTCAGTTGCATATGCTACGGTTACCATTCCACCTGTTACGATGATTACGATATTCATAATCTCGATGTGGTACATGGTGATATAATCTTCTAAGTGACAAACTTTTCTTGCAACAAGCAATAAGGTTTGTACCATTGCAAATCCTGAGAAAATCGCACCCGCAACGAAATACGGAGGATAAATTGTGGAGTGCCAACCTTTGATTACCGATGTAGCAAAGTCAAAGGATACCGTGGTATGTACCGAGAATACCAATGGAGTTGCCAAACCTGCCAATACCAAAGATAATTCTTCGAAACGTTGCCAATGTTTTGCTTTTCCACCCCATCCGAATGCTAAGAATGTATAAATTCTTTTGGTCCAAGGAGTTTTAGCTCGGTCTCTGATCATTGCAAAGTCAGGAATCAATCCCATAAACCAGAAAACGGTTGATACGGAGAAATAGGTTGAAATTGCAAATACGTCCCAAAGGAGTGGAGAGTTAAAGTTACCCCAAAGTGAACCGAATTGGTTTGGCAAAGGGAAAACCCAATAACCTACCCAAACTCTACCCATGTGGATTACCGGGAAAAGCGCAGCTTGTACAACGGCGAAAATCGTCATCGCTTCAGCTGAACGGTTTACAGACATTCTCCATCTTTGTCTAAACAATAAGAGAACTGCAGAAATAAGGGTTCCTGCATGCCCGATACCTACCCACCATACGAAGTTGGTAATATCCCAACCCCAGTTGTTGGTTCTGTTGAGTCCCCATGAACCGATACCTGTACCAATAGTGTAAGCAATACAACCAAATCCATAGATGAATAGTGTTAAAGCTATCCAAAATGAAATCCACCAAAGTTTTCCGGCTCTTTCTTCGATAGGTCTTGCGATATCTTCTGTAATATCGTGATAAGTTTTGTGACCAATAATTAAAGGTTCCCTTATCGGAGCTTCGTAATGTCCTGACATTTTTTACCTATTTATTATTTTTAAACATTGTTTTCTTTTCTGTTTCTCACTTTGGTATGGTAGAAAACGTTTGGTTTTGTACCAATTTCCTCAAGCAAAGTATATCTTCTGTTGGTGCTGTATAATGCTCTTACTTCTGAAGTTTTGTCATTCATATCACCAAACTTCATTGCTCCTGTAGAACAAGCGTTCACACAAGCTGTAGAGAATTCACCATCTTTAACTTTTCTTCCTTCTTTCTTCGCTTCTAGGATGGTGTTCTGTGTCATTTGAATACACATTGAACATTTTTCCATTACCCCTCTTGTTCTTACAACAACGTCTGGGTTAAGAACCATTCTTCCTAAATCATTATTTTGGTTGAAGTCGAATTTATCATTAAGGTTATAAGTAAACCAGTTGAATCTTCTTACTTTATAAGGACAGTTGTTTGCACAATATCTTGTACCGATACATCTGTTGTAAGCCATTTGGTTTTGTCCTTGTTTCCCGTGTGAAGTAGCCGCTACTGGACATACAGTTTCACAAGGAGCGTGGTTACAGTGCTGGCACATTACCGGTTGGAAGATCACATCTGGATTATCCGCTGGATGATTAAGGATTCCGCTATCTTTATCGAATGCGTGACCATACATACCAGGAACATCAAGATCAGCAGTGATAGCTTCTTCTTGAGAAAGTTTGCTATCTTTATTCAAATCCATTTCTGCAGGAACTGAAGTAGAATAGTAACGGTCGATTCTCAACCAGAACATATCTCTCGACATTCTTACTTCTTTTTTACCTACAACTGGCACGTTGTTTTCAGCTTGACATGCAATTACACAAGCTCCACAACCTGTACAAGAATTTAAATCTACAGATAAATTGAAGTGTGGTCCATCGGTATCATCAAATGCATCCCAAAGGTCAACTTTTCCTGCTGGCAATGCTCCTCCGATCGTGTGATATTCTAAAGGCTTATTCCAACCTAGTTTTTCATCATCGAATTTTACATTTAGGAAAGTATCTAAAGGAACTTCTCTTGCGATTTCATAACGTCCCATTAAGGTATTTTGAAGCTGCATTCCTGCAAATTCATGATCTTCACCTGTTTTCTCAATTTTTACATTAGATAAAACCAAGTTAGAACCATCGAATAACGGGTAAGCGTTTACACCTGTTTCCGCTACTTTACCTGAATCTTTTTTACCATAACCAAGCGCCAATCCCATTGATCCTTCCGCTTGTCCTGGTTGAATAAATACTGGTACATCTTTAATAGTAACACCATTTACCGTAAGATTTACTATAGAACCATCCAACTGCATTCTTGCATTAAGATCATTATCAAGTCCTAATTTTTCGGCATCTTTAGGAGATACTGTTAAATAGTTATCCCAAGACAATCTTGTAATTGGATCCGGCATTTCCTGCAACCATGGGTTGTTGGCTTGAGTACCATCTCCGATAGAAGTTTTGGTATAAAGAACTAATTCAAGATCTGAAGCTTTAAAACCAGACAAATCTGAAACTGCTTGAGCAGCATTTCCGCCTGTATAAGAAAGTGTGGTAGCAACACCGCCCTCCAAAACTCCATTATAAAGAGCTTTGTTGAAGGTTGTTCCTCCAATAAATGAAGCTGCGTTGGCTTTTAAATAGTCGTAGTAATTATTTGCAGCGCTGTCTTTTCCATTCATCCAAACCAAAAGAGATTCTTCGATCTGTCTTGATTTATAGATTTTTTGGATGGTTGGCTGCATTAAAGTATAAACTCCGGTTTGTGGAGTCATATCTCCCCAAGACTCTAACCAGTTGGCAACTGGGATAACAGCTTTCGCTGCTTTGTACATTTCGTTTTTCTTATCAGCAACAGCAACTACACAAGGTACTTTTGCTACTAATTTCTTGAAATCTTCACCTTTATTGTTTGAATAAATTGGGTTTACGTTGTTTGTGATTAATACACCAACTTGCCCTGCATTCATCCAAGATAAAAACTCTTGATATCTTACTGCATCAAACTCTTTTAAGAAACTTGCTTTGCCTGTGAAAGCAGCAGATCCTAATTTTTGGTTGATTAAATGTGCTAAGACGTGTGCCGCTTTGGAACCATCCGCTAAAACAACAGCGTTGCTGCCTTTCGCTTGTAATTCTTTCACTATTCCCGCTGCTTCTTTACTTGTAGCACCACCGTTCAAACCGTTGTAAACTTCCACAAGAACTTTGTTTACTGCGCTTGGTTTCAATTTAATTCTTGTATCGGCATTGGCTCCGGTTAAAGACATGTTAGATTCCACTTGAATGTGTCTCAACATATCTGGTCCTGGCTTTCTCGCTGCTGCGTAAGAAGTTTCTAAAGAACTTCCATTATAATCTCCTAAGAAATCAGCTTGGAAAGAAACTACCAATTGACTTTTTGAAAGATCATAAACTGGTAAAGCTCTTTGTCCGAATACTTCCTGAGCTGCCTCCAAAGCTGCAGTATGAGGGATTGCATCATAAGTAACCAATTCCGCTGTTGGATATTTGGCCTTAAAGTCTGTAAATAATTTTTTGAAAGTAGGAGAAGCGTAAGAATGTGATAAAACCACAATTTTCTTACCTCCAGCTTGTGCATCTGCCAAACCTTTTAAAACGAAATCATCAACTTTGTTGAAAGTTTCATCTTTACCATCAAGTTTTGGTTGCTTTACTTTATCATTATCATAAAGTGAAAGAACTGCCGCCTGTGCTCTAGCACTGGTTTTACCCAACTCTTTTGCTAATGGGTTTGGTTCAATTTTGATTGGTCTTCCTTCTCTGGTTTTTACTAAAACACTTGCGAAATCGTAACCGTCAAAATAGGTTGATGCATAATAATTAGGAATTCCCGGGATAATTTCGTGGGGTTTCACCACGTAAGGAATGGTTTTGAGCACTGGTGCTTCACAGGCAGCTAAAGTAACTGCAGCTGTAGAGAATCCTAAAAGTTTCAGGAAATCTCTTCTTGAAGTTCCTGATTCGTTCGATTCACCATCTCCCAATAACTCATTCACCGGAATTTCATCCTGAAATTCTTTTTGAGCCAGCTTACCATTTAAGCTTGGATCTTTCAGTTCGTGAATACTTCTGAATTGTATTTTATTTGAAGCCATTGATACTTCTAATTTTTGTTATTAATAATGACATTTACCACACTCAAGACCTCCAATTGCATCTACCGTAATTTTAGTCCCTGAACCGTATTGTTTTTTCAGTTTTTCGTGTAGATTTTTGAAGTACTCTTTATTATAACCGTTGTTCATATCAACTTCTGTTGTTCTGTGACATTCGATACACCATCCCATGGTGAAGTCATTCGCCATTTGCACCACATTCATGGTATCAATTTGTCCGTGACAAGCTTTACAAACTACATCAATTTTCGCATCAGGATTTTTCTTGTTGAAAGAATTGATAATCGCTTGCTCGCCTGCAACAACGTGTTGCGAGTGATTGAAATAAACAAAATCCGGCATATTGTGAATTCTAGTCCATTCCACTGGTTGTGTTTTTCCTGTATATTGTTGTTTTGCAGGATCCCAACCTGTTGCAGCATAAATCTTCTGAATTTCACCATCGTAGAAACTCTTATCTTTTCCTGGCTCCAAATATTTACCATTGTACTCAGAAATTGTTCTGTGACAATTCATACAAACATTCATAGAAGGAATCTCAGAAACTTTACCATATTTTGCAGAAGAGTGACAAAGTTGACAATCAATTTTATTTTCTCCAGCATGGATTTTATGAGAGAAATAAATTGGCTGTTCTGGCTTATAACCTTTGTAAACGCCAATCCACATCATCCAGTTCCAAATTCCGTAAGCAGCTAATACTCCGAGAACCACTAAAATTCCTTTGCCGATAAAGTGATATCTCTTGTACATATCCGCAAATGAAGTAGCTCTAGTTTCGTTAAGCCCCGCCAATTCTTCAGATTGCTGAAGTTTCACCAATTGTCTCAACTTCAAAAGTAACCATAATAAAAGACCTCCAATTGCAAGCAATGAAATCAAAATGATTTTTGAATTGACAGATTCTTTTTTAGCAGCTTCCAAAGCAGCAACTGAATCCGTACCAGTAGACGCAGCAGCATCAGCAGCTGGCTCTGGAGCAGGAGGATTGGTTGTGAATTCTAAAATGTCGTTAATATCCTGATCCGAAAGAGCAGGAAACGCAAGCATTTCAGTCTTGTTGAATTTATTAAAGACTTCATTGGCGTATTTATCACCAGAAGCCCTTAATGCTTTGTTATCTTTAATCCACTTGTGAAGCCAATCTGTATCGAGATTCTGCTCCTTTTTAAGTCTGTCTACTACGCCTCCTAATGCAGGACCGATAATTTGTTTATCTAATGCGTGACATGCGGTACAGTTTGCTTTAAAAAGCTTTTCTCCGTTTTTCGCATCTCCTTGAGCGTAAATAGAAGCACTGGTCGACAGCAATAGACCTATTGCGATAAGACCCCTTTTGTAATGCTTTCTCCAACTAATCATTTATAAAATCTTGGGTTAGTAAAATATTTTGAGTTTACTTTTCAATAGCGCAAAAATAAGACTTTTAACAGAAAATTAACGGTAGAAGCATGAGCAATTCGTCTTTTTAGTTAATTTGTATTAATTCTAAATAACAAATGTTGGTATGATTTTTATTTGTTTTAAATTTGCATAAAAATAATCTTTAATGAAATATATCCTTAAAATATTCACAGTTCTTTGTTTTCTAGTTGCGAATTCTATTGATGCACAATTAGTTGTAAAAAACGACACTATTTCCGGCACACCGATAACATTAAGCATGGACAAAAAAGTGGACGAACTTCTTGAAAGTGCAGAAAACAAATGCGCAACCACTATCACGAATACTTACTCAGACAACACTCCGAAAACAACCATTCCGAAAATTTCGGTGCCTGAAAGAAATTTGTCACAAGCAGAAATTTGCAGAAGAAACCCACGTATTATGGGATATAAAATTCAACTTGCAGTAGTAAAAAGCAATGAAGAAGCGCGAGAAGTGGGAATGTATTTCCGCAGAAGGTTCCCAAATATGAAAGTAGAAATCGATGCTTCTTTAAGACCTAATTATAAAGTAATGGCCGGAAGTTATTTGTCCAAACAAAGTGCTGCAGCTGATTTATCAAGAATCCGCCAGTATTTTAAAAGCGCAATCGCTATTCAGTATCGCGTTTTCTGTGTAGAAGCAAAATAATATCTTTATATAAATATCAAAAAAGCTCAGAAAATTTTCTGAGCTTTTTTATTTGAATGGAATTTCAATTAATTCTTCACCAACAATCTGAAACCTTCTCCGTGAACGTTGATGATCTCCAAACCTTCGTCATCTTTCAATAGTTTTCGGAGTTTTGCAATATAAACGTCCATACTTCTGGCGGTGAAATAATTTTCTTTTTTCCAGATTTTTCTTAGCGCCAAATCTCTCGGCATAAAATCGTTTCGGTGCATACAAAGTAACTTCAACAATTCATTTTCTTTGGGTGAAAGTTTATATTCATTATCCCCAACTCTCAACTGACGTAGCATCGAATCGAAGAATGTATTAGAGATTTTGAATTGTTCTTGCTCTTCATCTTCCAAAACTGCACTTCTTTGCAAAATTGCTTTAATTTTATACAATAAAAGCTCCGTATCAAAAGGCTTGGTGATATAATCGTCTGCTCCGAGTTGATAGCCTTTCAAAATATCTTCACGCATATTTCTCGCAGTAAGGAAAATAATCGGAGTGTTTTTATCAATTCTTTTAACGTCTTCAGCTAAACTGAAACCGTCTTTTTTAGGCATCATCACATCGAAAATACAAATATCAAATTCGTTTTCTGTGAATTCTTTCAAACCTTGTTCACCATCGGTCGCAAGGGTAACTTCAAAATTATTTATGGTTAAATAATCTTTCAAAACAGCACCAAAACTTTGGTCGTCTTCTACTAATAAGATTCTGTTGCTCATAATTTTATTTATTTTAATTTTTTTGATAAGGTTTTTACATAAACCTTTATTATTCTTTAATTTTCAATTAGCTCATTGGCAATTTTATAGTAAAAGTACTTCCCTTTCCTTTCTGAGAATCTACTATAATCTGGCCTTTGTGCAGTTCTACGATCTTTTTCACGTAAGAAAGTCCCAAACCTTGTCCTTTTACATTATGAATATTTCCTGTTTCTTCACGGAAGAATTTTTCAAAAATTCGGGTTCGGTTGTCGGTTTCCATTCCCATTCCTTTATCAGAAATTTCTACAACGTACCAATTTCCTTCATTTCTGGTTCTCACTTTAATTTCTGGCGTTTCTGGCGAATATTTATTGGCATTATCCAGCAAATTCACCAATGCGTTGGAAATATGAAACTCATCAATTTTAAATTTATACCGATCCGTATTGAATTCTTGAGTTAATGTTCCGTTTCGTTGAGCCACAATTAATCCGAAAGATTCGGTAATTTCTTTAATTAAAGCCCTTACATCGGTTTCTTTCAAGAAAAGTTTCACTTCATTTCTTTCCAATTTCGACATGTTGAGAACATTTTCCACCTGCTTTTTCATCCGAAGATTTTCCTGTTTGATCAGGCCGGAATAATATTTCACTTTTTCAGGATTGGTGGCAATTTTATAATTCGCCAAAGAATCTGTTGCTACCGAAATCGTTGCCAAAGGCGTTTTGAACTCATGCGACATATTATTGATGAAATCGGTTTTCACTTCCGCAATTTTCTTTTGCCTCATCATATAATTAATGGAAATGATATAAATCCCTAAAATCGTAAGCAATGACATGAAAGTCCCCAACAGCATCGGCAAATTATTCTTTGCCAACGAGTAGTCTTTCCTCGGAAAAACCACTGCCAAAGTGTATAACGTTCGATCTTTACTATCGGTAAATAAAGGATAAGTGTAACCATTGGTATCTTTTTGGTCGGAATAAATTACGTTCGCCACCTTAGTCACTTTATTTTTTTTGTCCATTACAGCGAAACCGAATTTTGTGTTTAAACCATTCAATTTCAATTCATTAGACAAAACAGAATCCAGAGTTGCAACATCTACCCTTTTCTCAATCGGAAGGCTTGAAGCGCTGAGTTTAGCAAATTCTTTCAACGCATAAGTGTTATTGTTGATATCCTTACTAAGTTGCTCGGTAAGCGGTTCCGAAGAATTGGCATCTTTTTTTATTTTCAAAATTCCTTCGTCGGTGTATAATTTGGTGAGTTTTAAACTATCACCTTTCTGAGAAATCGGGAAATTCTGGTTCTCTACAATACTTTTCTGAAACGTAATGGTTTGTCTGTTCGCAGAATCAGAATTTTGTTGAATATATGTTTGCGTTGGTTGATTACTACTGTCCACAACATTTTTAGCAAAGTTTTTATAATCCTGGTTCAAGTATTTTTCAACTTCTAATTGCTGGGTTTTAAGTGCAGAAGTTTCGAGTGCAGAATATACTTTGTTCGAAAAATCTTGGTTAAGCGCGGAATACAGCTCTTTTATCCAATATAATTGTAGCGTGACGAAAACAATCATTGAAATCGTCATCAATACTGAAATAAATGGAATAAACTTATTGTTCATTATGAAATTTTAATTTGAATTGTTAAAATTAATGATTTTAAGATTAATATAACACAAAAAAGTCAAAAATATTACAGCAAGTTTCTTAAAATTCTTTTTTTTAACATTTTTTTAGTAAAACAAGCCAATAATTATTTTGGAAACCAGCGACATATCAAATAAAGAATTAAATTTGTTAAAACTACATTTATGAAATCTAATATTGTTTTTAATAAAGATTTTGAAGCGGCAACCGTTTTCGTGATGGCGACCTACAAAAGTACACCCGCTCTCGTTTGGGATTATTTCACAAAACAAGAATTGCTCGATCAATGGTGGGCTCCAAACCCGTGGCGTTGCGAAACTTCAAATCTCGATTTTCGTGAATGCGGACAATGGAATTACGCAATGGTTGGTCCCGACAACGAGCGGCATCGCGCCGGAGTAATTTACGAGGAAATCAATGCTCCGAGAAGCATTTCATGGACTGATTTTTTCGCAGATGAAAACGGAAATCCAACTTTAGAAATCCCTTCTGTAAACTGGCTGATTGGTTTTACGGGCATTGAAGAAGGCACAAAACTCACCATCAATATCCATTTTAACTCCGAAAATGACATGAAAATGATTCTTGATATGGGTTTTGAAGAAGGTTTTAAAATGGGTTTAAACCAGCTTGCAGAGCTTATCAATGAAAAAGATCGGCCATAAAACCGACCTTTTTGCTATTTGAATAATTCTTCGTCGATAAAATACTGAATGATTGCTTTTTTCATCAAAATTTGCTGTTCATTCGGTTTTAATTCTGGGAGATTTTCCACTTCTTCAAAATGTGGATAACCATCGTCATCGTAATGCGAAAAACGATAATATCCGAATGGTTCCAAAAGTCTACAAACAGCGATGTGAAGGAGATTTACCTTATCATCTTTGGTATATTTCTGTTGCCCGCTTCCGAGTTCCTGCACGCCAATTAAAAACAAAATAGTGTCAATTTGCGGATGTTTATCAGTATCGAAATTTTCAACAAAAAACTGTTCTACTTCTTCCCAAAGTTGGTTTTCAGATTTATTTTCCATCAATTTTATTTTCTAATTTTAATAAAAAGGCATACTCCAATGCATCTTCCTTTAAAGATTCAAATCTACCTGAAGCTCCGCCGTGACCGGCACTCATATCGGTTTTGAATACTAAAATATTCGAATCCGTTTTCAGTTCACGGAGTTTTGCGGTCCATTTTGCAGGTTCCCAATATTGCACTTGCGAATCGTGTAATCCGGTAGTAATCAACATGTTTGGATAGTTTTTAGCTTCCACATTATCATACGGCGAATACGATTTCATGTAATCGTAATATTTTTTTGTTTTAGGATTTCCCCATTCGTCAAACTCACCCGTTGTCAAAGGAATCGTTTCATCAAGCATTGTTGTAACCACGTCCACAAAAGGAACTTGCGCCACAATTCCATTGAAAAGCTCCGGCTCATAATTGATCACCGCGCCCATCAAAAGTCCGCCCGCGCTTCCGCCCATTGCGTAAAGATGTTTTTCTGAAGTATAATTTTCTGAAATTAAATGTTTCCCAGCATCGATAAAATCGAAAAAAGTGTTCTTTTTGGTAAGCATTTTTCCATCTTCATACCATTCTCTTCCCAAATATTCACCACCACGGATGTGTGCAATTGCATATATAAATCCCCGATCAAGAATCGATAACCTTACATTCGAAAAACTCGCATCAACCGTGTGTCCGTAACTTCCGTAACCATACAAAAGCAATGGTGTTTCCGCTGATTTCGGTGTGTCTTTATGATAAACTAAAGAAATCGGAATCTGATTTTTTCCATCTCGTGAAGGTGCCCAAATTCTTTCGGAAATATAATTTTCGGCTATAAATTTTCCACCTAGAACCACTTGTTCTTTCAAGATTTTGGTGGTTTTTTCCTTCATATCATATTCTAAAGTGGAATTCGGTTTCGTGAGCGAAGTGTAACCAAATCTCAATTTCTGAGTGTTGAATTCTAAATTCAAACCAATATAAGCAGTATATGTTGGATCAGAAAACTCAAGATAATGAGAGTTTCCAGTATGATTTTCAATGATTTTGATGTGAAGCAAACCTTCAGTTCTTTCTTCAAGTACCAAATAATCTTTGAAAATTTCGAAACCTTCGAGCAAAGTTTCTTTCCGATGCGGGATTACTTCAACCCAATTTTCCATTCCGGGTTGGGAAACTTTGGTTTTTACAATTTTGAAATTAGTAGCATCATTTGCATTGGTAATGATATAAAATTCATCTTCGTAATGCTCAACGGAATATTCCAAATCATCAATTCTTGGTTGAATAACCTTCCAATCTGCCGAAACATTATCCGCAGGAATAAATCGCATTTCGTCAGAAATCGTACTAGAACTTGAAATGAAAATATATTCTAACGATTTGGTTTTAAAAACATTGACGTCGAAGGTTTCATCTTTTTCATGAAAAATCAAAACATCATCTTCCGAATTTGTTCCTAATTGATGCCTAAAAACCTGATAAGCGCGCAAACTATCGTCTTTTCTTATGTAGAAAACATGCTGGTTATCATTGGCCCAAACCGCTTTTCCGGTCGTATTGAAAATTTGATCCTGAAAAACTTCTCCAGTTTCAAGATTTTTGAAATTAATGGTATAAATTCTTCTTCCGAGATTGTCGGTAGAATAGGAAACCAGCTTGTTATCGGGCGAAACTGCAACGCTTCCTACTTCGAAAAATTTTTCGCCTTCTGCTAAAACGTTTACATCAATCAGAATTTCTTCTTTATTTTCCAAAGTCTGGAATTTTCTGCTGAAAATGGGATATTCTTTACCTTTTTCGTAACGCACCAAATACCAATATTCATTGAAAAAATAAGGCAAACTTTCGTCGTCTTCTTTGTATCTGGCTTTCATTTCATCGAAAAGCAACTGCTGAAACTCTTCGGTATCTTTCATGACCTGATCGCAGTACGCATTTTCATCTTCGAGGTATTTCAAAACCTCGGGATTTTCTCTTTCGTTCAGCCAGAAATACGGATCAACCCTTCTGTCACCGTGAATCTCGAGAACTTTTTCTATTTTTTTTGCTTTGGGAGCATTCATAATATTGTGAAATTGTGCCGGTTTTTTCATTAAAAAAAGCCGATAAAGTTATGATTTATAAAAAATAAAACCATCTTATTCATAGAAAAAGACGGTTTTATATCTCAACTGAAGATGAATTATTTATTCATGCTTCTTATATATTTTTCAATTGCCATGGTCATCGATGGAGTTTCTTTGCTTGGCGCCATCACATCTACTCTCAGTCCGGCTTCTTTTGCAGCCATTTCTGTAGTATTTCCGAAAACTGCAATTTTGGTGTCTCCTTGTTTGAAATCTTTAAAATTGGATCCTAAAGATCTAATTCCTTGTGGACTAAAGAAAACCAACATGTCGTAATCTTTTATATTGATATCCGTCAAATCACTAGAAACCGTTCTGTACATGGTAGCTTTGGTCCATTCAATTGGTGAAGCTTCCAAAACTTTCAGAATATCAGCGCTTAAAGCTTCAGCAGCAGGTAACAAATATTTTTCTGTTGGAAATTTTTTAAACAAAGGCATCAAATCTGCGAAAGTTTTTTCTCCGAAAGAAATTTTTCTTTTTCTGTAAACAATATGCTTCTGAAGATAGTTCGCAATCGCCTCCGATTGGCAAATATACCTCATAGAATCTGGGACTGTGAAACGCATTTCTTCAGCAAGTCGGAAGTAATTATCCACGGCATTTTTACTAGTAAAAATAATCCCTGTATATTGTGCCAGATCAATTTTTTGTGTTCTAAGTTCCTTTGCATCCACCCCTTCTACATGAATAAAAGGTCTGAAATCTATCTTGATTTTTTCCTTTCTTGCCATCTCTAAATACGGAGACGATTCGTTCGGTGCGGGTTGCGAAACTAATATAGATTTAATTTTCATCATCAAAATAATTAAAAAAACAATACCTTCCAAAGTACCAAAACTGGTATAATTTGGAGGGTGCAAATATACAAAAATTTATAATACCATATTTCGGGCAGTATCCGACTGCTGTGAAAAAGGTAATAGCTTAATTTAAACAGAAAAATAGCAGCAAATCCTATTAAACAGTAGTTAAACATTTCTGTACGATTTACCATATAAAAATTGCCAATCATGCATAAAACCATGATTACCAAAGAAAAACAGAAATAGAATTTGGAAGTAGTAAAATAAAACACTTCCCATTTTTTCACCGATCCTGTTCCGGCAAAAAACAAATAACTTAGGGCATTTTTCAGGAAATAAAATGTACTTATTGCTAAAAGAGAAAAGCCAAATTTATTCAGCTCATAACCACCGATTTGCAGTGCACTAATGCTTTTGGGAACCGCCGGTAAATACGGGGAAACCAAAACCGATAAAGTGAGGCAAAAAACCACACTGATGATAATCCAACTCAGGAAATTGTTGGTAGAATCTGGAAATTTCTGCGTTAGAAATTCCAAAACTCCGGAATCCCGTCGCAACGAAATCAGCATGAATATATAAAGGAAAATGCACCCAAGGATGATCCAAACGACCCAATCGTGATGCTGTGCAATTCTAATCAATTGATTAATTTTTTTTTGCAAAAATAAGAATATAAAAGGAAATAGTTGCTTGGATTTTTCATCAAATAAAATCTCGGTGATTCCTCCATCAGAATTCCTTAAAAAAGATGCAGGAAAAGTTTATCTTTGCAAATTAATTTCACGGATGAAGAAACTCGTCATTATCCCGACTTACAACGAGAAGGAAAATATTGAAAACATAATTTCAGCAGTTTTTGCGCTGGAAGAGGATTTCCACATCCTTATCGTTGACGACTCTTCGCCCGATGGAACAGCAGATATCGTAAGAAATTTACAGAAAATTTACCCGAACACTCTTCATGTCAGCGTTCGGAAAACCAAAGACGGATTGGGAAAAGCTTACATCCATGGTTTCAAATGGGCTTTGCAAAACCATTACGATTATATTTTCGAAATGGATGCCGATTTTTCGCACAATCCGCAAGATCTCAATAAACTTTTTGAAGCGTGTAAAAATGCTGATATGAGTATCGGATCACGCTATTCTAAAGGAGTAAATGTGGTGAATTGGCCGATGGGAAGAGTTCTTTTGTCCTATTTTGCCTCAAAATATGTTCGTGCGATTCTTGGAATTCCAATTCATGATACTACTGCTGGTTTTGTTTGCTTTTCAAGAAAAGTGCTTGAGGAAATCGGTTTGGATGACATTAAATTGAAAGGTTACGGTTTTCAGATCGAGATGAAATTTCGCGCGTTCAAGAAAGGTTTCAGAATTGTGGAAGTGCCAATTATTTTCACTAACCGAGAATTGGGCGAAAGCAAAATGAATGGCGGAATCATCCATGAAGCTGTTTTTGGTGTTTTAAATCTAAAGTGGAAATCAATCATCGGAAAATTATGAAAAATTGGTTTTTTATATTCCTTACATTTTTATTGGCGGGTTGTTCTGAGCTAATCGATCCTCCAAAAAAACTGATCGAGAAAGATAAAATGTCCGAGCTTATGGCTGAATTTGCCATCAATGACCAGATGAGCAATTTCTTCCCGCAAACCAATATCGAAAATTCAACCCGATTTACCCTTAAACAAAAGAATATAACCGCAACTGAGTTTATAGAAAGTTATAAATTTTATACCGCGACAGGAGATATGGAAAAAATTCTCAATAATGCACAAGAAATTATTTTAGAAAAAGATCCTGCTGCAAAAGATTATATTGATAAAAAATTAAAAGAAAACAAAGACGTACCCGCGTTTGCAAGATAATATGATGTCCCCATTTTTCGAAATCAACAATACAACCACCGGAAAAGCAAGAGCCGGAACCATTACTACAGATCACGGAACCATTCAAACGCCAATATTCATGCCTGTTGGAACGGTGGCTTCTGTAAAAACTGTTCATCAAAGAGAACTCAAAGATAACATCAAGGCCCAAATTATTTTAGGAAATACCTATCATCTCAATTTGCGTCCGAAAATGGATATTATGCAAGCTGCAGGTGGTTTACACAAATTCATGAACTGGGATTTGCCGATTCTTACCGATTCCGGTGGTTATCAGGTTTTTTCTTTGTCAAAGTCTAGAAAACTCACCGAAGAAGGTGTGAAATTCAAATCGCACATCGACGGAAGTTTGCATTTCATTTCCCCTGAAAAATCAATGGAAATTCAGCGTCAAATTGGCGCGGATATTTTTATGGCTTTTGATGAATGCACGCCGTATCCTTGCGATTACAATTTAGCCAAAGATTCTATGGAAATGACGCATCGATGGCTGAAAAGATGCATCAAATGGACTGAAGAAAATCCCGAAATCTATGGACACAAACAACGACTTTTCCCAATTGTTCAAGGTTCAACTTATTCGGATTTAAGAAAAATTTCTGCGGAATTTATTTCTGAGCAAAACGCAGCCGGAAACGCAATCGGCGGACTTTCCGTGGGTGAACCAGAAGAGGAAATGTACCGAATTACGGATGAAGTAACCGATATTTTACCCAAAGACAAACCGCGTTATTTGATGGGCGTCGGAACACCTTGGAACATCCTAGAATCCATCGGACTCGGTGTTGATATGATGGATTGTGTAATGCCAACAAGAAACGCAAGAAACGCAATGTTATTCACTTGGGGTGGCATTATGAACATGAAAAACAAAAAATGGGAAAACGATTTTTCTCCTTTGGATGAATTCGGTACAAGTTATGTAGATTCTGAATATTCAAAAGCGTATGTGCGTCATTTGTTTGTGGCGAAAGAATATTTGGCAAAACAAATTGCTTCAGTACACAATTTGGCTTTTTACGTTGATTTAGTAAGAGTTGCCAGAGAACACATCATTGCTGGCGATTTTTACGAATGGAAAAATTCAATAATTCCAACGCTGAAACAAAGACTCTAAATTGACATTGATTTCATGAAAATAATCGATTTATATATCATCAAAAAATACCTCGGAACTTTCGGGTTCATGTTGGGACTATTAACGATTATTATCTTGGTTATCGATGTGCAGGCAAAAGCGCCAAGAATTGAGTCCAATGGTTTTAAAGTTTCGGAATTTCTCGTAAATTTTTATCCGTATTGGATCATCAATTTGATCATTACTTTCATGTCGATTTTGGTATTCATTTCCGTGATTTTTTTCACTTCAAGAATTGCCAATAACACCGAAATTGTTGCAATCATCAGCTCCGGCGCGAGTTTTCACCGATTTGCGAGACCTTATTTAATTACTTCAGGCTTTATTGCGTTTATCGCACTTCTGATCAATCATTTTGTTTTGCCACTTGCGAATATTAAGAAAAATGAACTCGAACCTTACACTTACAGTGCTGTAAACCGCGAACAATTCACCGGAAGTTCCGAAGTTTCAACCCAACTTTCTAAAACCGAATATATCTTTATTAAAAGTTATAATAAAAAAGAAAAACGCGGTTCTGGATTTATTTATCAAAAATTCGATAAGAACAAAAAACTAATCTATCAGCTCAACGCCAATGATTTTTATTGGGATAAAGACAAAAAATACTTTTCGCTGAACAATTATCTCGAAAAGACCATAAATAAAGACGACACCGAAAAACTAGGCAACGGAAATACTTTGAACAAAAGTTTTAATCATCCACCGGAAGAACTTTTCCCTGATGTTTTGTTAGGACAAAATAAAACCACTCCAGATCTCATCAAATTCATCAACCGCGAAAAAGAAAAAGGAAACGCAAACCTAAACAGCTATCTGAATGAGCTTTACCAAAGAACTTCGATGCCGGTTTCCGTCATCATTCTCACCATTTTGGGGCTCAGTTTAGCATCGGAGAAAAAACGTGGTGGTTTAGGCCTCAATCTCGCGCTTGGTATTGCCTTGGCGTTTGTTTTTGTATTCTCTTTCGAGGTTTTAAAAGTAGTTTCTGAGAATAAAACATTGCCTCCGCTTCTCGCGATGTGGCTTCCCGATCTTGTTTTCGGACCGATTGCTTTGTACCTTTATTTCAAAAGAGCGAATCAATAAAGCAATTCGATTTCTTTATGATAGAATTTTTTTAGGCCATCATTTTCTAAATCAACCCAAAGGAATCCCTCTTCATCCACGTTTTTGATGATGCCATTTTGTCGCATTCCATTTTGTGAGAAAACAGAAACTTTATCTTTTTTGAATAATCGCTGATTGATTTCTTTTAAAATATTTTCTTCGGAAACATTTTTAGCTAAATTTTCAACTAAATAACTATAAAGTTTTTCAGTGAAATTATGAAGTTCAAACTTTTTTCCAGTTTGCGTGAACAGTGAACCCGCTTTCGAAAGCTCCTGAAAATCAACTTGTAAAATATTCAAACCGATTCCGATAATGAAATAAGAAATTCCATTAATGTTTTTTTTCTCTATTAAAATTCCTGCAACTTTTTTGTTATTGATAATCAAATCATTCGGCCACTTGATTTCCACAGGTGATTTTGTCATTATGGCAAGAAAATTAGCCAAGACTTCAGCGGTACGGAAATTGATAAATTGATCGCGAATAACAAATCGATCAGCAGATAAAATCATAGAAAAAGCGAGATTCTGATTGACCGATAAGTTCCAATTATTTCCATACTGTCCTCTTCCTTGAGTTTGGTTGAAAGTATAAAGAGCGAGATTTGCAGATTGCTTTAAAGTAAAATGCTTGAGTATTTCGTCATTAGTAGAAGTACATTTTTCAAGGAAAACAAGTGCGCTCATTTATGAAAACTTTAAGAGATAGAAACGGCAAAATTGGCTTTAATTAAATAAAAAAACAATAAATTTGCAGATTATACAAGATTTTTAATGAACAAAATTACAGAAAAACAACTGCTTACCAACAAAATCGTGGAAGCAATACAAGATACAAAAGGTGAAGACATCATGATTTTTGATCTTTCAGGCATCGAAAACTCAGTGGCACAAACCTTTATTATTTGCACAGGAAATTCCAATACTCAAGTTGCAGCAATCTCCGGAAATATTGAAAAAAAGGTAAGAAACGAGCTACAAGACCGACCATGGCATGTGGAAGGAACCGAAAATGCAATGTGGGTTCTTCTCGATTACGTATCGGTTGTCGTACACGTTTTCCAAAGAGAAACCCGTGAATACTACGACATCGAAGAACTTTGGGGCGATGCGAAAATCACCAAAATAGATAATTAATTTAAAGCATTGACGGAATCCTTTTTTCGTCAAAATTTTTATAAAAACAGATATGAATAACAACAAAGGATTTAACTGGTTTTTTCCGATACTGATCGCAGCGGTATTGCTGTTCTTCTTCACCAACATGAATAGTGATTCAAGCACCAATTCACTCGACGAAGAAGGCTTCTATCAAATGCTTCAGCAAGGAAAAATTCAGGATGTAATGATCTACAAAGACACCGAAAAAGCGGATGTCTTCTTAACAAAAGCTGCTAAAACAGAACTTGCCAATAAGCAAGTTGCTAAAGATAAAAGCCCGTTTTCAACATTTGATTTCGCGCCAAAACCCGATTATACTTTGAGTTTTGGGGATTTACAGCTTTTCCTTGAAAAGTTTGATAAAATTAAACAAGAAAACCCGGCTATTGTAACTAAAAAAGATTACGGTGTTGGCAAAAACCCAATGACAGAACTGCTTTTCACAGCTGTTTTCTGGATTGCAATTATGGCGTTGTTCTATTTTGTAATCTTCAGAAAAATGATGGGTGGCGGAGGCGGCGGTCCTGGTGGACAAATATTCTCCATCGGAAAATCCCGCGCAAAACTGTTTGATGAAAAAGAAAAAGTGCAGGTAACATTTAAAGATGTTGCAGGTTTAGAAGGCGCAAAAGAAGAGGTACAAGAAGTAGTAGATTTCCTTAAAAATTCAGAAAAATACACCAAATTAGGAGGTAAAATTCCAAAAGGCGTTCTTTTGGTAGGTCCTCCAGGAACAGGTAAAACTCTTTTGGCAAAAGCCGTTGCGGGTGAAGCAAAAGTTCCTTTCTTTTCACTTTCAGGTTCGGATTTTGTGGAAATGTTT
Organism: Kaistella montana; assembly: GCF_024436175.1. Taxonomy (GTDB): domain Bacteria; phylum Bacteroidota; class Bacteroidia; order Flavobacteriales; family Weeksellaceae; genus Kaistella; species Kaistella montana. The sequence goes on along the minus strand of NZ_JANFQP010000002.1, from coordinate 637,978 downwards.
GTAGGAGTTGGAGCTTCTAGAGTTCGTGATCTTTTTGCTCAAGCGAAAGCAAAATCTCCTGCAATTATCTTTATTGATGAGATTGACGCCATTGGTAGAGCAAGAGGAAAAGGGAATTTCACCGGTGGAAACGACGAAAGAGAAAATACACTGAACCAATTACTTACCGAAATGGACGGTTTCGGAACCGATACCAATGTAATCGTGATGGCAGCAACCAACAGAGCTGATATTTTGGATAAAGCTTTAATGAGAGCCGGCCGATTCGATCGTTCAATTTATGTGGATTTGCCTGAACTTCATGAAAGAAAAGAGATTTTCAACGTTCATTTAGCTAAAATTAAACTCGACGAAAATATCGACAGAGAATTTTTAGCAAAACAAACTCCAGGATTTAGCGGTGCTGATATTGCAAATGTTTGTAATGAAGCTGCCCTTATCGCTGCGAGAAACGGTCATGAATCAGTAAATAAACAAGATTTCTTGGACGCTGTTGATAGAATCATCGGTGGACTTGAAAAGAAAAATAAAGCGATAAAACCTTCAGAAAAAAGAAGAGTTGCTTATCACGAAGCTGGTCACGCAACTATTTCTTGGCTTGTGGAACATGCTGCTCCACTTTTGAAAGTTACTATTGTACCAAGAGGTCGCTCGTTAGGAGCTGCGTGGTATTTGCCAGAAGAAAGACAGCTTACGACAACCGAACAGATGTACGATGAACTTTGTGCAACATTGGGCGGAAGAGCTGCGGAACAAACAATTTTTGGAAATATTTCTACTGGAGCGCTTTCTGACTTGGAAAGAGTAACCAAACAAGCTCAAGCAATGGTGACAATCTATGGTTTGAACGACAAAATCGGAAATATCTCTTATTACGACAGTTCTGGTCAGTCTGAATACAGTTTCGGAAAACCTTACTCGGAGCAAACAGCTAAAATGATCGATGAGGAAATCTCTAAAATCATCGAAACTCAATATCAAAGAGCATTGGATATTTTAGCTGCGAACAAAGATAAACTCGACGCTTTAGCCAATAAACTTCTAGAAAAAGAGGTGATCTTTAGAGAAGATTTAGAAGAAATTTTCGGCAAAAGAGCATGGGATCCTGAACTTACGGAACGACCAGTTTCCAACACTCAAGATTCAGAAAATGATTCGCCGGAAACGATATTAGGTCCAGAAACCAATACCCAACTATAAATTACATCCTGATAATTGCAGTAATATGCAAATTATCAGGATTTTTTTTATATTTTTATCGCCTCTAATAAATATTTTCTATTTTTGTAGTAACAATCGCATAATTCAATAGAAATTGAGTCTTTTCAAAAAAATTGTAGGTAAAATATTGAATCAACCTGAAGAAGAAGAAAATCAGGATATGATCAAACTTGGAGATCAGCTGAAAAATGCAGATCTCGACTATAAATTTGCCCAATTATTTACCCATTCCGGAGGTTTTTTTAATTATTGTGCTGATGAAGCTGAAGCGCTTCAAACCCTTAATCATATTCTAAAAATCGAAGATGTCAAATCTGTATTTTGCTGGGATCACGATTTGAAGAATTTCCTTGATGTGGTTAAAGTTCCTTATACAACTGAATTGGAATTATTCAATGACACTGCATTTATCACTTGCGAATATTTAATTGCTTACGATGGCAGAATTATGCTTTCCCATAACAATATTCTCCATTATCATTCTTCGCGACTTCCGCAAAAAATCATCATCATGGCGAATGTTTCACAGATTGTGACGAATTTGAATGATGCGATGAGCAAAATCAAGCGCAACGGAAACATCCGCAACCTTACTTCAATTAGCGGAAGCAATTCAAAATTAGACACTCCAAACAAAGACAATACAAAACTTTTCTTACTTTTGCTCGAAGATTAATTTTTCAACAGAATAAATAATTTCTGAGGAAAATTCTAACACGCTTAATCAAAAAAAATCTTGGATAAAAATCTAGTTCAACGGCTTTTCGGAGGTGCCATTTATGGTTTGCTCGTCATTTTGTGTACAACACCGCTCGGTGCAAATTTGATTAATAAAATCTCACCCAATCTCGTTCGCCAGGAAAATCTTTTCTATGGATTATTGACTTTCTTTGCATTTGTAGGAGCTTGGGAATGCGTAAAAATGATGAAATTCAACCCAAAAAGCTGGGAAAAATGGTTGGTTTTTCCACTTATTTTATTGGTGTTTTATCGTTTTTCAAAACGATTTTTCGAACATGGATTTTATTTTAATTTCAATCTTTCAGAAATCCTTGCACTTTCATTAATTGTAATTGCAGTCATTACCCTTTTTAAATTTCCAAAAGAATTATATTACGACAACGGAAAACTGATTTTCACTGTAATTTATATTTCGCTACCTTTTGGTTTTGCGCTTGGCTTGCCGAAATTCACTTCATACGACGATACTTTTACCTTAGAAGTTTTCTTTCTTTTCGCGCTCATTTGGAGCAGTGATAGTTTCGCATTTTTCGCCGGAAAACTTTTCGGAAAACATAAAATGGCTCCAAAAATTTCTCCTAAAAAAACCTGGGAGGGTTTCGCAGGCGGAGTGATTTTAACTTTAATTCTTTCATTTTTTGTGGAGAAATTTCATCCCGATTTGCGTGGGAATTGGATGGTTGTAGGATTTTTAATTTCTGTTTTTGCACCATTCGGCGATTTAGTTGAAAGCCAACTAAAAAGAACATTTGGCGTGAAAGATTCTGGGAATATCATTCCAGGTCATGGCGGGATTTTAGATCGACTCGATAGTTTTATTATCTGCGCTCCTGTCGTATATTTGTACTTTATTTTAGAAAAATTTATATAAAAAACTTATGAAACTGCATAAAGAATCCACCGGGACCATCGTCGTAGCGAGTATTGTATTCGCTGTACTTGCTTTCCTTTCGGTTTATTTTCTGAAAGAATGGTCGCTTTTGATCATTATTCCATTGTTAATTATTTACGGATTGGTGTTTTGGTTTTTCCGTGTTCCTCAACGTGATATTTTAGACCATAAAGAAAACGTGATCGCTCCAGTTGACGGAAAAGTAGTGATGATCAAAGAAGTGGAAGAAGATGAGTTTATCAAAGGAAAAGCCATACAAATTTCGATTTTTATGTCGCCGTTGAATGTTCACATTTGTCGTTATCCAGTTTCCGGAAAAGTGATTTACAAAAAATATCATCCAGGGAAATATTTGGTAGCTTGGCACGAAAAATCCTCTACCGAGAACGAAAGAACCACTGTTGCAGTTGAAAGTTTGACGAATCATAAAGTTGTTTTCCGTCAAATTGCGGGATATGTGGCGAGAAGAATCGTTTTTTATTGTAATGAAGGGGATTCCGCTAAAGCCGGCCACGAATTCGGTTTTATTAAATTCGGTTCCCGAATGGACGTTTTCTTGCCTTTAGATACTGAAATTACTTGTAAAATCGGCGATAAAACCAAAGGAGGCATCGACGTAATTGCAAAAATGAAAGCTTAAATACAAAAAAGCTTACAAAAAAATTGAGATTAATCTCAATTAATTTTTCTCTTAAATTATAAAGTCATGGTCGCGAAAATAATTAAAGATTGTTCAAATCCTGCGCAATCAACCAAGCTTCACTCCAACAAGCTTGGAAATTAAATCCTCCTGTAATCGCATCAACATTAAGAACTTCGCCTGCAAGATAAAATTGATCAATCACTTTGCTGGACATGTTTTTAAAATTAATTTCCTTTAAATTAACTCCGCCTGCTGTGACAAATTCGTCTTTGTAAGTCGATTTTCCAGTAACTTTCATTGTGTTTTTGCAAAGATTCTGCAAAATATTTTGAAGTTCTTTCGAAGAAATTGTGGAGATATTTTTATCTAAATCGATTTTTGAAACCCATAAAATTCGATGCCAAAATCTTGTCGTAACATCAAAGATTTTCGAAGTTCCAATAGATTTTTTTGGATTTTCCTGACGGAATTTCATGAACATTTCTCTTGCTTCCTCGATATCAATTCCGATAAAATTGACAAGAATATCAAATTGATATTTTAACGCCGCCAATTCGCGGGCTTTCCATGCTGAAGTTTTCAAAATTGCCGGTCCGGAAAGTCCCCAATGCGTGATCAACATTGGTCCAGATTCGTCAGTTTTCAGCTGAGGAATTGCCACTTCTGCATTCGGAAAACTGGTTCCCTTTAAATCTTTCAGCATTTCATTTTTAATATTAAAAGTAAAAAGCGACGGAACCGGTTCTACGATTTGATGACCAAGATTTTGCAAAATTTTTAGCGATTTCGGAGAGCTTCCTGTACAATAAACTATGAAATCTGCCGCAAAATCACCAGAATTCGTCTTCACAAGAAATTGTCCGCCATTTTTTTTAATATCGGTAACAACTGACTTGGTTTTGATAGTGAAATTCTTCTGATTCACTTCATTTATCAAACAATTAATGATGGTTTGTGAAGAATTGCTTTCAGGGAAAATTCGATTGTCATTTTCAATTTTCAGGGCAACATTTCTTTGATCGAACCAATCCATCGTATCTCCCGGTTGAAACTGATGAAAAACACTCAAAAGTTCTTTGTTTCCTCGTGGATAAAATCCCACCAAATCTCTTGGATCAAAACAAGCGTGAGAAACATTGCATCTTCCGCCACCGGAGATTTTCACTTTCTGTAAAACATCCGAATTTTGTTCCAGAATCGTTACATAATATTTACTTTCGTCAAGATTTGCAGCACAGAAAAAACCTGCTGCTCCGCCTCCGATGATGATGATTTGTTTCTTCACAAATTGATGTTTTTTAGACTTAAATAATTTTTCAGCAGCGATTTAATAAAAATAAACACTGCATAGGATTTGCAAAAATACAATTTTTCTAACCCATGATTAATGCGTAATTTTGCAATCTAAAAATAATACTAAATGTCTTTGTATCATTATAAATTTGAAGTAAGATGGAGCGATATCGACGCCAATAAACATCTTGCAAACTCCTCTTATGTGCAATATTGCGCGCAAACCCGAATGGCTTTTATGAACACCCACAAAATGGGGCTTAAAGAACTGAGCAGATGGGGAATCGGACCAGTAATTTTACATGAAAGATATTCTTTTTTCAAGGAAATCTACGCGGACCAAACGGTGTATGTAAGCGCAGAAATAGCTGGAATGTCCGAAGATGCGAGTATTTATCAGTTTCTTCATAAATTTTATTTACCCGACGGAACACATTGTGCCACTTCAGAAGCAACCGGAGTTTGGATTGACATGATGTTAAGAAAAACGACTACTCCACCCGATGATATTTTGGAAGTAATGAAGGAATTCAGCTCTGAAAACACAAAGATTTTAACCAAACAAGATCTTAAAGATCTTCCTTTTCGTCCGGAAAATGTAGAAGCTTTTCATAAAAGGGATACTTTTACTTGGAGAAAATCAAAAGAAGATTAGTCATTTTTTCTAATTTCTTAACCCATTAAATCAAAAAGCAATGCTCGAAGATAAAAATCCGCAACTTACGCCCATTTCAACATATGGTGAATTCGGACTGATTAAACATTTAACCGAAAATTTTAGTTTCAAGAATACTTCCACCGAAATTTCCATTGGTGATGACGCTGCAGTAATCAATCCTGAAAATAAAAATATTGTTGTATCGACAGATATTTTGGCTGAAGGCGTGCATTTTAACCTTGGTTATGTTCCTTTGAAACACCTTGGTTATAAAGCAGTTGTTGTGAATTTAAGCGACATCGCTGCGATGAATGCTACACCAACGCAAATTCTGGTTTCGCTTGCGGTTTCCAATCGTTTTCCGGTGGAAGCTTTGGAGGAAATCTACGCAGGAATTGCGTTAGCTTGTAAACATTATAAGGTTGATTTGGTAGGTGGCGATACCACAAGTTCCACTTCTGGTTTGGTGATGAGCATCACCGCAATCGGAATGGAAGATTCTGAAAATATTGTAAAAAGAAGTGGTGCAAAACCTAATGATTTATTGGTAGTAACCGGCGATTTAGGCGGTGCATATCTTGGTTTGCAAATTTTGGAAAGAGAACACTCTGTTTATCTTGCGAATCCGAATATGCAACCGGAAATGGAAGGCTATGATTACATTCTCGAAAGACAATTAAAACCAGAAGCGCGAACCGACATCAAAAAAACTTTAAATGAACTCGGCGTAAAACCTACTTCTATGATTGATATTTCAGACGGATTATCTTCGGAAATCCTGCATTTATCGGATCAAAGCAAAGTTGGCTTCAGATTGTATGAGGAAAAGATTCCGATGGATTCTTTAACGATTTCTACGGCTGATGAACTGAATTTGAACCCTGTAATGTGCGCGATGAATGGCGGCGAAGATTTCGAATTGCTATTTACTATTGCTCCTGAAGATTTCGAGAAAATAAGAAACCATCCGGATTTTAGCATTATCGGTCATGCTGTGGAATTAGAACACGGAAATTATTTAGTGGCGAGAGGCAGCAACGAACTTATCGCTCTGAATGCACAAGGTTGGGATGCTTTTTTGAAAAAATAGATTAAATTCTATTTCCAACGAATGCGGCGAAAACATTTGGATGTATCAGTTCTTCGACGTTTACGGAAATATCATTGGTTTCAATTTCAGGTTTTTCGAATTTATTTTCATCAAAAAAAAGAAGTTGCCACTCTCCATTATTGTATTCCAGGTAAGATAAATTCTCGATCCAATCACCAGAATTCAGGTAATGTACAGAGCCGGCTTCTTTTGTTACAGCCCGATCGGCTGGTTGATGAATATGCCCGCAAATCACGTAATCATAATGGTTTTCAATGGCAAGTTCTATCGCTTTTTCTTCGAAATCGCCAATGAATTTCATGGCATTTTTCACTGAATTTTTAATTCTTTTAGAAAGTGAAACTTTTTTTCTGCCTAAACTTTCGAGGATAAAATTAATGGCTCTGTTGACTAAAATCAACCAATCATAGCCAATTCCGCCAATTTTTGCAATAATTTTAGCGCCACCTTTTGTGGTATGATCGAAAATATCTCCATGAAAAAACCAATGTTTTTTTCCGTTGATTTCTAGCAGATATTTGTCGGTGAGAAACAGGTTTCCCATCGTCAAATCGGTATATTTTCTTAAGAATTCATCGTGGTTTCCCGTGATATAAATGATTTGCGTTTCGCTTTTCATCATTTTAAAAAATTCACTCAGTACCGCCATGTGTGAATTGGGAAAATATTTCTTGGAAAACGCCCATCCATCAATGATGTCGCCATTTAAAATAAGTATTTTCGGGTTGATGCTTTTCAGGTAAGCAACCAATTCGGTAGCGTGGCAACCGTATGTAGCCAAATGGATGTCTGAAAGAACAACGATTTCTACTTCTCTTTTTCCCATATTCGTTTTTCCAAATGTAAGATTTGAATATGAAATATTGATGAATTAAAAATTAATTTTCCGCTGAGCTATTTGTTTGAAAATGTTTTTGATTTTAAACCAAATAAAATCCCCAATCTTGTGAAAGGGGATTTAATTTATGTCCGAATAATCGGTACGCAATAATTATGCGTTAGGTTCAATAGATACGAAAGATCTGTTATTTTGTTTCTTTCTGAAAACTACTTTACCGTCAACAAGAGCGTGAAGAGTGTGGTCTTTACCCATTCCCACGTTTTCACCTGGGTGGTGTTGTGTACCTCTTTGTCTCACGATGATGTTCCCAGCAATCGCTTCCTGTCCACCGAAAATCTTTACACCCAATCTTTTAGAGTGAGATTCTCTACCGTTTTTGGAGCTACCAACTCCTTTTTTGTGTGCCATTTTATTTCAGTATTATTTTTTTGGAGTTAATTTTTCTAAATTTTCTTTGATGAAAGCATCAAATTCTTCAGAACCTAGAACTCTTTTCCCTAAAGATTCTTTCAATTCTTTACCCAATTCTACCAATACTTTTCTGTTATCGCTAGATTGAGAAAGACCGTTTTTTTCTAAAAGGTGGTTCAATTCGTGGTCTTCACCGAAGTTTACGGTAGCAGCATCGCGGTTAGCAACAGCTTTAGTTTCGGTTTTTGCAGCTTTAGCAGCTTTTGGTTCTGCAGTTTCTTTTTTAGCTGTTTTTTTCGCACCATCAAATCCTGTAATACCAGTGATTACGATTTGAGTTAAAGATTGTCTGTGACCGTTTTTCTTTTCGTAACCTTTTCTTCTTTTCTTTTTGAAGATGATTACTTTATCCGCTTTCACGTGGTCTAAAATTTCAGCATCAACAGTGATACCGCTTACAGCCGGGGCGCCGATTGTTGTAGTACCGTTTACAGTAAGAAGAACTTTGTCGAAAGATACTTTCGATCCTTTATCTCCTTTCAAACGGTGTACAAACAACTTTTGGTCTTGCTCAACTTTGTATTGAAGCCCTGCTATTTCTACAATTGCAAACATTGTTTATAAATTTTGTTAGTTAATTCGAGGTGCAAAAGTAATAAATATTTTTGAGTTATCCACAATCATCTTATTTTTTTTGATCAATTTTTCGAGATAAGTTCCTGAGGATGACATTCGTATTGAAAAAAACATCATTTATTATTCATCAAAAATCTATTTTACAGAAGATTTTTAATTAAATTTGAATTTCTTACCACTATGAAAAGAGATTTATACATTGATTTTGCCAAAGGTTTTGCCACCTTGGCGATTATTTTCATCCACACCGTTTTTTGGTCCGGTCAATTTTATGTTCCTACGGAATGGCGCGTTTTTTCGTTGCTGATTGACGTTCCATTATTTTATGCACTCAGCGGATTGACTTCCGGCGGAAATGTAGAAAAAACCCTCTACAGGCTTCTCAAGTTGCAGATCACTTTCATGATTTTTGTGACTTTCCTCTTCTTCCTCGATTATTTTTTCAAAGTTTTTGGTTTAAATATTTTCGGTTTGGAATGGATGAAAGATTTCTATTCTACTTTTGGGACGAAATATGTTCCGCAAAACATTTCCGATGTTCCACAATGGCAAAATCTCGGAAATTGGTATCTTCATCAATACACCAATGCGGATACTTTCCCAGTCGTGATGGGAAGTTTCTGGTATTTGAAAGTCTATTTCATCCTCACCGTTTTCGGAGTGCTAATTCTTAGGTTTTTCCCGAAACATATCAATTGGTTTATTGCTTTGTGTTTTGGTTTAACTCTGATTTTTAATCTTTTACCACAATATTATCCATCGGGGCAAGTTGGCTATGTTGCTTTTTATTTAGGTCTATTTTTATTGGCAAATCGTTTTAAAGGAAAGAAAATTCCCACCAAATGGATTCCTATTTTATACGGAGTTTTAATTCTGATTTTCATTTTCCTCTTCTGGAATTCGGGCAAAGAACTTTTCATGAAGATGAATAAAGCCAAATTTCCACCGAAATTACTGTACATTTTCTGGTCTTGTTTTTCTTTGGTCACGCTTTTCACTTTATACAATCAATTGAAAATCAGCAAAGAAAGCTTCATTACTTATATTGGAAAAAATGCTATATTTTTCTATTTCGCTCAAGGCATGAGCTCGTCACTTGTCTATTTTTTGGTGGTCGGTTTAAAAGATAAAATGCAATGGTGGTTATTAATGATCCTCATTTACCTCATCAACATTCTATTGGCCGTAATCATTGCGGAAGGATTAAAAAAAGTAGATGCATTCGGCTGGAAATTATTGGAGTTTCTTCGCAAAAAAACCGCTTCAACGAATTGAAACGGTTTAAATTATTATACCTAAGTATATTAATTTTTATTGCCACCACCTCTCGCTACCAAAGCGATAATGATTATCAATACCAACGCACCAATAACCCAATAAATAGGATTGGTGAACCACTCTTCTGTGGTAGTGGTTTTAGTTGTAGTAACATCCACATTCAAATCCGGTGTTTTGGTTGCATCTTGAGCCATGCTCATTACACTGAAGAAAAAAGTAAGGATTACCAAACCGAATTTTTCTAGTTTACCTGATAATAGTTGCGTGTTCATAATTTATTTTTTTTAATGTTATAGTTTTCAATATTCAACATTTATGCCACAATTTTTCTTTATTCTTTTAATTTTCATTAAAAATTTATCGTATTGCTAATCAAATCGCAATTCAGCGTCAAGTAAATATTAATTAAATTTGTCATAAATTCTAAAAATGTTCAAACTCAAACTTCTTACCGATCCCAGATGGGCCAATATTGCTGAAGGAAACCTTGAGGAAATCCTCACCGATCACGCTTGGTGCGAACAAAAAGCAACCACCAATGCAATAACGCTGATCACCATGTTGCCGGAATATCCCGAAATCATCACCGAACTCATTCTCATTGCTCAGGAAGAGTTGCAACATTTTCAAATGGTTCACGAAATCATCAAAAAAAGAGGTTACGAATTCGGAAGAGAACGAAAAGACGATTATGTGGGCGAGCTCATTAAATTTGTTCGACACGGAGGCACGCGAGACGAAAGAATTATTGACAGAATGCTGTTTGCCGCGATGATCGAAGCCCGAAGCTGCGAGCGTTTCAAAGTGCTTACCGAAAATATCAAAGACGAGGAACTGAAAGTTTTTTATCGAGAATTAATGATTTCTGAGGCCAATCATTACACCACTTTTATCAAATTTGCTCGTCAATTGGGTGATCCCGAAAATGTAAATGAACGCTGGGAAGAATGGCTGGAATACGAAGCTAAAATCATCAAATCTTACGGTAAAAAGGAAAGCATTCACGGGTAATTTTTTTTCCAAAAATCAGTAGAATTTTCCTAATTTTACACAAGTCAATTTACTTTCGGAAAAAAGATGCAGAAACAAAAGTTTGAACAAATCCTCAACACCTTGGTAAAATCTTTTTTCCAAGGTTTATTAATTATCGGTCCGTTTGCAGCAACGATCTGGATCATCTGGTACATTGTTTCCGGCATCGATAATATGATTCCAACGGTTTCCGAAAAACTGTATCCCGGCATCACTTTTATTACTGTCATTGGTTCCACTACCCTTATCGGATATTTGGGGAACAAATTCATCATCGGTCGTGTGGTAGTCGATAGTTTCGATTATCTGCTCGAGCACACTCCGGGTATTAAATTTATTTACACTTCGCTGAAAGATGTGATGACCTCTTTCGTTGGAGATAAAAAAAAATTCAACCAACCTGTTCTCATTAAAACTACAGAAAATCCTGCGATTTGGCGAATTGGCTTCCTCACGCAAAGTGACCTTTCCTCTGTTGGATTTCCGGGTTATGTTTCTGTTTATCTTCCCCATTCTTACGCCGTTTCCGGATGGGTGGTTTTCGTGGAAGCGAGCAATATTCAAATTTTAAAAAATGTAAGCGCTTCACAAGCTATGAAATTCGCTGTCAGTGGTGGCGTTGCAGGATTCCATTCGGATGACAACGTATTCAAAGCACCGGAATGAAATAATTAACAATTAATAATGAACAAAGAAGCGGCAGTTACCCCAATTTTTGTTCAAAAATCTCAATTTCCAATTATTAATTTTTTTAATTATTCATTATTTATGAAACTCCCTTACGCAGAACCTTATCGAATTAAAATGGTGGAAGAAATCCGCCAATCTACACAAGAAGAAAGAAAACAATGGCTCAAAGAAGCTGACTATAATTTATTCAATTTAAAATCATCACAAGTTTTTATCGATCTTTTAACCGATTCTGGAACTGGCGCGATGAGTGACCAACAATGGGGCGCTTTGATGACGGGCGACGAAAGTTATGCCGGATCCAGAAGCTTCGAGGAACTTCATGAAACCGTAAAAAAAATCACCGATTTCCAATATCTTTTGCCAACGCACCAAGGAAGAGCCGCTGAAAATGTTTTGTTTTCAGTTTTGGTAAAAGAAGGCGATGTGATTCCGGGAAATTCCCATTTCGACACCACAAAAGGTCATATTGAAATCAGAAAAGCCCACGCCATCGATTGTACGATTGATGAAGCATTCGATATTGAAAATCTTCACCCTTTCAAAGGAAATATCAATTTAGAGAAATTAGAAGAAGTTTATAAAACCTATCCGAAAGAAAAAATTCCGTTTTGTCTCATTACGATTACTTGTAATTCTTCCGGCGGACAACCCGTTTCCCTCGAAAATGTAAAAGCTGTAAAAGAACTTTCCGACCGATACGGAATCCCGATTTATTTTGATTCGGCGAGGTTTGCGGAGAATGCATATTTCATTAAAAAAAGAGAAAAGGGTCAGGAAAACCGTAGCATCAAAGAAATTGCAAAAGAAGTTTTTTCTTACGGCGTGGGAATGACGATGAGTTCCAAGAAGGATGGTTTGGTGAATATTGGCGGTTTTATCGCATTAAATGACGAAAATATTTTCAGAGCCGCTTCCAATATTACCATTATTTATGAAGGTTTCATCACTTATGGCGGAATGGCAGGTCGCGATATGGCAGCTTTAGCTGTTGGTTTAAACGAAGCTACGGAATTCGAATATCTCGAAAGTCGTATTTCTCAGGTAGAATATTTGGGAAACAAGCTGATTGAATTCGGAATTCCGGTGCAGAAACCGATTGGTGGACATGCTGTTTTCGTTGATTCACTGAAATTTTTACCGAATATTCCGAGGGAAGAATATCCTGCGCAAACTTTAGCCACTGAAATTTACAAAGAAGCCGGAATCAGAACCGTAGAAATTGGGACTTTATTAGCTGATCGCGATCCTGAAACCCGTGAAAACCGCTATCCAAAACTAGAATTGGTTCGTTTGGCAATTCCGAGACGGACATATACGAACAATCACATGGATTATATTGCGGTGGCGATTAAAAATGTTTTCGACCGAAGAGATGAAATTAAAAAAGGTTACCAAATCACTTGGGAATCTGAGATTTTAAGACACTTTACGGTGAAATTGAAGGAAGCGTAAAAATAAAAAATCCGTTCATTTCTGAGCGGATTTTTTTTAATTCAAAAACCATTGCCCTTAAAACCCAGAATTTCTGGTTTGAGAGAGGTTTTCCTTAGATTAAAATCAATTAAGCTTCATGCAGAACCGCATGAGACTTCACCAATTCTTGCTGAACATTGGGTGGAACCAACTGATATTCTGAAAACGTCATGGTAAATTTTGCTCTACCACCAGTGATAGAACGCAATGTGGAACCATAATCGTGCAATTCAGCGAGCGGAACTTCGGCAAGAATTTTTTGGTAATGACCTTCGGAATCCATGCCGGAAATCATCGCTCTTCTTGTTTGCAAATCACCCATCACATCGCCGGTATCTTCGTCCGGACAAAGGATTTCCACTGAATAAATTGGCTCTAAAAGTTGTGGGTTTGCATTATTGAATCCTTCGCGGAATGCTCCCGAAGCTGCCAATTGGAAGGAAATATCATTGGAATCCACGCTGTGCATTTTGCCATCGTAAACAACTACTCGAATATTCTGGCAGTGCGAACCAGTGAGCGGACCTTCTTTCATCTGTTGCATAATTCCTTTCTTTATAGCTCCAATATATCGATTATCAATTGCTCCACCCACGATGCACCAATATAACGCGAGTTTTCCTCCCCAAGGTAAATCTTCGATCTCTTTTTGGCGAATATTTACACCAGTTGGTTCAGGCATATCGTCGTAGAAATTTTCAACTCTCATATGGATTTCCCCGAATTGGCCGGAACCTCCGGATTGTTTTTTGTGGCGATAATCGGCATCTGCTTTTCCGGTGATGGTTTCGCGGTAAGGGATTTTCGGGTTGTCGAAATTCATTTTTAAACCAAATTCTTTTTGAAGACGTTGCTTCACCAAATCTAGGTGCAACTGACCTTGACCATGAAGAATTGTTTGTTTAAGTTCTGCAGACTGCTCCACTTTCAAAGTCGGATCTTCCTCCTCAATTTTGTGTAAAGCGGTGACAAGTTTTTCCATATCGGCGGTGGAATCGGTAGAAACAGCTTTTCTGATGCGGCTTTCAGGAAATTCCATCGGACGAACTTTTCTTTCAACACCTTTTGTATTTAAAGTATTGTTGGAATGTCCATATTTTAATTTTACGGTTACGCCCAAATCCCCTGCAACCAGTTCATTTACTGGAATCCTTTCTTTACCTTCTGCTACAAAAAGTTGTGAAATCCTTTCCGTTTCTCCATTATTGGCATTGACGAGTTCGTCGCCAGGTTTTAGTTTTCCACTAAGGACTTTGAAATAAGAAACCATTCCGACTTGTGGTTCAGAAAGGGTTTTATAGATAAATATGGTGGTTTTGTCTGCAGGATCGTAATTAATTTCACCACCGTTTTCCAGTTTTCTTGCAGGTCTTTCAGCAGGAGACGGAGCAATATCATCGATGAAGCCCATCAATCTTCCGCTGCCCATATCTTTGAGTCCACTGGCTACAAATACAGGGAAAAACTGTTGTTTTGCCAATGCGATGGTAATTCCTTTGGCGAGTTCTTCTTCAGAAAGATTGCCTTCTTCGAAGTATTTTTCCATTAAACCTTCCTCGTTTTCGGCAGCAATTTCTACTAAGGCATTGTGCATTTCGTTGGCTCTTGCCATTTCGGATTCTGGGATGGGTTTCTTTTCAGGTTTTCCGCCATTCACAGGGAATTCATACATGACCATTCTTAAAGCATCAATAATGGCATTAAAATTAGCACCGGAATTGTATGGATACTGAATAGGAACGAGTTTCGAGCCGAATCTTTCTTTCGCTTGCTCCAAGGTTTTCTCATAATCGGCTTTTGGATGATCCATCTGGTTGATGACGAAAATTGCGGGGGTTTGGTATTTTTCCACATATTCCCAAACTAGTTCGGTGCCCACTTCCACACCATTCGCAGCGTTCAGTACAATGACTGCGGTATCGGCTACTTTTAACGAAGAAACGACTTCGCCAACGAAATCGTCAAATCCGGGAGTATCGATAATGTTTATTTTGTTGTTTTTCCAGTTCACGAACATTTGGTGGGAGAAGATGGTTTTTCCTTTTTCGTGTTCCAAATCGGTGTGGTCGCTCACGGTGTTTTGTCCTTCAACAGAACCGCGGCGTTTAATCGCCCCTCCTTCGTAGAGCATGGTTTCAATCAGGGTAGTTTTGCCACTGTCGGAATGGCCGAGCAAGACTACATTTCTTAAATCTTGGGTATTAGCACTCATAATATAAAGTTTTAATTATTCTATGGGAATGCTAAAAAGGAAATGACCTGCATTTGATTTTTAGGTAGTTAAAGTTACGAAAGATTTGAAAGTGTTGAACTATTTTATCAAAAATGGATAGATGATATTTGGCAGTAAAGTTGGCCATAGCTTTCGATACACTATAATTTGGCTTTGACATACCTTTGACATACCTCTGATATACCTTTGACATAACTTTGGTACGGCTCAACTACGGCTCAACCTTTTGGATTTACTTTCTATAAATGGATTGGGGAAAATTAATAAGTAAAAAATGAGCGTTTTGGAATTGGAAAAGCAACACAACGCACTAAAGTTCAACTGATTCCAAAGATAAGGAAATTAATTGGGAATGACCTGTTGTTGTAAAAAATATTGTATTGGTTTACTTTTTAAAATAAAAATTTCACAAGAGGCTAATTCTTGTTTAAAATATCTTTCATAATCATTTCCGCGTGGATTCTGGAGTTTTCGATGAACCAAAGGTGGGTGTCTTTTCCTCCGCAAACTACGCCTGCCAAATAGAGGTTTTCGATGTTAGTTTCCATGGTTTCAGGATTGTATATTGGGCGAAGGTTTTCGTCTTTTAATTGAATTCCGGAGTTTTTTAGAAATTCGAAATCGGGAAGATAGCCGGTCATCGCAAGCACAAAATCGTTTTCAATTTCATGGATTTTGCCCAATTCATCTTTAAAAATGACAGAATTATTTTTAATTTCTACCATTTCTGCATTAAAATAAGCTTTAATGCTGCCTTCCGCAATTCGGTTTTCAATATCTGGTTTTACCCAATATTTCACCGATTTAGAAATCTCCGAACCTTTGATAATCATGGTTACTTCCGCACCTTTCCTGTAAGTTTCCAAAGCAGCATCCACCGCTGAATTACTTGCTCCAACAACCACAATTTTCTGTTTCGCGTAAGGATAAGGTTCTGTATAATAATGCTTTACTTTAGGCAAATTTTCACCAGGAATATTCAACAAATTCGGAATATCATAAAATCCGGTTGCAATGATGATGTTTTTTGCGAGATATTTTCCTTTAGAAGTTTCAACCTCGAAGATTTCATTTTTAGAAATGTTTAAAACCCGTTCGTAAAGGTTGATTTTCAGCTCTCGTTGACGGGCAATTCCTTGGTAATATTCCAGAGCATCTTGTCTTCCCGGTTTTGGAGATGAAGTGATAAAAGGAGTTCCGGCGATTTCCAATTTATCGGCTGTGGAAAAAAACCGCATATACAACGGATAATGATAGAGCGAATTGACGATGGTCCCTTTTTCAATAATTAAATAATTCAGTTGATTCTTTTCTGCTTCCAAAGCACAATTCAACCCGATGGGTCCGGCTCCGATAATCAATACCTCTAAAATTTCCATGGTACAAAATTACGAAACCTATTTTTCATGGTGAGTATTTTGAAAAAACTTGCCCTTTGAAGAAAGCATTGAATTTCATTGAAAATCTAAACAAAAAAAACGGGCAGAAAAATCTGCCCGTTTATAGCTCTAAATTTTGAAAATCTTACTTGATCAAACCTAATTCTACAAGTCTTTCGTGAAGAAATTCCCCAGCAGTAGTATCAGGATATAATTTTGGATTGTTTTCGTCATAGGTTCCTTCCAATGCGTTCAGCGGCATTTCGCTCACCGGGTGCATGAAGAAAGGAATCGAATATCTTGAAGTTCCCCATAATTCGCGTGGTGGATTTACCACTTGGTGAATGGTTGATTTCAGTTTATTATTGGTGTGACGCGACAACATATCTCCCACATTGATCATCAACTCATCCGGTTCTGCGATTGCATCTACCCATTCTCCGTCGTGATTCATTACTTGAAGACCTTTCCCTTGAGCACCCATTAAAAGCGTAATCAAGTTGATGTCGCCGTGTGCAGCTGCACGTACCGCGTTATCCGGCTCTTCGGTAATTGGTGGATAATGAATTGGTCTTAAAATAGAGTTTCCTTCACCGACAAATTTGTCGAAATAAAATTCATCCAAACCAAGGTGCAAAGCCAAAGCGCGCAACACATAAATGCCGGTTTTCTCCAACATTTTGAATGCTTCTTTCCCCACTTCATTGAATTTCGGGTTTTCCGAAACTTCCACATTGTACGGATAAACTTCTTCATACTTAGAACCTGGTTCCAAATATTGCCCGAAATGCCAGAATTCTTTCAAATCCCCTTTTTTAAATCCTTTGGCAGTTTCTTTTCCGAAACCTACGTAACCGCGCTGTCCGCCGATTCCCGGGATTTCGTACTTTTGTTTGGTTTCCACAGGTAATTCAAAGAAATGTTTTACCTCTTGGTACAAATCATCCACCAGTTTCTCATCGAGAAAGTGACCTTTCAAGGCCACAAAACCGATTTCTTCGTATGCTTTTCCGATTTCATTTACAAATTTTTGTTTGCGTTCCGGGTTACCCGAAAGGAAATCACGCAAATCCACACTTGGGATCTGTTTCATATTGAATTGATTAAAAAAATGTTTCGTTGCAAAATTAAGTGATTTTATTCAATTAATAGTCCCTTTTTCTATGTAAACCTATCAAGCAAATCGATGCTTATTTTTAAATAAAAACCATATCAAATATTTTCTGATTAAAATTTTAATTATCAGTAAATTTGCAGTTAGTCAAAATTTCCAAATGAAACAGTTCTCTTCCAAAAGAAGCATCCAAATCTTAGCATATCTCCTAAAAGAATACGGAATTTTCAACATCGTTATATCTCCTGGATCACGTAATGCGCCTTTGGCCATTCATTTTTCCGAGACCGATGAGTTCAATTGCTACAGTATTGTGGATGAAAGAAGTGCGGCCTTCGTAGGACTCGGGATGGCGAAAAGTGAGAAAAAACCTGTTGCAATTACTTGTACCAGCGGTTCTGCAGCTGCCAATTATTATCCTGCAATTACTGAAGCGTTTTATCAAAATGTTCCGTTATTGGTGCTTACCGCGGATCGTCCGACAGATTTTGTGGATATTTTCGATGGACAAACCATTCGTCAGAAAGAGATTTTTGAACAACATTCTTACGGGGATTTTCAGCTTTTGGAAGACGGAAAAGAGAATGCCGAAGATGAAAATTTTAATTTAATTAAGAAAGCCATTGAGCTTTGTTTTGAAAAACAAGGTCCGGTTCACATCAATATTCCTTTGGAAGAACCTTTGTATCAATTGGTTTCGGAATTGCCCACTTTTCCGCCTGTTGAAAAAACACTTCCAAAAAAACAATACGAACTTCCATCCCATCTTGCTGCAGAATGGAATCTGTCGAAAAGAATTCTGATTTTAGTTGGAACAAGAGATTACAGTGAAGAACTGGAAATGCAGCTTGGACAACTCGTTAAGAACCATAGTGTTGTAGTATTAACAGAAGCCACTTCCAACATCAAACATCCTAAATTTTTCAGCCATATCGACCGTTATATTTTCAATTTTTCGGAGGAAGATTTCAAAATGTATGCGCCTGATCTTTTGATAACTGTCGGACAAAACGTGGTTTCCAAAAAAGTGAAGCAGTTTCTGAGAAAAGCAAAACCCAAAAACCACTGGCACATCCACGAAATCTGGCAACCCGACACTTTCTTTTCACTTACAGAAAAAATTGAAACCCAACCTGAAGTTTTCTTTAAAAAAATATTGAATTTCATCAAGTTAGAGCCACAACCCTATTTTAATTTATGGGATGTTCTTCGCGATAAAAGAGATTCAAAACATCAAGATTATTGCTTAAAAACTTCTTTTTCCGATTTTAAATTCTTTGAAATACTTTCTCAAAAATTACCTGAAAACATCAATCTTCATTTCAGTAATTCCTCCGCAATCCGTTACGCACAACTTTTTGATTTTCAGAAGAATAACATCTACTGTAATCGCGGAACTAGCGGTATTGACGGCTCCACCTCTACAGCGATGGGGTTTGCAATGAAAAACGCAAATCAAACGGTTCTGGTAACTGGAGATTTGAGTTTCTTTTACGACATTAATGGACTTTGGAATAATTATATCCCGCCATATACGAGAATTATTATTTTCAACAATGGAGGCGGTGATATTTTCAAGATAATTCCAGGACCCGGAACGACAAATGCATTGGATGAATTTATCTTGACAAAGCATCACAAAAATGCAGAACATTTATCCAAACATTTTGGTTTTTCTTACACGAAAGTTTCCGATGAAGACACGCTTTCAAGAGTTCTTGACAATTTCTTTAAACAAGATGAAAAGGCAAAAATTCTCGAAGTGGACACCTCAGCCATTGAAAATTCGGAGGTTCTGAAAAATTATTTTGAATACTTAAAGTAGCTTAAAAATTCATCTGTAATCCGAATTTCACACCAAATTTAGAAACATCTGGACGGTCGAGATAGTTGCCACGCCAATTGAAATCGACCCGTAAAATTTTGAGATTTCCGAAGCCTATGTTTTCTAACCCAAATCCGTATTCATAATAGATTTGCTGATCTGGTGCGGAATATTTTTGGTTCTCGAAGTTGATGTTTTTAGAAGCATCACTTAAAGTTCCGTACGCGCCACGCCAGAAAATCACTTCCCTAAGTTTGAGTTTTTTAATCAAAGGTAAATAAGAAAGGATTTTTCCTTGAAAATGATGCTCAAAATGTAAAGTCGTGTACGCATCAGCTACAAATTCGTAATATTTGAGCAACGCAAAAGTATTGGAAACTAAGCTGTATGATTGATTTCCAGGAATTATATTCTGCAAAGCCAAAGGAACTGTATTGAAGTTTTTACCCGCTTCGAAATTCAAATTGGTACGGCCGAAATTTCCAAGAATTATTGGTTGTGCGTACAAAAACTGCAATTTATTATAATCGAAATCACCATTCAAAACATTTTCAAATCCGTGCGTAAATTTCAGGACGAAAGTTGGTGAAAGTGTGGTGAAAGCATATCGATCAACACCGTATTGAGAGTATTTTGCGCCCGGTTGAGCCATTAAGCTAAAAGTCGTATGGAAATCGTTGACTTCAGATTTTAGCATTCCATTTTTATAAAAATCTAAATTGAATTGTGCAGGATTTGCCGATTTAATCTGTTGTGTAGAAGCATCCATTCTTACCTGAAAATTTTTAATCGGCTCGAAAGAAAAGAACAAATTATTTTGTTTTACGGAACTCAAAGAGATATTGCTTCCGGAAGAAAAAACCGAAGACGAAGCGAAGGAACGCGTCATAATTCCATCATCATTGGTCAATTGAGCTCCGAGTTGCATCACATCATTACGACTTCCGAAACCAATGGTAGAGCGACTTTCACGATTAAACATATATCGTGCTTCTGCACCGTATTTCCATTTTTTATCTTTAAAACCATATGCAGAATATCCTTCTATTCTCCATAAATCATTTGGTGAAAAATACGTTCTCGCACCTACTCGAATTCGGTCTCCTTCCACATCATTGTGGCCATAAACAGAAAATACGTCGCCAAAATCAATGGCTTTCCATGCATTGATATAGCCAGATTGTAGTATTTCTACCGTTTTTACAATCCGCTTAAATTTCGGCACACTTTCAAGCTGATTTACCATCGTGTAGACCTTTTTTTCATCTTCTTCCAAAGGCTCTACCCTTTCTTTTTCCCAGAATTCATCGGTTTTAGTTAGATTCTCGTCACTTAAAGTCTGGTCCTTCGGCATTAAAAAAGAATCACTGAAATTCTGATTGAAGAGGTAATCGCTGTAAATATCGGTTCGTTTGAAAAGTACTCCTTTTGAGTCTTTCTTTTTATTGAAAATCGACATTTCGAGTTCGGTATAGGTTTTCTTTGGCAGGAAGACCTCGTCATTTGACGTGTCATATTCCAATTCCATATAAATTCCGTTCACGAAATTCACATTAATTTTGTTGGTAGATTTCTGGGTAGATTTTACAATATTGTACGTATCTTTTGAAATATAAAGACTTCCTTGAAAAGCCAACATCTCCTTTCTTTTCGGCAAATATTTAATTAAAAAACATTCTGTTCCGTTGACGGAAAGCGAATCGGCGAGTTCGTATTCGTAATTGCTAAAACCATCAGTTCCTGCCGGACTTGGGAAACCAATATTGAAAAAATTGAGCGTATTGTCGTAGATATTAACGTCTTTAAATTGATTTTTAGCCGTCGCTGCGATAAGTTCGTTGTTGCTAAAGCCGGAAAATTTATTGGCAATGATCAGTTTATTTTCTCTTTTTTCGGGAGTGTTTTTCCCATAAGTTTTAAAGATTGTTTCATTGAAAAAAACCGGCAGCGTAAGCTTTTTATCATAATTGGCAGAATCCGCATAATCGAAAACAAATTCCAATTGATTGAATATTTTTTTCTGCATGAAAGCACTGTCGATATTGTTGAGCCCAATTTCTATTTTCTCATATTCTTTGAACTGGTAATCGTTGTAATTGGCTAAACCATTGGTTCTTTTACGTTTCCAAACCTCCTGCATAATTGCATACGCGGGGTTATCTTTTTTATTTTTAAACTTTTTCTTATTGATTCCTGAAAGTACCACTTCCTGAATTTGTGCAACATTTTCGGGTTGCATTTTCAGACTCAAGTTTTCAAAACGTGCGTTGCTGAAATTCAAAACTTCGGTTTTGTAATTTTTTTTAATGAAAGTCGCGGTTGTAATTCCTGAGTCGGAGACGATGGTAAAATTAGAAGAAGTTGTGAGCAATTCTGGTTTCTCCTTATTATTAATGAAAATTTCAACACCAGAAAGCGGTTTTCCATTCACAGCATCTACCACCGAACCAGAAATTTTGGTTTGGGAAAATGCAAAAGTCCCCAACAACAAAAACACTAAAATTTTTGTTTTTTGGATGAAACGGTACCGAAACTGTGAATTTCTCTTCATGAATTCGTCAACATATAACTGCATATAGAAAATCTCTATAGCGAAAAGCAGACCAATGAAAAATGGAATGCAAAATTTAATTTTAAAACTCTAAATAACCTTCTCCGTCGGGAAGATTGGTGATTTTTGAAATCGGGTAAATAAACATATCATCAAAATCATTCATCGCATTAATCAATTGAAAATGAGAATATTCTTTGATGTTTTGTAACGTGATTTCTGCTTCTTTTATTTTTTTATTTTTCAACAAATGCGTCCGCTGAACTCCGTTGAGCAAAAAGGTGTTCGGCGTAAACCAATCTTTTCCTTTCAGAAAAAGCAAATTCGAAAAAGATGTATCGGTAATATGATTGTTTTTCACAATAATAATTTCAGAAGCTTTCGCTTTATTAATCATCTTTTCAAACTCTTTTCTATCCTCAAATTTAAAGGAATAATCGTACACATTATTTTCCACGAGTTGGAAATCATCAATCTCGGAAATCGCATAAGGAATCAATTGCGTACGATAATTTTTGTTCAGATCGTAGGTGATTTTCAGTTTATAAAGTCCGTCTTCGTCGTGTTCCAACTCTTTGAAAATCTTTGCAATATCGATAGAACCTTCTTTCCCGAAATGCGAGAAAGTATTGTTCATTCTTTTTTGATGAAGTTCTAAGAGGAAAATTTCCTGATCTTCTATTTTAATGCTTTCAATAAATTGGGACATAAATTTTATTTTTCATTTCTTGGTATTCATCAGCAAAATTACTCAAATGCGTGATTCCACCGCCACTTTTGAAATATAATTTGTCTTTTTCTTTTTCGATGAATCTGATTATCACACAGGAATCGAGATTTTTCCCATCAAACCAGCCGCAAACACCGGTGTAAAAGCCTCTGGAATAATTTTCCGCTTCGAGGATTATTTCTAAAGTTTTAGGTTTCGGTGCGCCTAAAACCGAACCTGCTGGCAAAACCGTTTTCATTATGCTTCCAATTTTCCCTCGGAATTCGGGTTTTAGCTTCCCGGAAATCTCGGAACTCATCGCAAAAAGGTTTTTTTGTTTGGTTTTCAGGAAGTCAATTCTCTGAAAATCATCCAATTTCACCTCATCGGCAATCATGCTCAAATCGTTTCTCAATAAGTCAACTACTGTATAATGTTCCGCTTTTTCCTTCATATTGTTTTTCAGTATTTCAGCAGCATTTTCTATTTCTGCATCAATCGTTCCTTTCATCGGATGTGTGAAAACCTTATTGTCAACAATTTCAATAAAAGTTTCTGGTGAGAAAAACATCCAGTTTCCGGGATAAAGCACTTTGTATTTCGCCTGAGAAATTTGGTAAAAGTTTTCTAAAGTCAGATTCGTTTTGATTTCTGTTTTGCAAGTATAATTAACGAGATAAGAATTTCCTTTTTTCAAATGATTTTGAACAATATCAAACCCTTTTTTGTAAGATTCTTCTGAAATTGGCAAGGATTCAAAGATAATTTCTTCCGGAAGTTCTTGCTCTTTTAATGTCGTTTTAAAGTTTTGAAAATCAATTAATAAACCCGATTCTTCAATTTCCTTTTTAGTGAAAATTTCAACATTTTCCATTAAAAAATCAATCATAAAAAAGAAAGGAACTTTCTGTTGGGAAAGCTCATCCATTACATCAAAATTTGGGTGAAAAGTGGAGTTCATTTGTCGCAAAAATAAAGAAAAGTGAGAACTAACCTATAAAAACATCGGGTTTAAATCCTAAAAGATTATTTTTGCGGTATGAATCGCAATCCATTACAACAAATATCTATATCGAAAATCCTGAATTCGGCATTCGCATATTGGAGCAAAGCAATGCTTTATCACTTCATTTACAGCATCTTATATCTTTCTTTGTTTTTTGTAGGATATTATTCGCTTTTTCAATATTTCGGACTTTGGAATGAGATTATGCAACATCGTGATTTGGTGCGAACTGACCTTCCAGCTTTCAACAAAAAAGTGGAAGAAATCGCTAGGCTTCCGCAAGCTCAGAATTTTGGGTTGGCATTTTTCCTTTTGTTGGCACTGATTAATCCACTGAATGTGGGGTTATTTAAAATCTATCGAAAAATTGACCTCAAAGAACCGATTGGTTTTAATGATCTTCTCGCAGGATATCAAGGATTTGATTTTTTTAAATTTTTCGGATTTTATCTGTTCTGGTTGATCATTTTCACTTACGCAAACGCCCTTTTGTTTCTTGGAATTTTCTGGATTTTCATCACCTTATTTTCTGTTCCGTTGATGTTTTTCATGAATGTGAAAACCTTTGAAGGCATTTCATTAACACTCAAAGGATTACGAGGCAACTTTGCGACCATCGTCATTTGTATGATCGTTGCCGCGGCATTTAGTTTTTGTGGAATTTTGCTTTGTGGCTTTGGTTTTCTGCTCACTTTCCCGTTTTGGCAAACGATGATTTATACGCTTTATCAAAATCTTTATAAAGAAATCGGTTAAATTTAGTTTCAATTCATGAGTTTTTCAATATTAAATTTTAAATTTGAGAAACTTTAAAAACTTAAACAATGACCTCATTTCAAGAATTTAGCCAGAAAAAAGCTCCCGAACGTAACTCCGGAGAAATTATTTCCCACGCATTTGAAATGTACAAAGGAATTTTTCTTTATGCACTTTTGGCGATGGTACTCTATTTTGTAGTTTCCCTTTTGGTACAACCTGTTTCGGGATTCGATTCGAGAGAATTTAACGAAGTAATCCGATCCTCAGATGGTGATTTTTCTTCAATCAATATGTGGTCGGTTCCGGGGCTGAAGCTTTATTATGGACTTTCCGGGCTTCTCAGTTTGGTTTTAGCTCCTTTGTATGTTGGACTTATTTATATGGCTAACAAATACAATTTCAACCAACCAATTCAAGCTTCGGACTTGTTTATCGGTTATAAACAAAACTTTCTGAACATTGTCCTTTACAGCTTGGTTTCGAGCGTTGTGATGGGAATCGCTTTTATGATGTGTGTGATTCCCGGCTTTTTTGTTCTTCCTTTTTTCTTGTTGGGTTATCCGATTTTGTTGTTTGAAAATGCCAGTTTTGCAGATGCAATAAGTAAATCTTTTAAGATTGCAAAAGAGAATTACGGCGTGTTTTTAGGAACTTCCGTTTTGGGGCTTCTGATTAGTCTTTCGGGTGTTGTCCTTTGTGGAATAGGGATTATTGCAACCGCACTGTTCTATTTTGCAGTGATGTATTCGGCATATTGTGCATTTTTAGGTGCGCCTCGACAAATAGAATTTAAAAATTAAAATTTATCAATATTATATGTAAATTTGAAAACAACAGATGAGCTGTTGTTTTTTTCTTTTTAAACTAAAAATATGTCAACCAAAAAACACCAAATAAGCGAAGTAAAAATAAAGCAGATTTTTTTATTGGCTGTCATTATCGTCTTAGCCGGATTAATTTGTTTTAATCTTGCGTTGTTCATTCCGTCGGTTCTTGGTGCGATTACGCTTTATATTATCTCCAGGAAATACAATCTTTATCTCCAAGAGCAAAAGAACTGGAAACCTTGGGTAGCATCAATGGTTATTATATTTGCGACTTTGGTCATTCTGATTCTTCCGATTTATTTCATCGCTGATTTACTCATTGAAAAATTAGGAAATGCGAATGCTTACATGCAGAAATTCAATGTATTTGTTGATAAAATCCACGATTACGTTTTTTCTAAAACAAAAATTGATATTTTAAGTAAAGAGAACCTCACCAAGCTGAAAGAAAATGTTGGAAAATTCTCTACATCCGCACTTAGTGGTACTTTCAATACACTTACTGTTGTAGTCTCAATGTATTTCATCCTTTATTTTATGCTCGAAAAACCACGTCTTTTTGAAAGATTGGTAAAAAGTTCAGCCCCTTTAAAAAAAGCCAACATTAACCTGATCGGTGAAAAAATCCGTAAGATGGTTATTGCCAATGCAATTGGAATCCCAGTAGTTGCCATGGGACAAGGTATTGCCGCTTTAATCGGTTATCTTATTTTCGGTGCTCCGAGTGCAGTATTGCTTTTTGCACTTACCGCAGTAGCTTCTATGATTCCTATTGTGGGAGCGGCAATTGTGTATGTTCCTGTGTGTATCTTCATGATTGCTGAAGGAAATGTAGGTCCTGGGCTTGGTTTAGCTGCATATTGTTTAATTGTGGTTGGATTAACGGATAACCTACTCCGTTTTACTTTATTAAAAAAACTCGAAAACATTCACCCGCTCAATACCGTATTCGGAATTATCGTTGGAATGAATATTTTCGGATTTATGGGACTTATTTTTGGGCCTATTCTTATTTCGATTACCGTGCTGTTGATTCAGGTTTACCGAGACGAATTTTCTGATGATGAGCGAGAATTGATTATGCCGGAACCTAAAGAAATTGAAAAGAAAATCGATTTAAGCATCTAAAAATGGAAGGTTTTAATCCAGAAATATTAGTAGAAATCTGCACGGCAAAAATGCCTTTCGGCAAATACAAAGACACCGTGATCGCCGATTTGCCCATCAATTATCTTGAATGGTTTCAGCGAAAAGGAATGCCTCCCGGAAAATTGGGGATGCAACTTTCCACGATTTATGAAATTAAAATGAATGGATTAATGGATTTGTTGACACCCATTCGCGGAAAAGTGAGTTATGAGAAGCCGAAAAAGAAGGTTTATAAGTTTTAGCCCTTCAAAGCGGCAATTTCATCCCGTAATTTGGCAGCTTTAATGAAATCGAGATTTTTCGCGGCCGCTTCCATCGCTTTTTGCTTTTCTGCAATTAGTTCGGTGGCATCTTTGCCATAGTTCGCTTTTTCTTCTGCGACCTGTTTTAGGATTTCTTTTTGGGTGTATTTCGGATCCGGGAAATCTTTGGATCTTCCGACAAGAATTTCAGAAATTTTCTTGTTCAAAGCCATCGGTTTTACCCCATGTCTTTCATTGTAAGCGATTTGTTTTTCGCGACGATAATTGGTTTCATCGATTGCTTTTTGCATAGAACCTGTCATTTTATCGGCATACAAAATTGCTTTTCCATTTACGTTTCTTGCCGCTCTACCAATGGTTTGAACTAAAGAACGACGCGAACGAAGCATTCCTTCTTTATCTGCATCGAGGATTGCAACCAGTGAAACTTCCGGCAAATCGAGACCTTCTCTCAATAAATTCACACCCACCAAAACATCAAACAAACCGACCCTCAAATCCTGCATAATTTGAATTCTTTCTAAAGTTTCCACATCGGAGTGAATATATCGTGTTCTAATCCCAAATTTTGTGAAATATTTGGTAAGTTCTTCTGCCATTTTTTTGGTTAAAGTCGTTACCAGAACCCTTTCATCGACTTCGGTTCTTTTTTGAATTTCCTCAATTAAATCATCAATCTGATTCATCGAAGGCCGAACTTCAATCACAGGATCCAAAAGTCCGGTTGGACGGATGATTTGTTCCACATATTCGCCGCCGGTTTTTTCCAATTCATAATCGGCAGGAGTTGCGGAAACGTAAATCACCTGATTCTGCATTGATTCAAATTCCTCAAACTTCAAAGGTCGGTTGTCCATCGCAGCCGGAAGTCGGAAGCCATGTTCCACCAAAACTTCTTTTCTACTTCTATCGCCTCCGTACATCGCATGAACTTGCGGAATTGTTACGTGACTTTCATCAATCACCATCAAAAAATCTTTCGGAAAATAATCTAAAAGACAAAACGGTCGCGAACCAGGTAGTCTTCCATCAAAATAACGTGAATAATTCTCAATTCCACTGCAGTAACCGAGTTCTTTCATCATTTCCAGATCGAGTTCGGTTCTTTCCTGAAGTCGCTTGGCTTCAAAAGGTTTTCCGATTTCATTGAAAAAATCAACCTGCTTCACCATATCATCCTGAATTTCCCGAATGGCATTATTTTGCGTTTCTTTGGAAGTCACAAATAAATTGGCCGGATAAATATTCATTTCCTCAAATTCAGCCATCACATTTCCAGAAAGCGGGTTGAAACTCTGGATTCTTTCAATTTCGTCTCCGAAAAATTGAATTCTCACCGCATTATCAGCATAAGCTGGATAAACATCAATCACATCACCTTTCACCCGAAACGTACCTCTTGTGAACTCCCCCAAAGTTCTGGAGTACAATGCGTTTACTAATTTATGAAGAAAAGCTGTTCGAGTGATTTTTGCATTTTTCTGAACTTCAATTAAAGATTTATTGAATTCTGTCGGGTTTCCGATACCATAAATACAAGAAACCGACGCCACAATCAACACATCTCTTCTCCCCGAAAGCAAACTTGCGGAAGCTGAAAGCCTAAGTTTTTCCACTTCTTCGTTGATGGAAAGATCTTTTTCGATATACGTATTTGTAGATGCAATAAATGCTTCCGGTTGATAATAATCGTAGTAACTCACGAAATATTCCACAGCATTTTCAGGGAAAAATTCTTTAAATTCCATGAAAAGCTGCGCAGCCAAGGTTTTGTTGTGCGCCAAAACAATGGTAGGTTTCTGAACGCTTTGTACCACATTGGCAACGGTAAAAGTTTTCCCAGAGCCTGTAACACCCAAAAGCGTTTGGTATCTTTCGCCATCTTCAAGACCTTTTACCAGTTTTTCAATGGCTTGAGGCTGATCTCCGGTTGGTTTATAATCTGATTGAAGTTTGAACTGCATCATGCAAAATTACGGAAATTTAAGCGCGAATTTTTAATTGATATTGCTTTAATTAAGTTCTATTATTATGATTCTGTGATTTGGAATGATCGATATGTAAAAGAAGATAAGATGTTCAACACTTGTCAATTATTCTAAATAATTATTTCTTTCTTTTAGAAAATCTCTCAAAGTCTTCTATGACAAGACCATTAGCTTCATTTCTCGGTTGAAAACGTATATTCTTGTTGGTGTACAATACAGGGCTTTCAGCTGTTTTTGTAATCGTTTGTCCGCTAATCAATTCCAAAGCTTTTTTGAGCTCTGGATCTGAAGTATTCCCAAATTCTTTAATATTGTTAATGGCTTTATAAGGATTTACGTCATATGTAGGAAGAATACCTCTACCTCCTGAAGGATTACTATCTCTATCTTTATTGTAATAAGAGAAAGTGATAGGCTGTAATTTCCATTCATGAGTTGTATTCCTCGATGAGTAAGAAGTATAATCTGACGCAGGGGAATCATAAAGGGTGATGGAACCTACAAACTTGCCATAAGTTTCATTACCAATGGTAGTTACTGGAACATATTTATTCAGACTAATTACTGTAAGTTCGCTCGCAGATGCCGTTTGGAATGATACTAAAACATAGATCTTAGTTAAATTGAGACTATTAACAGGCTGTTGACCAGTTACTTCTGGATGCCCATTAATTATATTATAAGTATTAACTGTATTTTTCAAAAACTCCATTCCGTCTTCATTATTATGCTTATTATTAAAATCAAGATATACATAAGGTTGTCCGGTGAAACTTCCATTAATCATTTGCGCTAATGCAGAAGCCGTTTCCAAAGAGCCCCCTCCATTGTATCTCAAGTCTAAAATAAGTTCTGTAATTCCGTCGCCTTTCATCGTAGCGAAGGCTGCATTTAATTCATCATTATAGTCAGATTTAAACCCATTATAGACAAGGTAACCAATATTTTTACCACTATAAGAATATTTTTTATAGAATGCTACCGGATTTTCGTCGATATCGGCTCTAGTAATGCTGATGTTTTCTACCTTATCAGTTGTTACCAGCGCAGTGGAAGTCATAACAGCCGTTGCAGCCCTTGTTATGGAAAATTGATCCTGAGAAAGAGATGAATAATTACTCAACGTTAATGGATTACCGTTAACTTTGGTGATAATATCACCGCGTTGAATCCCTGCATTTGCAGCTGGAGAGCCAGGAACCACATAATTTACCAAAGCTACCGCAGAAGTATTGGTACCATCTTTGGGATACACTGCATAGTCGAATCCTGAACTTTTTTCTACTTCAGCAACCCGAGATGCGGCAACAATTGTATTTTTATTTTCTATCCAAGAGAAACGATCGGTATTTCCGTAATCATATAAAAGACTGTAAAATAATCCATCTGGAGATTTTGAATTTATAAAAGGAATATAATCGGCAGAGTTTTTGAAGCTATCTGCCAAACTGGGAACATTGGGTTGCCAATAATACCAAGAGTTCATTGCCTTCCACACAAAATCATTGATCTCATTTGCCTTAGTAGTCGGTGTAGGTGTAGACTCAGGAGTATTATCTCTCGAGCAAGAAACCAATACTAGGGTACTAAGAGCAAAACCTGCTATGTATTTTTTGATATCCATATGTAATAATTTTAATAAATTTGAGTTTAACAATTAACGAAAAAATTATGAAAAACAATATACTATCGCCAACAATATTAATAATTGCAGGTACATTTATTTCAACTTCCTGTACTACAAACCAATTGCCAAGAGTGAAAGACCCTACCTATCAAGCCTATGATATCTCCGGTGAAAGAGGATATCATGTTGCTTTTGAATTGTCACACGATTCAATTCAAGCAACTGCGTTGATCATTAATAGGATTCAGCAAAGTATTTCTAATGAAAATAAAGTTGGTTTAAAATACAATGTTAATGTAATCTCACAGTCAAAAAAAATCCTAGGTTTTAAGCCAAAAGTTACGAATCAGGAAAACGGAATCTTATTTAAAACCGATACAACCGAGGTTTTCAAACCAGTAGATTTCAAATTACTTTCAAAATAAAGCGTTTAGAAAGAGCAATTGTTCATGTCTAATAGATTCTCTTTGTTTCCCAAGAATACCAATCAACAGAGTGAAGTTGTTTTAGAAAATAGATTTTAAAGATGATTACAGAGGATAGAGAGGTGAGCTAGATATTGCATTAAACACCAGACTCACTGATGATTAATGAAATTTAATTATTCAAAAATAATTAAAAAGGAAAATGATTGGTTTATTTCAATTTCTGAATGCTATTCAAAAGAAATTCTAGATTAGAAGGCGAGCTTTTTTCTCCAGACTTTATTGCGATGGTTATTTTTCTGTCATCAATGATCGTGTCCCTATAAATGAAATCATTTTTCTTTATTTTATTATTTAGTAGAAGATAGTAATCGGTTTCAATGGTGGAAGAAGTTCCAAAAAGAATAATATTTTTAAATTCCAAATTTCTTTTCAACTGAAACTTTCTGAACTCTTTTTTACTGTTTGCAACTTTGAAAGCACCAAAGGAAGTAAACTTTATATTTAAAGAATCGTTGCTTATACACACATAGCCTCCACAACTTTGCGTGCTATTATATTTTGAAAATTTACTAAATGAATTGCATGAACACAACAAAACTAAAACAATGATTACTAAAATACTTTTCATTTTGGATAAGTTATTTTATGATTAAGCTCTACCGGATTATTATTTTCACGAATTTGTTTTTGTTCCCTTTCGTTCATTTCCTTAAAATTAGGAGTAAATACTTTTCCGTTTTCATCTTGCCATTTGATAATTTGCATAGAACCTCCTGAATTTTTACCATTAATTTCTCTGGTAGGGGTCTGAATAATAATCTAACGCCAATTTCTCATATTGCTTCCAACTAATTGGTAGCGCTTTATCTTTATCATATAAGTTACCATCATTATTTTTAATCTGTACCAAAGAAAAATGATAATCCTTTTTATCATCATAAATTTCTATTATTAATCCTGGTAACCCACTGAAAACATATGGCCCGTCTGAAATCGGGACTTCATTTGTGAACCAAGCAATCCAGTTCCTTCCTCCATAACTAACTTCTGCTTTTTGAGTTTTCATTTCTAGAATTTCTCGTGTTTCAGCTTCGATTTTCGAATGTAGTTCTTCATCAATTTTAATTGTATAAAGATTTTTAAAATTATGAATATATTTATGCGTATTCATTAGTTCCAAATCTTTTGTTACGCTCAAAAAATCTTTAAAAGAAGTGGTAGTAAAAGAAAATCTATTTGTAGTATGAAAAAGTGAATCCGACTTCTTCTCGTCAATTGTTCTGAATATTGATTTCCTACTTACGACATCCAAGACAAATTTTTCTTTTGAAATACTTTCCTTAATTAGGCTGGGTCTAAATTCAAGTTCATAGATAAAACTTTTATTCTGTGAAAAAACAATCCCATAAGTCACAAGAAAAACAAAAATTATATTTTTTTTCCAGATTTGCATGTCTTTTTTATTAACAAATGTAATAAAATTTGTCGGCGCAATTTTTGTTTCTTTATCTTCACAATCACTAAAATTCTCAATATGAAATCATTAATAACCAAATCTTTACCATTTCTAGGAATAGCACTAATGCTTTCCTGCAGCGGGAATTCCAAGAATACCAATCAACAGAGTGAAGTTGTTTTAGAAAATGGAAAGCTTCCCAATCCTGAAACTTCCGACAAAAACTCTCCGGAATACGAGCCTGCTTTTGCAGGACAAACCCGTGTTGAAGGTTTAAAAACAAAAACGGCTTATCAGGTTGAAGTCATTAATTCAGATTTAGAAAAACCTTGGGGAATTATCAATCTACCCGACGGAAGATTTTTAATCACTTCAAAACCTGGTTATTTGAATATTGTTTCGACGGATGGAAAAACTATTTCTAAAGTTGATGGTTTACCAAAAGTTGATGCAAAAGGGCAAGGTGGATTGTTGGATGTCGCTTTAGATCCGGATTTTAAGAACAACAGAATGATTTTCTGGACTTTTTCTGAACCTTTTTCAGGTGGAAATCATACTGCAGTAGCGAAAGGAAAACTTTCCGCTGATGAAAAATCTATTGAAAATCCGACCGTTATTTTCTGGGCAACACCAACTTATGATGGCGATAAACACTACGGAAGTCGTTTGGTTTTTGATAAAGACGGAAATCTTTTTGTAAGCACCGGCGAACGTTCGGATAAGGAAACCAGACCATTTGCTCAAAAACAAGATTCGTATTTGGGGAAAGTTCTAAAAATAACAAAAGATGGGAAACCCGCATCCGGAAATCCCAATATTTCAGGATGGAAACCCGAAATTTATTCGACAGGTCACCGAAATCCACAGGGATTGGCAATGGATGAAAATGGTCAACTTTGGGAAGCAGAGATGGGACCACGAGGTGGAGATGAAATCAATTTAATAAAACCTGGAAATAACTACGGTTGGGGCGACGTAACCTACGGAATTGAATATATCGGCTCAAAAATTAATAACGGAACAACGAAAAAAGAAGGTACAGAACAACCCGTTTATTATTGGGATCCTTCGATCTCCATGAGCGGAATCACCTTTTATACCGGAAATATTGAGGAATGGAAAAACAATTTGATGATTGGTTGCCTTAGCGGACAAAAAATTATTCGTTTGGTGATAAAAAATAATAAAGTAGTAGGCGAAGAATGGCTGTTGGAGGACAAAAACGATCGAATTCGTGATGTACTCAACGGGAATGACGGTAATTTATATGCGGTTTCAGACAGCGGAAAACTTTATAAAATCACTAAAAAATAAGCATTTTATTCTGCCAAATAAACCAAATCATTATTGTGATTTTCTTTTAAATCGGTGAGAACTTTAGCTGTTTTCAGTTTTTCGAAAAGACTATCAATAATAAAATTTTTCTCGAAAAATTGACGATGAATTCCGGGAAGCATATCCATGAAAAGATTCATTCCGACTTGGTTATTGTGCAAATCCATTTTCTTTTCCAATGGTTCGTTAGGAAATAATTCTTCGTGCAAATCAGTCATTTCTTTGCAGAATTTTAATGCTTTTTTAGGAGAAGAAATCTTGCAACAATACATCATAATCAACGCGGACCATAAAGCATGTCTGAAAGCATTACCAACACCGTTCGTAGCACTGGTTTTTGGAAAGAATTTTTCGGCGAGCGTAAAACTTTTAATCGTGGCATAAAATCCTAAAAAGGCAAACAAAGGATGCGGAACCACTAATTTTAGAAGTCGCAAAAGCTTCTGAAAACTCAGTGTTCTAATCGTATTGAAAAGTATTTTTATAATTTTTCTCATAATAGAAATCTCTCCTGATTAGGAGAGATTTTCAATGATTTATTAACTTATTTTAGTGTACCAACAGATTCACTGTTTTGGAAACTTTTTCTTTGATTTCAGTTCTTTTCACAATGAAATCTACGAAACCTTTTTCCTGCAAAAATTCTGAAGTTTGGAAACCTTCGGGCAAATCTTTTCCGATGGTTTCGCGAATTACTCTTGGCCCAGCAAAACCGATTAAAGCGCCTGGTTCAGCCATAATGATATCTGCTGTCATTGCAAAAGATGCTGTAATTCCACCAAAAGTAGGATCGCACAAATAGGCGATATACAAAAGTCCCGCTTCTGAAAGTTGAGCCAATTTCGCTTGTACTTTTGCCAATTGCATTAGTGAATATGTTGCTTCCTGCATTCTTGCTCCTCCGGATTGGCAGATGATCATGTACGGGAGTCGGTTTTCGATACAATAATCTACGGCTCTTCTAATTTTTTCTCCCATTACAGAACCTAAAGAACCCCCGATGAATGCGAAATCCATACAGGAAATCACCATTTCGGTTCCGTTTACTTTTCCTACACCGTTTCGGATAGAGTCGGTAAGTTTGGTTTTTGCTTTTACTTCTTTAAGACGGTCGGTATACGACTTGGTATCTTTGAAATTAAGCATATCCACACTTTCTACTTCTGCATGAAGTTCAGTATAATTGTTGTCATCAAAAAGGATGGAAAAAAATTCTTTACTTCCAATTCTCACATGGAAACCATCTTCAGGGGAAACATAATTATTAGCTTTAAGTTCCTCATGTTCAATAATTTTCCCGGTTGGAGTTTGATGCCAAAGACCTTTCGGTACATCTTTCTTATCCTCCGTGGAAGTAGTAATATTTTTTGCTTTTCTTTTAAACCAGTCGAATGCCATTTCTTAGAAAATTTAGATTTCAGGAGTGCAAATTTATGGTATAAGTTCTAAATTATCGCTTATTTTAAAACTTATACCAAAAAATTGATAAAATTAGTTGAGAGTATTTACGTTGTTCAGGTCTTCAAAAGCCTGTACCAATCTTCTGCTGAAGGTTTCTTCGCCTTTTCTTACCCAAACTCTTGGGTCATAGAATTTTTTGTTTGGTTTTTCTTCGCCTTCAGGGTTTCCGATTTGTGTTTTCAGATACTCGACATTATTAACCATATAATCTCTGATTCCTTCGGTATAAGCGAATTGAAGATCAGTATCAATGTTCATTTTGATTGCGCCATAGCTGATTGCTTCTCTGATTTCTTCAACTGTAGAACCTGATCCGCCATGGAAAACAAAATTCACTGGTTTTTCACCTAAACCAAATTTCTCTTGAACGTATTTTTGAGAGTTATCAAGAATTTTCGGTGTTAATTTCACATTCCCCGGTTTGTAAACACCGTGAACGTTTCCGAACGCTGCTGCGATGGTGAAATTAGGAGAAATTGCATTTAATCTTTCATAAGCATAAGCAACTTCATCAGGTTGCGTGTATAATTTAGAAGAATCTACTCCGGAATTGTCTACTCCGTCTTCTTCACCACCAGTTACTCCCAATTCGATTTCCAAGGTCATTCCCATTTTTGCCATTCTTTCAAAATATTTGCAAGAAATGTCAAGGTTTTCTTCGATTGGCTCTTCAGACAAATCGAGCATGTGAGAAGAGTATAAAGATTTTCCGGTTTGTGCGAAAAATTCTTCGTTTGCATCCATCAATCCGTCAATCCAAGGCAATAATTTCTTAGCACAGTGGTCGGTATGAAGAATTACGGTAGCTCCGTAAGCTTCAGCCAAAGTGTGAATATGTTTTGCACCTGCAACCGCACCTAAAATAGCTGCTTTTTGTCCATCATTGCTTAAACCTTTTCCTGCATTGTATGCAGCACCACCATTAGAAAACTGAATAATTACTGGAGAATTCAATTTTGCGGCAGTTTCTAAAACTGCATTTACGTTACTGGATCCGATAACATTTACCGCCGGAAGCGCAAAGTTATTTTCTTTGGCATAATTAAAAATGTCTGTAACCAATTGACCTGTGGCAACACCTGCCGGAAAACGTCTGCTCATAATAAAATTATTTTTGTAAATTTTGAATAGGTAAAAATACAAAAATTATGATGATTATAAAGCAGGCTCAGCAATTTAGTTTCAATAATGGTGCATATAGAAAATGAATCCATTACCGAAAAAAACAGATTTCAGCATTAAAATATCAATGCTTTTTAAAAAAAATAAAATTTAGTTTCGTTTGTCTTTTCCCCAAAGTAGTTTCTGGCGGATGGTTTCATAGAAACTCAAATTATTTGGGTGTACAAGTAAAATTTGGAAGCGTGCTTTTTTCAGTACAATCTCCACATTGGTTTCCATGTGAATCAGGCGGGAATCCAGTGATAGAGAATATTGTGGAACGCGACTTTCTACTTTTAATCTAATTTCAACATCATCATTTACAATCAAAGGTCGTACGTTCAAATTGTGTGGTGCAATCGGAGTGATTACAAAATTTTCATTGTTTGGAGTGATGATTGGCCCACCACAACTCAATGAATAAGCCGTAGAGCCTGTTGGTGTAGAGATAATGACCCCATCTCCCCAAAAGATGTTCAAAAATTCTCCGTTGATATAAGAATCTATGGTGATCATTGCTGTTGTTTCCTTTCGCGAAATGGTAATATCATTTAATGCATAAGGAAAAAACATCGATTTATTGGGCGAAACGATTTCTATGACCGATCTGCGGCTGATTTTCACTTCGCCTCTGATAATTTCATCAAGTTCCAGGAAAACTTCTTCTTTGCTAAAACTTGCCAAAAAACCGAGCCTGCCAGTATTGACTCCAACTACCGGGATTTCTAAATCTTGTACAAACAGAAGTGAATTCACGATGGTTCCATCTCCTCCAAAAGTAAAGAAGAGATCAACTTTTTTCTCTTTCAAATCTTCTTTCCCGGTAAATGTTTCAAAGATTTTCGAGAACTGCATCGCTTTGGCCATATCTTCATAGAGAACTGCCTGTACTCCGCGCTTTTCGAGTTCAGAAACAAATTTACTCAGATACAGAAAGGTATCTAAATCATTTTTTTGAGAATAAATTGCTGCCTTCATTATTAAAACTCGAGGTATTTTTGGAAAAATCCGAAGCGGTCTTTCAACAGGTCTTCTTTTTCATCATCATAATATTTATGTACGACGCTGTAGCCGTATCTCTCAAAGGTTTCATCGATAGAACTTAGATTTTCACTGCTTATTTTTAGGGTGATTTGTATGAAATCGTCACTGATTAAATTGATAAAAGACCCATAAACTTTGCCATTATTGGTTTCTACAATTTTACAAACTTCGGTCATCGAATAATGTTTGCCATTTGTTTGAATGGTCATAATAGCTCCATTTTCGGAGAAAAGTGGGTATTTGGAAAACTCACAAAAAATATCATCACTAGAAAGATACCCTACATACTTCTCCTCTTTGGTAATCACTGGAACTATATTGCTATTAAAAGTATGAAAAAGCTTTATAGAATCTAATAAATTACCATCATCCAAAATGGCAAATTTCTCATAGTGAATTGCAAGACTCCCTAGATTACCTTCCGGACTTTCTTCCAGGAAAGATTGGCTAATGGAGCCTTGGTAGACTCCTTTTTTCTTCACAAAAACGTGAGAATAACAGAATTCCTTTGCCATTTCTTTAGCCTCTTCAATCGTGTCGCTTGTGCTGAACGCAGGATAATCTTTCGAGATGTAATCTTTGATAAACATGATGCTAATTTAGGAAAATATTAAAAAGGGAAGGTGTTTTTGAAAAAATTAAAAAAAATAAAAAAAATATCTTGCATGATATGAAAACAATTATATACCTTTGTCGCCTTTCATTTTTACTTTTTATTAGATTTATTTCAAACTGCAACGCTTACAAGGCTTTGCGGTTTTTTTTATTTTTGTTTTGAAGGCATTTGGCGAAGAAAAATAAGCCCTGCTAATATGATCAGCCCTCCAAAACCTTGCATCAGGGTCAGTTTTTCGCCATCCAGAAGTCCCCAAATTATTGCAACAATTGGCATTAACAAGGTAACTGTAGAAGCAAACAAAGGTGTAGAAACGCTCAAAAGTCTGTAATTCAACATCATCGCCAATCCTGTTCCAAAAACAGATAGCAAACTCACAAATCCCAAACCTATCAATAAATTATTATCCGCTTTTA
Organism: Kaistella montana; assembly: GCF_024436175.1. Classification (GTDB taxonomy): domain Bacteria; phylum Bacteroidota; class Bacteroidia; order Flavobacteriales; family Weeksellaceae; genus Kaistella; species Kaistella montana. Next base: position 599,708 of record NZ_JANFQP010000002.1, on the reverse strand, counting down.
AATCATTGAAAAAGCCCGCAAGAACCAAGGCAATCAATGAAGGTAAAATTAAAACGAAAGAAAACACAAACGCAGATAAAATTTTGGCCGGAATATCACTAAGCTTCGATTTCACCGTAGTTGTACTAATTGCATACAGTAAAGTAGCGAGCAACAAAAGCAATATAGGAATAAGCTTAAACTCTCCACCTTCTCCACCGGAAAAAGCCAGAATACACGCTCCGGAAAAACTGATGAACACCCCTATAATCTGTCGTTTAGTCGTTTGAAATTTCCATAAAAGCGCTCCTACAATAATGACAAAAATCGGCATCATCGAATTGATAATTCCTGCGATACTGCTGCTAACTTCGGTTTCGGCAATCGGAAAAAGAAACATTGGAATAAAATTCCCTGTAATCGCAGCAAGAATTAGCCATTTCACATTTTTCTTGGGAAATTTCCGGATATTCATCGCCGCAATAGGAAGTAAAATGATTCCCGCAATTAAAACACGTAAAGCTCCGACCTCGTAAGGATTGAAATGCTCCAGCGATTTTTTAATTAAAATAAATGATGAACCCCAGATAATGGAGAGCAAAGCCAATAAAACCCATTTTTCTTTTTCAGGATTCATGAAGATTGTTTTTGTAAAATTTTTAAATATTCTTTTTTAGGAATCATTTTGGCGCCTAAACTCTCCAAATGTGCAGAATGTATTTGGCAATCCACCAGTTCTATGTTTTTATTATTTAATATAAAATGAATAAAACCTGCTTTCGATGCATTGCTTACCTTCGCAAACATGCTTTCACCACAGAAAACATTTCCAATTTGAACCCCATAAAGTCCACCGACTAATTCATCATTTTGCCACACTTCGATACTTTTTGCAAAACCATGTTGATGAAGAATCGCGTAGGATTCAATAAGCCGATCCGAAATCCAGGTTCCATCTTGATCTTTTCGATCCACATTTTTACATTCCTGCATTACCTCTTCGAAACATTGATTTTCCGTAAAACTAAAAACATCGTTTCGCAGAATTTTCTTCATTGATTTTGAAATCTTCAATTCATCAGGAAAAAGAACAAATCGAGGATCGGGACACCACCAGAGAATTTCTTCACCCTCATTAAACCAAGGAAAAAGTCCCAATTGATATGCAAACAAAAGTCTTTCCGGCGACAAATCTCCACCGACGGCCAGTAAACCATCTTTGGAATCAATCAGCGCTGGATCTGGAAAAGAAATTTCGTTAGGATCGAGAAGAACCATTTTTTTTATAAAAATTAAATCCCGCCCTTTAGAAAAAGCAGGATTTTATTTCAGTTTTGTTGATACAGATTAAAAAGGTAAATCGTCATCTTCTTCAGTGAAAACATCAGTTTTATCAACCGAGGTGCTATTCGTTGCAGGTTTAGCTTCTACAGGCTCGTTGAAGTTTCCTCCGTCAACTTTCTCCAATCTCCAACCAGTGATTGAGTTGAAATACTTCACTTCACCTTGTGGGGAAGTCCACTCTCTACCTCTGATATTGATGCTCACCTTCACTTTGTCACCTTCTTTATAGGCATTCAGCAAATCGCATTTATCTTGCAAAAATTCTACATTAATCGGTTGCGGATATTGCTCTTCGGTAAGGATTACCATTTCTCTTTTCTGAAAACCGCTTGCAAATGTCTGAATGTCAGATATCTTTTTGATTGTTCCTTGTAATTCCATAATTGATTGTTAAAGGTGTAAAAGTAATAAATAAAGAATAGAAAAAGAAAGTTGAGGTTCAAAAAAAATAAAAAAAGTAAAAAAAATAAAATTTTCTTGTTTTAAAAAAGAAAAAGTCATTATATTTGCACTCACAAAAAAAGAGAAGAAGATATTTGCGGATGTGGTGTAATTGGTAGCCACGCCAGACTTAGGATCTGGTGCCGTGAGGCGTGGGGGTTCGAGTCCCTTCATCCGCACTTTTTTTTGCGAAAATAGCTCAGCTGGTAGAGCACGACCTTGCCAAGGTCGGGGTCGCGGGTTCGAATCCCGTTTTTCGCTCATCCACTTGCCTTGGTGGTGGAACTGGTAGACACGCAGGACTTAAAATCCTGTATCCGCAAGGATGTACGGGTTCAAGTCCCGTCCGAGGTACATAAAAACGCTGTTAATCTTTATGATTTTCAGCGTTTTTTGTTTTCTGTTGTCTCTTCGGCAGACATTTTGTTGCTTTAATGGTATCAAATACACCACATTATGGCCAATCACAATTTAAAAACATTATCTCAGGTTCTCAATGTCCTTCGCGGAAGAGGAATTACCCGAGAAATTCGGATGAACGAAGAAAAACAATTCGTTTTAGAAGGAACTAATTTCACCTATAAACCCAGCGACTTGTGTATTGTGAAATCTTACCGTTTTGAAGGCGACAGCAACCCAGATGACAATGCGGTGTTGTATGTTTTGCAGGATAAAGATGGTTTACAATCTATTATTATAGATTCATACGGAGCCGAAAGCAATTATAACGGTGAGGAATTTGATGATTTTCTAAGACAAATTCCTGTTGAAGAAAAGGAAGATTTTGATATCGAGTAAAAAAGATAAATCCGGAAATTATTTTTCGGATTTTTTTCTGAAAAGATTCTTCAACAAAGGCTTTTCATTGATTTTCTCTTTTACATTTTGCACTTTTTCTTTCACCTCCTGTTTCGTTTCTTTCATGTCTTTTTTGTTCTGTTCCAACGCAGACTTGGTGTTTTCAACCGTGTTTTTCACTTTCTTTTCGGTGACTTCTATATTTTTTCCAATCAATGTTTTCTTCAAACCTTCTTCAATTCCTTTCCAGAAAAGATTGAAAAAAGATTTTGTTTTATCGCGTTGCACATGATCCACGAGAACCGATTCGGGATATTTTCCAGAGTCTGATCTCACGAAAATATTGGCAACCGCCGAAAGCAACTTGTTTTTTTCACCAGTTTCTTTCAATATAGAAACCCGCAAATCTTTATGCTTCATTTTCAAAGTTCCGTTCAAACCTTCATAATTCCCTTTAAAATTAAAAATTAAATCAGAAATATTCCCAACTGCACGAATTTTCAGATAAGGTTCAATAAAAGGATTAATCCCAGAAGCCGGCAAATCTGAAATATTTCCGGAAATCGCAAAAGCATCAGTCATATTCGCTGTATCGAAACTCCATTTTACATTCATCGGCGATACATTCATGAATTTGCATTGAATCTCAATCGGAACTTGAGTGGGTTTTCCTTTCATTTTTCCGGAATTCAGGTTTTTCACCTTCATATTAAACTGATCGAAAGTGAGTTTTCCTGGTCCGTCACTTTTTTTTGTGTCTTCTTCGTATTGCAAATAAGAGTTTTTGATGGTCATTTGCTGAACAAACATCGGCATTTTAATGCTTCTCAATAATTTAGAATAAAGCGGTTTTTCCGAAAGATCATCTTTTGGAATTTTACTTCTGAAAATTTCCGCATTCATCCCATCAAATGTCAGTTGTGAAACATTTAAATATGGATTTGAAGACTCAAAATCCCAGTTTCCATTCATTGAGATTTGCTTGACTTTCAAATTATAAAGATCTTTTTCTGTCGGGATTTTTCGGATAAATTCTGCAAGCGAAAGCGTCGGTCGCATTTCGAAATTAGAAATTTGTGCTGAATTTTTATTCAACTTTAGCAAAGAAGCTGAGAAACGGTAAAATTGTGTTTTATAATTGAAATTGTTAGTCGAAAAACCATAATCTCCAACTTTAAAAGGGATTTTGCCTTTTATGGTTGATTCGTTCATTTCAATATTCTTCAAATTTGCATTTAAATTATTGAATTGTAGAGGATTATTTGGTCTATCCAAAACAAGATTTGAATTTTTCAACTGAACATTTCTCACCATTAACGGAAAATCAATTCTATCGAAAGTTGCTTTCTTTTTCTTCGGATTTTCAGGATGTTGAATCTTTCCGTTTAAACTGGAAATCAACACATTTTCGACATCTAATTTGAGTTTATTATTGATGAATTTCCACTCATTTACTTTAAGAAAAACTTGTCTCGAACTCAGATCCATTAAAGGTTTATCGGACTTTGAAACGGTTGGTTTCACTAAAATATCCCGAAGATCCGCCGATTTTGAATTGATTGCTGCCGCAGCAACTTTTATATTTTGTGAAGCTGAAATATAATTGACTTTCTGTGCATTTATTTTAAAATCATGATACTGAAACGGAATATTTCCCTTCGCAGTTTCGTCATCCATCATTAGTTTATTGATGCTCATATTGAGTTTTTCGGCAGCGAATTTTGGAGTTCCGTCAGGTTTCAAAATCAATATTTTCGCTTGATCCATGATGACATCTTCGAGACTCACCTCATAAGTAAAACTTCTTTCTTTTTCAGCAGGTTTGACATCAGTCGTGTGCATTTTGAGATCCGGATTTGCAAAACGAACTTTTGTTAGAGCAATTTTATCATCTTTTAAAATAAAATCTTTAAACTCCATTTCAGATGTTTTTAAATCGAAAAGATTCCTTTTTTTAGGATAAAACCTTCTGAAATCTACATAAGACAACAAAGGATGCATCGCAAAATCTTTGATATTGAGTTGTCCGGTTTTGGTGGTAATATTAGTCGCCGTGAATGCATAAACATTATCGGGACGAAAAAAAATATTTCTCGCGCTGATGTCGTATTGATCAAAGATTACGGGTAACTTCCCACTTTTAGAACCATCATTCAGCTTCATGTTCTCCAACTGAAGATTAAGGTCGTTTACCGACAAAAGTTTTTGTTTATCGTGTTTGAAAATCTTTAAATTTCCTTTGCTGATGTTGATATTTTCAAAAAGAAAAGGGTTTTTGTCTTTTTTAGATTTTTTATCGAAAGGTTTTGGGAGAATGATGTTCAGATTCGGGCTATTCAGGGTCAAATCGGAGACGTTAATTTTTTTATTAACCAAGAGATCAAAAATCCCAATTCTTGAAACCGAAAGCGTATCCACCGTTCCCTGAAACCCGATCACCGCTTGGTTTTCTGGGTTTTTATTGTTTACCGAAATTCCGGTAGCGAAAATTGCACCCGTTCCTAAATTGACTTCGAGTCTCTGGTAAGAAATATTGTAATCGGTATTGTTTTTAATGAAATCCGGAAGTTGATATTTTAACCAAAAATTCATTCCGAAATTGGCAATCAGAATAATGAGAAATATAATTCCCAGAGCAATTGACAAGACTTTTAGGTAGATTTTCTTCATTCTGCTGAGGATTAAAATTTTATGCCAATTTTTTTGATTAATGAAGAAAAATAATTTTCTTTATTTATTTGGAAACACCTAGCTCTACCACATACCCTTCGTGTCCTCTTACATTAATGAAATTTCCACCTTCGAAACAGAGATACTGGCCTTTAATTCCTTTCAAAACACCTTCGAATTCCGGCTTTTTATCCAAAGTAAACGAATTGATTTTTTCGGGAGCTTCGTATGGATAATCCAAGCGAATCATCTCCTGCTCCATCAAATAAAAATTCTTGAAATCTGCGGGAAAATAATCTTTAATTTGCTCTCGAAAATTTGTCAAATCCAGATCGTCCTCGAAATCATCTTCCAACATTTTTCGCCAGTTGGTTTTATCAGCAAGATGTTCTTTCAGGGCAACTTCGATCATTCCAGCTTCGTATCGGTTTTCGGTTTTGGCAATAGGAATAGCGAAAGTCGCTCCTTGGTCAATCCATCGTGTGGGGATTTGGGACTCGCGCGTCACTCCCACTTTCACGTCTCCGGTATAGGCCAAATAAACCACATGCGGTTGCAATTGTATGGATTTTTCAACCTCCAAATCCCGTTCTGCAATTCCGAGATGAGCCGTGGAAAGTTCCGGTCGGATAATCGTTTCGCTAGCATACGGACTTTCAAAAAAACATTTTTTACAGAATCCCATTCGGTAAATTTTCTCATCACTTCCACAGTTTACGCATTGATAACCGATATGTTTCAGCTTTAAATTTTTCCCAATAAGCTGGTTCATATTGATCAAATCATCCGAAAGATTCAGAAAGTATTGAATGGGTTTACCGTTTTGGGTGGTCATTTTTAGAATTTGCCCGGAGAATTGCATAATTAAATATTTTCGTAAAAATAATGATTTGATTTTAATTAAATTTGTGGGAATTAAAAAACACAGATGAAATATTTAGTTACCGGCGGAAGTGGATTTATCGGTTCGCATTTGGTAGAATGTTTCTTGAAAAATGGACATTCTGTCATTATTATTGACAATTTTAATGGATTTATGACTATAAAATAAAAAGCAGTTAAGAATCCATAGCTGAAACATTAGAATATTTCTTTTCTCATTAAAGTACACTACATTTAGAAAATAATTTTTGAAACTTTCGGAAAGCCTTATCCATTTTATTATCATAACGTTAGGAATCCTAAAGGGTTACAGAAGATCTTTACAAAAAACACAAAATCGGTATGTTCATCAACCTAGCCGCATTATCAGGATCGAAATAAAGCCGTTTATAAAATCATTAATTTAGGTGAAAACGAGGTAATTAATTTGAATGAATACTTTCAACTCTGGAAGAAAACCTGGACAAAAAAGCTCATAAAAACCATTTGCCTACACAACCTGGAGATGTGCCAAAAACCAATGCAGATGTACAAAAAGCGAAAAATCTGATCGGTTATCACCCCTCAATTCGCTTCCAAAATGGCATAAAAAAATTTGTGGAATGGTTTTTGAGAAACGCTACTTGAAAAATTTAAAATAAAAAATCTAAGTTTATTGAAAATCAGCGACAAAATCCCTTTTTTATGTCGCCTATTTTTATACTTTTGCAAAAAAATAAATATATGTATTGGACATTAGAATTAGCTTCTTATTTAAGCGACGCGCCTTGGCCGATGACTAAAGCGGAACTTATTGACTACGCAATTAGAACAGGTGCACCAATGGAAGTAGTTGAAAATCTTCAGGCTATTGAAGATGAAGGAGAAATTTATGAATCCATAGAGGAAGTATGGAGCGATTATCCAACGGATGACGACTTCCTATGGAACGAAGACGAATATTAAAAAAAATGCAGTCGGTAGTCGGCAGCGGCTACCGGCTTTTTATATTTTAGAAAAATTCTAAAACTAAAATCTTTTAAATGGCCACGCATTTTCAGCTGGCCGAAAGCGAATACTTATGGGTTTTATAGACAAAGTTCTTAAAGGTTTCTTGGGCGATAAAAACGCAACCGACCTGAAAGAAGTAAAAAAAGTACTGATCAAAATAAAAGCGGTTGAACCAAAAATTCAGGAACTCACTGATGATGGATTGAGAGCAAAAACAGCAGAATTCAAAGAAAAATTAAAAGCTGCTACCGCCAACTTTACCTCTCAGATAGAGCAAACGAAAGAACAAATTAAGAATTCAACCAATGTTGATGAAAAAGAGGAACTTTTTACCAAAATAGAACAGCTTAAAAAAGATTCTTATCAAGTTGAAGAAAAAGTACTCAATGAGATCCTTCCGGAAGCATTTGCCTTAATCAAGGAAACTTCTAGAAGATTAGCACAAAACGGAGAAATCCGCGTTACTGCGACCGATATGGATCGTGAATTGGCCGCTACTAAAGATTTCGTTGAAGTACAAGGCGACACCGCCATCTGGAAAAACAAATGGGATGCTGCAGGAACCGCGATTCATTGGGATATGGTACATTACGATGTACAATTTATCGGTGGTGCGGTGCTTCACAGCGGAAAAATTGCCGAAATGGCAACCGGTGAAGGTAAAACTTTGGTAGGAACTTTACCAATTTACCTCAACGCATTACCAGAAAGAGGTGTTCACGTAGTAACTGTAAACGATTATTTGGCGAAAAGAGACTCCGCTTGGATGGGGCCACTTTATCAATTCCATGGTTTAACAATTGATTGTATCGATTTGCACCAGCCGAATTCTGACGCCAGAAGAAAAGCATACAACTCCAGCATTACTTACGGAACCAACAACGAATTTGGTTTCGATTACCTGAGAGATAACATGGTAACCAATCCTAATGAATTGGTACAGCGCGAATTGAATTTCGCTATTATCGATGAGGTAGATTCCGTTTTGGTGGATGATGCGAGAACGCCTTTGATTATTTCCGGACCAGTTCCACAAGGTGATAGACAAGAATTTGATGTTTTAAAACCATCAGTTGATAGAATCGTTGAAATTCAGAAAAAAACAGTTTCAGCCATTTTTAATGAAGCTAAAAAATTAATCGCCAACGGAAATACTAAAGAAGGAGGTTTCAAATTATTGCAAGCTTACAGAGGTTTACCAAAATCTCGACCTTTAATTAAATTCCTTTCTGAAAGCGGAAACAAAGCCCTTCTACAAAAAACCGAAGGTCAATATATGGCCGACAACAACCGCGATATGCCGATTGTTGACAAGGATTTATATTTCGTAATCGACGAAAAAAACAACCAAATCGACCTTACCGACCGCGGCGTAGAATATATGTCTGCAGGAAATGAAGATAAAGATTTCTTTGTTTTGAATGATATCGCAACTGAAATTGCCGAGCTTGAAGCTAAAAATTTATCTAAAGAAGAAGAATTTGAAGCAAAAGAAAAGCTTTTCAATGAATTTGCCGTAAAATCTGAAAGAGTTCACACTTTAAGCCAACTTTTGAAAGCTTACACGTTATTTGAAAAAGATGACGAATATGTTGTAATCGATGGTGAAGTGAAAATCGTAGATGAGCAAACCGGCCGTATCATGGAAGGAAGAAGATATTCCGACGGATTGCACCAAGCGATTGAGGCAAAAGAAAATGTAAAAATTGAAGCCGCTACGCAAACATTCGCAACCATAACACTTCAGAATTATTTCCGCATGTACAACAAACTTGCGGGGATGACCGGAACTGCGGAAACCGAAGCTGGTGAACTTTGGGAAATCTACAAACTCGACGTTGTCGTAATTCCGACCAACAGACCAATCCAACGCGATGACAAACAAGATTTAGTCTTCAAAACTAACCGCGAAAAATACAATGCAGTAATCGAAGAAATCGAAAGATTAACCGCTGCAGGAAGACCAGTTTTGGTGGGTACAACTTCAGTTGAAATTTCTCAATTGCTTTCCAGAGCGCTTCAACTCAGAAAAATAGAACACAATGTATTGAACGCTAAACTACACGCCAGAGAAGCAGAAATTGTTGCAATGGCAGGTGGACCGGGCGTTGTAACCATTGCTACCAACATGGCAGGTAGAGGTACCGACATTAAGCTACAAGGCGATGTAAAAGCCAACGGTGGTTTAGCAATCATCGGTACTGAAAGACACGACTCCCGAAGAGTTGACCGCCAGTTGCGTGGTAGAGCCGGCCGACAAGGAGATCCAGGTAGTTCACAATTCTATGTTTCTTTGGAAGACAATTTGATGCGTCTTTTCGGTTCTGAAAGAATCGCGAAAATGATGGACAGAATGGGACACAAAGAAGGCGAAGTAATTCAGCATGGAATGATTTCCAAATCTATCGAAAGAGCACAGAAAAAAGTAGAAGAAAACAACTTCGGAATCAGAAAAAGATTGCTCGAATACGATGATGTAATGAACAAGCAGCGTGATGTCATCTATAAAAGAAGAAAAAACGCTCTCTTCGGAGACCATTTGAAATATGATATTTCGAACATGATTTTTGATGTAGCTCAATCTATTGTTACCAAAACTAAATTAGAAGGCGACTACAAAGATTTTGAATACGAAATCATCAAAAACTTCACTATGGAAGCGCCAGTTTCTGAAAGCGAATTCAAGAATAAAACCGTTGCAGATATCACCAATGCAGTTTTCAAAGCTGCTACAGAAGATTACCGCATGAAGTTGGACTTGCTGAAAGAAAAATCCTTCCCAATCATTGAAAACGTGTACCAAAACCAAGGTTCAATGTTCAAAATGATTCAGGTTCCTTTCACCGATGGAATTAAAACCATGACCATCGTTACCGACCTGAAAGAAGCGTACGAAACCAAATGTGAATCTCTTATTAATGATTTCGAGAAAAATATTTCACTCGCCATCATCGATGAAAACTGGAAACTTCACTTAAGAGAAATGGACGATTTAAGACGTTCTTCGCAAGGTGCGGTTTACGAGCAGAAAGATCCATTGGTGATTTACAAACAAGAATCTTTCTATCTTTTCAGCGAAATGGTTGAAAAAGTAAACAAAGAGATTATCTCATTCTTATACAAAGGAGAAATCCCTGCGTAAAACAAGAAAATGAAAATTATCATATCAACTTCTCCAACTTTGGAGAAGTTTTTTTGTTAACGTAATGTGAATTTGTTGTATTTTTAAAGTCTAAATTTTTTTTAATGGCATTAATAGATTTGTCAAAACAGATTGCTTTAGGAATCGATATTGGCGGCACCAACACCAAATACGGCTTTGTAAACCATCGCGGCGAAATCCTTGAAAAAGGAAGCATCAAAACCGATGAATATGAGAAAGTTGAAGATTTCATCGATGCGTTATACAATAAAATATCGCCCTTGATGAAAAAACACAGCAACCAAGCCCGATTCGACGGAATTGGAGTGGGCGCTCCCAACGCAAATTATTATACAGGAACCATTGAGCAAGCTCCAAACCTCCGCTGGAAAGGAATTGTACCTTTTGCAGAACTCATGACCAAAAAATTTGGACTTCCCTGCAAAATGACGAATGATGCAAACGCAGCAGCACTAGGCGAAATGATGTTTGGCGCAGCGAGAGGAATGAAAGATTTCATCATGATCACCCTCGGAACGGGCGTTGGAAGCGGAATTGTTTCAGGCGGAAGTTTGATTTACGGGCACGATGGATTTGCGGGAGAATTGGGACATACCATCATCAAACCTGGCGGAAGAAAACACTGGAGCACCGGCTCCGAAGGCTCTTTGGAAGCTTATGCATCTGCAACTGGAATTGCGATTACCGCTAAAAAAATGCGTGCAGAATTCCCGGATTCGATGCTTAATAATTATCCCGAAGAAGAAATTAATTCTAAAGTTGTACACGAATGCGCTAAAAAAGGCGACCCAACCGCAATTGAGGTCTTCCGCTATACCGGACAGAAATTAGGCGAAGCTTTAGCGAATTTCGTCATGTTTTCTTCACCTGAAGCCATTCTTCTTTTCGGTGGCGTGATTCAAGCCGGTGATTTTATTTTAAAACCAACAAAACTCCACATGGAGCGCAATCTTTTACCTATTTTTAGAAACAAAGTTAAATTGGTTTTCAGTGAGTTGGACGAAGCCGATGCTGCGATTCTCGGCGCAAGTGCTTTGGTTTGGGAAAAATGACTAGCTTTTTACTAAAATAAATGAATGAACATCTCGGAAATGAGGTGTTCATTTTTTTGAACAGAAATACCTTTTTATTATTTTTAATTAAAATTTTCATCATAGAAATTCGTTATTAAAACATGAATAAGATTTTAGTATTTTTGATGGCTTTAATATTGATTTCCTGCAACGGTCAGGAGACGAAGAAACCTTTAACAAAAAATGTAAAAATGGATAAACAGAATTTAAAATATATCACCTTCGGTGGCGGATGTTTTTGGTGTGTAGAAAGTTGTTTCAATTTGCTAAAAGGTGTTGATGCAGCAATTTCAGGATATTCTGGAGGACATAAGGCAAACCCGACCTATGAAGAAATTTGCACTGGCCAAACGGGTCATGCAGAAGTTGTACAAATTGCTTACGACCCCCAAATTATTTCTTATGAACAACTAATGGATGTTTTCTTTTTCCTACACGATCCTACCCAGCTGAATCGACAAGGGAATGATATCGGAACGCAATATCGATCGGTAATTTTCTATAAAGATGAAGCTGAAAAACAAAAGGCTGAAGCCGCTTTAAAAGCCTCTGAAGCTTCAGGAAGATGGAGCGGAGATTATGTAACGGAATTTGCTCAATTTGAGAAATTTTGGCCTGCAGAACAGTATCATCAAGGTTACTACAATGAAAATCCTACGCAACCTTATTGCAGTGCAGTAGTAGGTCCGAAAATCGCTAAGTTCAAAAAACATTACGGAGAATTGGGAATGTTAGAAACTGAATAAAAATAAAGCAGAGAAATTCTCTGCTTTATTTATTTTTGAATATAATGTAACCTGCTTCAGTAGGATGATCCTGAACATAATCTTCAGGGTTTTCTTTTTTTATTAGTTGGTATATCATTAAATCTCCTGCTGCTGCGCCAGAGAAAAAAATTCCAAATATGAGAAGAATAAGATTTCCGGTGAACAAACTGATGATTGAAGGAATAATACCAAGTATCACAAACGGTGCAAGTAAAGCAATCTTATAATGTTTGATTTGTAACGGTTCTTTACAATGGCAATAAGGAGTTAACATTTTCCAAAGGATTCCAAATTTGATAGATTTGAAACCTTGTTTAGCATACATGGCAAAGAACATTCCATGGATCAACTCATGAGCAATGATTCCCAAAATCATTCCTACCACAGGTGAAAATAGTTTAACAAAAATATAATCCGAACTAAATGAGGCCTTAGAAAAACTATTCTGCCATATGAGAAAAAAAGGGACAGCAAAAATAATAACAAATAATAACAAATATTTTAAGGCTACTAAATTCGCTTTCATCAAATCAATTATCTTTTCTTCTTTTTCGAAGTTTTCTAAATTCATTTAGTTGCTTTTATTCTCCAAATATAAAAATTATCGAGCAAAAAAAAAAAGCCCGTTGAAAATTTCAACGGGCTTTTTTATAATTTGAAAAATATTATTTCACTAAAGACATTTCACTGATTAAGTGACCTGCTTTACCGTATTTCTCGATAATCCAAAGTACCATTCTCACGTCAACGTTGATGGTTTTTTGCCATTTTTGGTCGAAGATGATATCTCCGCTCAACGCTTCGCTGTTTCCATCGAATGCTAAACCGAGTAAATTACCTCTTCCATCAAGAATTGGTGATCCAGAGTTTCCTCCTGTGATGTCATTATCTGAAAGGAAATTCGCAGGCATAAATCCTTTTTTATCCTTATACTGTCCAAAATCTTTTTTCTTTACCAAATCGATGAAATCTTGTGGCAAATCAAATTCTTCGTCGCCTTTTTTGTATTTGGCAACCATTCCGTTTACATCAGTGTAATAGTTGTTTTTCTCAGAAATTCCGTAGTAGTTTCTGTCGGTTCTTACCGGCAAGGTGCTTACTTTACCGGAAGTCAATCTCATGGTAGAGTTTGCATCTGGATAGAAATCTTTTTCAGGCATTGATTTTCTTAAACCATCTAAGAAAATTCTGCTATTTTTAGCAAAAGCTTCATCAACTTTCGCATATTTATCACTTGCTAATTTTTGATCATTAATGAAACCGTTTGCCAATTTCAACATTGGATCTGCATCAATTTTCAATCGATCAGGATTATTTACAAAGTTCAAAGCAGATTCTTTATTTGCAAAAATCGAAGAGAAAGCTACCGTTGAAAGATTTTTAGCATCTGCCGCCAACAAAGTTGGTGAAGCATCGGATTTCGCAACTTTTTGCTGATAAAGGTTTACCATTGAATTCAACATTTCGCCTTCCAAATTTGGATTGAAACCATCATAAAGTCTATCGATTGCATCGGTAACTTTGGTTTTCATTGCAACTTTTCCGTTGGCATCTTGATCCGCATAAGTTTTCAAAAGAGAACCTAATTGGTAAGCTACTGCTATATATTTAGCATTTCTTTGAAGCTGAGAAGAGTAATTTCTTTCTACATTTCTGTTAGAAAACTGAGCGTAATTGGATTTAATATCCGATAGGACTCCGCTATAAGTAGCTTGGTTTTCTGGTAGAAGTGCCCAAACCATATATTTATCTTCCAAAGCTTTCTTATCGGCTACGGTTCCGTTTTTATTAACGGCATCGATAGTTCCTTGTCTGTTTTTCCAGTAGTTGGCTACAGATGCATACTGAGACGCATAATCAAGTTTGGTTGCTTGATCTTTGTCCATGTATTTTTTCATCACATCCATGGCAAGTTTAGACGCTTCTACCCAAGCCGGATAGTCTTTGTTTACCATTTGTTCGATTCCGTAAGAAGTCAAGAATCTGTTGGTTCTTCCAGGAAATCCTACGATCATTGTGAAATCTCCAGGTTTGTAACCTTTCAAAGAAATCGGAAGCGAATGTTTAGGCTTCATTGGAACATTGCTTGGTGAATATTCTGCAGGGTTGCCATTTGCATCAGCATATACTCTGAAAACAGAGAAATCTGCGGTGTGTCTTGGCCATTCCCAGTTATCGGTATCGCCACCGAATTTTCCTAAAGAGTTCGGCGGAGTCCCTACCAAACGAACATCTTTGAAATCTTGGTAAACGAAATAGTAAAACTCGTTTCCGTTAAAGAAATCTCTTACTACTACGGTGTATTTTCCGTTTTCGGAGTTTTCAGCTTGGATGGCTTTATATTCTGCATCGATTATTGCTTTTCTTTCATCAGCAGACATGTTGTTATTCAATTTTGAATTGATGCGTTTCGTAGCATCATCCATTCTTACTAAAAATCTTACAGAAAGTCCTTTAGCAGGAAGTTCTTCGCTTTTTTTCATAGCCCAAAAACCATTGGTTAAATGATCTTTCTCTGGGGTTGACAATGCTGCAATATTTCCGTATCCGCAGTGGTGATTGGTAAAAAGCAAACCTTCTTTAGAAACCATCTCTGCTGTACAACCTCCGCCAAACTGCACAATTGCGTCTTTTAAACTGGAGTTATTGACTGAATAAATCTCTTCAGGAGTAAGTTTCAATCCTTCTTTTTTCATATCAACTCCGTTGAGTCTTTTAATCATCATTAAAAGCCACATTCCTTCATCGGCTTTCATTTGTAAAAAGCTCATCATGAAAGTGAGCAGTAAAAATATTCTTTTCATTTATAAATTATTTTATAGGGCTAAATTAAGAAAATCATTTGATATAGCGATTTTGAGTAAAAAATTATGGTTGGATAAATTTTAAACTATTTATTTCTATATCTATAAAATTATATTGAAAAAGGATTCTTTCAAATTACTTCATTGATATCACTCTCACCATCTCCGTATGTGGAATATCATCTTCCAAATATTTCTTTCCGGTATCTTGAAAACCAAATTCTGAATAAAACCGAAGCAAATAATCCTGTGCGGATATTCTTATAGATGAGGTACGAAATCTCGACTCAATGCTATTTATAGCAAATTTGACCAAGATTTTACCCAAATTATTCCTCCGATAATTAGGATGAGTTAAAACCCGACCAATGGAAGCTTCATTGTATTTTATTGCAGGTTTAAAAATTCGGCAATATGCTAAGATTTCTCCATCTTTTTCTGCCCAAATATGTATCGCTCGCTCATCGTAACCATCCGCATCAAGGTAATAGCAGGTTTGCTCCACGATGAATACTTCCTGACGAATTTTTAGGATTTGATATAGCTCTTGGGTTGAAAGTTTCGAGAAAGGTTTAATTTTCCAAATTATTGAACTTGTCATTCAAAATTCACTTTATTTTCAAATAAAAACTGATTGGTTGTAGAAATGAATTTCAAAATTTCATCGCCTCCCAATTTTTTTTCAGCGGAAGTCACATAAATTTCTGGAAGATCTTCCCACGTTTTCAAAAGTTCGGTTTTGTAATCTTCCACATTTGTTATAACGGTATTCGGTTTCAATTTATCCGATTTTGTGAAAACAATTGAAAAAGGAACGCCGTTTTCTCCGCACCATTCGATAAACTCAATGTCGATTTTCTGAGGTGTGTGACGAGCATCAACCAAAACAAACAGGTTGACGAGATTTTTCCGGTTCAAGATATAGTTGGTAATGATTTTCTCGAAATCGCGGCGCATGCTTTTCGAAACTCTTGCGTAGCCGTAGCCCGGTAAATCGGTAAGATACCAACTTTCATTGATGATGAAATGATTGATGAGTTGCGTTTTTCCTGGCGTTTGCGAAGTTTTTGCCAGATCTTTATGATTAAGCATTGCATTGATCAAAGAAGACTTTCCCACATTGGATCTTCCTATGAAAGCATATTCGGGCAAGTTCGGTTCCGGGCAATCTTGCCATCTTCCGCTACTTTTTACAAATTCTGCTGTTTTAATTACCATTTCTGATTTTTTTTCAAATTTAATTAAATAAAAAATGGAAGTTTAACCTTCCATTCCATTATTTTCAATCTTTTTAAGCCATCTGTAGAGAATTTCATTAAACTCATCTGGTTTTTCCATCATCGCGGCATGTCCGCATTGCTCAATCCAGAAAAGCTCTGAGTTGGGTAAGAATTTATTCATGTCTACAGCCACTTCCGGCGGTGTTACATTATCTTGTTTTCCCCAAATTAAACAAACTGGTTGGGTAATCTTTGGAAGATCGTTCAACATATTGTGTTTGATGGCGCTTCTCGCAAGCATTACCGTTTTGATGCCTTTCATACGATCGTTTACTACCGCAAAAACCTCATCTACCAATTCATCTGTCGCGACTTTAGGGTCATAAAAAACATCTTCTGTTTTTCTTCTTATATAATCTTTATCGGATTTTCTTGGGAAACTATCTCCGAAAGTTCTTTCATACAGTCCGGAACTTCCTGTAAGTACAAGATTAGAAACAAGCTCTGGTCTTGCTAAAGTTAAAATCAAACCAATATGTCCTCCCATGGAATTTCCCACTATCGTTACTGGTTCATTTACCTTTTCTTCAATAAATTTGGCAACATGTTTTGCAATAGTTGTTAAGTTGGTATTTAAAATTGGCAAATCATAGATAGGAAGTACCGGAACGAACACCTTATATCCTCTCTCGGAAAAAAAGTTTACGGTTTTATCAAAATTACTCAAACCGCCCATTAATCCGTGTAATAAAATCAACGGATGTCCTTCTCCAGCCTCAATGAAAGAGAATTTTTTTTCTTTTTTCGTTATCAATCTCATAAAATTGCTATATCAGCCTTGCAAAAATACAAATTAAAGACCAACTTTAATTTGTCTCGTGTGAATTTTCGATAAAAATAGGATTTTTAGCAATACCAATTGATATTTATGAAAGAAATTTTATCATCTCTATAACTACTTTTCTATCAATCATTTACTCAAGAAAATCAAAACTTATTAACATTAAGTCAAAAAGTGGGAAAAAGTGGGAAGTTTTAGAATTTTTTCTATAAATTTGTCCCAAATGAAGAATTTCATAGGCACATACGAATGCAAAATGGACGACAAAGGTCGCATCAAACTCCCATCATCACTGGTAAAACAGATGGAAGGTTTTGGTGGTGATTCCTTTGTGGTAAAACGTTCTGTTTTCCAATATTGCCTAGAAGTTTACCCACTGAACGGTTGGGAAAAACTGATGGAAAAGATCAATAAATTGAATCGTTTTCAAAAGAAAAATGCGGATTTCATCAGACAATTTACGGCAGGTTTGAAGACCGTAGAACCTGATAATGCCGGAAGATTACAGATCTCAAAAGATCTCACTTTGTTTGCTAATTTAAAAAAAGATATCGTAATCACCAGTGCAGGCGAGCTTTTCGAAATTTGGGACAAAGAAGACTATGAAAAAACCATCGCAACTTCTGCTGAAGAGTTTGCACTACTTGCTGAAGAAGTGATGGGCAATATCAATTTCGAAGACGACGTGAATTAATCCCGAAAACACAGAGGGAATTAAACAACATTTTTACCATCCATAATATAAAGATATGTATCACAACCCGGTTTTGCTGACGAAAAGTGTAGATGATTTGGTGACAAATCCTGACGGAATCTATGTGGACGTAACCTTTGGCGGTGGTGGTCACTCGAGAGAAATCCTGAAAAGGCTTTCAAATAAAGGAAAACTTTACAGTTTTGATCAGGATTTAGACGCTCTGAAAAACACAATTGAAGACGAAAGATTTACGCTGATCAATCAAAATTTCCGGTTTTTGGAGAATTCGTTAATGATTTACGGAATTCACCAAGTTGATGGAATTTTAGCAGATTTGGGCGTTTCTTCACATCAATTTGATGCTGCTGAACGCGGTTTTTCTACCAGAAGCAATGCTCCGCTCGATATGAGAATGAACGTGATGCAACATTTGGATGCCAAAAAAATCATCAATGAGTATGAAGAAGAGCAACTTGCGAATCTTTTTTATTACTACGGCGAACTTCGCGAAAGCAGAAAATTGGCAAGAGAAATCGTTCATCATCGCAAACTAAAACCGATTGAAACTACGGAAGATTTGAAGAAATTATTCAGTTATATCCCTCAGTTTAAGCAAAATAAATTCTTCGCTCAGGTTTTCCAAGCGATCAGAATTGAAGTGAATCAGGAATTGGATGTTTTGAAGGAAATGCTGCTTCAGTCTTATAAAATTTTAAAACCAAACGGAAGATTAGTGGTGATTTCTTACCATTCTTTGGAAGATCGATTGGTGAAAAGATTCCTGAAAAACGGAATGTTTGAAGGCGAACCAGCGAGAGACATTTATGGAAATTATGCGAAAGCATTTGATCTTTTACAAAGCAAAGCCATCATCCCCGACGAAGCTGAAATCGCAGAAAATTCGAGAGCAAGAAGCGCAAAAATGCGTGTTGGAATTAAAAATTAAAACAAAAAATAGCCTTTGGCAAAAAAGCAAACATATCGTCCCCAGAAAAAACTCACTTTTATAGACATTATAAAAGGAAACTTCCTGAATCGTGATGAAGTAAAAATTCATTACCGATATTTCATGTTGGTGTTTTTCCTTTTGATGATCATGATTTTTAGCAATCACCTTGTGAGTAAAAAAATTGAACAGGTGAACGATTTGAAAGAACAAACCGAAGAATACAAATCCCGAAACGCATACGCACAGAGCAAGCTGATTAAAGTAAAACTAGAGTCAGAATTGGGAAAAGAAATGGTGGAAGATTCCTTATTATCATTGGAAAATCATCCTCATAAATTATTGATAAAATTAGACAGTACAGATGGCGGTTCAAAATGAATTCGAAAACAAACGCTCAAAAACATTGAGATGGGGCTACCTTTTTGCAGGGTCTGCCTTTCTTGTCTTTCTCGTATTTTTAGCTAGAATTCTTATTTTACAGAACACCAATGTTCAAAAAATAAAAGACGATTACATCAGCAAAAATTATCGGGAAGCCACCCTTAAAGCTGCTCGTGGAAATCTTTACGCTTCCGACGGATCTATCTTGGCAACCACCGTAATGCGATATGATGTTTATATTGATTTTAAAACCATTAAAGACACCGTTTATACAAACAACATAGGTGCGTTAACCGACTCATTGTCAGCAATGTTCGGTAAGCCTAGAAGCTATTTCAGAGATAGGCTTGATCAGCAAAAAAACAAAAAAAATCAATATTATTCATTAATAAAAGGACTCGATTTTGATGAATATGACAGAATAAGAAAATTTCCTATTTTCAAAAAAGGCAAGAATAAAGGCGGATTTATTGTTGACAGAAATTTCAAACGCGAGCTCGCTACAACTCAAATTGGATCCGGAACCATCGGAATGGATAACGGCGTGACAAAATCTGGTTTGGAAGGCGCTTTCTCTAAATACATGACCGGTACAGATGGTACTCGCCTTGAACAGCGCGTGAATTCGAGCCAATGGAAACCCATCGATTATTGGAAAGTAAAAGAACCTATTGACGGACAAGATGTTTACACCACAATTGATCTGAGAATTCAGGATATTGCTCACTCAGCATTAGAAAAACAACTTATTAATTTTGATGCAGATCACGGTTGTGTTTTGGTGATGGAAGTGGCTACCGGAAAAGTAAAAGCCATGGTCAACCTTCGCAGAACCGAACCCGGAATGTATGTGGATTCTTATAATTATGCTTTAAAAGATGCCACAGAACCTGGTTCTACCTTCAAAACTGTATCGCTTTTGGCTGCTATGGATGATGGTTTTATCGACGAAAATACAACTGTGAATGTAGGAAACGGAGTATGGACTTATGCCAAACAAAGAATTTCTGACGGACACGGAGGTGGAACCTATGAAATCGCTGATGTTTTGGCAAAATCCAGCAACGTGGGTTCTGCAAAACTCATTACTAAATATTATGCTGATAAACCACAGGTTTTCCTCGATCATTTGAAAAGATGGAAAATGTTTGATAAAATGGATATTGAACTCCCTGGAATTACCAAACCTTTCATTGTAACCCCGGAGAATAAAAGATGGAATGCCGCCACTTTGGCCTCATTATCTTATGGCTATTCTTCCCGATTCAACCTTTTGCAACTTACCACTTTCTATAACGGATTAGCCAACAAAGGCAAAATGCTAAAACCTCTTTTCATCGATAAAATAATGAAAGACGGGCAAGTGCTTTATACTGCAAAACCAGAAGTGATGGTTAACAAAATGGCTTCCACGAAGGCAATCACGATGATGACTCACGCGCTTACCAAAGCTGTAGAAAAAGGAACTGCAAAAAGCATCTTCACCCCTAACCTGAAAATGGCTGGAAAAACCGGAACCGCAAGATTTGAATATTGGAAACCAGGTCCTGCAAAATATCAAGCAAGTTTCGCCGGATTTTATCCCGCAGATAATCCCAAATACACCTGCATCGTGATGATCAACCAGCCCGATAATTCCAAAGGATTTTACGGAGCAACCGTATCAGCGCCGGTTTTCAAAGAAATTGCTGGTAAAACCTTCCTTAAAACTCCTCAAAATGTAGAACAGGAAATGTTGGTTGACAAGAAGGTTGATTTAAGTAAAATGGTAGAACCTAACGTGAAAATTGCAATCAACGAAGGTCAAATGCCAAATGTTGTTGGATTGATTGGTAAAAATGTAATTCCTCAATTGGAAAACTCTGGTTATCGAGTTAATTTCAAAGGAGTTGGAAGAATCAAAGAACAGTTCCCGCTGGAAGGAACAAGAATTGGTAAAAATCAAAAAATTTACCTCAGTTTACAGAATTAAAAAAACAGGAAATTTCCTGTAAAAGATAAAATGAATTTAGAAGCGTTATTGAACAGAATTCCCGTAGTAGAAATTTTCGGAAACAAAAATCCGGAAGTTTCAGAAATCGTTTTCGACAGCCGCAAAGCTGTTGAAAATTCGCTGTATGTGGCGATTAAAGGAACGGTTTCCGACGGACATTCATTCATTAATGCAGCCATTGAAAAAGGGGCAAAAGTTATCGTTTGCGAAGATTTCCCAGAAAATTTATACCAAGAAATCACTTTTATTAAAGTGAAAGATTCCTCGAAAGTTTTGGGTCAATTGGCTTCTAATTTCTATGGAAATCCATCTGAAAAACTCAATTTAATTGGAATCACCGGAACCAACGGGAAAACTTCAGTTACAACACTTTTGTACGATATTTTCAAAAATTTAGGCTTTCAATCAGCTTTAATTTCAACCGTGGAATACCGAATTGCGGACGAAATATTCCCTTCAACACATACCACTCCGGATGTTTTGACTTTAAATAAAATTTTAGCAAAAGCTGTAGAAAACGGTTGTGAATATGCTTTCATGGAAGTTTCTTCGCACGGAATCGATCAAAACAGAACCGAAGGTTTGCATTTCAAAATCGCTGGATTTACCAATATTACTCATGATCATCTTGATTATCATAAAACTTTTGATGTTTATTTAAAAACCAAAAAAAGATTTTTTGATGAACTAAATCCGGAAGCAATCGCCATCACCAACGTTGATGACAAAAACGGAAACGTAATGCTGCAAAACACCAAAGCGCAAAAGAAAACCTACGCTTTGAAAACAATGGCAGACTTCCACGGAAAAATTCTGGAAGTTGATTTCAATGGAATGCTTCTGAATTTTAATGGAAAAGAATTTTGGTCAACGTTGACCGGAAAATTCAATGTTTATAACCTTCTGTTGGCTTTTGCAGTAACCATTGAATTAGGATTTCAGGAAGAAGATGTTTTGAAAGCCATCTCGAATTTGAAAAGAGTGAAAGGTCGTTTTGAAACCCTGAAATCGAAAGGCGGAATCTTTTTCGTGGTCGATTACGCTCACACTCCCGATGCTTTGGAAAATATTTTAGATTCCATCAACGAGATTCGCACCAAAAACGAAAGATTAATTACCGTTTTCGGTTGTGGCGGCGACAGAGATCATGCGAAACGCCCTGAAATGGGAAAAATTGCTACAAGAAAATCTACTTTGGCGATCATCACTTCCGATAATCCGAGAACGGAAAACCCTGCGGAAATCATCAAGGAAATCGAAGCCGGTGTGGATCCACAAAATTATAGCAAATACACTTCGATCCCCGATCGAAAAGAAGCAATAAAGATGGCGATAAAATTTGCCGAACCGAAAGACATCATCCTCGTTGCCGGAAAAGGTCACGAAGATTATCAGGAAATCAATGGCGTGAAACACCATTTTGATGACAAAGAAGTGATCATTGAATTATCTCAATTGATGAGCAAATGATCGATAAATTAAAGAATTTTTAAACCAACCAAAACCGAAAAAAAGAACATGTTATACTATCTCTACGAATATCTTACCAATCTTGGGATTCATATTCCCGGACTCGGTATGTTTAAATTTATTTCATTCCGCGCAGGAATGGCAGTTTTGCTTTCGCTGATTATTGCGGTGGTTTATGGTAAAAAAATCATCAATTACCTTCGAAAAAAACAGATGGGAGAACTCGTTCGTGATCTCGGCCTCGAAGGACAAAAGCAAAAAGAAGGAACTCCAACAATGGGTGGTTTAATCATCATTATCGCTACCTTAATTCCGGTTTTGCTGTTTACCCGAATTTTCAATGTGTATATCGTGTTGCTCATCACATCGGTAGTTTGGATGGGTGTAATTGGTTTCATTGACGATTATTTAAAGAAAATCAAAAAAAATAAAGACGGTCTTAGCGGAAAATTCAAAGTTATCGGACAAGTTGGTTTGGGATTGATCGTGGGAGTTACCATGTTTTTCCATCCTGATATTTCGGTAAAAAGAAAATATGCAGACGCATCGGAAGTAAGCAGAAATAATGTTGAGAAAAACTTTATGCCTACCGAAAAAGCAACTGTTTCCACCGTTCCTTTCGTAAAAAACAATGAGTTTGACTACAGTGGAATTCTTTTCTGGATGTCGCCCGAAGAAGCTCACGAATGGGCTTGGATTGTTTTCATCCCAATCGTTATTTTCATCGTAACGGCAGTTTCTAATGGGGCAAATATCACCGATGGAATCGATGGGCTTGCCGCGGGAACCAGCGTCGTCATACTGCTGACACTTTCCTTTTTTGCCTACATTTCTGGGAACATTATTTTCGCAGATTACCTCAACATTATGTTTTTACCGAACATGGGTGAAACTACGATTTTTGCGCTCGCATTGGTGGGTGCTGTTATCGGATTTTTCTGGTACAATACTTATCCGGCGCAAGTTTTCATGGGAGATACCGGAAGTTTGATGTTGGGTGGAGTGATCGCGGTTTTGGCGATCATTTTAAGAAAAGAATTGATGATTCCTGTGCTTTGCGGAATTTTCTTGATCGAGAATGTTTCGGTAATGCTTCAGGTGGCAGTTTTTAAATATAGAAAAAGAAAATTCGGGTTAGAATATGCCCAAAACAATCGATTGTTCAAGATGTCTCCCCTTCATCATCATTATCAAAAAGAAGGATATCATGAAAGCAAAATCGTGAACCGAATGATTATTATGGGAGTATTATTTGCCATCATTTGTTTAATCACTTTGAAAGTTAGATAAAAAGAAAAATCAATGGTTTTTTCCATTGAAAATAAAAGTTCAAAAATGAAAATAGTTGTTTTAGGCGGCGGAGAAAGC
The DNA here is from genome assembly GCF_024436175.1 of Kaistella montana. Taxonomy (GTDB): domain Bacteria; phylum Bacteroidota; class Bacteroidia; order Flavobacteriales; family Weeksellaceae; genus Kaistella; species Kaistella montana. The sequence continues at coordinate 575,878 of NZ_JANFQP010000002.1, read as the reverse complement.
GGATTTGGTGCAGCATATTTAGCTAAGAAAAAAGGGATGAATGTTTTTCTTTCAGACAAAGGTTTGATCAAAGAAGAATACAAATCGCTCTTGATCGATGCGGGTATTGAGTACGAAGAAGGAAACCACGATGAAGAGCGGATTCTGGCTGCAGACTGGATTATCAAATCGCCCGGAATTCCTAAAAAGGCAGACATCATTTTCAAAATCAATCAAAAAGGAATCAGATTGTCTTCGGAGATTGAATTTGCTGCTGAGTTTACTGATGCCAAGATCATCGCGATTACCGGAAGTAACGGAAAAACCACGACGACTTCGCTCATTTATCACATCCTGAAAAATGATGATTTGAAAGTTGGATTGGGAGGAAATATCGGAAAAAGTTTCGCAAAACAAGTTGCTGACGAAAATTTCGACTATTATGTTTTGGAGGTAAGTTCTTTCCAACTAGATGACATTCAGAACTTTAGACCTCATATTTCTTTGTTGTTGAACTTGAGCCAGGATCATTTGGATCAGTACAATTACAACTACGAAGAATATGCTTTAGCGAAATTCCGGATTACCGAAAACCAAGAAAATGATAATTTCTTTATCTACAACAAAGATGATGAAATGAGCATGAAACTCCTTGAAAAGCTGGAAATTAAAGCTAAAATAATTCCTTTTTCATTACAGGAGAAATTGAAAGAAGGTGGTTTTGTAATGGATGATAAAATGGTGGTGAAAATCGGCGATGAGTTTTCAATGAAAATCGAGGAACTTTCTCTTCTTGGGAACCACAATATCGCAAATAGTTTGGCCGCTTCCATTGCTGGTAAACTTTTGAACATCAAAAATGAAAGCATCAGAAACTCATTGATGACTTTTCAGGCGGTTGAACATCGATTGGAACAAGTTGCAGAAATTGGCGGGGTGAAATTCATCAACGACAGTAAAGCAACCAACGTAAACGCCACTTACTACGCCTTGGAAAGCATGAAACAACCAACCATCTGGATTGTTGGTGGAAAAGATAAAGGAAACGACTATACCGAAATTGAAGATTTGGTAAAGAGAAAAGTGAAAGCGATCGTATGCTTAGGAATTGATAACCAAAAGATTATTGATTTCTTTCAGGATAAAAAAGAACTCATTTACAGCACTTCAAGTATGGAAGAAGCAGTGAGCATCTCGAAATCATTAGCGCAATCGGGCGATGCGGTATTGCTCTCTCCATGTTGTGCAAGCTTCGATTTATTCGATAATTACGAAGATCGTGGCAATAAGTTTAAAAAAGAAGTTTTAAAATAAAAACCTACGCGGTTCTACAAAAAATGCAGGAAACAGAAAACAAATTCGAACTTTTAAAAGGCGACAAAGTCCTTTGGAGCGTAATCTTATTGATTTCGTTCTTCTCTGTATTCCCGGTATATTCCGCGAGTTCCAATTTGGAATTTATTGTTAATAATGGTACTACAACTACCCATTTGATGAAGCACATGTTTTTTGTATTCATGGGATTAGCCATTATGAGATCCGTGGGAATGGTAAAATATGAGCACATCGGCAAACTCAGCAGCATCCTTTTGGGAATACTCGTGATATTGTTGGCTCTCACATCATTTACCGGACAACAAATCGATGGAGCTTCCGCTTCACGATGGCTGAAAATTCCAGGAACCCCAATTTCTTTCCAGCCTTCTTCGTTTGCGTATTTATTTCTGATTATTTATCTCTGCCGATATCTTACCAAAACCATTAAAAGAGAGCGACTTCCATTAGAAAACATCTTGTATGTATTCGGGCCGGTTCTTCTGGTTTTCGTATTGGTAGCGAAAGATAATGGTTCCACAGCGTTGATGATTCTCATTGTTTCATTGGCGGTAATGCTGATTGGCCAGCTTCCAAAAACTTACATTTTCGGATTTATGGGTATATCTAGTATTGCAATTGGGATTTTTATGTTTGTTGCACTAAAAACCGATTTGATACAAAACAACCGTGTTCACACTTGGATGAGCCGTATCGAAACATTTTCCAATTCAAAGAAAACAACCGATGTTGAAGATGAAACTCTGAAAGCCAAAAATTATCAGGTAATGCAGGCAAAAGCTGCCATCGTACACGGTGGAATAACCGGAATGGGACCAGGAAAAAGCGCGTTGAAACAAATGCTTCCTCAATCTGCTTCCGATTTTATTTTCGCCATCATTGTGGAAGAATATGGTTTTTTTGGTGCGTTATTTTTAATTGCACTTTATCTAATCATGATCATCAGAATCGTGATGATTGCCAGTAAAATGCCCGCATTTTTCGGCAGTTTATTGGTGCTCAGTTTAGGAATAATGATTTTCGTGCAACTCTCGGTGAATATTGCCGTTGCAGTTAACCTGATTCCGGTTACAGGACAGCCGTTACCACTGATTAGTTATGGAGGAACATCGATGTTGGTCACTTATTTTCAATTAGGAATTATACTAAATATAAGCTCCAGAATACAAGTTTATGATGAAGAAGGAATGGGCAAAAAACAAAATATTGAAGAAATAAACGATATCGCATAACAAGAGATCATGAGCAAAAAATTAAAAATATTAATGAGCGGCGGCGGAACTGGTGGACACATCTTCCCGGCGATTGCTATTGCAGACGAAATCCGAAAAAGATTTCCGGATGCCGAATTTTTGTTCATTGGAGCCAACGGAAAAATGGAGATGGAAAAAGTTCCGCAAGCTGGTTACAATATTGTTGGTTTAAATATCGCGGGATTCGATCGTGGAAATCTATTGAAAAATCTTGGTTTGCCGTTCAAATTAGTTTCCAGCTGGGCAAAAGCTAGAAAAACTATTAAAGAATTCAAGCCCGATTTCGCAGTCGGTACCGGAGGTTTTGCGAGCGGACCAGCTTTGTTTGTCGCTTCAAATCTTGGCGTTCCCATTTTTGTGCAGGAACAAAACTCACTTCCTGGGAAAACCAATATTTTCTTATCGAAAAAAGCAAAAACCGTATTCACTGCTTATCCGAATATGGAAAAGTTTTTCAATGGCACAAAAACCTTGTTCCTTGGAAATCCAATTCGTGAAAATATTATAACAGATTTAATAGATCCTGCATCAGCAAAGAAACAGTTGGCTTTAGATCCCAATAAACTCACCGTTTTATCTGTCGGTGGTTCTTTAGGTTCCAGAACTTTAAATAATGCTTGGAAAGAAAATCTCGATCCGTTTTTGGCAAAAGATTATCAACTGATTTGGCAAACCGGAAAAACCGATTATAAAAATATATTAACAGAAACTGAAGATCAAAAAAGCAGAAATCTACAAATTGTAGAATTCATCAAAAACATGGTGGTGGCTTATTCAGCAGCAGATGTAATCGTTTCCAGAGCAGGTGCTATCGCAATTTCAGAGTTGGCTGTTGCGCAAAAACCAGTTTTACTGGTTCCGTTTCCGTTTGCGGCAGAAGATCATCAAACCAAAAACGCATTGACTTTGGTAGAAAAAAACGCCGCCAGAATGGTGAAAGACACCGAAATGAGAGACAAATTCTGGAATACTTTAATGGAAATTTGCGAAAATGAAGTGGTGAGAAAAGAAATGAGTGAAAACCTCAACTTCTTCGCAAAACCCAATGCTGCAGAAGAAATTGTAAACGAAATATTATCCGCGGTAAACATCAAATCATAAACAAAAAATGAAACCATTATCAACCTATCAAAACTTCTACTTCGTAGGAATCGGCGGCATCGGAATGAGTGCTTTGGCGCGCTATTTCCATGCTTCGGGCAAAAATGTTTTGGGTTATGATAAAACCGAAACCAAACTTACCACCGCTTTGAAATCGGAGGGAATTGATATTGTTTTTGAAGATGTTTTAGACGATAAAATACTCAATTTAAGTTCAGAAAATACTTTGGTAATTTTCACTCCTGCAATCAAAAAATTGGAGATTTTAAATCATTTTAATGATGAAAAATTCACGGTGCTAAAAAGAGCAAAAGTTCTCGGAATGATCACCGAAAACACCGCATGCATCGCCATTGCAGGAACTCATGGAAAGACGACAACCTCATCTTTGGTGGCCCATCTTTCGAAAGAAGCAAATCTTCCGTTTTCAGCTTTTTTAGGTGGAATTGCTGAGAATTTCAAATCGAATTTCCTTTTCAACGGAAGCGAAATTTCGGTAGTAGAAGCCGATGAATACGACAGAAGTTTCCTCAACCTTTCTCCGGATTGGGCAGCAATTACTTCTATCGATGCGGATCATCTTGATATTTACGGAGACAAAGCGACCATCGAACAAAGTTTCAGAGATTTTGCCAATTTGGTTCCGTCGGATCAGCAACTTTTTGTGCGAAAAGGTATCAACATTGGTCGTCCTGCAAAAACTTATGCGGTAAACGAAGAAGCAGATTATTATTCGGACAATATTCGGGAAATCGGCGACAAAATTTCTTTCGATTTTCACACTCCAAAAGAAGAAATCAGCGATTTTGTTTGGGAAATTCCGGGAATTCACAATGTGGAAAATGCTACAGTTGCTATCGCAATCCTCAACAATTTAGGAGTTGATTTTGAAACTTTAAAACGTGGAATTGCCAATTTTAAAGGCATTAAAAGAAGATATACCAAACATCAATTCGAGAATGGGAAAATTTATATCGACGATTACGCGCATCATCCGACAGAATTGAATGCCGTAATGGGATCCATCAAAACGTTCTATCCGAACAAAAAACTGTTGGTCGTTTTCCAGCCACATTTGTTTAGCAGAACGCGTGATTTTGCTGATGGTTTCGCGGAAAGTTTAAACAATGCCGACGAACTGATTTTGCTCGATATCTATCCGGCTCGCGAATTACAAGAAAATTTCGAAGGCGTAACTTCAAAATGGCTTTCAGAAAAAATTAAATTAGAAAATAAAGAAGTTTCAACCTTAGATGAAGCTTTTCATAAAATAAAAGAAAAAGATTTCGATGTGTTGCTAACAGTTGGTGCAGGAAATATCGATACGTTATACGACCCAATCTTAGCTTGGCTTTCAGAAAAATAAAGAATGAAAAACAAATTCAGAATATTAAAAATTTTAATCACAGTAATCATCTTCGGGTTTCTGCTGAGTTTTTCATTGAAAAGATTCAACAATAAACCGATGGAAAAAGTTTCGGTAAATATGACCCAAACGAAACATCCTGTCTATTTTATTGATGAAAAAGATGTGAAAAATATTGTGAAAAAAGCCAATCCCACCAAAAAAGTAGGAGACATCAATATTCCTGATTTGGAGAAAAAACTCAATAGTCTTCCGGCGGTTGACAGCGCAAATGTTTATTTGAATTTAAATGGAAACCTTAATCTCGACATCAAACAGCGCGTTCCGGCTTTCCGCTTGAATACGGGCGATAGAGATTTTTATGTGGACGAAAAAGGGACTGAATTTCCTATTTCTGCCAATTATTCGTTTCCGTGTATGTTGGTGACGGGCGATGTGAAACCTTCGGATTATGAAAAACTTGCCGAACTGGTCGATAAAATTGATAAAGACAGCTTCAGCAAAAAATATTTTATAGGAATTGCTAAGGAAAAAGGAGGTTATAATTTATTGACAAGTCAAGGAAATTATAAAGTAGAAATAGGTGATTTGGATAAAATAGACTTAAAAGTAAAGGGTTTTAAAACTTTTGTTGAAAAATATCTGATTTATCAGCAGCCGGAAAAATATCGCAAAATATCGGTGAAGTATGACAACCAGATTGTAACCACCCTGAATCCATATTTTAAAGAAAACGATAGTCTTCTTAATTTAGGAAATAAGGAAATGGCAAAAGCCCCAAACCTTGCTCAGAAAAAGACAGAAACGAAACCAGTCGTGAAGTCAGAGAAAAAGGAAACCCCAAAACCTACAGCAAAGAAAGCAGAAAGCAAACCTAAACCGAAAGAAAAGGTTTCTTCGACCAAAAAAAGCACAGATAAATCGAAAACGGACAAAAAACCAAAAGCTAAAGTGAAAATAGAATAAAAGGCAAAATATTCAATATCATTTTAAAAAATTAGTAAAAAATCAAATCGACATACACAATGGAAAATCACGAGTATTCAGTAGGGCTCGACATCGGAACCACAAAGATTGTGGCGATCGTCGGTAGAAGAAATGCCCACGGCAAAATTGAAATTCTCGGCGTTGGAAAGGCAAAAAGCCTGGGAGTTCACAAAGGTATTGTGAACAACATTTCCCAGACCATCCAATCCATCAAAGCCGCAGTAGCAGAAGCACAAAGCAGTGCGGGAGTTCCTATCCACAAGGTTACGGTAGGAATTGCAGGTAAACACATCCGCTCTCTTCAGCATTCCGATTATATCATGAGAGATAATCCGGATCAATACATCACTGAAGATGACATCGAGAAACTGAAAGAACAAGTAAAAAAATTAGTAATGTTACCCGGCGAAGAAATCATCCACGTTCTTCCGCAGGAATATAAAGTAGATTCCGAAGGCGAAATTCAGGAACCTATCGGAATGCACGGGAAAAGATTAGAAGCTAATTTCCACGTTGTAGTAGGACAAATGGGAAGCATCAGAAACATCGCAAGATGCGTACGTGAAGCTGGTTTGGAAATGGAAGCTTTAACCTTGGAACCTCTCGCTTCTTCCGAATCGGTATTAACAAAAGAAGAAAAAGAAGCCGGTGTAGCAATCGTTGACATCGGTGGCGGAACTACCGATATTGCGATTTTTAAAGACAATATCATTCGTCACACTTGCGTCATTCCTTACGGTGGCGGAATCATTACAGACGATATCAAAGAAGGCTGCTCTATCATCGAAAAACACGCAGAACAACTGAAAGTAAAATTTGGATCAGCCGTTCCTGAACTCGAAAAAGATAGCACATTTGTTACCATTCCAGGTTTACATGGAAGACCTGATAAAGAAATTTCCTTAAAAACTTTGGCACAAGTGGTTAATGCAAGAGTTGAAGAAATCCTGGAAATGGTCAATACTGAATTGAAAGCATACGGTGCGTTCGAGCAAAAGAAAAAATTGATCGCAGGAATTGTATTAACCGGAGGAGGTTCTAATCTTCGACACCTTCGTCAACTGGCAAATTATACTACCGGTTTCGACAGCAGAATCGGATTCGCCAACGAATATGTTGCCAATGATAAAAACCAATTTTTAAAAGGACCAGAATTCGCAACTTCCATCGGATTATTAATGGAAAGTTTAAAAATTAGGGATAAGAAAAATACTCCAAACCCTGTAGAAGAAACCATTGCTTCAGCTGTTCCGGAAAACAAAGAAACTGAGACTGCAGAAGAAACTCCAGAATTTAGAACAGAAGAAATAATCTTAGCAAATACCCAAGAAGGAAGACGTAGCAAGCTTACCATCGGACAGAAAATCATGGAAAGCGTGAAAAAATTCTTTGAAGAAGTTGAATAATAAAAAAAATACATACTATGGAAAATATGAACACACAAGGATTTTCATTTGATTTGCCAAAAGGAAATTCATCAATTATAAAAGTGATCGGTGTAGGTGGCGGCGGAAACAACGCACTAAAACACATGTACGAAAGAGGAATCCACGGAGTAGATTTCGTTATCTGTAATACCGATGCACAAACGTTAGATAATAATCCTGTTTCCAACAAAGTACAACTAGGCGTTACCATTACTGAAGGTTTAGGTGCGGGTGCGGATCCTGAAGTAGGTGAAAAAGCTGCAATCGAAAGCATCGAAGATATCAAAGCTGCAATGGGGCAAAATACCAAAATGGTCTTCATCACTGCAGGAATGGGCGGCGGAACCGGAACTGGAGCAGCTCCCGTTATCGCAAAAGTAGCCAAAGATATGGGAATTCTTACCGTAGGTATCGTTACTGTGCCTTTCAGTTTTGAAGGAAAAAGAAGATTGGAACAAGCCGACCTCGGTCTCGATAAATTGAGAAATAATGTTGACTCTTTAATCGTTATTAATAATGACAAACTGCGTCAGCAATACGGAAACCTAGGTTTCAAATCTGGTTTTTCAAAAGCGGATGAAGTGTTAACTAATGCTGCAAAAGGAATGGCAGAAGTAATCACAGGTTATTTTGATGTCAACATCGATTTCCGTGATGCGAAATCTGTTTTAGCTAATTCCGGAACAGCATTGATGTCCAACGGTATTGCTTCAGGCGAAAATAAAGCCGAAGAAGCTGTGAAAAAAGCATTGGATTCCCCATTATTAAATGACAACAAAATCACCGGTGCTAAAAATGTTCTTCTCCTTATCAGAAGTGGTTCTGAAGAAGTAACAATGGATGAAATCGGAGTGATTATGGATCATATCCAAAAAGAAGCCGGTAACACTGCAGATATTATTTTCGGGGTTGGAACCGATGAAGAATTGGGTGATGCAGTAAGCGTTTTGGTTATCGCAACGGGCTTTGCCAAAGATCATCAAAAACATTCCGGAACTACTGAAAAAGTGAGATTCACTTTAAATGATAGTTTAGCAACTCCTGCAAAACCAGAATCTCCATTTAAACAAAAATCTGAAAGAGAAGACATCACCAAAGAAGATTTTTCCACAAAAAGTCTTTTCGTTTTAGATGATGAAGAAGATTTGCCAACTCCAGAGTTCAAAGTAAAAACCGTAGAACGAAAAGTAGTTGTTGAAAAAGAAGCTCCAGTAGAAATTAAGTTTTTTGATTTAGATGACGAAGAAACTCCTGAACAAAAATTCCGTGAAAACGAACCTCAGGAAATCGATCTTTTCTCTTTTGAAGACCTACAATATGAAGCTCCGGAATCTCAATCTTTCAAATTTGAAGTAGAAGAAAAAAACGAGAAAAAACCAGTAGAATCAAAAACCACTTTCTCGGAAGAAAAACCATTGGAATTCAGTTTTTTCGTAAACGAACCGATTGATGAGCCGACCGTTGAGACACCACAACCCAAAGCTGAGATCAAACCTGAACCGGTTCAAATCATCGAACAAAAGGTGCAAAACGAAACTGTAGAAACGCCTGAGGTTGCCGAAAAATTTGTTATTGAAGACGATTTCACTTTCATCAGCAAACCTACTTCCAGCGATAAAGTAATGGAACGAAGAAACAAGTTGAAAGAATTCAATTCAAGATATCAAACAACAGATTTCGAGAGCGAATTTGAAACCGTTCCAGCTTTCAGAAGAAAAAACATCAGCATCGACGGTAGCAACGCTTCTGAAAATACCATCAATAGTTTTTTAGCTGATCAAAACGGGAGAATGCAGATTCGCGAAAACAGATTCTTGAACAAAGATGTAGATTAATATTAGTGCGACGATGTATTAAAATGATAATACTCAATCAATTATCAAATTAGCGCATCATCAAATTATCAAATTAAAAAAATGAGTTTAGAAAATACTATCAGCGACGCGATAAAAACCGCTATGAGAGAGAAAGATAAAGTAGCTCTCGATGCTTTGCGCGCTGTAAAATCACAAATTCTTCTTTTGAAAACAGAAGCCAAAGGAGCTGAAGTTTCTCCTGAACAAGAAATCGCCATTTTGCAAAGAATGATCAAACAAAGAAAAGATTCTTATGATCAATTCACCGCTCAAAATCGCAGCGATTTGGCAGAAGTAGAAAGCGCTCAGATGAAAGTAATTGAAAAATTCTTACCTGCACAGCTTTCAGCAGAAGAATTAGAAACGGAAATGAAGAAAATCATTGTCGAAACAGGTGCCGAAAGCGCCAAAGATTTAGGAAAAGTAATGGGAATTGCCAGCAAAGCTCTCGCCGGAAAAAGCGATGGCAAAAGCATTTCTGAAATGGCGAAAAAACTACTTTCCTAATGTTTTAATACGGATATTCAACCTTTGCATATCGATTTGATTGAAACCCGGAACATTTGATGTTTCGGGTTTTTTCTGCCAAAAAGACCATTATAGAAATTTGGAATGATTTTGATTACTAATTTGGATGAGCTTAATCTTCCAAAAAAAATTAAATTTGCACTAATTAAGTTTCAAAACTCGAATTTTTTTAAACCTAAATAATATAAATATGTATCCAGAAGAATTAGTAATGCCGATGAAGGCAGAACTTACCGATAAAGGTTTCCAAGACCTAAGAACTCCAGAAGAAGTAGCCAACGCATTAAAAAAAGAAGGAACTACCCTATTAATGGTAAATTCCGTTTGTGGATGTGCAGCAGGAGCAGCAAGACCGGGTGTGATTTTTTCTTTAACAGGTGACAAAAAACCTGACAACTTAACCACTGTCTTTGCTGGCTTTGATACCGATGCTGTAGCAGAAGCTCGTAGATTTTTAGCGCCATTTCCGCCAAGTTCTCCTTGTGTAGCACTTTTCAAAGATGGTGAATTGGTTCACATGCTCGAAAGACATCATATCGAAGGAAATCCTGCAGGAGCTATCGCAGCAAACCTACAGGCTGCTTACGACGAATATTGCTAAACGAAAATTTTAGTTTGAATTAAAATTCCGCTCTTTTCAGAGCGGAATTTTTTGTTTTCTAAAGCATATCGGACTTTGGCTGAAATATATTATATTTGTCCTAATGGCAACAAAAGCGCTTTTCAATACGGTCGTCAATTGGTTTATCCGGCAAAGGATTGATCAGATTCAGAATTTCATGAATCATCCTTCTGAAACGCAACACGGCGTTTTGTTTTCCCAGCTTTATCATGCGGAAAATACCGACTACGGAAAAATCCACGGCTTTAGTTCTATTTCAAGCTATGAAGATTTTCAAAGAAATGTTCCCATCGTCACTTATGAAGATTTCGAACCGTTTATTGAAAAAGCTAGACAAGGAAATCCTGATGTTTTCTGGCCCGGTTATATTCGAAAATTTGCAAAATCATCCGGAACAACCAATGCCAAAAGCAAATTCATCCCTATTTCCGAAGAATGTTTGGAAGATTGTCATTTCAAAGCTGGAAAGGATTTGCTTTCGATCTACGCCAACAATCATCCTGAAAACAATCTTTTCTCTAATAAAAATTTAAGACTGGGCGGAAGTTCAGAATTATATGAAGATTTCAACACCAAATTCGGCGATTTATCCGCCATTATGATTGAAAATCTTCCGTTTTGGGTAGAAATTACCACAACTCCGAGCAAAAAAGTTTCGCTGATGTCGGAATGGGAAAGCAAACTGAAAGCAATTGTTTCGGAAGTAAAAAATGAAGATGTAGGCAGCATAACCGGCGTTCCGAGCTGGATGATGGTTTTGTTGCAGAGAACTTTAACCGAAACCGGAAAAGAAAATATTGCTGAACTTTGGCCGAATATTGAAGTGTTTTTTCATGGTGGAATTAGCTTTAAACCTTACAAAGAGCAATACCATAAAATCATCGGAAAAGAGATTAATTACTACGAAATTTACAATGCTTCTGAAGGGTTTTTCGCCATTCAGGATCAGCACGGTAGCGATGAAATGCTGCTGATGTTGGATTACGGTATTTTCTATGAATTCATTCCGATGGACCAATTTGACCCAAAAAATTTGCAGGCAATTCCTTTGGAAGAAGTGGAAATCGGGAAAAACTACGCGATGGTAATTACCACCAACAGTGGATTGTGGCGTTATTTAATCGGTGATACGGTGAAATTTACTTCACTTCATCCTTATCGAATTAAAATTTCCGGAAGAACTAAACATTACATCAATGCATTTGGCGAAGAACTGATGATTGATAATGTGGAAACTGCGCTGACAAAGGCTTGCGAAGCAACAGATTCTGCAATTACAGATTTCACCGGTGCTCCAGTTTTTATGAAAGATGGCGAAAGCGGCGCACATGAATGGATTTTTGAATTTACTAAAGAACCCGAAGATTTAGAACGATTTACAGAAGTTTTTGATAACAATCTAAAATCCGTAAACTCCGACTACGAAGCAAAACGCTACAATAATATGACTCTGAAAAAGCCAATTGTACATGTGGCAAAACCTCAACTATTCTATCAATGGATGTCGGAACGCGGGAAACTCGGCGGACAAAATAAAGTTCCGCGTTTGAGCAACGACCGTGAATACATCGATCCGTTGCTGAAATTAAACGAATAAAAAAACTCCGCTGGAAATTTTCAGCGGAGTTTTTTTTATTTTTCTTTTAAATCTTCTTTTACTTTTTCGGCTCCTTTTTCAACTTTTTCGGCACCTTTTGCTGCTACATCTTTCAAATCCTCACCAGCTTTTTTCAACTCGTGGCCGGCTTTATCCGTAGCATCGTCTATTTTTTCTCCGGCTGAATTTAATCTTTCTTTAGCTTCTTCCACGGTTTCGTTAATTCTCGCAGAATCCAGTGAAGTTGTTTTTTCTGTTTCGATGGTTGTGGTGGTTACGCTTCCGTCGGGATTTTCTACGGTTTCGGTCTTTTTTTCAGCTTTCTTGCAGCTCATTAAACTTAAAGAAACTGCAGCAGCGATAATGATATAATTTTTCATATTGTTGAATTTTTGTGTTATTCAAATATATAAAAAATTAAGGATTTGTAGTGCTTTCTGGAGCAGGAACTTCAGCAGGTTTTTTCTTGGTTTCTTCCGCTTTTTTATTCTCTTCAGTTATTTTTTTATCGGCTTTCTCTTTTTCTTCGTTCATTTTATTGAGCAATTTCTCTTCTTCCAATTTTTGCTGAACTTTCTTTAAAGAATCCTGATATTGCAAGGAAGAAATTCTAATCTGACGTGCCACATCCATCGAAGTCGCTCCAGCTGAAAAAGAATCCACCGCAACCGTATCATAAGGTGGAACCGCTGAAACAACGGGATCAGAATGCTGATTTTTTTGATTCTCTTTGCTGCAAGAAATCATTGAAATCAAGAAAGATAAAGCAATCAGTTTTTTCATTTTTTAATCGATATAAAATTCGGTAATCACCGGAAAATGGTCGGATAATTTTTCACTTCGGTCAACTCTGTAAGCGACAGGTTGAATACTTTCTGAACAAAAAACATGATCAATCCTGATCGGAAATTTGTAATCATGAAAACTCGTTGCACTTCCTCGACCTACCTCTACGAAAGCATCTTTTAGATTTTTAATTAAGTGATAATACTCATAAGAATTCGGAACTGCATTAAAATCTCCCGCCAAAATCACCGGATATGGCGACGCGGAAACTGCATTTTGCAACTCCTGAACTTCCGTTTGATGGTTTTTGAAAGTAGGGACCAATTTTCCCAGAATATATCTCAGTTTGTATTCGTTTTGGTCTAAATCTTCGCTGGGTTTTACTTTTTGTTTTTCAAAGGAAAAAGGACTTAAATAAAGGTTGATAAAGCGAATTCTTTTGCCATTAATTTCGATATCGGCAAAGAAAGAATTTCCGTTTCCGCTGGTTGCAATTTTACCTTGATCAAGAATTTTCGTTTTAGAATTCAAAGCGACAATCTCGTATTTTCCGACACTATAATCATATCCTGAAACTTGGTACTCAGAACCATATTCTTGAAGCAGAATCACATCTGCACCACTATTTTTCAGATAATTAAATACTTTTTCCTTACCACCAACTCTTCCTCCTTTGATGTTGAAAGTAATCATTTTAAGGTTGGGTTTTATGGATTTTTTCTCTCTATAATTAATCCATCTTGAAGTAGGAACAATTAAAAATAAAGAAAAAGCGAAAAAGAAAATCGCTCTTTTTTTCCATAAAATGGTCCAAAAAAGACAGAACAACACATTTAAAATCATCAAAATGGGAAATAAAAGCGAAATCATATTCAGCCACGGAAAAACTCTTGGTGGAACATAGGCATTCAGCGCTGTTCCCAAAAGTAGCATTAAAATACCTAAATGAAATATCGTTAAGAGCAAACGGAATAATTTCATTTTTAATTAATTCTGAATCGGTTTTTCTTCCAATACCAAGCCAATAAACCTCCTACAAGAGCGCCTCCAACGTGCGCCAAATGGGCAATTCCTCCAACATTTCCAGTAACACCAAGTATCACCGAACCGATTACTACTACCGGAAGTACATATTTCACTTTCACCGGAACCGGGATAAACATGATCATAATTTCAGCATCTGGAAAAAGTACTGCAAAAGCAGCAATAACGCCAAAAATTGCTCCCGACGCACCAACCATCGGAACTGAAATAATTGATTGTAACTCACTTACCAATGTTTTTTGCTCCAAAACTGCTTGCGCATTCCCTTTAAATGCAACACTTTCTCCTGACATATAACCATTCAAATCGAAACTAAAGCCTTGAAGACTTGTTTTAATCTGTTCAACCTCAACAAAATTCCATAAATTAAATAGGAAAAAAGCTCCCAAACCGCTCACAAAATAAAGAATCAAATATTTTCGATCGCCCAAAATTCTTTCCAATATTGGCCCGAAACTGTACAAAGTGAGCATATTGAACAAAATATGCATAAAACTCCCATGCATAAACATGTGCGTGAGGATTTGCCATGAATGGAAAAAGGGTGAAAAGGGATAAAATGCCGCTAAATATTGGTACATCATCTCGCTATTCAGCAAGTAAGTGAGGATAAAAACCACAACATTAATGATGATGATATTGCGCGTTATGGGTGGGATTTGGTTGATCATTTGGTTCTAAAATTTATTTTTTAATTCATCAAGCGGAATTTCAATGAAACATCTTTTTCCGGAAGGCAAAAAATCCGGGAAACCGAGCTCTGTGAAATCTCTGATGACTTGTTCAGCATCTATTTTATAAAGAAAATCGAAGCGTGATTTGCTTTGGATTTTGTTCCATTGATTATGGTAAAACTCCAGAAATTCTTCTTCAGATTTATACTCCAAAATTTCAAAAAGATTCTCCATGAATTTCATCACTTGGGTTTCTTTTAAACCTTCCGGAACGGCATCAATCCTCAAAACATTATCATTTGCGATCACCATTTCAAAACCCAATTCAGGCAAATATTTTTTGATGGATCGAAATTTATTTTTCTCGGTTTCGTTCATGTGATATTCCAGTGAAAACAGCAAAGTATGCTTGTCGCTCGTGCGTTTTTTCTTAGCATTTCTTTCACTTACAACCAAGCGGTGCATTCTGCCCAAATCGAGCATTAAAGTTTTTCCATTTTTGTTGAAAAGCCAATAACCGTTGGGCAAACGCATTAAATCCTCATCAAAATCTTCATCTTCAAAAAGGTTGATTTTCGAAGGTTCAGCGGGAATATTCTGCTGATACATTTCCGTAATCGCTCTGGTTTCACCGGCAGAAACTCGCTCTTCCAGAAAAGGATTATAATCGCGGTCTACTGTAATTTCGGGAGCTCTAAAACTTCCGTTGCTATTTGTTTTTTGATGAACAAATGCATCAATACTCGTATCTCGATCAAAATCTAAACTTGGCGCCACATTATAAATTCCCAAAGATTTCTTGATCGTGGAGCGCACTAAAGCGAAAATTAAATTCTCATCTTCGAATTTTACTTCCGTTTTTTGAGGATGAATATTGACATCTACTTTTTCCGGATCGAGTTCTAAAAACAAGAAAAATGTAGGAATATATCCCGGTAAAAGCAACCCTTCGAAAGCTTCCTGAACCGCTTTGTTGAAATAAGCACTTCGGAAATATCTGCCATTAACAAAGAAAAATTGCTCGCCACGAACTTTTTTGGCGCCTTCCGGTTTTGCGACAAATCCGTTCAGTTTGATCCAGCCCAAATCTTCTTTAATCGGAACCAAAAGCTGATGCAATTTTCTACCGAAAATTTCCACAATTCTTTGCAGTAAACTCGATTTTCTTAAACGGAAAACAACATCATCATTATGAAAAAGCTCAAAATCAATATTTTCATGAGCCAACGCAACACGTTGAAATTCATCAATAATATGGCGAAATTCAACATTATTATTTTTAAGAAATTTTCGTCTCGCCGGAACATTATAAAACAGATTTTTCACTAAGAAATTAGAACCTTCAGCTGTTTGAATCGGCTCTTGAAACTGAAAACCGCCACCTTCAATATAAATATTGGTTCCTGCTTTTGCATCTTTGGTTTTGGTACGCAACTCGACTTGAGCCACCGCAGCAATCGACGCCAAAGCTTCTCCACGAAAACCTTTGGTAGAAATTTTAAAAATATCTTCCGTTGTGCTGATTTTGGAAGTTGCATGTCTTTCGAAAGCCAATCGCGCGTCGGTATCGCTCATTCCGCTACCATTATCAACAACTTGAATTAGATTTTTCCCTGCATCTCGAATGATGAGTTCCACTTTCGTAGCGCCTGCATCAATCGCGTTTTCCATAAGTTCTTTTACGATAGAAGCAGGTCTTTGTACCACTTCGCCGGCAGCGATTTGGTTGGCAACATGATCCGGTAAAAGTTTTATAATATCTGACATTTCCTATAATAATCGTGCAAAAATACTGATTTTATTTGTTCTTTTTAAATAAAGAAACTCCCAGTAAACGACCGGAAGTTTCTTCTTTTTGATTATTTTTCTCTTACTTTTTCAAAGTTTTGAATCCCATTTCATACAATGCAAAACTCAGTAAATCAGCATTTTCTCCAATAACTTGATCGGTACTTCTACCCGCTCCATGCCCTGCATTGGTTTCAATTCTTACCAAGACCGGATTATTACAAGATTGCTTTTCCTGCAATTCAGCTCCGAATTTGAAAGAGTGAGCCGGAACCACGCGATCGTCGTGATCACTCGTAATAATCATGGTTGAAGGATAGCAAGTTCCTTTTTTTACGTTGTGTACCGGCGAATAAGATTTTAAGTATTCAAACATTTCTTTATTGTCTTCCGCAGTTCCGTAATCGTAGCTCCAACCTGCTCCTGCAGTGAATTTATTGTATCTCAACATATCCAAAACTCCAACTCCCGGGAAAGCCACTTTTGCCAAATCCGGACGCATCGTCATCGTTGCTCCAACTAAAAGTCCACCGTTTGATCGTCCAGAAAGCGCCATAAATTCCTTGGAAGTGTAGCCTTTACTTTGTAAATATTCTCCGGCCGCGATGAAATCTTCAAACACATTTTTCTTTTGCATTTTGGTTCCAGCATCGTGCCATTTTTTCCCATATTCGCCACCACCACGGATGTTTGGAACGGCATAAATTCCGCCATTTTCCATCCAAATTGCATTCACTACAGAAAACGCAGGCTGCAAACTGATGTTGAAACCACCGTAAGAATAAAGAATCGTAGGGTTTTTACCATCGAGTTTAGTTCCTTTTTTATAATTAATCATCATCGGAATTTTGGTTCCGTCTTTTGAGGTGTAGAAAACCTGCTCGGAAACATAATCTTCTGGGTTAAATTTCACATTCGGTTTCTGGTAAACTTCTGATTTTCCTGTTTCTACATTAAATTTATATGTTGTTCCCGGCGTGATATAATTGGTGAATGAAAAATAAAGATCTTTCTCTTTTTCCTTTCCTCCGAATCCGGAAGCAGTTCCAATTCCTGGCAATCCGATGGTTCGGATGAGTTTTCCGTCATAATCGAATTGTTTCACCGAAGTTACCGCATCTTTCATGTATTTTGCGAAAATATAGCCACCTCCCGTTGAAACGCTCAACACATTTTCGGTTTCCGGAATCACATCGATCCAAACATCCGGCTGATTGATATTAAATTTCACCAAACGCATATTGGGAGCGTCTTTATCCGTTAAAGCATAAATAAAATCACCTTTAGAATCCACAAAATCCGTGTTGAAATCATAACCTTTCTGAACTGGAATAAAATCGTATTTTTTCTTTAAATCTTTGATATAAAGTTCATTTCCGCTGGTTGCGTCGGAAGCGCTTAATATTTCGAAACGTTCATCATCAGAAACTCCGACTCCCATATATCTTCGCTTGAAATTTTCGCCACCTATGATCAATTTGTCTTCAGATTGCTTCGTTCCCAATTTGTGAAAATATACTTTATGCGTATCGGTTTTTGCAGAAAGTTCGCTTCCTTTCGGCTTGTCGTAACTTGAGTAGAAAAAACCTTCATCGCCTAACCAAGAAGCTCCGGAAAACTTCACATCAATAATAGTTTCATCAATTTTTTCTTTGGTATTGGCGTTCAGAATGATGATTTTATTCCAGTCGCTACCACCTTCGGAAATTGAATAAGCTACCAAATTTCCTTTTTTATTGAAAGAAACTCCAGCCAAAGAAGTAGTTCCTTTTTCCGAAAATTTATTTGGATCAAGAAAAACTTCAGTTTTCCCAGATTTATCGGTTCTGTATAGTACAGTTTGTGCTTGGAGACCATCGTTTTTATAGAAATAAGTATAATCTCCTTCTTTGAAAGGCGCACCAATTTTTTCGTAATTCCATATGTCTTTCAATTGATTACGAATTTCTTCCCGAAAAGGGATTTGTGCCAAATAATTATTGGTAAATGCCACTTCTCGTTGCACCCAATCTTTGGTATCATCCGCACGGTCATCTTCAAGCCAGCGGTAAGGGTCTGGAAGTTTATTGCCGAAATATTCATCGGTGTGGGAAATCTTTTTGGTTTCGGGATATTTCAAATTAGAATTGAGGTTTTGGGCATTCATCATATTCACTGCTAAGACAGCAACAGAAGCTGTAAGAATCGTTATTTTCATTAATTTTTCAGTTTTACCAAATTTATAAATTTTATCTTATTTTAAAGTTAGTGAAAGAAACATTAACAAACTTTACGATAATTTAATATTTGAAAGGTATGCAATTTGCTTAATTTTATGCTCATAACAAAAGTAATATGAAAAAAGAAACAGGAATTTTATTGGCAGGAAGTGTGGGAGTAATCCTTGGCTTGGGAATCTTCGGGATAAAGAAATTTTTTTCTAGAAAACACCAAGAATACTATGATTATTATTCAGATTTTCATCGCCATTTCGAGAAAAAGAAAAAAGACGAAGGAAACCATGGCGTAGAATATTTGGCCATGCTTTAAAAGATTATTATAAACGATGATAAATCCTGATTTCCACGAATTCAGGATTTTTTTGTGGAGAAATGTCGTCTTAAAACTCATTATTTTTCTCCCAGAAACCTATAAATTTACCCCATTATTCTCATGAAAAACGAAAACTTCATCAAAGGTCAAGGCGCGCAACGAAACGAAAACAACCGTTTCGATCGCTATACTTTTGAACCGGAAGAAGAAGATTTTCAACAAATAAAAACCAATTTCACCGAAGTTTACCCAAAAACAATTGTAAACGCTGTGAAAAGTCCGGATTTGCGGATGGAATACTCGATGAATCCTTACCAAGGTTGCGAACACGGCTGTTCTTATTGTTTTGCGCGACCAACTCATGAATATTGGGGATTTTCCGCCGGCGTCGATTTTGAGAGAAAAATTATGGTCAAGAAAAACGCGCCCGAACTATTGGAGCAATTTTTCCAAAAGAGAAATTATATCCCGAAAACCATCATGCTTTCAGGAAACACCGATTGTTATCAACCTGCGGAAAGAACTTTTGAAATCACGCGAAAACTCCTCCAACTTTGTTTGGAATATCGACATCCGATTTCTATTTTAACTAAAAACACTTTGGTTTTAAGAGACTTGGATATTCTGAAACCTCTAGCAGAACAGAATTTGGTTTCCGTTTCGCTAAGCATTCCGACGATGAACGAAGAAATCCGTCGAAAAATGGAACCGCGAACATCTTCCACCAAAAACAAGCTCAAAGCCATTGAAATCCTCAGTGAAAACGGAATTCCGACCGGAGTGATGGTCGCACCGGTAATTCCGGGATTAACGAGCGATGAAAGTTTGAACATTCTAAAAACCGTTTCCGAAGCCGGCGCACAAACTTTTGGTTACGTTTTGGTTCGTTTGAATGATACGGTGGAACCAGTTTTTGTCAATTGGATTCAAGCAAATTTTCCCGACAGAGCACAAAAAGTTCTGAATTTAATTCGTTCGATGCGTGGCGGAAAACTCGGTGAGAAACGCTACCATGAAAGATATCAAGGCGAAGGAAACATCGCTGAAATGATTCACCACACTTTTGCTTTAGGAAAAAGAAAATATTTTGCCGACAAAGCATTTCCAAAACTTTCAACCGATAATTTTACCGGAAGCAAAACGCAACAACTCAAACTTTTTTAGTTCAAATTTTTCCAGAAATGTTCAAAAAACCATAAAAATTATCTCAAAAAAGACATTAGTTGAAGTTTTTGGTTAATTTTATCAAAATTTTCAGGAAATGGTTTTAAGCAGAATTTGGAGCGCATTTATCATTATTGCAATTGTTGTCGCGAGTGCAAAATATTTATTTTCAGATCATTACAAAGCGATTTACAACGACATGGTTGTCGGAAAAAGCGGCGACACCGTACAAATTGCAACCAAAAATATCAACGAATTATCGCCCGATTTGAAAGTAGCATTGCTTTCGAAACCCGAATTTGATGAAAATCGAATTCATTACAAAGCCGATTCTACAAAAACAAATGTTGCGGTTTATCGTGTTCAGGAAACCGACGGTGTGATCGGAACTTCAGAAACCGCGGTGAAAATTTGTCTGGGTTTGGTGGGAATTATGACACTTTTTATGGGTTTTATGAGCATCGCCGAAAAAGCCGGCGGAATCAATTTGTTATCCAGATTAATTCAACCATTTTTCTCCAAATTATTTCCCGAAATCCCGAAAAACCACCCTTCTTTTGGGCACATGTTACTTAATTTTTCGGCCAATTTATTAGGCTTAGATAATGCTGCTACTCCTTTTGGACTAAAAGCGATGGAAAGTTTGCAAACCTTAAACCCTGATAAAGAAAAAGCCAGCAATTCGCAGATTATGTTTCTTTGTCTTCACGCGGGAGGTTTAACGCTAATTCCTGTTTCCATTATCGCAATTCGTGCGTCGATGGGTTCGCAAACGCCGACCGATATTTTTCTTCCGTGCATGATCGCCACTTTTTCTGCCACAATGGCGGCAATGATTGTGGTTTCACTTTATCAGAAAATCAATTTACTTCAACCCATAGTAATTGCTTACGTCGGAGGAATCTCCGCAATTATCGGATTATTAGTTGTTTATCTATTAAATTTAACTAAAGAAGGACTCGATAATTTCAGTATGTTATTGAGCAACGGAATTATTTTGCTCATCTTTTTTGCGATTGTTTTGGGAGGAGTTTACAAAAAAATCAATGTTTTCGATGCGTTTATTGATGGAGCAAAAGAAGGTTTCTGGACTTGCGTAAAAATTATTCCTTACTTGGTGGGAATGCTCATCGCCATTTCACTTCTCCGAACTTCCGGCGTTTTCGATGTATTAATCGATGGAATGAAATGGGTTGCAGCGGTAGTTGGCTTTGACACTCGATTTGTAGATGGTTTACCTACTGCATTGATCAAACCACTTTCCGGTTCCGGAGCTCGAGGAATGATGGTCGATACGATGCAAACCTTTGGTGCAGACAGTTTTCAAGGAAGACTTGCGGCGGTTTTGCAGGGAAGTTCTGACACGACTTTCTATGTAATTGCGGTTTATTTCGGAGCAGTTGGAATCAAAAATACGCGCTATACCGTTACTGCAATGCTTTTGGCAGATTTGGTCGGCATCATCACTTCAGTGATTTTGGCATATCTTTTCTTTGCTTAAAATTTTTAAAAAAACTTGAAATGATACACGATAAAGATTACATTATCAGAATTGTAAAGCAATTTTCAGAATTTCTTTCAAAAATGATTTTGGGAAGCAAAAATGAAGGCGAACTTTCAGAATGGGAAAGAATTTTCGATACCAATATGAATGATACTTTCAAGATGAGTTTTGAAGCACTTGCTTCTAAATCTTCAGATGAAATTATTAATTTAATTAATGAAAAAGACAAAGCGCACCACATTCCGTATTTTGAGCTTTTAGGGCATTTATTTTACTTTAAAAATAGAGAAAATCCAAACGTCGATTTTGCCGAAAAAGCCAAAACCTTTTATGAAATGTATTTGCAGCAAAGCGGAATATTTTCCATGCCAGTCGTTTCAAGAATTAATGAATTGAAAGCTCAGCTGTAACATTTAAGCAAAAATTTCGTCTTATTCTGTAAAATTCCCCATGAAAAAAATTGCAGTTCTTTTGATGAGTTTTGTAAGCATTTATTCCTTTTCTCAGAAAAAGTGGTCGCTACAGGAATGCGTAAATTATGCTTTGGAAAACAACCTGCAAGTTCTTCAAAACCAATTAAATACAAAAACACAAGATAATTCCTTGCAAATTGCAAAAAGACAGTATTTGCCATCGGTTTCAGGAAATATCAATAATACAGCCTCTTTCGGACAAGGAAGAGATGTTTTCGGAACCACAAATAGAAACGACAACTTCAGCAATAGTGCGAATGTAGGAGCTGATATTTTGGTCTATAATAACGGAAGATTAGAAAAAAACATCCGAAAAACTCAATTTGAAGTTG
Source organism: Kaistella montana (assembly GCF_024436175.1). GTDB lineage: Bacteria > Bacteroidota > Bacteroidia > Flavobacteriales > Weeksellaceae > Kaistella > Kaistella montana. The sequence continues at coordinate 553,530 of NZ_JANFQP010000002.1, read as the reverse complement.
AAGCCAGCAAATTTGATCTGGAAAGAATTAAAAATGACATTTCGCTGCAAATTGCACAACAATATTTATCCGTTCTGCTCAATCGGGAAATTACTAAAATATCCGAAAGCGCCCTCGAAAACGCTGATAAACTCTACAAAAGAGCGAAAATTACTACTGAAGTAGGAACAACACCTCAAACTATTTTAGCTGAAGCCGAAGCCGCGCTCGCAAGAGAAAAACAAAATGTAAAAACTGCGGAAATCAATACCAACAGAAGTTTGTTTGCTTTGGCGATGCTTCTTCAACTTTCTGATTATAAAAATTTTGATATTCAAGAAGTTACGATTGAAAACATGTTAGACGCACCGCTTTTTTCTGAGGAAAATATCATCGATAAAGCCTACGAAAACCAACCTCAGATAAAAGCAGCAGAAAGTCGCATCAAATCATCGGAAGCACAAACCGAAGTGGCGGAAACTGCTTTCTGGCCGACGGTAACCGCGAATGCAGGATTGGGAACTTCTTATTTTTATTCGATGAACGCCGGAAAAGATATTAATGGAAATAAAATTCAACAGACTGGCTTTTTCAAACAATATAAAGACAATTTCGGGCAGCAATTAGGTTTATCTGCCAACATTCCTATTTTCAATAAAGGAATTACCAAACTTCAGGTAGAACAATCAAAAATCAATGAAGATATTGCCAAAAACTCTTTGCTACAACAAAAGCAAGAGGTTTTGCAGAATGTTCAGAAAGCACAATTTGATGCAGAAAGCAACTATGAAAATTATCTCGCTGCCGTGGAAGCCGAGAGAAGTTCGAAACTTGCGGTAGATTTCGCAGAAAGAAGTTTTGCAGCTGGAAAAACCACAATTTATGATTTGAATATTGCCAGAAATAATTATGCAAATGCGCAAGGAGCCGTTGCACAGGCAAAATATAATTATCTTTTCAGCATGAAACTTCTGAATTTCTATGCGGGAATTCCTTTGAGTCTTTAAATTTTTAAAAGGAATTCTGTTTATTCATTTCCGATTTCATTAAAATGTCCATTAAAAATTTAGAGAAATATTTACCTGAGAACACACTTCCGCATCTGAAACAATGGTTTGGTGATCATTATATCCACATTAAAATTACGCGTGGTAGAAAATCAAAATTAGGAGATTACCGAAAATTGCCGGATAAATCTCATGAAATTAGCATTAATTCTACGCTTCAACCCCAACTTTTTTTCTTTGTTCTCACGCACGAATTGGCTCATTTAATTGCTTTTGAGAAATATGGCGGTCGAATTTCCCCGCATGGAGCTGAATGGAAAAACACTTTCCGGTTGATGCTTTTGGAAAGCATTTCGGTATATTCGGAAGATTTAAAACCGATTATTCTTCAGTTTTCAAAATCTCCGAAAGCCAATTTTATGTCGAGTCCGGATTTGGTAAAATACTTTCATATCGAAAATTATGAGGATGAAAGTTCTTATGTTGAAGACTTAAATATAGGCGACCGATTTATTTACCGTCAACAAACTTATATCATTGAAGAGCTCCGTAAAAAAAACTATCTTTGTAGCAATCTCAGCAATGGGAAAAAGTATATTTTCAAACCCTTAGCAAGAGTAAAAAAAACAAGTTAAACATGTCACAATCAAATAATTACTGCGTCATAATGGCAGGAGGAATCGGTAGCAGATTCTGGCCAATGAGCACTCAAAAATATCCAAAACAATTTCAAGATATTCTGGGAACTGGCAGAACGATGATTCAACAAACCTACGACCGAATCAGCCAAATTGTTCCAAAAGAAAACATCTATGTAATTACCAATAAAGAATACGTTTCCCTCACCGAGCAACAATTGCCCGAACTACAACCAGAAAACATTGTTGGAGAACCGATGATGAAGAATACAGCAGCTTGCAACCTTTATATGGCAAAAAAAATTGCTGATAAAAACGCGGAAGCCAATATGATTGTTTTGCCTGCGGATCATTTGATTTTAAAGGAAACTGTTTTTCTAAAAAAAGTTGAATTGGCTTTTGAACTAGCTTCCAAAAATGATTATCTAATCACATTAGGAATCACTCCGACACGTCCAGATACCGGATATGGCTATATTCAATTTGAAGAAAATAAAAATTCTGACTATTATAAAGTAAAAACATTCACCGAAAAGCCCAATTTAGAAATTGCAAAAACCTTCCTCGAAAGTGGAGATTTTCTGTGGAATGCGGGGATTTTCATCTGGAACGTAAAATCAATTTTGACGGCTTTTGACCAACATCTTGAGGAAATGTCCCAACAGTTTCTCAGCTGCGAATACAACAGCAATGCCGAGGAACAGTGCATCGAACTGATTTACCCAAAAGTGAACAAAATTTCGATCGACAATGGCATTTTAGAAAAAGCAAAAAATGTCTATGTAATTCCCGCTGATTTGGGCTGGAGCGACCTTGGAACTTGGACATCTGTGTATGAAAATGCACAAAAAGACGAGAACAAAAATGCCATCAAATCCAAACATATTCTTACTTACAATTCTAATGGGAATATCATTCGACTTAAAAACAACAATAAAGCTGCAATTATCGATGGCTTGAACGACTATATTATCGTCGATACCGATAAAGCGCTTCTCATTTGCCCAAGAGACAACGACCACCTCATCAAAGAGTACATTCAGGATTTAAAAACTGAAAAGAAAGGCGAAAAATTTCTTTAAAAAGAAATAAAAGATTCATAAAAAAATCCCGGAAGCAATTTCGGGATTTTTTATTTTTAAATTTTATCGTTAATTATTTGAATATCAATTTCTTGCAAGCACGCCCAATCGCCACGATAACACGGTTTATCTCCAAAAACAGAACAAGGTCGGCATGTTAAATCTTTCACTTCCACAACATCATCGACGCTTTGTCCGTAACCTAAAAATCCGGCGAAATGATGCGTTGACCCCCAAACCGAAACACATCGCGTTCCCACCAAACTCGCCAAATGCATATTGGCAGAATCCATGGAAATCATGGTTTTTAGTTGTGAAATTCTTTGAAGCTCTTCGCTCATGGAAAGTTTTCCGGCAAGATTTTCAGTATTGGGAATTTGATTTACCCATTGTTCAAGGATTTCAGTTTCTTTTTTTCCTCCACCAAAAAAATAAAGTTTATCTTTTTTGGCGATGAGTTTTGCCAATTCAAAAGATTTCTCAAGCGGCAACATTTTTCCTTGATGTTGTGCAAATGGGGCAAATCCAATTCCTGATTTTTCAGAAGAAATCGTACGATATTGATGAGATAGATTCACCGAAAAACCCATTGCCCGGAAAACATCAGCATACCGCTCTGTTGTTTGTTTTAATGGAAATTTATCGAGATTTTGGATGTCAGTAAGTTTTTCTTTTTCTTCTTTTCCTTTGTCGAGGATAAAAACTTTATATCCTTTTATTTTGAAAAAAATATTAAGCATTTTGGTTCGGATAACATCATGTAAATCAGCAATGTAATCGGGAACAAACTCTTTTCTCAGTTCCTTTGCCAATTTATTGATTCCAAAAATTCCGTTGTAATCATCAATATTAATTCCCTTGAACATAAGATTCGGAATTCCTTCAAATAAATCCTTGAAATTGTTTCGGGAAACCATCACCACTTCCACTCCCGGATTTTGCTCGAGGAATTCGGTGATCACGGGAACAGTCATCGCTACATCACCAAAAGCTGAAAACCGATAAGCTAAAATTCTGATCACTTTTTCAATTGGTATGCGACTGCGTAAAACTTAATTTGTTTGGTCATCGCCATCAATCCATTGGCTCGTGAAGGTGAAAGAAACTCCTGCAACCCAATATCGCTGATAAATTGGAAATCGGAATCTAAAATTTCCTGAGTGGAATGTCCGCTGTAAATGGAAACCAAAAGCGAAACGATTCCTTTTGGCAAAATACCATCGGAATCGGCATTGAAAAACAATTTTCCATCAGAAAACTCAGCGTCAATCCAAACTTTTGATTGGCAACCTTTAATTAAATTGGAATCCGTTTTTTTTTCATCGGGAAGTCCTTTCAATTCTTTACCCAAATCAATTATATATTCGTATTTCTGTTCCCAATCGTCAAGAAAGGCAAATTCTTCGACTATTTCCTGCTGTTTTTCTTTGATGGTCATTTCTCAAAATCTATTTGTGCAAAGATAAGGAAATGTGATTTAGAAATTTTCATTTACCACTTTTTTGAAAAGATGGATGATTTTGGGCTCTTCTTTTTCCCAACAAAGTTCGTTTGATGCTTTATTTAAAGAACTTTCATAGTAAGATTTCCCATTTTCAAGAACTATTTTTACTTTTTCAGCCAGTTCATTATAATTACAAATCTTTTCGCCTGCATGAAAATAATCAACCACTTTTCGCATTTCGGGAAAATCTGAAACCACTACCGGAATTCGTGCTTGAATATAATCTGAAACTTTATTCGGCATCGAAAAATAGTAGCTCAAGCCGTTATTTTCTTCGATACTGAGGCCTAAATCTGCTTTTCTGGTGATTTCCCGAAGCTTTTCCGGAAGCAATTTTCCGATAAATTTCACTTTATTTTCAAGTTTTAAATCTTTAGTTAAAGCTAAATATTCTGCTTTTTTCGGTCCATCTCCGGCAATCCAAAGTTCTGCATTTTCGATGGATTTCATTGCGGGAATTATTTTATCCAAACCTCGTGAAGGATTGATGACACCTTGGTAAAGAATAATTTTTGGAGAATTATTTTGGGAATAATCTTGTGGATTTGTAGTTTTTCTTGGGAAATTTTGCACCACAACTGGCCTTTCGATTTCGTAGGTTTTCGCAAACCAATCTGCATAACTTTCGCTCGCCGTCATCATGTATTGGATTTTCGGCACGATAAAACGCTCCAACGAACGCCAAATCTTCTGGGTGAATCTTCCGTTTATTGCCGGCATTTCGGTGAAAATTTCATGACTATCAAATACTAATGGAATATTTAATTTTTTTGAAATCAAATAATTCGGCAAAAGCGTATCGAGATCATTGGAAAGGAGAATCGTGTTTTTATCGGCTTTTCGGAGCAGTTCTTGATAAAGTTTTCTTTGAAATTCAACATAAGCAAACCGGAGAACTTTGGATTTCAGTTCAATTCTAGAGAAAGAATAATCTCTTTCCATTTCGGGCAATCCGCCCCAATTGTTGCCAATAAGTTCAGGTTGAAAACCATTTTCAGATAGCGATCTGCAAACCTTTTCTACGCGTTGGTCTGTAAATAAATTATTGAAAACGCTTACCAGAACTTTCATTTCGGCAAATTAGTCCTTTTTTACCAGATGATAAAGCTGAATGAAGCAAAGAATGGCATTCGGAATGATAATCGGCCAAAGATAATCACTGAAAACCCCATAGATTACGAACAAAATGCATCCAAGCAAATTGACAATCCTAATTTTTTTGATGTCTTTCAGGATAAAACTTAGCACAACGAAAAAAGATGCGCCATAGCCAATAAAGTTAGTAATTTCAGGGTTCATAGTAAATTTTTAGGGAAACAAACCTAATCATTTTCAATGAAATGAGAAAGTTTTTTCTGCCATAAAGTCATTATTTACATTTGGTAAAGTATTTGTAACTTTGATAGAGCAATTAAAAACTCAGGAATGTTTTTAATGATAATATTGAACAAATACTATGGATTATAAATTTTCAAATGGTTTGGATCAGGTTTTCCAACACAGCAAAAACGAAGCGAGACGTTTGCAAAGCGAGTTTCTCAACACCGAACATTTCCTTCTGGGAATTATGAAAACTGAAAACTCAGCTAAAGAAATCTTGCAGAATCTAGGAGCAGATCTCACACAGATCAGAAGAAAAATCGAAACCCTTTCAACAACTGGGCTTCATAACTTTTCGAGCGACAACGACAGAATCTCATTTACAAAAATGGCTGATCAGGCGGTAAAACGTTCTGAATTGGAATGTCGTCAATATCAAAGCTCAGAAATCAATACGGTGCATTTGCTTTTAGGAATTTTGTATAAATCAGATGATCCCACGACGAACATCTTGGGCTCTTATGATATAGATTATGAAAGAGTGACCAAAGAATACAGAACGATTCTTAAAAATTCCGGGCAAAACCCGAAGATGAGCGCATACGATGACGATGAAGAAAGAGAAGAATATAGCCAAATGCGCAAACCTACAGGAAACATCGGAACCGGAAAAAGCAAAACGCCAACTTTAGATAACTTCGGAAGAGATTTAACTTCGCTCGCAAAAGACGGAAAACTCGATCCCGTAATCGGCCGTGAAAAAGAAATCGAAAGAGTTTCGCAAATTTTATCGAGAAGAAAGAAAAACAATCCGCTTTTGATTGGTGAACCTGGAGTGGGTAAATCTGCCATTGCGGAAGGTTTGGCATTAAGAATTCAACAGAAAAAAGTTTCCCGCGTACTTTTCGGAAAACGTGTGATCACTTTGGATCTTGCGAGTTTAGTTGCCGGAACCAAATACCGTGGTCAATTCGAAGAACGAATGAAAGCCATCATGACCGAACTCGAGAAAAACCGCGACGTGATTCTCTTTATTGATGAACTTCACACCATCGTCGGAGCCGGAAGTTCTACCGGAAGTTTGGATGCTTCAAACATGTTTAAACCTGCTTTGGCGAGAGGTGAAATTCAATGCATCGGAGCTACAACCCTCGATGAATACCGCCAATACATCGAAAAAGACGGTGCGTTGGAAAGACGTTTCCAAAAAGTAATGGTGGAGCCTACATCTGTAGAAGAAACCGTACAGATTTTAAATCAAATTAAAGACAAATATGAAGATCATCACAATGTAACTTACACCGATGAAGCCATTCTCGCTTGTGTGAATTTGACTTCAAGATACATTACCGATCGTTTCTTGCCGGATAAAGCTATTGATGCGATGGATGAAGCGGGCTCTCGCGTTTACATTAAAAACATGAAAGTTCCCAATGAAATCATCGATCATGAGAAAAAAATTGAGGAAATAAAAGACCAAAAACAACAAGCCGTAAAAAGACAAGATTATCTAGAAGCTCGAAAGCTAAAAGATGAAGAAGAAAGATTACAAATCGAGCTGAACATTGCTCAAGAAACTTGGGACAAAAATGTGAAAGAAAAGAAAGAACTTGTTACTGAAGAAAGCGTAGCAGAAGTTGTTTCAATGATGAGCGGAATTCCGGTAACCAAAGTCGGCAAAAACGAGCTCGATAAACTTTCGCAAATGGATGCAATGCTGAACGGAAAAGTAATCGGCCAGGAAGACGCGGTGAAAAAAGTGGTGAAAGCCATCCAAAGAAACCGTGCAGGGTTGAAAGATCCTAACCGACCAATCGGGACCTTTATTTTCCTCGGAACCACTGGTGTTGGTAAAACCGAACTTGCAAAGGTAATGGCCCGTGAACTCTTCGATTCTGATGAAGCGTTGATCCGTATCGACATGAGCGAATACATGGAAAAATTCGCAGTTTCTCGACTAGTAGGAGCGCCTCCGGGATACGTTGGTTACGAAGAAGGTGGTCAATTAACTGAAGCTGTAAGAAGAAAACCTTATGCGGTAGTACTTTTAGACGAAATCGAAAAAGCGCATCCGGATGTATTCAATATCTTGCTTCAGATTTTGGACGAAGGTTTCGTTACCGATTCTTTAGGAAGAAAAATTGATTTTAGAAATACCATCATCATCCTCACTTCCAATATCGGAACGCGTGATCTTAAAGATTTCGGCGACGGCGTAGGATTCGGAACTTCAGCTAAAAAATCAAATACTGATGCAAGAGCAAGAAGTACGATTGAAAATGCACTTAAAAAAGCATTTGCACCAGAATTCCTCAATAGAATCGACGATATCGTAATCTTCAACTCATTAGCGAAAGAAGACATCACAAAAATCATCGATTTGGAATTAGGCAAACTTTACCAACGTCTTGAAAAACTGAATTATCACGTTGAGCTTACCCAAGAAGCGAAAGAATTTATCGCTGAAAAAGGTTGGGACAAAGATTTCGGAGCAAGACCACTGAAGAGAGCCATCCAAAAATACATCGAAGATTTATTGGCGGAAATGCTCGTAAACAAGCAGCTTGCGGAGGGAGAAACCATTGTTTTAAACATTAACGAAGCAAAAGACGGACTCACCAAAGAAGCCGTAAAAAAGAAACAAAACGCAAAATAATTTTGCCAACTTGAACCATAAAAAAACCTTGTCAATTCATTTTGACAAGGTTTTTGTTTTTATAAAAAAGTGGCTACCTTTTTCTTTTAAAGAAATTTCTCACCAAATCCGAACATTCATTTTCCATCACGCCGGTTACCAATTCGGTTTTCGGATGAAGCGATAAATTTTTATTAATAAAACCTCGTTGTTCATCTCTTGCGCCGATAACCACCTTGGAAATTTGCGACCAACTCAGCGCGCCACAACACATTACACACGGTTCGAGGGTAACATAAAGTGTACAATTTTGTAGATATTTTCCTCCCAAATAATTCGCTGCAGAAGTAATTGCCTGCATTTCCGCATGTGCTGTAACATCATTTAAAGCTTCGGTAAGGTTATGCGCTTTTGCAATCACCCGATTGTTGGAAACAACGACGCAACCGATCGGAACCTCATCTTTTTCGAAAGCAATTTGGGCTTCCTGAAGCGCCATTTTCATATAATATTCGTCTGTAAACATTCCTTATTGATGATTTTAATTAAAAATAAAACCTTTACTCAAAATTCATAGCTAAAGGCAAACGAAATCGGTAGCGAACCGCAGTTCCGTTCATCATCGCTGGAGAAAATTTTTCGGGCAAAAGATACAATGCGATTTCCGCCTGTCGGTTGAAGGTAAAATTCTCACCTTCCGCATGCACACTGCTGATGCTTCCGTCTTTTTCAACCACAAAAACGACGTTGGTTTTCATCAATTTTTGGTCAGGTAAAACCGAGTCAGCATAAAACAAATGCGCGACTTGTTTTCTCAATGTTTCAAAACCTCCGGGATAGGTTGCTTCTTCATTCAGCGTTTGCTTTTCCGGGTTTTCAGCATGATCAATCATTGTTCTTTTGGAAGTTATTCTTTCCAAATCTTCTCGGTTTTTCACTTTAATTAAAGTGGCAATAAAGGCGGTATTTTGTATGCTGTCGAGCTTTACCATAAACTCCGAAAAATTTTCTTTGATGTTTCTTTTTTCTTCCCAACTGCTTTCGGCATCAAACTTTTTCTTAAATTCACTATTCAACATAAAACGTTGATAATCAAAATAATCTTTGGTAATTTTAAACTCTTGATTTTGCTGTGCATGTGAAAAAAACAAGCTCAACAAGAAAATCAGATAAAGTAATTTTTTGGTCACTGGTGTTAATATATTGATGTAAAAATAGTTAAAAATTCCGACAAAATGATGTGCATAAGTTTTGCTTTATTTCATGAAATTAATGTCTAATTTTGAACTAAGTTTTCACGAAAAAATTCCTCTTCAATCCAAAATTTAAGAAAATGTACGCGCTGGTCGATTGCAACAACTTCTTTGTTTCCTGCGAAAGAACTCTTGACAAAAGTCTTGAGAATAAACCAGTTGTGGTACTTTCAAACAACGATGGTTGCGTAATTTCAAGAAGTAATGAGGCCAAAGCATTGGGAATTCCGATGGGCGCACCGGCGTTTAAATACAAAGATCTTTTTGCTGAAAATAATGTACAGGTGTTCTCGGCAAAATTTGAACTATACAACTATTTAAGTCAACAGATTTCTGCGATTGCCAAAAACTACGCTCCGGAATATGAAATTTATAGTATTGATGAGCTTTTCCTGGATTTTCATGGTTTTAAATATTTCAATCTGCAAACTTATTGCGAGGAACTTCGAAAACGAATTATCGATGAGCAAAAAATTCCCGTAAGCATCGGAATTGCACCGACCAAAACGCTGTGCAAAGTCGCGAATCGAATTGTAAAAAAATATCCGGATCAATTTGCAACAGGCGTTTATATTATGGATACTCCGGAAAAAATCGAAAAAGCGCTGAAATGGCTTCCGATTGAAGATGTTTGGGGAATCGGGCGTCGCCTTTCTGCAAAAATGCATGAAAATGGCGTATACAAAGCTTGGGATTTGCTCCAGAAACCTGAAATTTGGGTAAGAAAAATCATGGGAATCCACGGAACCCGAATGATAAATGAACTCAAAGGAATTCCGCAACTAGTTTTGGAAGAGCCATCCAGAAAGAAAACAATTTGCGTAAGCCGCAGCTTTATGGAAATGATTACGGAAAAAGAAGAACTTCGGGAGCGTGTTGAAACTTTTGCCATGTATTGTGCTGAAAAACTTCGCAAACAGAATTCATGCTGCAAAGTAATCACTGTATTTATTTATACCAACCGTTTCCGAAAAGATTTGGGCGAGTATAAGAACGGTTTTTCGATGATTTTGCCCAATCCCAGCAGCTCCTCTATTGTACTTGCCAAAATGGCCAATAAAATCTTTGAAGCCATCTATATAGAAGGATTTCATTATAAAAAAGCGGGCGTTATCGTTTCAGAATTTGTGCCTGATAACGAGCGACTCACCAGTCTATTTGAAAAAGATGTGGATGCGAAACATATTCCGGTGATGAAAGCGATGGATTTTTTGAACAGAAAATACGGTAAAGACAAGATTCGCCTCGGAAGCATGAGTGGAAAAAACACTTTCGGTCGGAAAATTATCTCCGATGACTATGAAAAGCTTTTGAAAAACAATACTTTACCGGAAGCCAATTACCGATTCTTTAGTTAAAATTAGTTTTTTAAGACAAAAAAATCCCGCCAAATAATTGACGGGATTTATTAATGTATTACGAGAATATTATTCTGCGCTTGTTGCTTCAGTTGCAGGAGCTTCTCCTTCTGGTGCTTCAGTTTCTTCTTCATCATCATCTTCTACTACTGCGCCACCTTTCATTGCAGTTCTAGACATCTTCACAGCAACTACTACTGCGTTATCAGGATGCATGAATGTGTAATTATTAGTTTTGATGTCTCCAACATAAAGTTTGTTACCAATTCTAAGTGGAGTAACATCTACCACGATTTCGTCCGGTAAGTTAGCAGGAAGTGCTTTCAACTTCAATTTTCTGAAAGACTGACGAAGTGCACCACCGGAAACAACCCCTTTTGCACGACCGGTAAGTCTTACAGGAACTTCCATCACTACTGGTTTGTCATCAGATAATTGATAGAAATCTGCGTGAAGAATTTTGTCGGTGATTGGGTGGAATTGAATGTCCTGAAGTACTGCAGGAATAGTTTGTCCGTCAACCTCAATAGATACCGTGTGTGCGTCGGGAGTATAAACCAAACCTTTGAAAGATCTTTCTTCAGCAGAAAAATTTAAAGTTTCGGCTCCTCCGTAAACAACACAAGGAACTAATTCAGCATCACGTAAAGCTTTAGTAGACTTTTTGCCCACGCTTTCTCTTTTTGTACCTTGAATTGTAATTGATTTCATTATAATGTATTAAAAAATTTTAAGGGTGCAAAGATAAAGATTATTTTTTAAATAATAAATTTATCACTGATAGATTTGTGTTCGTGTACCATTTTCATTACATCAGCGAAAAGCTCTGCGCAAGAAAGTACTTTTATTTTAGAGGAAACCTCTTCTTTTACAGGAATCGTATCGGTTACGATAACTTCGGAAATCTTAGATTTTTCAATATTTCCATAAGCTTTTCCGGAAAGCACTCCATGGGTTGCCATTGCTCTTACGCTTTTTGCTCCTTTTTCGATGAGGATATCTGCAGCTTTACAAAGAGTTCCTGCGGTATCAATCATATCATCGATAAGGATAACGTTTTTCCCATCCACATCTCCAATAAGGAACATTTCTTCCACTACATTGGCCTTTTTTCTCTCTTTGTAACAAATTACTACTTCTGCTCCTAAGTGTCCTGCGTAGTTTTTAGCTCTTTTTGCACCTCCCATGTCCGGTGAAGCAATGGTAAGATTATCTAAATTCAATTGCTGGATATAATCGATGAAAATCGTAGAAGCGTAAAGATGGTCTACAGGAATTTCAAAGAAACCTTGAATTTGGTCCGCATGAAGATCCATGGTCATGATTCTTGTAGCGCCTGCTGCTGTGAGAAGGTTTGCAACGAGTTTTGCTCCGATTGGCGCACGAGGCTTGTCTTTTCTGTCTTGTCTTGCCAATCCGTAGTAAGGTAGCACTACGGTAATGCTTTTTGCAGATGCTCTCTTTGCGGCATCTATCATCAGCAAAAGTTCTAGGAGATTGTCTGCGGGAGGAAATGTGGAGCCTATTAAGAAAACCCTTCCTCCTCTGACAGATTGATCCAAAACCGGTTCAAATTCTCCGTCGCTAAATTCCTGGAAATTGATTTTTCCCATTTCTTGCCCATAGTGTTGAGCAATTTTTTCCGCCAAGACTTTGCTGGTTCTTGTGGAAAAAAGATAACTTGCCTGATCAGCCATTTTTACTTTTTTAGATGTGCAAATTTAAAAAAAATAAAACCACTGGAAAGAATTCCGGTGGTTTTAAAGTGTATCCTATTATAATTATCTTTTATGGGAAGGTAACGCCTGAGTAGCTATTTACATTCACCATAGGTAATGTAGAATGGTATTTCTTATTAATTGCCTTTAAAAATTCATTCGCAATCAACGCATAACCTCTTCCTGTAAGGTGAACTCCATCCAAAGAGAAAGTACCTCCGGTAACGAATGTTGCGGTGTATTTCACCCCATCAAACTGGATTCCTGAAGTTCTTGCTAGCTCGAGCATTTTAGCATTTGCATCTACAAAAGCAAGACCTTTAGCCGTTGCTGCAGCTTGAATCACATTATTGAAAGTAGCAGTCGCTGCCAACACTTCGTTTTTCTCGGTGCTGGTAAGTACATGTTTATCATCCAATGGGAAAGTTACTCCATATTTATTGAACGGTGCAACTGCGTAAGGTGAAGTTGGAGCCGTACCAATTACTGAACTTGTTGTTAATGGCACCAAATCAGCAGAAGTTGCATGTCTAGCCTGTCCAAATATTGCTCCCATTAAACCAGCCTGTTGAGCAGGTATATTATTAGCTATTAAAGCTGCGGTAATTTGAGCAGAAAGATTAGTTAATGATTCGTCTTTTAACAAAACAGGGTTTTGCGTAGCTTTCATTAAATTAATACGATCACCTTGTCCATAAGCAGTAAGAATTTGCTTCAAAGGACCGAAAACCTGTTGGTTAAGCGCAGTAACCGAAGCTGCATCCAATGGAACCGGGTTGTAAGGAACCGTCGTAAAGAACGGAATTGCCGTTACATTCGGGATATTAGCAACTACACCTTTTGCTCCACCAGAAGTAAGGGTAGCAATCAATCCGTTATAAGCTTGAGTAAATAACGCTTCAGAAGTGATTGGGTTAGAACCGTCTCCTCCAGAAGTTGCATATCCTAAAACATCGTTATTTCCAATCCATAGTGAGAAGAAAGTAGGATTTTGAGCCATCGCATCTGCAACAACAGTTGTAGTAGCAGAAGAAGCAAATCTCACGAAATAAGGATTCGCTGTTCCAGCTTGTAACCCTGCTGCACTACCATATCCTGGAGCTAGCAAATGATAAGATTTAGCTCCCGGAACTCCCATGTTTTGATAAGGTCCAGCAGAAAAAATACTCGCAATGGTATTGGTTGCAGTTCCTGACGCAACAACTGGTCCTAAAGCACCAGTAGTAGGATTTACTGCCAAAACTAATTTATTTCCTATTCCGACAGCAGGGATTCCTCCCAAATTATCAGACATTAAAGGTTGCTTAAATGCTCCTCCACCTGCTAATTGCATTTTTTCAGCAATCATACTTGGGTAAGATTCGTTTTGCCCATCGAGATATAAAGCATTATCACGGTAACCAGAGGTAAGTGAGTTTCCTAAAGCTACATATCTGGTAAAATCTGCATCGCCTTTGGAAACAACAACGTCGTTTACATCCTGGTCGAAATTGGTGTCACAGCTTACATTAAATAGTAAAGCGGAAACAGCTATTGTTGAAATTAATATTCTTTTCATAATTAAAATAATTCTTAAAATGCGTTATAAGATAGACCTAAACCGAAATAGTAAGCTTTCGCTTTTGCCTGTCCGTAGAAATTGTTATAAGCGTTGTTCACATTTCTACTTTTCGGTAGTGCAAGCCCACCCGCTATATCAACTCCAAAACTTTTAGCAAACTTAAATCCTAAACCTGCAGTAATAACATTGGAGTCAAAAGATGGTGTTTCAGCTTGGAAATTTTCATCACTATAAGGCGATTGATCGTAATAGTAACCAGCACGAGCTGCAATCATATCATTAATTTGATATTGGGTACCTACTCTCCAAGTCTGGGTAGATTTAAAGTTCTTTGGACTTACCAAAACAGTTGGATCACTTGGTTGATTCCCAATAGGTGCATTGGCGAAATCTAAAGTCAATTGATTGTATTGATCCCATCCGCTATAATTAAAATCTCCAGAAATTAACCATTTCGGAGTCACCTTATAAGTAACACCAATGGTATATTCATCAACCAAAGGTAAAGTTGCTTTAAAAGAATCTTGACCAGATGCATCCAAACCTAGCGCAGGATACAGTGCTGAAGAAACATCAAAACTTACTACTCCATTTTTTGCTTCCATGTCAATTGGGGAACGGTAAGCGACACTTACATCCAATTTGTCAGTGGGTTGAAAATAAAATCCAATCCCAAATCCGCTTCCTGATGCTTTATCATCTTTTAGATTAAGCGATCCGCCTAATTGTGTTACAGCTTTATCCCAGTTTACACTTCCTTTTGCGTAGATATAGCTACCTCCCACAGATGCCCAAGGTGCCAATTTAAATGAAACCATTGGTTGGAAATAATAAGCTTTCAGTTCCAAACGCTGCACGATTTCTCTTCCAGCCCAATCAGAAGGCCACTCAATAGTGCTTCCAAATGGTGTAGAAAAATTAAATCCTACTGAAACATTATCTAATACCTTATATGCTACAGCGGCATATACCGGAGTTCCAATTGGACTATTTGTTTCATAAGAATCTAGTGTAGACAAATTTTGGTAGGTTACAGTAGATTTTGCACCGAACCCTCCTGCTGCTACACTTAATTTAGCTGGAATAAAAGACATTCCTGCAGGATTGAAGAAAGTAACACTCGCATCTTCTGCATGAGCGCTGGTATGAGCCATTGCCAATTGCTTAACCCCTTGTAAAGAAACTCTAAAGCCTCCAGCGTGAGCAAGAATACCGGCTAACAATGCTGTTGTTAAAATTATTTTTTTCATAAAATCATTATTAATGTTCCAAATATAAAATTATTTTTTAAACAAATGTTAACAAATCATAAATATTTTTAAACAAATGGCAACTTTGATCTATTGTTTAATAAAAATGAAGTAGTTATAACTCAAAAAACACATTATTTAAAGGCATTTACAAAGAACAGAAAAAAAATTTATTTCTTTTATTTAAATTAAATAATTGAATGAAAACCATAACAATTTTAATATTTCAAATTGTATGATTTACATAATAATAACGATATTTATGAATTATCTTTAATAATATTGAAAGAATCATGAAAATTAAAAATCTTTAGATGAAAATGAAACGCATTGATATCTGCAAAATAAATTTATACTAAATTTGCAAGAGATAATTATATATAAATATGAGTTGTGGATGCAAAACATCCGGCGATTCGTCCCATTCATGCGGAACAAAATCCGCGAATGGCTGTGAAAATGTAAATACCTGTGGAAACAGCTATAAATTAAGTGTTTTCGATTGGCTTTCGAATGTCAGCAATCCTTCAAAATCTGCAACCGATTTTGTAGAAGTGAGATTCAAGAATGATCGTAAATCTTTTTATAAAAATACCAACAATTTACCGCTTCATATAGGAAGCGTTGTCACAGTAGAATCCAGCCCGGGTCACGATATAGGTGTAGTAAGCCTTACAGGGGAATTGGTAAAAATTCAGATGAAAAAGAAAAATTTTCCTGAAGAAAACCCTCTAAAAATCTACCGATTAGCCAACCAAAAAGATATTGAAGTTTGGCAAGAAGTACGCACCAAAGAAGAATCTGTGAAAATTCAGGCAAGGAAAATTTCTTATGCCTTGAATCTTGACATGAAGATTACCGATGTTGAATACCAAGGAGACGGCGCGAAAGTCACCTTCTATTACACTGCTGATAACCGTGTGGATTTCAGACAATTAATTAAAGAATTCGCCTCTGCATTTCGCACCAAAATCGACATGAAACAAATCGGTTTCCGACAGGAAGCTGCGAAAGTTGGAGGAATTGGTTCTTGTGGAAGAGAGTTGTGTTGTTCCACTTGGCTTACCGATTTCCGGTCGGTGAATACCAATGCGGCGCGTTACCAGCAACTTTCCATCAATCCTCAAAAACTTGCCGGACAATGTGGAAAACTTAAATGTTGTCTCAACTATGAACTCGACAGCTATTTGGATGCGTTGAGCGATTTCCCATCCTCTTCAACAACGATTGATACGGTAAATGGAAAAGCGTTTTGTATTAAAATTGATGTTTTCAAAAAACAAATGTGGTTTGCGTACGCAGATCGTTCAATGGCTTGGTATGATTTGGATGTTCAAGAGGTGAAAAAACTTATCGCTCAAAACAAAAAAGGAGAAAAAACTCCACCGTTGGAAGAACTGAAAACAAACGATATCCCAGTAAAATCGGTTGATTTGATTCAGGAAAACAATATGGATCGTTTTGAAAGAAAAAACCGAAATTCCGGCAAAAATCAAAACAGAAAAAAGCCGAACAACGGACAAAAACCCAATAATCCAAATTCTCCGAAGCCAAAAACTGAAAATAAAGTTGCTGCTAAACCGAACGAGAAACGCACAAATGCTGTTGAAAGCCAGCCTCAAAATGCGAAATCACCAAACCAGCAACCGAAAAAATTTAAAAAGAAATTTCCTCCAAAACGTGATGATAAAGCATAAAATACTGGGCATTTTTTCCATTTTAATTGTGCTAATGGGCTGCAACAGTTCTTCGGAAAACGTTGATATAAGATCCATTAACGGAAATTGGAACAAAAAAACCGAACAAAAATTCGGCTTTAAGGTACACGATGCGCAACATCCAAAAAATATTATATTTGTTGTAAGAAACAATAATGATTATCCTTACAGCAACATCCGCTTCATTGTGAATTTTGGTGAAACAAAATCAAGCAAAAAAATGACCGATACTTTAAATTACGTATTGGCAAAACCCAACGGAGAATGGATAGGCAAAGGATTTGGAGATACGAAAGAAACCTTGTTTCAGTATAAACTCAACTATAAATTCCCTAAAAACGGAGATTATTCGATTGGAATCATCCAAGCTATGAGAACCGATAATCTAAAGGGAATTGAAGATATAGGCGTAAAAATAGAATCTGTAAAACCGTAATATCATTTATGGAAAACAAACCAAATATGGGAAGCAAACCAAAACAGACGTTTCCGCTCCCTCCTAAAAAACAAAAAAACACTGGCTGGAAAAAGTGGGTAAAATTCGTTTGGATGGCGCTCATTGCTGTAGTTCTTGGTATTTCAGCTGTATTTTTTGCTGTTTCACAAGGTTTCTTAGGCAGCATGCCCGATGTGAAAGAATTGGAAAATCCTGATATTTATGTCGCTTCGGAAATCTATTCTTCCGACGGAAAACTTCTTGGAAAATTCGAAAAAGAGAAAACACAGCCGGTAACTTATAAAGAATTGCCACCTTACTTGATTTACGCGCTTCAGGCTAAAGAAGATGAGCGTTTCAAAGAACACTCAGGTATTGATTTACAATCAGTTGCAAGAGCGGTTGTCTATGGGGGAAGCCGTGGTGGTGGTTCTACGATTACCCAACAATTGGCGAAACTTTTGTTTACCGACAACGTTTCCCAAAATAAAATTCAAAGAGCTTTTCAAAAGCTTAAAGAATGGGTTGTGGCAGTAAGTTTAGAGAAAAGATACACCAAAGAAGAAATTATTACGCTTTATTTCAACAAGTTCGATTTCCTTTACAACGCGAACGGAATTGAAATGGCTTCCCGAATTTATTTTGACAAAACAACTTCACAATTGACGCTTCCCGAAGCTGCAATGTTTGTTGCAATGCTCGAAAATCCGGTGAAGAACAACCCGATGCGAAACGAAACCCGAGCAAGAACTAGAAGAGATGTTGTTTTAGATCAAATGTTGAAAACCGGTTATCTCGATCAGCAAACCTATCAAAAAGCAGTAGAAACACCGATTGTTTTGGATTATCATCCCGTGAAATCGATTGATGAAGGTTATTCGGCTTACTATAAATTCTATTTAAGAAAAGAAATTGAAGGTTATCTGAAAGATTACGAAAAGCAAACCGGCAAAACTTTAAACCTTTTCAAAGACGGTCTTAAAATTTATGTAACCCTAGATTCCAAAATGCAAAATTATGCCGAGGAAGCTATAAGAGAACACTTAACAGATCTGCAAAAACGTTTCGATGCAGAACAAAGAGGAAGAAAACAAAGACCTTTCTATCTCATTAATGACAAAGAAATCAATTCGATTATGATGAGCGCGGTGAAAAGAACCGGAAGATATAAACAGCTGAAAAATGCAGGCGTATCGGAAGATTCCATCATGCTTGATTTCAAAAAACCTGTAAAAACTTCTCGATTCACTTGGAATGGTGAAGAAGAAGTAGAAATGTCTCCATGGGATTCAATTCGTTATCATAAACAAATTGCTCAAGCCGGCTTGATGTCGATGGTTCCAGGAACTGGAGAAATTAAAGCTTGGGTTGGAGGTATCAACTGGCAACATTTCCAATATGACCACATTAAACAAGGAAAAAGACAAGTAGGATCTACCTTTAAACCTTTTGTTTATGCCACTGCTATTATGAAACTAGGAATGACTCCTTGTTCAACCGTATCCAATGCAACTTATAGAAAAGGAACTTGGACGGTAGAAGGATCTGGCGGAAATCTTACTTTAAAAGAAGCTCTTGCTCATTCGAAAAACCCTGTTGCAGTACGTTTGATCGAAATGACTACTCCAAAAAGTGTAATTCAAACCGCTCGTGATCTTGGGGTAACTGAAGAAATCCCTAATGAATACGCAGTAGCTCTAGGTTCTTCAGATATTACCATTTATGAAATGTTGGGAGCCTATAGTACTTTTGCCAATTACGGAAATTACATAAAACCTGAAATGATTTGGCGTATCGAAGATGCCAACGGAAGAGTTATTAAAGAAGTAAAACCATTACTGAAAGAAGTGATGAACGAACTTTATGCTTACACAATGATTGATCTGATGAAAGGTGTTGCAGAATTCGGTACAGCTTCTGGCGAACTCAGCAGAAGAGGTGTTGACAAAGGCATAGAAATCGCTGCTAAAACAGGTACTACACAGAACAATTCCGACGGTTGGTTTATGGGAATTACTCCAAATCTTGCCACCGGAGTTTGGGTAGGTTGGGAAGACCGGGCGACTCACTTCTGGGGAACCGGCGAAGGACAAGGAGCAAAAATGGCACTCCCAATATGGGCTATTTTCATGAAAAAAGTTTGGGCTGATAAAACGCTTGGCGTTCTGCCTGAAGATAAGTTTATAAAACCTTCCAACTGGACAGGAAGTTGCTCCGATCTTCAGGGACTTGGCGGTTATGGCGACGAAGGTGGCCTGCAAACCATCGATGAGCTAAAAGCTCCGAAAGTAGAAGAAAATCCAAATCCTACACCACGATCTTCCGATAAAAAAGAAGAAAATGTCAATGAAACTATTAACACCGGTGAAGAAATCGATTTCAATAAATAATTCCCGGTAATATCCATAGAAAATATCCTTTCAAAAATTCTTGAAAGGATATTTTTTTCTCGAACTTTGAATCATGAATTTAGATCAAATCTCCCAACCCTTTCTCAGTTTGTTTCCCGGCGATTTCTCCGGAAATCCCATGCAGCGACAAACTCCGCGATTCCTTTTTGCGACCGTCGATTTGGCCGAATTTAAAAATCCTGAGCTTCTTATTTTTAATGAAAAACTTTCAAAAGAAATCGGTTTGGGGATTATTGAAAATGAAAAAGATTTGCAATTTCTCAATGCATCTTCAGTTCCAGAATCAGTGAAAACTTACGCTACTGCTTATGCAGGACATCAATTCGGGAATTGGGTCGGGCAACTCGGTGACGGAAGAGCAATTCTCGCAGGAGAAATCACAAATTCTCAAGGAAAAAAACACGAAATCCAATGGAAAGGAGCCGGTGCCACTCCTTATTCCCGCCATGCAGATGGTAGAGCGGTGCTTCGTTCTTCGGTGAGAGAATATCTCATGAGCGAAGCAATGCATCATTTGGGAATTCCTACGACTAGAGCGCTTTCGCTTTCTTTAACTGGTGAAAACGTTCTAAGAGACGTGATGTACGACGGAAATCCCGAATATGAAAAAGGCGCCGTAATGGTAAGAATTGCCGAAAGTTTTCTCCGTTTTGGACATTTTGAGCTGATTTCTGCACAAAATGACACTGAAAATTTAAAAAAACTGGCAGATTTTGCCATTGAAAATTACTTCCCGGAAATCAATCCTGAAAGTCCGGAAAAATATGCTGAGTTTTTCGAAAATATCGCTTTCCGAACTGCCGAATTGATGGTGGAATGGTATCGCGTAGGTTTTGTTCATGGCGTGATGAATACCGATAACATGTCAGTTTTGGGACTGACTATCGATTACGGGCCGTATTCTTTTTTGGATGAATACGATCTCAGTTTTACCCCAAATACTACCGATCTTCCCGGCAGAAGATACGCTTTCGGAAGCCAAGCAAAAATGGCTCAGTGGAATCTTTGGCAACTCGCGAATGCCTTATTTCCGTTAATTAAAGATGAAAAAAGACTCGAAAAAATCCTCAATGATTTCAGTGAAACTTTCTGGAAAAAACACGATGAAATGATGGCAAGAAAGTTCGGTTTCAATGGAGTTCTAGAAGGTGACGATCAATTTTTTTCCGATTTTCAACAAGTGATGCAAGATGCGAAAGCGGATTACACGATCTTGTTCAATCAACTAGAAAAACTTCAGCAAGATTCTGATATTCAGGAACATTTCAAAGATATTTTTTATGTTCCGTTATCTGAAAACCATTTATTTTCCTTTGAAAATTTCATCAAAAACTACCAAATTCGTCTTACTAAAAATACGATTTCTAGAGAAGAATCTTTGGCGTTGATGCAAGCTAATAATCCGAAGTTTATCCTCAGAAATTACCTTCTTTTTGAATGCATTAAAGAAATAAACGAAGGCAAAAAAGAGCTGCTGAACCAACTGATTTCCGCACTTGAAAATCCATACGAAGAACGCTATCCGAAATTTTCCAAAAAACGCCCTCCTATTTATGATGGACAAACCGGAAGTTCTACGCTCTCCTGCAGTTCGTAATTTTTCATACTTTTGCCGAAAATTTTCACCTTGGTTTATCAACAAAAATTCAAAGATTTTCTGAAAACAGTTTTCCCGTCTACCCAATTCGAGGTACTGTTATTCATTATTTTCATCACTGTTTATGGTGCTTTAGGAAGTTTTATTGCCCTAAATTACCGAATTATTTTTGATGATAGAATTCCGTGGGACGCTTATTTCAGTTTTGATAATCGTGCGATTGTGATGACCGGAGGCGGTTTCGAAAGACATCCGCTTGCGAATTATTATTTCGATTGGATTAGGGAATTTGCCTATCTCTTTTCTGATGGTAAAAAAAATGAGACTTTCCGACTTGTTTTGGCGTGGTGCAGCAACTTTGCGATAAGTTTGAGCTTGATTCAAATCTATAAATATTTGAAAAACATTATCCGATTGCCCAAGAAAATTTCTTTGCTTATCCTCACATTTTTCGCGTTCTTTTCAACGAATATTCTGCTTTCCTTCACTCCGGAAACTTATACTTACACGCTTTTTTTCTTGGCTTTATTTAATTATTACGCTGCTTTGAAAATGCGGAAGGATGAGAAAATTCCGGCTCCTGCGCTTATTTTAGCAGGTGTTTCGGTGGGCGGATTAACGGTGACGAATATTGTGAAAGTATATATTCCTTTACTTTTTGAGAAAAATATTTTCACGCAATGGAAAAAATTCGGGAATGGTGTACTGCGAATTTTGGCTTCTGTTGCGGTGTTTTTATTGCTTTTTCTTTACCGTTTAGACTTTAAATTTCTGAATTTCCTCAATAAAACTGAAGAACAATATGAGAAATTTTCAACGCCTAAATTCACGCCGATTTGGGACATGATCGCCTCGTGGTTTTTTGGTGGGAATATGCTATTTTCAGGGTTTGAAGTTCGGGATTATCACAACAAAAAAGGATTCGAGTACAAGGCCCTTTTCATGGAGGTTTATACTTCATGGATTCCTTATATTTTTGTGGCAGCAGTGCTTATTTTGGTGTTCTGGAGTTACATTAAGAACTTCAAAAACAAATTTGTTCAGGTGTTGATGATTTCATTTTTCGTAGATATTATCATTCATTGTATCCTAAAATTTGGGCTTCACACTTCTTATATTTATGGTGGCCATTTTATTTTCGTGGTTCCGTTGCTTATCGGATGTCTTTTTTATACTTATCAAAATTCACCAAAGATTCTTTCTTTTCTTTATTCGACCGTTTGGATTTTATTCATTTATCTGGTTTTGAATAATCTTTTCAGGATGGAAGAATTCTTTGTTTTTCTGGATAAGTTTTATCAATAAAAAAAGGCAACTCAGTGCGAGTTGCCTTTCTATTTTATGAAGTTGATCTTTTTTATTTAATTTCCACACAACCTACTCTACCACCTGCATTTCCGGTTGGTTGGGTATGAAAATCGTCTTTACCGGCATGGATAACTAAGGATTTTCCTACGATATTTTTAGATTCGTCTTTGCAGCCGATGCACCATTTATCAGTTTCAAAATTTAAACGGGCGGTTCCATCTTTATCGGCCGTCAAATTTCCAATGTCACCCATGTGGAAATGCTCTGCTCCCCATTTTCCGTGATCGTTTTTCGAAGGATTCCAATGTCCACCAGCAGAACTTGCGTCTGTTGCTGAGCAATCTCCTTTTTCGTGAATGTGAACCGCATGAATTCCCGGAGTAAGTTTATAAACATTCAAATCCATAGTCACTTTTTTTCCGGTTTGGGTAAACTTGGCAGTTCCTTGAGTTTCGGTTCCGCTTTTTGGATAAACGACTAAATCTTTGGTAACGGTACATGAAACCGCAAGCGCTGCACCACCGATTAGCATTGAAAGTACTTTGATTTTCATAATGATTTATTTTATTGTTTTTCGAAGTTTAAAGTTAAGGAAATTCCGGAGAACACAATTCAGTCGTCATTTTCTTCCATTCAGTCAAAAATATTTTCAGCAAAAGCCATTCCGCAATAGCTTTGGCACATAAAAAAATTAAAACCATGCCGACATTTATTTTATCAAAAGTTTTAACATTCATTCTCCTCGTTGTCGCTTTTTTCACGAACGCACAAATTACCATCTCGGGGAAAGTAAATTTCAAAAACAAAGGAGTGAAAGACGTTTCCGTAACTTTAAAAAACACTTATGACGGTGCAACGACCGATGAAAACGGAAACTACACTTTTCAAACTTCTGAAAAAGGAAACCAGATTCTCGTATTTTCAAATCCGAAATTTGTTGAAATAGAAAAAACTATTCTTCTCGAAAACGAAAATTTAACGGTAAATGCAGACTTAAAAGAGCAGATTTCCGAAATTGATGCAGTAGTTATTTCAGCCGGATCTATAGAAGCAAGCGATAAAAAACGCGCAACAGCACTTCTCACTCCGCGTGATATTTATACTACAGCCGGTGCAGATGGACAAATATCTTCGGCTTTAACTTTCCTTCCTGGTGTGCAAAAAGTAGGCGAAAATGAAGGTCTTTTTGTACGAGGCGGAACTGGCGCCGAAACCAAAATCTTTATGGACGGAAGTTTAATTAACAATTATTTCACCAATTCGGTTCCGGGAATTGCGGGCAGAGACCGTTTCAACACATCACTTTTCAAAGGAAACATATTTTCCAGCGGAGGTTATTCTGCTGTTTACGGACAGGCGCTTTCGGGAGCTTTAATTTTAGAAAGTGTGGATTTGCCCGATACCTCCTCCTTCGATTTTGGGATTTCTCCGATCTTTTTAAGTGGAAGTTTCCAAAAGCTTTCAGAGGATAAAACCTATTCTTTTGGGACCAGTTTGTCTTATTTTAATTTAGCTTTAATGCAGAAACTCATGAATTATAACACCGATTTCTCGAAACCGGCGCAAGGTTTCGGTGGCGATGCGAATTTCAGAATCCGTACAAAATCGGGTGGAATGTTTAAATATTACGGAAGTTTCGATACCAATTCTTTGGCGGTAAAAAGTGAAAGTTTGGAGTCGGAATATGATGAAAATAAAGTCGATTTAAAATCCTCAAACACTTATCACAACTTGTCTTTCCGACAAAAATTTGGGAAATATCTTTTGAATGCCGGAAGTTCATATTCTTACAACGCTACAGATTTGAAATTTTCTACATTAAGAAATAATCTGGAAACGCCAGAATTTAATTTTGATAATATTGGCAATTATTTCAATTTTAAAACAGTTTTAGAAAGAAAAATTAATAAAATCAGTGCGGTTCGTGGTGGTTTTGAATTCAACAATGCCAAAGAAAACAATAATTTCGGGAAGAATTATAAAGATTTAATTTCGTCAGCATTTGTGGAAACAGATTTGGGTTTCAGCAATAATTTCTCCACAAAAATCGGATTTCGAGGAGAACATTCTTCTTATCTGAACAAAACCAATTTCGCTCCAAGGCTGGCTTTGGCTTACCGGCTTTCAAAGGAATGGACGTCTTCTTTAGCCTACGGAATTTTCTACCAAAACCCAGAAAGCAAGTATTTGAATGACAATACTCCATTGAATTTTCAAAGAGCAGAACATTATATTTTCCAATTGATAAGATCGTCCGAAGGTAGAAGTTTGCGCTTCGAAGCATTTTACAAAGATTATAAAAAGCTGATAAAAACATTCGGCGAAACCAATTATCAAACAGCAGCAAACAACGATGGGAAAGGCTATGCAAAAGGACTGGAAGTTTTCTGGCGCGATAAAAAATCTTTAAAAAATATCGATTACTGGATTTCTTACTCTTACCTGGATTCTAAAAGAGATTTTATGAATTATCCGATAAGTTTGGCACCAAGTTTCGCAGCGGAACATACGCTTTCTGCAATTGCCAAAAAATTTGTTGTGAAATGGAAAACGGGCTTTAATCTCTCATACACTTATGCTTCTGGAAGGCCTTATTATGACATCGTTTCAGAAAATCAGCAAAATATAATTCGGCATGAAGGCAAACTAAAAGATTATAAAGGGTTAAATTTCAGTGTGAATTACCTCCCGAATTTAGGCAAAAAAGATTCAGAAGCATTTACCGTTTTGGTGTTAAGCATCTCCAATATTTTAGGAAGCAAAAATGTTTATGGTTACAATTTCTCGAATGACGGATTAAGAAGTTCCGCAGTGGTTCCGCCGGTTAACACTTTCGTATTCATCGGCGCATTCATCAGTTTTGGTATTGATAAAACAAATGATGCCATTAATAATAATCTGTAAAACTGCACAACGGATTTATTGACTGTTCGGAAAGCAAAATCAACCTTTCAGATAAAAATAATTTCAACCTTATCCTTTTCAAAATACCTTTGATTCAACAATTAAAAATAACAGAAATGAAAAACGTATTCTTCATGCTTTTCTTATTCGTAGGATTCACAGCATTCTCTCAAACCGCTTATGAAAAAGCAATGACCGAAAAAATAGCAACCGTTCAACAACACAAAACTCCGGATGAGTTCACTGCTTTAACCAATGATTTCAAAAGAATTGGAGACAAAGAAAAAACCCAATGGCTTCCGTATTATTACGCTGCTTTTGCCTCCATTCAAAAAGGAAGATTGGCGATGCGTGAAGGTAAAAAAGAAGAACTGGATCCCATTGCTGATGAAGCGCAGAAATATTTAGATTTAGCGATGGAATTAAATAAAGACTCTGCAGAAAATCTGGTTCTACAGAAGATGATTCACAGCCTTAAAA
Organism: Kaistella montana; assembly: GCF_024436175.1. Classification (GTDB taxonomy): domain Bacteria; phylum Bacteroidota; class Bacteroidia; order Flavobacteriales; family Weeksellaceae; genus Kaistella; species Kaistella montana. The sequence goes on along the minus strand of NZ_JANFQP010000002.1, from coordinate 527,371 downwards.
TGATGGTTAATCCTCAACAAAGGTTTATGAGCGAAGGAATGTTGGCTGCAGACGCCTTATCAAAAGCCGAAAAAATAGATGCCGAAAACCCACGAATTACTTTGATGAAAGCAGAAGATACCTATTATACTCCAGAACAATTCGGAGGAAGCAAAACCAAAGGTTTGGAATTGTTTCAAAAAGCGCTGGATCAGTTTAAAGTGTACCAACCAAAATCTTCTTTAGATCCAAATTGGGGAAAAGCTGAAGCGGAATATTTCTTAGCAAACAAACCTTAAAACATTAATTATCAATTTCATACAAAGCTTTCAGAAAGGGAAGCGTTTTTATTTTACGTTCCATAACTTTTTCTCAATCATTCAGATTTATAGCATTTATATTGAGTTTGAGATAATTTAGTTTATTGTTGTAAATTTGCACCCGTAAAACTTTCCCTTAACGAAAGCGTAACAATAATATGAAAATAGTAGTAGGTTTATCCGGTGGTGTAGATTCGAGTGTAGCAGCGTATTTGTTGCAAAAACAAGGGCATGAAGTGGTGGCACTTTTCATGAGAAACTGGAACGATGCTTCCGTTACTTTGGAAGACGAATGTCCTTGGATCGAAGACAGTAATGATGCATTAATGGTTGCCCAAAAGTTAGGAATCCCGTATCAGGTAATCGATATGAGCGAACTTTATAAAGAAAAGATCGTGGATTATATGTTTGCTGAATACGAAAAAGGAAGAACCCCAAACCCCGATGTTCTCTGTAATCGCGAGGTGAAATTCGATGTTTTTATGAAAACCGCATTGTCTTTGGGAGCCGATAAAGTAGCAACCGGACATTACGCTCGTTTGGAATCCACTTTTGATGAAAACGGAAAAGAAATCTATCATCTTCTTGCCGGAAAAGACAATAATAAAGATCAATCCTATTTCTTGTGTCAGCTCAATCAGGATCAGCTTTCCAAAGCATTATTTCCGATTGGTGAATTGACCAAACCTGAAGTGCGAGAAATCGCGAAAGAAATCGGTTTGGTGACTGCTGATAAGAAAGATTCTCAAGGTTTATGTTTCATTGGGAAAGTAAGTTTGCCTACTTTCCTTCAACAACAATTGAAACCAAAAGAAGGCGAAATTGTTGAAATATTTAATGATTTTGAAGGTTTTCGCACTGAAAAACCTGAATTTTCATCAAAATTGGAAGAATTAGAGTTTCTTTCCAGAAAAATAAAATACCAAAAAACCGACGGAAAAGTCATCGGAAAACACCAAGGTGCGCACTATTTCACGATCGGACAAAGCAAAGGTTTAGGAATTGGTGGACACAAAGAATCTTGTTTCATCATCTCTAGAGACATGGAAACCAACACCATTTTTGTGGGTGAAGGAAGAAACTTCCCTGGACTTTTCCGTTCCGCATTGAAAATAGAACCATCAGAAATTCATTGGGTTCGTGAAGATTTGCGTTTGAAAAATGGTGAATCGAAGAAAGTTCAGGCGAGAATTCGTTATCGTCAAGCTTTGGAAAATGCTACTTTATATCAGTTTGAAGAAGGTCTTTTCATCGAGTTTGAAAATCCACAATCCGCGATTGCTGAAGGGCAATTTGCAGCGTGGTATCTCGATGAAGAATTGATCGGAAGCGGCGTGATTTCTTAAATTATTTACTCAACCAATCTTTAAAATCCTTTACTCTGTCGCGGCTCACTGTGATTTCATCTGAAGGTTGAAACTCTATTTCCACTTTGTAATAAGGCGAAGTGTGGATGTTTTTGATATAATTTGAATTGATGATAAACTGCCGATTCACGCGGAAAAAGCATTTCTCATCGAGAACTTCTTGCAATTCATCCAAGGTAAAATCGGTAGGGAAAACCCTCTCTTTGGTTTGAAGATAAACGATTTTGTTTTCACTGTAAAAACAAGAAACCTCATCGGTTTGAACAATTTTCAAGTTGTATCCGATTTTAACCAATATTCTTGAAAGTTTTTGTTTCTCCTCTTTAATTAAAGATTTGATTTCGTGAATATTACGAACACCTTCGGAAGGCAAGAAACTCTTGAATTTATCAATCGCTTTTTGCAAATCTTCTTCCATAATCGGTTTCAAAAGATAATCGATGGAATTGAGTTTAAAAGCCTTCAAAGTATATTGATCAAAGGCGGTGGTGTAAATGATGAAACTTTTGGTCGGAATTTTTTCAAAGATGTCAAAAGACAAACCATCGCCCAAAACAATGTCGGAAAATATCAAATCCGGATGTGGATTATCAGAAAACCACTGTATTCCTTCTTCCACAGAATTTATCGTTGCAACTAATTCTAAATCAGGAAATAAACTCAATAACCGAGTTAATTTTCTTGCTGCTGGTTTTTCGTCTTCGATAATTACTACATTCATATTTTCAAATTTCTGTTTCTTTCCATCAATTCACGGATTTTCTTTTCTTCCCAGTTCTTTCCAAAGATAAAATTAGGTAGGAATACAGACAATCCATGTGCTAATAAACCAACTCCCCAAAGAATTATGGTAAGGAATTGACTTATTTTTATCTGCGGTTCTCCAACAACATGTTCCCCGTAAATAACTTTCATTATTATCAATAATATATTTACCAAAACAAAAAACAAAGCATGAATATAGAACCCTTTGATTTCTTTCATTCTTTTTCTAGCTCGTTCGTACTTAATATTTTTATTGTTTATAGGTTCCATTTTTTATATTTTTATCTATACTTATCCATTAATTCTTTGGTTTTTCTTTCTTCCCAATCTTTACCAAGAAAAAGGTTCGGCAAAAAGATGCTTGAAGCATGTCCCAAAAGTCCGATTCCCCAGAACAATGCCGTCCAGTAATTATCCAAACTCAAAATAGATTCGCCTTGCTGAACATTTCTTGCGATGAGAAACAAATTCACCAACACATAAACTGTCGCATGAATATAAAACCCTTTGAGTTTCTTCACTCTTTTCTGAGCTTCTAAATACTTGATATTGTTTTCGTTAAAGTTTTCCATGGTTATTTAAGTTTTATTTTTCTAAACTCTTATTTCTTGATTGTTCAAGGCTTCTTTTTTTAATTATTTTGCTTGTATTTCTCCATCAGTTCCTTGGTCTTTCTTTGTTCCCAATTTTTAAGAGGATTTAAAACTACTATTCCGTGTAACAAAATTATAGCAAACCAGAATAAGAAACTTGAATAATCTTCAAAAATGTCCTTATTATAAACGGTTCTGTTTAGGTCAATTAACAACTTCATTATGAAGAATATTATGAAATGTGAGACGTGTGAAAAGAAAAAGATTTCCTTTTTTTCTAAAGTGAAGTTTTTGTTAGAATTCATAAAGAAACTTATCAACACATATTTCAAAATATGATAAGCCAAATACATTGCTGAAAAAAATAAGAAATATAAGCTTACATGATTCATCATTTCTCCTTTTCTAAAATATAAGAAACAAGAATATGATATGTTGAAAATAATTACAATTGCCAGCTTTAAGTAGAATTTTTTTAAAAAATTCCATTTATTGAGCGCTCTTTTATATAAGTTGATATTTTCCATAATTATTTTAATTTTTTTGCGTTTTCTTCTTCTCTTTCCATGTATTTTTTGATTTGGCGTTCTTCCCAATCTGTACCGATACCAAAAGTCTTAATTCCGTGAGAAATCAAACCAATTCCCCAACCTAACATCGGCCACCAAAACCAATAATATTGAGGCGAAGTGTGGAAATTGATAAAAATTAAAAATGGAATAAAAATACAGTAAGAAATTAAGTTTCCGTAGAAACCTTTGAGTTCTTCTACGCGTTTTGAGGCTTTTTCGTAAGCCATTTGTTCGTGTGAAAGTTGTGTAGTCATGGCTGTAATTTTCTGAGTAAGAATAGGGATTTTCACGCGGAAGAAATCCTTTGATTTTTCTATGAAAACATTTTGCTTGGTTAATAACGAATACCGCTGAACGATGTTGGAAAGTCCAATTCCTGCGCTTTCTTTTACTTGTTCTCTCGCCATTAAATTATTTTCAATTAACAGGAATCCGTCTTCCGAATAGATTTTAATGTTCAACGGTTTTTGTGAAGTTGCGAAATTATGTTTTATGCAATTTTCCAATAACAATTGTAAGGAAAGTGGTACTACAAAAGATTTTTTCACATTTTCATCCACTTGGAATTCGAAATTTACACTGTCTTCGAAACGGGTTTTCAGGAGGTCACAATATGTTTTCGCAAAATCCAGTTCCTCCTCCACGGTGACCAATTCTTTATCTTTTTGCTCGAGAACATAGCGGTAAATCTTCGACATCGATGCCGTAAAACGTTGCGCCTGATCAGGATTTTCATCAATTAATGCACTTAAAACATTTAAAGAATTAAAAAGAAAATGCGGATCGAGTTGGTTTTTCAGACTTTCAAATTGTGCGTTGGCGGATTTGGCGATGAGTTTCTGTTCTACGACTTCCTTTCTTGTTGATTTTTTCCATTCTTCCATGAAGCTTTTGGCGTGGAGAATTGCGGAGATCAAAAGTGCAATATTAATCGTAAACCAATTGTTGAAACCCATATTTCCTTCGAAAAATCCCGAAAAATCTTGCTTTTGGAAGATGATGAAGTTCACATAATTGCAGAAGAATACCAAAACTACATTCACCAAAACCGTAGCGATAATGCCAAAAATAACGCGTTTTCTGGTTTCTTCTACCCAAGAAAATCTTTTCGAAAGCGTATCATTCACCCAACCGTTTCCCAAGGAAAGCACGAAAGTGTAAAGCCCAGCGATGAAAATATTGAGAAAGAACATTTCCGGTGTTTTCTCTTTGCTAAAAAACACGAAGATGAAAATCCCTATAAAAAGGGTAATCCAGGAGATCGTGATAAGGCTTTTTCTGTTCATGGCTAAAATTCTTGTACAAAAGTATCCGAATCTAAAGATAATTAAAAGTTTTTCTTACCGAATGCCCATTTTCCTGTTCCGAACGGTAAAAAACAAAACCACCGGAAATCCGATGGTTTTGAGAGGCGTTTATTTTGTTGGTTATTTTATTTCTCCGATTACCGAAACGGCTTCCTGAAGATAAAGGTCCTTTTGCAAGTTTTTCACCCAATTCTCGGACTTTTTAGCGAAGGCTTCATCTTTCTTTTCTCTGATGACCTCATCAGGATTTAAGGCGAATTTAAGACCGTTGCTGAACTTATCCAAAGCTTTGAACTTTTCAATCTGGGCTTTTCGGGTTTTCATCACTTCATTGAACTTGGTTTGGTTCAAGGAAATGGTTTCTTCTTTATCGAGATTTTCTTTCCATTGAGCAGATTCCTGCACCAATTGATAGGTTTTGTTATTGAGCAATCGGTTTTCAATTCCTTTTTGCAACGCAGCTACTGAGAAATAATTTACGGGTTGATAAGCCGCTGCAGGAATTTTGTCCCAAGCCAAAGCATAATCGTCGTAACGCTCACCAATCTCTGCGTAAGTGAAGAAATCTTTCATTTTAATGTCGGATTCAATTCCTTTTCTTTGGGTAGATTCTCCGGTAATTCTGTAGAATTTCTGAATTGTCAGTTTCAAAGAACCGAAATCATCATTGGTATTCAAAAATCTGTTTAAATCCACAAAAGTTTGTACCGTACCTTTCCCGAAAGACTGTGGAGAACCGATCACCACGGCTCTTCCGTAATCCTGCATTGCTCCTGCCAAAATTTCGGATGCTGATGCGGAAAGTTCGTTTTGCATAATCACTAGCGGACCTGTCCAAAGTGGCGCGTTGGTTTTATTTTTCAAGGTTTGAATTTTACCGTTTCCGTCTTTTACTTGAACATAAGGACCAGCGTTCATGAACAATCCCATGATATCGCCCACTTCAGTTAAACTTCCACCACCGTTATTTCTAAGATCGAGGATGATTCCTTGAACGTTTTGAGCTTTCAGTTTGATCAATTCATTTTTAATGTCATCGGAAGCGTTTCTGCCTTTTGCATCTTCGAAATCGGCATTAAAGCTCGGTAAATTGATGAATCCGTATTTTTTTCCATCCGGAGAATTCACGATGATGCTTCGGGCAAAAGTGTCTTCGATCGCAACTTCCTCACGAATCATCGTCACTTCCTTGATGCTCTTGTCTTTTTTCTCAACGGTTAAGGTGACTTTCGTTCCTTTTTCCCCACGAATCAGTCGTACGGCTTCATCAGAAAGCATTCCTACAACGTTTACTGGATCTTGATCTGGTTTCGAGCGTACTTTCAAGATTTTATCACCTTCAGATAGCTGTTTCGATTTCCATGCAGGAGCTCCGATCGTAAGTGCACCCAAGTACAAATAACCTTTTTTCTCCTGAATAATCGCGCCAATTCCAATCACTTTTCCGGTAAATTGGGTGTCAAAATCTTCTTTATTTTTCGGAGAATAATAGTTCGTGTGCGGATCGAAAACCTCGGTATAAGCATTCATATAAACTGTAAACCAATCCATTTTATTTCTCTTTTTGAATCTTCGGAAAGTATCGGTCACCAAATCTTTCACTTCTGCAGTTGCTTTAATCCTTTTTTGCTCTGGCGTGAGGATTTCGAGTTTGATCGTATCTTTCAAATTGAATTTCTGTACAGAATCTTTCTTCTCTTTCTGCATTTCCTCTTTCGCAGTAAGCGATTCCATTTCCTGAAGGATGTTGTACTTGATGTATTTTTTCCATTCAGCGGAAAGTTCCTTTGCGTTCGCCGGATATTTCTTCAGTTTAGGTTCCAAAACCAAAGTTTCGTCTTCATCTAAATTAATCGGTTTGCTAAGAATATCCTGAGTGATTTTATCGATTTCATCAACTCTTTGGTAAAGTCGATCCACCGTGAGTTTATAGAAAGTAAGATCGCCTTGATTCAAGTAATCGTCTAATTTCGTTCTGTGTTTTCCAAATTCATCCATATCCGATTGCAGGAAATATCTTTTGGAAGCATCCACGGTTTCGAAATAGTGCTTAAATACTTCCTCGGAATAGGCGTCATTAATAGGTTTTGGCGAATAATGCAAATAGCTGAGCGTGTTCTTCACACTCACCATAATGGTCGACATCTTTTCGTCATCATTTTTAGGAGAATTAAAGCAGAACACCAAGCTGGTAAGCGGGATGAAAAGCAATAAAGTATTGAGTTTTAATTTCTTGAACATAGAATTGATATAAATAACTTAATTTGTTAAGGATTTTAGGGTTTTGTTACAGGGTTTTACAAAGTATCAAAATTAATACCTTATTATTATTTGAACACTATTTTTTTAAGTAAATTTGTTGAAACCCTATAATTATATGCAAAGACCTTTGATATTAGTGACCAATGACGATGGAATCACCGCGCCGGGAATCCGAAACCTGGTGGAATTTATGAATGAAATTGGCGAAGTAGTGGTGGTAGCACCCAACTCGCCACAAAGCGGAAAAGGCCACGCGATTACGATCAATTCTACCCTAACCTTCGAAGAAATCAACTTGGAAGGACCACAAAAAGATTATTCACTGAGCGGAACTCCCGTTGACTGTGTGAAATTCGCCCTCGATAAAATCCTCACCAGAAAGCCCGATCTTGTAGTTTCAGGAATCAACCATGGAGCTAATTCCTCCATCAATGTGATTTATTCCGGAACGATGAGTGCTGCGGTGGAAGCCGGTGTAGAAGGACTTCAGGCGATTGGTTTCTCTCTTTTAGATTTCTCTTGGGATGCCGATTTCAAGGAAGCAAAAGCTCATATTCAGGATATTGTAAAGAAAGTTTTGGCCAATCCGCTTCCAAAAGGAATTGTACTGAATGTGAATATTCCGAAATTAAAATCATCCGAGATTAAAGGAATCCGCGTTTGCAAACAAGCCAATGCAAAATGGGAAGAAAGTTTCGACGAACGCATCAACCCACACGGGAAAAAATACTATTGGCTTTCCGGCTATTTCAACAATATGGACACGAGCGAAAATGCGGATGAAGTAGCACTATCAGAAGGATACGTATCAGTAGTTCCCGTAAAATTCGATTTAACCGCTTACGAATACCTCGATCATTTAAAAGGAATTATGGAATAAACAACTTTGGTTTTCTCTGTGAAGCCAAAGGATTTTAAATCTCTTTACAAAATATCATAAAACCTCCTGTTTTCCATAAAAAATACAGGAGGTTTTTGTATATTGCTATTCCATTTTTCACTTCTATCGCACTTCCTAATCATTCCCTTCCGCACCGAAAATAAAAGCAGCATCACAAAGGTTCTGTAACGCTTAATATCGAATCAAGTAGGAATTAAGTTCGGAGTATCCGTAATAAAAGACATTATAACTCCATTTTTTCTCCAATATTTTATTAGACTTACATTGGATTTACTATGGACTTAGTATGGACTTACCTCGAAGTATCCTAGGAGAACACTGGGAGAAAACCTGGAGATGACTCGTCCTAAAATAACTATACAAGTTAAGCTTAGATTTTCTACAGTATTTGTCCTGCGACGCTTTATTTAAAGGTGTTTTTATGTTTCTGAAAAGATATGTATATTTGATAGATGCAAGCTTTTTAGAGTGAAGTGTAATAAATCGAATTAAAAAACAAATGACAGAAAACCTAAAAAATGTAACTCCTCAACTCATTGAAAAGTATCTCGGAATTTTAGAAGAACGTGGAGATCCCAACGAAGCGTACAAATATTTAGCAATAAACACTTTTCAAAAACATTGGAATATCGAGGTAGCTGATTTTCATCAAATGTTTCGGGATTCTTTCAGCAAGGTAGCTAATTTACTATACCAAAACTCTTGGGGATTTATCATAAAATCTGCGGAACTTTTTCCCGATGAAGTCCGAGAGATGTTTCGAAATCTCTTTGACGAATCGGTTGATATTTCCCAAAGAATTAAAAATTTTCAGACCGAATCGGAGCAATTATTGCCCAAAGTTAGACAAGCATTAAACCGAACCAACATTAATGCTCAGCAGGACGAAAGAACAATCTCTGTTTATTTGGCTTTCCGTTTTCCTGGAAAATACATGTTGTACAAAGCTGATTATTATAAAAAGTTCTGTGACTTACTCCACATTAAAACCAAAAAAGCTGGCGAACGATTTTTACATTTACAAGAATTAGCCCATCACATCATTCAGGAAGGATTGTTGGATGATGGTAATTTCATCAACACCTATCGAAAATTTTATTCAGCACCTGATTGGGAAGATCAATATCTGATGATTCAGAATATCTTGTATGTAGTTTTCCGAGAGGATTCACAAGAAACTGATTTAGTCAAGTTATTAAAAGATTTTAACAAAAGAGATTTAGAAGAATATTATGAGTTTTTAGATCAAATCATCGAGTATTTCAATTTGCAGGCGAATGACCAAAGGCTGGTTTTTAATTTTCGTGATAAATGGATTGTCTTCACTATAGGACAGAGATATATTTGGAGAATAACCAATAACAAAAGTAGTGAGTTAAGGTTCGGTGTGATTTCCGATGAAAAAATCTCCAATAACTTCTCTTATTTCGAAGGCCTTCCTTCCGCATATTGGAATGTAACCAATAATTCAAAAGAATTAAATAAGAGCAAACAATCCGTTTTAAATGCCATTGAAAAAGAACTCGATCGCACACAAATCTCAAGTTATTCCAAATTTAATAAGAAAGAACTGGAGCAAATGGCTTTTGACATTGATTTCCGAAATGAAATATTGAGCCAATTGGAATATCAACCCATTACAGAAAAACCCATGGAAAGTATAAATACCAATAAGAAAATGCCTTTAAATCAAATATTGTTTGGTGCGCCGGGAACAGGGAAAACGTATAATACCAAAAGAATTGCGGTGGAAATCATCAATGGGCAAAAGGTAAGATCTCGAGAAGAAATCAATGCGGAATATGAAAATCTAGTAAATGCAAAACAAATTGTATTTACAACTTTTCATCAAAGTTTAAGTTACGAGGATTTTATTGAGGGAATAAAGCCGGAAACAGAAGACGGAAATGTTACATATGAAGTAAGAAATGGTATTTTCAAACAGTTATGTAAAAGTGCACAAACTAATCATAATACAATAAAAAACACAAAAGAAATATATGATTTTGACAGCGCATGGAATGATTTAATCGAAAATATTAATGAGTCTATTCAAAATGAAAAGACATTTGAATTACCAATCTTAACAACCAACATGGGTTTGAATGTTACAGAAGTCACTAATCAAGGGAATATAAAATTAAAGCCTAAAAGTAGTGATATAGCATTAGAATACACTGTTTCTTATAATAGGGCAAAAAAACTGCAAGATGCTTTTCCTGTATTATCAATTGTAAAAAATATTGATAAAGAGTTTCGATCTGTAATAGGTGGTTCAAACTCTACAGCGTATTGGGCGGTGCTTAATTACATTAATAATAAAATAGATTCCCATAAAAAAAATAAAACCATTGAATCTCTGCTTCCTCCAAATAATTATGTTCTCATCATCGATGAAATCAACCGCGGAAATGTTTCGTCTATTTTTGGAGAACTCATTACACTTTTGGAAGATGACAAAAGAAAAGGTAATAAAGAACAAACGGAAGTAACGCTTCCCTATTCCAATGATAAATTTTCTGTTCCTAACAATGTTTACCTTATCGGAACAATGAACACCGCCGACCGAAGTGTAGAAGCTTTGGATACGGCTCTGAGAAGACGTTTTTCTTTTATTGAAATGCAACCTGACCCAGAAATTTTATCAAATGCCGAATATCAGGATGTAGATTTGAAACAACTATTAGAAACCATTAACCAACGAATCGAGGTTTTGATTGACAAAGACCACCAAATTGGCCATTCTTACTTTATTGGAATCAAAAATTTGGACGACTTAAAATTGGTTTTCAAAGACAAAATAATTCCACTTTTGGAAGAATATTTTTACGGCGATTTCGGGAAAATTGGTTTGGTTTTAGGCGGAAGTTTTATCTATCAGGAAGAAAACTCAGCTAAATTTCCTAAAAACTTTATGTATGAGAACGACTTTTTAGAAGATAAAAAAGTATATCGATTTACACCGTTTGAAAATTGGAATGAAAGCTCTTTTATTTCGGTTTATGAAGATTAGGAGATGAATAAGAAAAAATTCATACAGGTTTTCGAATATCAAAAATTGCGTTACGATGATTCCGGAGATTTCCGGAATCATCACTTTGATGCGATGGTGAAATTCAACGAACTGCACCAAAACAAATACTTTACGATTATTCATAAAGGAATACAGTTTGGCAGTTATGTTGGGGTAATCCAAATTGGTGGTTTAACCATTGAAATTCTCCCAAAAGCTGACAACAACGAAAATGCAGACAAAAACTTGTGGCAAAATGTGTTGCTAAATATGTTGAAAGTCTGCAAACACATTCAAGTAGAATCCATTTCTGAAACTCAGCTCAAGAAAAGATACCATTCGATTCTAGATGTTTATTTTGAAATGTATTTAATCGAAATCGAAAGGTTAGTAAAGAAAGGTTTAATAAAGAAATACCGAAAAAACCAATCCAATCAGAATGCCTTAAAAGGGAAATTGCTTTTTGCTCAAAACATTCAGCAGAATTTGATACATAAAGAGCGTTTTTATTGTGAACATCAGGTTTACGATAAAAATTATTTACTCCATCAGATTTTATTTAAAGGGTTATTGATTTTGAAAAGTTTTATAAATGATTCTTTAAAAGATAAATTAAATCGTTTGCTTTTTGAGTTTCAGGAGTTTGAAAATATCAATATTCAGAAAATCCATTTCGATAAAATTATTCTGGACTGTAAAAATCAGGATTACCAAAAAGCTTTAGAAATTGCCAAAATCATTATCCTGAACTATTCGCCAAGTCTCAATTACGGAGACGAAAATTTACTCACGCTTTTATTTGATATGAATACTTTGTGGGAAGAATATATTTTCCGTGTTCTTCAAAAACACAAAACAGAAGAAGTAGAAGTATCGTTTCAAAATTCCGACAAATTTTGGGAAAATAAGCGCATTCGACCAGACATTGTTTTGAAAACAAAAGATGAAACATTCGTCATTGACACGAAATGGAAAATAGTTAAAGCCAACAATCCTGCAGACGATGATTTGAAACAGATGTTTGTATATAATCTACATTGGAAAGCTGAAAAAACACTATTGCTTTACCCTAAAACCAATCAAGCAGACAGTGATTTTGGAACATTTCATTTTGATGATTTAGGTAAGAAATGTAAACTTGGTTTTGTGGACATTACCAATGAATTCATGATTAAAAACAGTGGAATGGTAGCTAAAGAAATATTCTCTAAACTATAAGTCAATCTTAGAATTACACTTTCCTAATTTAACCATCTTTGTTTTTGGCAAGACAGAAAAGATAAAACCTCAATATTTTGATTAAATTTCATCATTGAAATTCTATTTTTTTTTTCACAGCGATTCTAAGATCTTCGAAAACACAATTATTTCCCTTAACTTCGTTTTGTAAAAAAAATAAGCAAAATGCGTATAGAAAACGAAATAAAACTGGGTTTTAAGGATGTAATGATCCGCCCAAAAAGATCGACCTTGAAAAGCCGATCACAAGTAAGTTTAGAAAGAAATTTCACCTTTGTGAATTCCAAGAAAAAATGGAGCGGCGTACCGATTATCGCTGCGAATATGGATACGGTAGGAACTTTTGAAATGGCAGAAGCGCTTGCCAAAGATCAAATCATGACTGCTGTTCACAAACATTACAGTCCGGAAGAATGGGCAGAATTTCTCAACAATCAACCCGATTCTATTTACGAATATATTGCCTTAAGCACCGGAACCGGAAAAGCAGACGAAGAGAAAATAAAAAAAATTATCGATCAACATCCGAAAATTCAGTTCCTCTGTATTGACGTTGCCAACGGATATTCCGAACATTTCGTGGAGTTTGTGAAAACCGCAAGAAAGAACTTTCCCGCGCAAACGATTATTGCCGGAAATGTAGTCACCGGAGAAATGGTAGAAGAGCTGATTCTTGCCGGAGCCGACATTATCAAAGTAGGAATTGGTCCTGGTTCGGTTTGTACAACAAGAATAAAAACCGGTGTCGGTTACCCGCAACTTTCCGCGATTATCGAATGTGCTGATGCTGCGCACGGATTGGGCGGCCATATTATTTCCGATGGAGGGTGCAAAATTCCGGGTGATGTAGCGAAAGCATTTGGTGGCGGTGCTGATTTTGTGATGCTCGGCGGAATGTTTGCCGGACACGACGAAAGCGGTGGCGAAATCATCGAAGAAAATGGAAAGAAATTCAGACTTTTCTACGGAATGAGCTCTCAAACCGCGATGGACAAACATTCCGGAGGTGTTGCAGAATATCGCGCTTCCGAAGGAAAAACCGTGAAAGTGCCTTACAAAGGTCCAGTTGCCGAAACCGTTAAGGATATTTTGGGCGGCGTCCGTTCTACTTGCACTTATGTTGGTGCAGCCGAATTGCGAGAACTGACGAAAAGAACCACTTTCATCCGCGTTCAGGAGCAACACAACGAAGTTTTTGGAAATTCATAAATATTTAAGATGAAAAAATACGCATTGCTCCTGCTCTTTTTCTGTGGAATTTTGAGTTTTTCACAAGAGAAAACCCAGACAGACCGCATGATTGAAGAAATTCAACAAGTCAAGCAAAACCAAACCGACATGAAACTGGTTTGGTGGATTCCAACGGAGTATTGGGAAGTTGCTTTGCAAGAAAACGGAAGTATTACCCAAAAACAACTGGATTATTTGAAGGAACTTTTGAATGATTACACCATCGTTGCAGCGGGTGATTACGACTTAGATTCCAAAAGCGGAGCGATTAATTTCACTGTGAATGATTCGAGCAAAAAGGTGATTTTTTACGGACTTCAAGGTCAAAAAGTAACGCCTTTGAAAGAATCGGAAATCGATGATAAAGTGCTCATTATCGTGAACCAAACCCTGAAACCGCTCTTTGCTCAAATGCTCGGAAAAATGGGCTCTGGCGTTAATTTTTTCATTTATAACAATGTAGAAAATGGAAAAAGGATTATCGATCCTACCCAACCCGGAAGTTTTAAAATTGATCTCAACGGAGAAATCTTTCAATGGAAATTGCCTTTGGTTTCTTTAATGGATGAAAAAACCTGTCCTGTCGATCAACAAAAGATGAGCGGCAATTGGAATTTCTGTCCTTTTCATGGAAATAAATTGTAAAAAATTGACCTTTAAAGTTTAAAAACAATCATGAAACTCCTCAAAACCACTTCGGAAAACCCGGATTTCATACAATTGGTGAAAATGTTGGATGAATATCTTGCTTTTATGGATGGCGAAGATCACGCTTTCTATGATCAATTCAATAAAATTGACTTGCTGAATCACTGTGTTGTGCTCTACGAGGCAGAAAATCCGGTTGGTTGCGGTGCGATAAAAGCTTATGATGAGGAATCTGCAGAACTGAAAAGAATGTTTGTCATTCCGGAATTTCGGGGAAAAGGTTATGCTTCGAAAATCATGGAAACCCTTGAATCTTGGGCAAAAGATTTAGGTTTTGAAAGCCTAATTCTGGAAACCGGCATCCAACAAACCGATGCCATTAAATTGTATCAAAAAACCTATCAACCCATCGAAAACTACGGCCCATACAAAGGTATAGCAACTTCGGTTTGCTTTAAAAAAGTTTTATAAAAATAAAAAACCTTCAAGGAAATTAATCCCTGAAGGTTTTTTTATTAAGTTAACATTCCTCCATCAACATTCAGAACCTGTCCGGTGATGTACGCTGACATTTCGCTACCGAGGAAAACGCAGGCATTTGCCACATCTTCAGGCTGTCCACCGCGTTTCAAAGGAATACCTTCTCTCCAACCTTGTACTGTTTTTTCATCCAAAGCTGCAGTCATTTCAGTTTCGATAAAACCAGGAGCAATCGCATTGCAACGGATATTTCGGGAACCTAATTCCAAAGCAATTGATTTTGAAAAACCAATCACTCCCGCTTTTGAAGCCGCATAATTGGCTTGTCCGGCATTTCCTTTCACTCCAACTACGGAAGTCATGTTGATAATAGAACCGCTTTTCGCCTTCATCATCGGTTTAATCACCGCTTTGGTAAGGTTGAATACCGAATCTAAATTCACTTTAATGATGGTATCCCAATCGTCTTTCGACATTCTGAGCATCAAATTATCGCGGGTAATTCCGGCATTATTGACCAAAATATCAATTTTCCCGAATTCTGCCATCACATCATCAACCAATTTCTGAGCAGCGTCATAATCGGAAGCATCTGATTGATATCCTTTTGTCGTTGTAATTTTTGAAAGTTCATCTTCCAAAACTTTAGCTTTATCTACTGAACCGGCGTAAGTGAACGCTACTTTCGCACCTTCTTTGGCGAAAACTTCAGCAATTCCCTTTCCGATTCCGCGTGTTGCGCCTGTAATAAGGGCAACTTTTCCTTCTAATAATCCCATATTTTAGTTTAATTAGTTAAATTTTTATACTTGTTTTTAGATGCAGGTTTCTCGGTTTCCTGCTCTTCTTTTTCAGAATTGTTGATGACGAGTACGATTTCTCCTTTTAAAGTTTTGCTTTTAGAGAATTCAATTAACTCATTGATTGTTCCGCGTTTGGTTTCTTCAAACTTTTTAGAAATTTCGCGGCTTAAACTCACTTTGGTTTCTTCTCCAAAAAACTCTTTGATCTGTTCCAAAGTCGTATTGATTTTGTGTGGACTTTCATAAAGAATAATGGTTTTCTTCTCTTCAGCGAGTTGTTTCAGTTTCGTTTGTCTTCCTTTTTTTTGAGGTAAAAATCCAGCAAAATAAAAATCGTGATTCGGTAATCCGGAAACCACCAAAGCCGGAACAAATGCGGTCGCGCCGGGTAAACATTGCATATCGAGGTTTTGATCAACAACGGCTTTTGCCAAAAGATAACCAGGATCCGAAATTCCCGGAGTTCCTGCGTCGGTAATAATCGCAATATTTTGTCCGATTTTCAGGTCTTCAATTACCTTTTGCGTCGATTGATGTTCGTTGTGTAAATGATACGCTTTCAGTGGTTTAGCTATTTCATAATGCTTTAAAAGCACCCCAGAAGTTCGGGTATCTTCGCACAAAATATAGTCCACTTCTTTCAGCACTCTTATCGCTCTGAAAGTCATATCTTCAAGATTTCCAATCGGTGTTGGAACAAAATATAGAATCCCCGACATTTTTTTAAAGTTAATCCTTCATGATTTTTAAAATCTTGAAGGATTGAATTATAATTTTTCAAATAAATCTTTGCAAAACTCCTCCAAACTTGGATCTCTCGCGCCCATCAAAAGAAGAACGGTTCCTTCTTTCAATTCGGGTTTTAAAGCTTCCAACAAATTGTTTCTATCTTCCACAAAATGGGCATTTTTGCCTTTCGCTTTGATGTCTTCAATTAAATCGTTCGCCGAAATATCTTTCACGGCAGTTCCACCTGCGTAGAAAATTTCACTCATCCAGATTTCATCTTGTGGTCGCAAAGCATCAGAAATTTCTTCCACAAAATCTTTTCTCAAAAACCGTGTTGGTCCGTAACCGTGAGGTTGAAACCACGCAATTACTTTATCCGCCAAAGGTTGACAAGCTTTGATACTCGCTGCACATTTCGCTGGATTGTGCGCATAATCGTCAATGACCCAAACTCCGTTTTTCTGTCCGAGAATTTGGTGACGGCGATAAATTCCTTCATATTTTGACAAACTTTCCGCACAAATTTTCAGATCTACACCAATTTGGTGCGCCACAGCGATGGCTGCAGTTGAGTTTTCCGCGGAATGTCTTCCGATGGAATTCATTTCAAATTTTTGGTTTAAGACTTCGAAACTTAAATGAAATCCATTTTGTTGAAAGTTTTCAGCAGAATATCCAGCATTTTCGTTTTCAAATCCGAAATCGTTTTTAGGATTTGCAGACAAAGATTTCGCCAATGTATTCGATTGATTTACAACAAATAAACTCTTTGTATTGTTTTTAAAAATGGTGAATAATTCAATCAATTCATCAATTTCCTGATGGTCTTTATCGATATTTAAAAGCAAACCGATTTCCGGCTCATATTGAACCACCGAACCATCACTTTCATCGGCTTCGATAATCAACCAATCGCCTTTTCCAACTGCTGCATTTCCGATTTTCCCTTGCTTGATAATTGAAGTTAAACCCGCTCCGGAAATAATACTTGGTTCCAATTGAGCATCCAACAAAATTTGGAATAACATCGCGGAAGTAGTTGATTTTCCGGAAGTTCCGGCAACAGCAATTGTTTTTTTGCTTTTGGCGATAATGGACAAAAGTTCACTTCTTTTAATAATCGGAATTCCGAGTTCTTTGGCTTTTTGAACTTCGAAAACCGTATCTTCAATGGCGGTGGAAACCACTACCAAATCTGTATTTTCGGTAATTCCGCTTCCATCCTGAAGAAAACAATGAATTCCTTCGTTTTCTAATTGAGATTTTGTTTTGTTGTAAGTTTCGGGTAAAAAATAGCGATCGCTTCCCGAAACATTTTTCCCGATTCCTTTCAGATATTGTGCAATTGCACTCATTCCAACGCCTGCAACTCCGATGAAGAATACATTCTGGAAATCGTTAATATTTTTAATCATTCGTTGATTTTCAGTAAGTTATATAAATTTATTTTCAACAAGACCCCAAAGTCTTTGCGCATATTCATCTACTTTAGTCCAGTTTTTGGAGTAATAAACATCGCTTAAATATTGTTTTGCATCTTCCAGATTATTGTAAGAATTCAGCTGGTCAATTGTTTTTTTCAGTTCATCGGGATCACCGTTGAAGAGGTATTTGGTGAAAGCTACTCTATCGTTCAAATCGAGTCGGAATTCAGGTTTTCTTTTTTCCGCCTCCATAAAATCAGTCGGAATATTGCTTTTCGCGATGCTCCCAGAAACGATATTTTCCGGTTTATGCTCTGCAGATTTTTCCTCTAAATCTTCCAAAGGATCTTGATCGAAAAGATTTTGAACGGCTTTTAATCCTTTGATATGAGCAAGTTTGAATTTTTTTTCCTGTGAATGCTGCTCCATTTTTACTTCTTGATGGACCTCTGTAACAGGATTTTTTAAATCTTCTTTATTGAAATCCACAATTTTTCTTCTGCGTTCTTCCATTTCGAGGAATTCTTTTTCTTTTTCAGCTACTCTTTCCTCGTAATTTGTTGGTTCTTCTGGTTGCTGAATTTCTTCAGTGATTTCTGCATGAATGGGCGGCGTTTCCTCTTCTGGAACTACCTCTTCCGGTTGTTCGATGCTTTCAATTTCATTAAGTTCGTTGGTAAAAATCACTTCTTCTTCGATGGTATCTTCTTCAAATAAAGCAGCATCGACATCGATTTCTTGATGCAAAGCGGCGCGATCAGAAGTGATTTCCATTTCCTGATGTTGAATTTCCGGAGCTGGAGAAGGCTGAATTAATAACTCTTTATTTTTCTCCAAAATCCTCAAAAAGGCAATACGGTCGGTAATTTCAGCAAACAAATCCTGCTTTGCGAGCAGTTCTTCTTTGGAATTTATTTTGGAAAGCGTTTCGAGAATGCTTTTGGATTCAAAAAAAATTTTTTCCTGTATATCTTGAAGGTTTTGCATAGTTAAGCTATTAAATTTCCTTAATTTTGGTCTTTAAATATTACGGCTAAATTAACAAATGTTTTTAGAAAATACAATTAATCACGCAAAACAAAGCGGATGGATGGAAGTTATCTGTGGATCGATGTTTTCGGGGAAAACCGAAGAGCTGATTCGCAGGCTTCGTCGAGCAGAAATGGCAGGACAAAATGTGGAAATTTTCAAACCCAAACTCGATACTCGATATGCCGAGGAAGAGGTAGTTTCCCACAATCAAAACAAGATCAGAAGTACTCCGGTAGAAAGTCCGAACGAGATTTTACTTCTCGGATCGACCTGCGATGTGGTAGGAATTGACGAAGCTCAATTTTTCGATGAAAGCATTGTAGAGGTAGCCAATAAATTGGCCAATAATGGAATACGAGTGGTAATTGCCGGATTGGATATGGATTTTATGGGTCGTCCATTTGGTCCAATGCCCAACCTGATGGCGACTGCTGAATACGTTACCAAAGTCCATGCAATTTGCAAGAGAACGGGAAATTTGGCCAACCATTCGATGCGGATCTCGACCAGCCAAGACTTGGTACAACTCGGAGAAACCGAAAGTTACGAAGCGGTAAGCCGCAAAGTTTTCAACGAAGAATATCTGAACAGAACTAAAAATGAATTATAGCACCCAACAACTTGCTGAAATTACAGGTTCCAAACTTATTGGTGATGGTGAACTTTTGGTAAAAAATATCGATTTTGATAGTCGAAATATTTATTCCCCTGCGAATACGGCTTTCCTTGCGATTAATACTTCTAAGAATTCGGGTGAAAAATACATTCATTCCGCGATTGAGAAGGGAATAAAAATCATTATCTCTGAACATCAAGTTCCTGAAATAGAAAATATTACATGGATTTTGGTGGAAAATTCAGTGCAATTTATTCAGAAACTGGCAAAATATCATTTGTCCCAATATTCTTTAAAAACGGTTGGAATTACCGGTAGCAATGGGAAAACCATCGTCAAAGAATGGCTTTATCAAAGTCTTTTTAATGATTACAAAACGGTAAAGAGTCCGAAAAGTTTTAATTCGCAAATTGGACTTCCTCTTTCTTTATTGCAGATCGGAAAGTGTGACGAAATCGGGATTTTTGAAGTTGGTATTTCCAAGCCTGGAGAAATGGCAACGATGGAAGACATTTTCTCTCCTGAAATCGGCGTTTTGACACATATCGGAGCGGCTCATGCTTCGAATTTTGTGGATGAGGAACAACTTATCGAAGAAAAACTAAAGCTGTTTAAAAACGCTAAAATCATTATTTTTAATGGAGATAACGAACTCGTTTACCGAAAAATAAATGAAGTTTATTCAAGCAAAAGATTAATTTCTTACGGTCTTCAAGATCACAACTCTTTATTCATTAAAAATGATTGGACAGATCGCAGTTCTTCATTAGAAATACAATATTTTGAAGAAGAATTTTTGCTAACTGCACATCAAAGAGATGAAGCGACGCTCAGCAATGCACTTTGCATTATTGCAATTTTGAAAGAATTCAATTTTGAAACCCCACAAATTATCGACAAAATCAACACTTTAAAAGCCATTGAAATGCGGCTCGAAAGTGTAAATGGTGTGCGTAATAATTTGATTATCAACGATTCTTATAATCTGGATTTGGATTCACTAAAAATCGCTTATCAGTTTATCAAAGAATACAATAAACCTAAAAAAACACTGATACTGACGGATTTTGTGGAAGGAAAAGATTCAGAACAGCTTTATCACGAAGTTGCGGAGCTTACCAATCAGCAGCATTTTAGTAAAATATTCCTGATTGGTGAAGAAATTGCTCAATACGAGAAACTTTTCACTGCAGAAACTTATACTTTTGATAACACTAATAAACTTACTGAAAGTCAACAACTTAATCAAATAGAAAACGAACTGATTCTTTTAAAAGGAGCCAGAAAATTCGAAATTGAGAAAGTAAAAAACCATCTTGAACTTCAGAAACACGATACGGTTTTGGAGGTGAATTTAAATGCAATACTCCACAACATCAATATCCATAAAGGTTTGCTAAAGCCTGAAACCAAAATGATGGCGATGGTAAAAGCCTATTCTTACGGTTTGGGTGGATACGAAATTGCGGAATTTCTTCAACATCATCATATCGATTATCTCGGAGTTGCCTACGCAGATGAAGGGGTAGATTTAAGGAAAAACGGGATTACGACGCCGATTATGGTGATGAATCCTGAACAACACAGCTACAATATCATTATCGATTATAATCTAGAACCGGAAATTTATAGCTTCCGAGTTCTCGAACTGTTTAATCAACAGCTTATTCAAAAAGGAATTCAAAAAAAGTATCCTATCCACATCAAACTGGAAACCGGAATGCATCGTCTTGGTTTTAAGAAAGATGAGTTGGATGATCTTATTGAAAAGTTGAAGACGATGAATGTGAAAGTGGAGTCCGTTTTCAGTCATTTATCGTCATCCGATGTTCCGGATGGAGAAGATTATACCTTAGAACAAATTGAAATATTCACGAAAAACTCAGAATATTTGATCAAAGGTCTCCAATATCAGCCGATTCGGCATATCCTCAATACCTCTGGGATTGTGAGTTATGCAGACTATCAATTTGATATGGTAAGAATCGGGATTGGAATGGTAGGAATCTCTTCTAATCCTGCGATAAAACGACAATTGAAAAATGCGGTAACTTTTAAAACCGTTATTTCCCAGATTTCCCATGTGAAAAAAGGCGAATCTGTAGGTTATAACCGCAAATATCAGCCAGAAAAAGATACACAGATTGCTACAATTCCTGTAGGTTATGCCGATGGAATTCCAAGATTGATCGGGAATAAAGTCGGAAATATTGGGATTCATAAAAGATTATTTCCCATTGTAGGAAATGTTTGTATGGATATGATGATGGTCGATATTGAAGATACCCCTGCAAAAGAGGGCGATGAAGTGATTATTTTTAATTCTAATCCTAGTTTAGAAGAATTTGCATATTATTGTCATACAATTCCTTACGAAGTTCTCACTTCGATTTCGAGAAGGGTAAAAAGAATTTATATAAAAGATTAAATGAAAAAGCTCCTCCTACTGATCCTTGCACTGGTTTTTTCGATTCCTTTTAATGCACAAGTAAAGGAAGGATTTACAGTTCCTCCCAATCCTAAGATCGGATTATCATTATCCGGTGGTGGCGCCAAAGGTTTTGCACATATTGGTGTTTTAAAAATTCTGGATTCATTGGGCGTGAAAGTAGATTATATCTCCGGAACCAGCATGGGAGCGATTGTAGGTGGGCTTTACGCATCCGGATATACGGGTAAAGAGATTGAAAAGATCGTTCTCGATACTGATTTTTATAATATTATCGCCAACGAGAAAAACAGAAAGGAAACCACTTTCTTTAATAAATCTGTCGATAAATACATCTTGAATTTGCCCGTAAAGAACGGAAAAATCAATGTAGTTCCTAAAGCGATATCAACGGGTCAGAAAAATATTTATCTGCTCAAAGAACTCTTTAAAAACGTTTCTACTATTGATGATTTCTCCAAATTGCCAATTCCTTTTATGTGCGTTGGAACCAATCTGGAAAGTGGAAAGATGGAAATCTTTGAAAAAGGAGATTTAGTAAGTTCTATTATGGCGAGTTCGGCATTTCCATCGTTGATGGATCCCGTAAAAATAGGAGATTCGCTGTACATTGATGGCGCGATGACGGTGAATTATCCCTCCAAACCTTTAAAAGATAAGGGAATTGATATCGTCATTGGAGTAGATTTAAGTCAAGGGCTTACCAACAGAGAAAAATTACAATCTGCTATCGATATTTTAAATCAGGTTATTGATTTTGGAATTCAGAAAGAAACCAAAAACCAATATCAATATACTGACATTAATATTCATCCTAATTTGGAGGGAATGAGTGCTACGAGTTATGATGCAAAAAAGGCGATTCTGGACTCAGGATATGTAGAAGCGAAGAAATACATTCAACCGCTTTCTTTGCTCCCTAAAAAAGAAGAAATATTGCTTCGTGCGCCTTTAAACTCCGTTTATTCCAACGTTTATAAAATCGATAGTTTAATCCTTGAAAACAATCATATTTTTAAGAAGAATTATGTTCAGGGAAAAATGAATCTACGTGTACCTTCCCTACAGACTTATGGAGGTATCAATAAAATGATTGATAAGTTGTATGCGACCAATAACTATACGCTTATTAATTATGATATTTTGCAAAAAGGAGATTATAATTCTTTAAAATTAACAGTAACAGAAGATGACACCCGGTTTTTCTTAAAATTTGGTTTGCATTATGATGAAGTATTCAAAACCGGATTATTGCTTAATGCTACCGCAAAGCGACTTTTATTCCGAAACTCTATTATTTCATTAGATGTAGTGGTGGGCGATAAACCTCGATATTATTTTAATTATTTCATCGATAATGGATATATCCCGGGATTTGGCGCTTATGCTTCTGGGATGACTCTCGATCTTAATGATATCAATTCCAACGTGTATGAGAAATGGAATTGGCTGCGAAATGAAGTATTTATACAGTCCATTTGGCGCGACAAATATGCAGTAGGTGGTGGAATAAGTCATGATTATTATGAATCCAAAATCCCTGGGGATACCTCTTATACCAATTCTCACAATTTTATCAATGCTTATGTTTTTATTAAAACAGATACCCAAGATGATAAAAGTTTTCCTACCAAAGGATTATTGCTCAATGCTGAAGGAAAAGCCTTGGATTTATTGAATAAAGATCAGGAAGGACGTACCCTACAGATGAAGATTACTTCACAACTCAATTTCCCTCTCTCATCATGGCTTACTTACCGATTAGGTTTGTTTGGAGGAATTACATTAGGAGATCATCTCTCCCCTTATTATCATTATAGAGTGGGTGGAATTTTCGAACAAAACTTGGGGAATTTCGTAAGACTACAAGGATATGAATTCGGTCAAATGGATTCACAAAATATGTTCGTTGCTTCGAATAGCTTACAATTTAATGTATATAAAAACTATTATCTGACTGCTAATTTCAGTATGGCAAATCTGTTTAATGACATCAAAGTAGATGATATTGTACATATTTCTGAATCTTCAGCCGGACTCACTGCTGGTTATAAATCGCCATTCGGACAGATAAAATTCAATTATAGTCATTCATTCACCAATAAAAATAATGTGTTCAGTGTGATACTTGGGCATTGGTTTTAAATTATGATACAATTCTTTTTTGAAAATATTGATACCATTCCACTTTCAGATGCAACAAAAAATTGGCTGATTAATCTTATCACCAATGAACAAAAGAAAGCCGGAGAAATCAACTATGTTTTTTGCGATGATGAATATCTGCTGAAAGTGAACCAAGACTTTCTTCAACACGATTATTATACCGACATCATCACATTCGACTACGTAAAGGGGAAAACGATAGCAGGAGATATTTTCGTATCTTTGCCCCGCATTTCTGAAAATGCTGAATCCCATTCAAAAGATTTTAATTTAGAATTACATCGGGTCTTGGCACATGGAATCCTCCATCTTTGCGGTTATAAAGACAAAACCGAAGAAGAGATTAAAGAAATGCGCAATAAAGAAGACTATTATTTAAATATTCTGTAGGATATTTCAAGTTAAAAAGGCTCTTTTTTTCGTTAAATTTAAAATGATAAAAAGCCTATTAACAATCAATAATTCTACAAAATTTAGGTAATGTTTCACGTGAAACAATCAAAACAAATCACTTCTTATCAAAGATAAAATGATCAACGAAATATACGACGTAATAGTTGTTGGTGCGGGACACGCCGGTTGTGAAGCCGCAGCCGCAGCTGCTAATATGGGCTCGAAAACGCTGCTTGTAACCATGAATATGCAAACCATCGGACAAATGTCTTGTAACCCAGCAATGGGAGGTATTGCAAAAGGACAAATTGTAAGAGAAATCGATGCAATGGGTGGTTATTCCGGAATTGTAGCGGATAAATCTGCTATTCAATTTAAGATGCTCAACCTCTCCAAAGGTCCAGCAATGTGGTCTCCGAGAACCCAAAATGATAGAATGCAATTCGCTGAAGAATGGCGTTTAGCTTTAGAAAACACCCCAAATCTTGACTTTTTCCAAGATATGGTGAAAAGCCTTATTATTGAGAATAACAAGGTTGTAGGGGTAGTCACTTCACTTGGAATTTCAATTAAAGGAAGATCAGTTGTTCTAACAAACGGTACTTTCCTTAATGGACTAATCCATGTTGGTGATAAACAACTCGGAGGCGGTAGAATGGGCGAACCTAGAGCTTTTGGCATCACTGAGCAGTTGGTTTCTTTAGGTTTCGAAGCAGGAAGAATGAAGACAGGAACACCACCAAGAGTAGATGGAAGAAGTTTAGATTATTCTAAAATGGAAGAGCAAAAGGGAGATGAAAATCCGCAGAAATTCTCTTACACAGATACTCCAAAACTTACCAAACAACTCAGTTGTCACATCGTATATACTAACGAAACCGTACATGATATTTTAAGAGAAGGATTCGACAGAAGCCCTATGTTTAACGGTACCATTCAAAGTATCGGTCCGAGATATTGCCCAAGTATTGAAGATAAAATCAACCGTTTTGCAGAAAGAAACCGTCATCAATTGTTTGTAGAACCAGAAGGTTGGAGAACTGTAGAAATCTATGTTAATGGTTTCAGCTCCTCTTTGCCTGAAGATATCCAGATAAAAGCGATGAGACATATTCCAGGATTTGAAAATGTAAAAGTTTTCCGTCCAGGTTATGCGATTGAATATGATTACTTCCCTCCTACTCAACTCTACCATACCTTGGAAACTAAATTGATTGAAAACCTTTATTTTGCGGGGCAAATCAATGGTACAACCGGTTATGAAGAAGCTGCAGGACAAGGTTTAATTGCAGGGATTAACGCTCATAATAAAGTTCACGATAAAGGTGAATTCATCCTCAACAGAGACGAAGCTTATATCGGTGTTTTGATCGATGATTTAATCACCAAAGGAACCGAAGAACCTTACCGAATGTTCACATCCAGAGCTGAATATCGCTTGCTTTTAAGACAAGATAACGCAGATATTCGTTTGACAGAAAAAGCTTACGATTTAGGTTTAGCAAAAGAAGATCGACTTAAAAAAGTTCATGAAAAAGTAGAAAAAAGTAATGAATTAGAACACTTTTTAAAGGAAACTTCGCTAAAACCAGGAATAATCAATCCCATTTTAGCTTCTATAGAATCCTCCCCTGTTGATCAGGCTTATCGTGCTGCGCAAATCCTTACTCGTCCTAATATGACCCTTCATAAATTAGAAGAAATTGACTTTATTAAAGAAGTTTCTGAACAATATGAAGAAGAAATCAAGGAACAAGCAGAAATCAATATCAAATACAAAGGATATATTGAAAAGGAGAAAGAAAACGTAGCAAAACTCAATCGTTTGGAAACCATTAAAATTCCTGAAGATTTTGATTTTACTAAAATAAGTTCTCTTTCTTCTGAAGCCAAACAAAAACTAACAAAAGTACAGCCAAAAACCATTGCTCAAGCAGGAAGAATCAGTGGCGTTTCTCCCGCAGATATCAATGTTTTATTGGTTTATTTAGGTAGATAATTAATCCATTTCAGATAAATGTTTCACGTGAAACCAATCTTTAAAAACTTCAATATTCAACTATTGAAGTTTTCATTTTAAATAGGTTATTTTATGAAAATCAAAGATCATTTCTTGTCTCAGGAAACTTTCGAAATAAAAGAAACTTCAATAAAAGGAGTTTTCAAAACCCACCCTATTCCCGAAAATATAGCTTCCTATTACGAGAGTGAAAATTATATTTCCCATCATCAAGATTCGGGAAGTTTAAAAGAAAAACTATATAAATTTCTACAGAGATTTAATTTAAATTATAAAAGAAATATTCTTGCAAAAGAACTCTATCGAAATGCAAATGTATTGGATTATGGTTGCGGTGCCGGAGAATTTCTGAAATTTATAGAAGAAGATTTCACCACTTTCGGATTCGAACCCAGTGAAGCAGCAAGAAATTTTGCACAGAAAAAACTTCAAAAAACAAAACTTTTGACCGAGATCGATTCATTAGAAAATGGAAGTTTGGATGCCATTACATTATGGCATGTTTTCGAACACATCGAAGATCAGGAAAATATACTGAAGAAATTTCATGATAAATTGAAAGATCATGGTTTATTAATTATCGCCGTTCCGAATCCGAGTTCTTATGATGCAAAAAAATATAAAGAATTCTGGGCAGCTTATGATGTGCCGAGACATATATTTCATTTCACAAAATCGGGAATGGAAAATTTAATGAACAATGAAAATTGGAAAATTAAAAAAATTAAACCACTCCTACTCGATTCATTTTATATCTCGATGTTGAGTGAAAAATATAAAAAATCACCCCTATTTTGGATTAAAGGAATGATTTACGGATCGATTTCTAATTTTAAAGGGTTAAAAAACTACGAATTTTCGAGTTTGATATATGTTATCGAAAAAAAATAGTTTTTCGATTTTTGATAGGTTTCTGAAGGTCAATTTTTAGCCAAATTCGATGTTTTTTTAGAATTTTGGGCTAATGTTTAAAAAAAAAGTTTCCAATGATTTTGGAAACTTTTTTTTTATAATTAAAAATAAATTTAATTGTTGATTGCTTTCACTCCTGGAAGTTCAAGACCTTCCAAACTTTCAAGCATCGCACCTCCACCTGTGGAAACGTAGCTTACTTTATCTGCATAATCGAACTGTTTCACAAATGCAACACTATCTCCTCCTCCAACAAGAGAAAAAGCACCTAACTTGGTAGATTCTGCAATGCTATCTCCTAATGCAACTGTACCTTCAGAGAAATTAGGCATTTCGAAAACTCCGATTGGTCCGTTCCATAAAATGGTTCTGGAATTCATTAAAACATCATGGAATAAATCTCTGGTTTTTGGACCTGCATCCATTCCCATCCATCCATCAGGAATATCATAGATATCGACTACTTTTCTTTCAGCATCATTGTTAAATTCGTCTGCAATCATTGTATCTACAGGTAAACATACTTTTACTTTCAAAGCTTTTGCTTTTTCTAAGATTTCCAACGCAAGACCCATTCTATCTTCTTCAAGCAAAGAATTTCCAATATTTCCACCTAAAGCTTTAATAAAAGTAAAAGCCATACCACCCCCAATAATTAAATTGTTTACAGCAGGTAAAATATTTTCTATAATGGTAATTTTAGTTGAAACTTTAGAACCTCCAAGTATTGCTGTTACGGGTTTTTCACCACTTCCTAAAACTTTATCAATTGCTTCAAGTTCTTTAGCCATCAGTAAACCGAAAAATTTAGTTGAAGGAAAGAATTGAGCAATAACAGCTGTTGAAGCATGTTCTCTGTGGGCAGTTCCAAAAGCATCGTTTACATAAGCATCTGCATATTTGGAAAGCTTTTCAGCAAAGTCTTTGTCACCTGCTTCTTCCTGATCGTAGAATCTAAGGTTTTCCAAAAGTAGAATTTCTCCTGGTTGAAGATCAGCAGTCATATTTTCAGCTTCCTCTCCAATGCAATCTTTACAGAATTTTACAGTTTTTCCTAAAACTTCTTCTATTTCTGGAACGATATTTTTTAAAGAAAACTGTTCAGAAAACTTTCCTTTTGGTCTCCCAAGATGCGTCATCAAAATCACGGATCCTCCATCATTTAATATTTTTTCAATGGTAGGCTTCACTGCTTGAATTCGGGTATTGTCTGTAACTTTCAAGTCGGCACTTTGTGGAACATTAAAATCCACCCTTACCAAGGCTTTTTTATCTTTGAAATTGAAATCATTAATTGTTTTCATAAAAATCTCTGTTTTTTAAGTTTTACAAATTTAAGATTAATTCGCACGATTTAAAATTTAATTTGAGATAAAATTCCACAAACCCCGAAGACTCATTTTATCTACACTATCTTCTTTTTTTAAAAAATAATAAATGAATAGTGTTGTTGTAGTGGACGACTTTGGGGAAAAATAAAATCAATTATTTCACCACATTAATTTCTTCATGAATTCATATATAATTCACATTGCAAGTCATTGATTTTTAACTTAATTTAACATTTACCAACAATTGTGAATAAGTGTCTCACAAAGGTTTTCTTTAAAACACAGTATGGAAAACGACTCTGATTTCTCCCCAAAACTTTCTTTAACATTTTTTAAGAAAGTTGAATTGAATGTTGCAATATGAATTTAATATGAATTAAAAAAGGAATATTTTTAGATACTTATCCACACGAATTGGGAGTTATCCTCACAAGGAATGGGGATTACTTTATTAGCGACTCAAAGAATGTTGTTTAGTTGTTCTGCACTATTATCATTTCATTTCATCCAATTTTTGTGTTTGTTGTATCGAATTTTAAGAAGAATTGAAACCCTATTAATATTAATAATCTTAAATTTGTATAATTTGAAAGTCTGATCAAAAAGAAAAAAATGAAAAAAATAGCTATTGCTTGCGACCACGCAGGTTTCGATTACAAAGAAATCATCAAAAAGCACTTGGAAAATCAATACGAAATTGAAGATTTTGGCACCTATTCCAAAGATTCTGTGGATTATCCGGATTTCGTACATCCAGCAGCAAGTTCCGTAGAAAGCGGAAAAAACGATCTTGGAATTCTCATCTGTGGCAGCGGACAAGGCGTTTCGATTACCGCCAATAAGCATCAGCAAATCCGTTGTGCGCTTTGTTGGGATACTGAATTGGCAGCTTTAGCAAAACAACATAATAATGCTAATATGGTGGCCATTCCGGCAAGATTTATTTCCAGCGAACTAGCGATCAGCATTGTGGAAACTTTCCTTACTACAGAATTTGAGGGAGGAAGACACCAAAACAGAGTGGATAAAATAGCATTTTGCTAATCCATTAAACTTAAAAAATAAATAAATGGCAAAAAAAAGCAAATTTATATCTCATAAAAACAATCATAAACTCCAGGAAATTGGGCGTTTAATTTTGTCTTTTATGAATAAAAACTCCACCAAAATCTACAATTATAAGCAGATTTCTGATGGAATTGATTATAAGAATCCACGGCAACGTGAGCAAGTGATTCAGTCTTTGCACAAACTTATTTCCGATGAAAGAATTAAGGAAGTAGAAAAAGGGAAATACATCATTAACCTGAAAATTGAAGGTACTTTAACAGGAATCATCGACTTCAACCAAGCCGGAAATGCTTATGTAAGAGTGGATGGAATTGATGATGATGTGTTCATTCATTCCAAAAATGTGAAAGATGCGTTGCAAGGTGATAAAGTATTGATTGTAACCTATCATTTCAAAGGCAGAAAACTAGAAGGCTCGGTGTTGGAAGTAATTGAAAGAACCCGCAGCGAATTTGTTGGAACTTTTCAACTGATTAAACATAAAGATTTCGGTTTTGTAGTTTGCGATAAAAAAACGATTAACACTGATATTTTCGTACCAAAAGGTAAAATTGGCGGTGCTGAAGACGGCGATAAAGTCGTTGTAAAAATGACCGATTGGCGACCAGGAGAGAAAAATCCGGAAGGTGAAATCATCAAAGTTTTGGGTGCGCCCGGTGAACATGAAACTGAAATTCACTCTATTCTAGCGGAATATGGGCTACCCTTCACTTTCCCTGAAGAAGTGGAAAAAGAAGCCGACGAAATCGATCGTAGAATTCTGGATTCTGAAGTAGCAAAACGCCGTGATATGCGAAGTATTTGCACTTTTACCATCGATCCAAAAGATGCGAAAGACTTTGATGACGCACTTTCCATCCAGAAATTAGACAATGGAAATTGGGAGATCGGGGTTCATATCGCTGATGTTTCTCATTATGTAATTCCAGGAACTTTATTGGATGATGAAGCCTATGACAGAGCCACTTCCGTTTATTTGGTCGATCGCGTGGTTCCGATGTTGCCCGAAGTTTTGAGTAATGATGTTTGCTCGCTTCGTCCTAATGAAGATAAATATACTTTTTCCGCAGTTTTTGAACTTGATGATCAAGCAAAAGTGGTCAAAGAATGGTTTGGAAGAACCGTTATTCATTCCGATAGAAGATTCAGTTATGAAGAAGCTCAGGAACGAATAGAAACCCAAAGCGGAGATTTGGCGGAAGAAATTCTTACTTTAGATCGATTGGCTAAAATTCTTAGAAAAAAGAGAATTGATAATGGTGCAATCACTTTCGACCGAAGCGAAGTGCGTTTCAACCTTGATGAAAACAGTGAACCAATCGGGGTTTATTTTAAAATCAGCAAAGATTCCAATCATTTAATTGAAGAATTTATGCTTTTGGCGAACCGAAAGGTTTCGGAATTTATTTCCCTGAACCAAAGAGGCGAACCAACCGGAAATACCTTTATTTATCGTATTCACGACGATCCGGATCCTGCAAAATTAGAAGCTTTAAGAGAATTTGTTTCCACTTTTGGGTACAAAATGGATTTGGCAAATACCAAGAAAGTCGCTGAATCTTTAAATAAATTATTGTACGATGTAAAAGGAAAAGGCGAAGAAAATATGATCGAAACATTGGCGATGCGCTCGATGAGCAAGGCCATCTACTCTACCAATCCAATTGGACATTACGGTTTAGGATTCGATTATTATTCGCATTTTACCTCTCCTATCCGCCGATATCCGGATCTTATTGCGCACCGTTTGTTGCAGCATTATCTCGATGGCGGAAAATCTCCAAACAAAGAAGAATACGAAGAAAAAAGCAAGCATTGCAGCTCTATGGAAAGACTTGCAGCCGATGCGGAAAGAGATTCCATTAAATTCATGCAGGTTAAATTCATGGAGAAACATTTGGGCGAAGAATTTACCGGAGTTATTTCAGGCGTTGCCGATTTTGGTTTCTGGGTTCAAATCCCTGAAAACGGCGCTGAAGGATTGATTAAACTTCGTGATTTGATGGACGATTCTTACCAATATGATGCAAAATCTCATGCGGTAATCGGTTCCAGAACCGGCAACCAATATCAGTTGGGCGATGAAGTGAAAATCAAAGTGATGAAAGCCAATTTGATACAGAAACAATTGGACTTTAAAATTATTAATGAATAGGATCATCCATTCAAAACCAATTCATTAATATCTTATCAATTATGATTGAACTTATTTTATCCGCAATTGGCTTAGGAATAATGCTTAGTTTGGTCTTTATCGGGCCCATTTTTTTCCTGCTCATCGAAACCAGTTTTTCGCGCGGTCCGAAACATGCGCTTGCTTTGGATTTAGGCGTGATTACTGCAGATATTGTTTGTATTGTGGCGGCTTTTTTTGCCAGTGCGGATTTGGTGCAACTTATCGATAAACATCCCGGTTTCTATAGAATTACGGCGTTTATTATCCTCATTTACGCGATTTATATGGTGGTTTCCAAAACCAAAATGCATATCGCTGGAGAAGAAAAAATGATCAACCAGAATTATGTTAAAACATTTCTCAATGGCTTTTTCTTTAATATTCTGAATATCGGAGTCGTGTTGTTTTGGTTGGTGACGGTTATTTCCGTGAGAAACGCTTACCCAAAACTCGATGAATTTCTTTTGTACATGAGTTTGGTTGTAGGAACTTACCTTTCCATTGATTTTTTTAAAATCTATCTTGCTAAGCAATTTCACGACAAACTCACTGAAAAACTGGCCAATCAAATCCGAAGAGGTGTAGGTTTTATCTTGGTTGGTTTCAGTATTTTTATTTTTCTTCAAAGCTTTAAAAAGTTCAATCAATTTGATAGAAAACTAGAAGAAGCAGAAAAAACAGAACAAAAAATGAGCAATTAATGAAGCATATCATTTTCCCTAAAAGCTTAAAAAAAGGTGATAAAATCGCCATCATTTCTCCAGCAGGATCTGTGGAAGAATCTCAGTTGGAAAATGGGTTAAAACTCATTCAATCAAAAGGTTATGAACCTATTTTAGGAAAACACCTTTATTCCCAATATTCAAATGGCTATTCTTATGCCGGAACCGAAAAAGAAAGAATTTCCGATATGAATTGGGCTTTCAATGATGATGAAATTTCCGCAATTTGGGCATCCAGAGGAGGTTATGGTTGTCAACATTTGTTGAGGAATTTAAGGCTTTCAAAATTCAGAAAAAATCCGAAATGGTATATTGGTTATTCCGATAATACCGTGATCCAGAGTTATTTACTTAAAAATGGATTTGCTTCTATTCATGGACAAACCATTAAAACTTCAAGTTTCGGAGTTACCGAAGAAAGTTATGATCTGACTTTCGATATTTTACAAGGTAAATTGCCCAAATATTGGATCGAAAAAAGTCCATTTAACAAAGATGGAAATGCGGAAGGCGAATTGGTTGGAGGAAATTTAGCGTTAATCTATGCGTTGCTTGGAACACCCTATTCTTTCAATTTTAAAGATAAAATCCTCTTCATCGAAGACATCGGCGAGAATTATTATGCACTCGACCGAATGATGATTTCCCTTGATTTGGCGGGAGTTTTCAGACAAATTAAAGGTTTAATCGTTGGTGGAATGACCAATATAGGCAACGAAAAAGACAACAAAAATTACGAAGAAAGTTTCGATGAATTTGCCTATCAACTTATTTCCGAAAGGATAAAAAAATACGATTTCCCAGTGATTTTCGGGTTTCCAAATGGACACATTTATGATAATCGTCCGCTGATTATTGGAGGAAAAGCTTCTTTCAAATCCGATAAAAAAGTGGAAATCAATTTCTAATAAAATGGCAGATCACAACGATTTCGGGAAGTTGGCAGAAGATTTGGCCGCAGAATTTTTAGTTAAAAAAGGCTATAAAATTCTCGCAAGAAATTTTCATTTCCAGAAATTGGAGATCGATATCGTTGCCGAATTTCATGAAATGATCATCGTCGCTGAAGTGAAAGCGCGCAGTTATACCACGGTGATTGAACCACAAGAAGCCGTCACCAAAGGGAAAATAAAATCAATCGTTTCGTGCGCCGATTTTTTCATGAGAGAAAGAAACATCGACAAAGAAGTCCGTTTCGATATCATCACGATTGTTCCCGATTCGGACGGTGTGATGCAAATTACCCATATTGAAGACGCTTTTCAGAGCTTTGATGCTCAATAAATAATACAATTTTCTTTTTAAGATATGAAAACAGCACTTATCACCGGAGCTACTTCCGGAATCGGAAAAGCAACCTCAAAATTGCTTGCTAATCAAGGTTTTAAACTTATTATTTGCGGACGACGAACCGAAGTATTAGAAGAATTAAAAGCCGAACTTTCTCAGTTGACCGAAGTTTATACTTTAAGTTTCGACCAAAGAATTTTCAGCGAAGTAGAAAAAGCAATTCTTTCCCTTCCTGAAAGTTTCAAAAACATCGATATTCTCATTAATAATGCCGGAAATGCGCATGGTTTAGAGCCACTTTCTGAAGGAAATATCGAAGATTGGGATGCGATGATGGATGGAAATGTGAAAGGACTTTTGTATGTTTCTAAACTCATTATTCCCGGAATGAAAGCCCAAAATTCAGGGCATATTGTGAATATTTCTTCCGTTGCGGCCAGACAAACTTATGCGAACGGCGTGGTTTATTGCGCTTCGAAAAAAGCTGTGGATGTGATTTCCGACGGAATGCGCCTGGAACTCACCGAATTTGGAATAAAAGTCACCAATATTCAACCCGGTTTGGTGGAAACCGATTTTTCAAAAGTTCGTTTCAAAGGCGATGAAGAGCGTGCAAATACCGTCTATCAAGGTTATAAAGCTTTGGAAGCGAAAGATATAGCCGATGCAATTTCCTATTGTATTAATGCTCCGAAACATGTTGCCATTTCAGATTTAACGATTTATCCAAGTGCGCAAAGTGAACCGAGAACGGTTTATAAAAATTTGTAAAAAAACATTTCATCAATGATTTGATCGTTTTTGAATTCCTAAATTTGCAGAATGAAAATCCTCCACATCGAAACCTCGTCGAAAAACTGTTCCGTTGCCATTTCTGATGGCGAAGAATTGCTTTGTTTGTGCGAAGAAGTTTCAGAAAATTACAAACAATCCGAAAGTCTTCACACCTTTGTGGAATGGGCTTTGGAAGGCGCTGAAATTTCGCTTCATGATTTAAATGCCGTTTCTTTGGGAATGGGACCGGGTTCCTACACCGGTTTGCGCATTGGTTCATCTGCCGCAAAAGGGTTTTGCTACGGACTGAAAATTCCTTTGATTGCCGTAAATTCTATGGAGACGATGATAGAGCCGTTTTTAAACCGCGAATTCGATTTTGTGATTCCATTGCTCGATGCAAGAAGAATGGAGGTTTATACTGCCGTTTTCAACGGGAAAACAGGAGAAATGCTCTCTGAAACCGAAGCGAAAATCTTAGATGAAACCTCTTTTCAGGAGTTTAAGAATAAAAAAGTAGTTTTCGTGGGCGATGGTGCTGCAAAAGCGAAAGAAATTTTGCAACTTCCAAATGCTGAATTTCATGCGAACATCTACCCTTCCGCGAAATTTTTAATTAAGAAATCGGTGGAGAAATTCAATCATCAAGATTTTGAAGATGTCGCTTATTTCGAACCTTTTTATCTGAAAGAATTTCAAGGCGTAAAGAAGAAAAGCAAACCATAAGAGTTAAAAAACGAAAAAAGCGAAGAAAAAACTTCGCTTTTTTTTATTGTTTTTGAGTTGGGTTTCCCACTTGCAAACCTTTTCCAGGTCTTCTTTGTGGTGGTGTAGCATCGTTGTTTGGACTTTGTGGCGGCGTCGAAAGGTTGATGGTTTCGTCCTGAACCCGTGTCGGCGAAGGAGCCGCGTCGTCGTCCTGAATTTGTGGTTTTCCCGGTCCGGAAGATGGGTTTTTATTGCCATTTTCGTCGGTTATTTCCATTACCAAATCACTTTTCAGGTATTTCAGCATTTCTTTGGCTTTTTCCCCTTCTAGCGTTCTGGAATAGTTCAGCGCAATTTGTTCAAGTTGCAAAATCATGATCTCCTTTCCTGCTATTTTTCCGGAATTAAAGGCATTTAATAAAGCGAATTTCGGAACGAGCGCATCTTTCGGATATTTCTCTAAAGCACTTTCGATCAAAGCTTTACTTTCGGCATATTTTTCTTTGCTGTACAAATCGAAAGCTTCGGTGTAAGTTTTTTCCACTTCTTCAGATGATTTGTTGAAAGCATTATTTTTAGGATTTTTCACAAATTCGGCATACGAAGTGTAAGGAAATTCGGTGAGAATCATCTGTTTAGCTCTTTCGCCGGCTGCTGGATTTTCTTCATAATTAAAGGCAAAAATACTGTACAAAGCTTGCAATTTGGTTTCCTCTTCAGGATTCGTATCGACGAGATCGTACAACGTTTTGGTGGCAAGCGGCGTATCGGAAAAGAAGTTTTCATACATTCTTCCGAGTCCTAAACTTGCGGTATCGCGGGCTTTTTTCAGCGCCAGAATTTCTTCGGTTTTGGTAGGAATTTTTTCAATATAGAAACTTGGTTCCAATCTACGCGGATCGGGCGCAGAGGTGATTCCCATCGCTTCATTTTTCAAATCTTCAATGGAATTGCTTCGCGCGGAAGTACGCCAATTGTCGCTTAAACTTCGGTTTCCCCAGATTTGTTTGAAGCTGGCTTCACCTTTGGCAACTGTGCTCAAATTAGCAAAATAGAAACCTCCTTTCGTAGATCCTAATTCCTGAAAACCACTTTCGTTATTGGCAAAAATCGAGTTGGAAGAATAATCTCCGGTATCGAAACCTTTGTTTCTTTCGTTTCTTTTTCGCTCGAGTTCTTCCTTCGCTTCTTTTGCTTTTATGGCTTCAATATGTTTGGTGAAATAGGTGATTTTTTCCGCTTCCGGCATTTTCGTTAATGCCAAAATACTGTCATTTTTCTTGATTAAATAATAATTGGCAGAAACCTGTTTGATGTTGGCTGATTTCTCTTCCAAAAGAATTTTTGAGGGTTGATAAGTCATCACCGCCAATGCGGAATCGTAGTAAGCACCGGCCGAAAGGTAATCGCTTTCTTCGAAAAAATCCTTTCCAATTTCGTAATAATCAAGTCCACGAATTTGCGGATCCGACATTTTTTCCTTCAATGATTGGACATAAAATGCTTTGGCTTCGTCTTTTTTACCGGCTTTATCAGCCATTAAACCCAATGCGTAGTAGAATTCATTTTTTCGGGAAGTGTAAGTTCCTTTTTTGCTGATTTTTTCGATGTATTCTTTTGCACCTTCGTAATCGTCTTTTCCATTGAAGGTTTTGGCGATTTCGATTTGCGATTTTACTTCAAATTCGAAATTATTGGCGTTTTTGTAAGCCGAAACAAAGCTTTCTCTCGCTTCTTCATTTTTTCCCAAATTGGCTAGAATTTGACCTCTTAAAAAAGCAATTCTGCTTCTTAGTTTTCTGTTTTTATTCAGTGCATACGCATCTTCGAGTTCAGTAATTGCTGCTTCCTTTTTTCCTGATTTCAAAAGCATTTCAGAGTAATAAAGACTGAGCAATTTCTGATAATCTTTCTTAACTTTATCTTTTTTTACTTCAGCGAAAACCTCTTCTGCTCTTGGGAAATCTACCATTTTTGAGTAAGCCAAACCTTGATAAATTTTAGCCAATGGAAGTCGTTTATCTTTTTTCATGTTCGAAAAAATATAATTTAATCCGTCCAAAGCTTCCAAAGGTTTGTTGTTATAAATTCTAGCTTGCGCGAGCAAAATATGGGCATCGAAAATCTTTTTGTTTTTTTCGTCGCCACCTTTCATTACCGAATATTTTGAGATGGCTTTCAATGCTTTAGCCTCAGAAATTTCAAGAATCGAAGCACCTGCTTTTACGCCGGCATCGGAATTATTTCTTCCTGGAGCACCCGGAACACCTGGACCATTCGAACCTTGGTTTCCCGGAACTGGATCGTCACCAAACATTCCGCTCGATTGCAAATCGGTTCCCAAAGGTTGCTCATCATAAGTTAAAAGCTGAATATAAGGCGCATAAAAATTGTCTTGATGCGCTTGATCGCGGTTTTTCAGCTCGGTTTGCAGGGCATCTTTGCTGTTGAAAAGCGTGTTATAATAGGAGAAAAATCCTTTCATAAAGGTAGAATCGTTGTTCTTTTTCCTTGTAGAACAGGAGTTGAAAACGGTGATTGCTAAAAGAAAGTAGATGGTTTTTTTCATTATTTGATAATAACTTGTAAATCGGCATTTTAGTATAAAATTGCTGATTAATTTTTGTAAAAATAAAGAATTTTTAGTTTCACCCTTTATTTATTGAAAATCTTTTAACAGCGCATAAACCAAATGGGTA
This sequence comes from Kaistella montana, assembly GCF_024436175.1. GTDB lineage: Bacteria > Bacteroidota > Bacteroidia > Flavobacteriales > Weeksellaceae > Kaistella > Kaistella montana. The sequence goes on along the minus strand of NZ_JANFQP010000002.1, from coordinate 489,380 downwards.
GGAAGTCCCATAATCGTATAAAAACTCCCGTTTATTTTCTTGATTTTTGCCATTCCGAACCATTCCTGAACGCCGTAGCTTCCGGCTTTATCGAAAGGTTTGCAACGGTTGATATAGTCGCTGATTTCTTCTTCCGTCAAAATATCGGTTTCTACTTGCGCAATATCGGTCACGGAAACAGTTTTTTTCGTGCTTCGAAGCGTGATTCCTGTGAGAACTTGATGCGTTTTTCCCGAAAGTTTGCGAAGCATTTCTTTGGCGTCGTTTTCGTCTTTTGGTTTTCCGAGAATTTCGTTTTCTATCGCAACAATCGTATCTGCGGTGATTAGGATTTCGTTTTCTGCCAGATTTTGATAGGCATTCGATTTCAGTTCAGAAAGGTATTCCGCGATTTTTTCTACTTCTAAATCTTCAGGATAAATTTCATCACAATCGACTTTTACCGTTTCAAATTCAAGGTTTAAGCTGGTTAAAAGTTCTTTTCTTCTTGGTGAATTGGAGGCTAGTAATATTTTCATCATTAAATTTTAAGTGCTTCTGGTGTCATCTTCCAGCCATTTTCCTTGAACTTTCATTACTTGTTCGATGACGTCGCGAACGGCACCTTTTCCACCTTCGATTGGGGAAATATATGCTGAAATGGCTTTCACTTCCGGAACGGAATTTTTCGGACAAGTTGAAATTCCGGAAGCTTTCATCATTTTGATGTCCGGTAAATCGTCGCCCATCGTCAAAATTTCATCATCAAGAAGTCCATATTTTTGTTTGAATTCTTCGTATTTCACCATTTTATCTGAGATTTTGGCGTGATATTCCGTAATTCCAAGATAATTGATTCGGTTTCTGACCGCAGGATCGTCGCCACCGGTGATCACGCAGATTTTGTAATCATTTTTCACGGCTTTTACCACGGCGTAACCGTCCAAAACATTCATCACGCGGCACATGCTTTTGTCCGGCATTAGATAAACGCTTCCGTCGGTGAAAACCCCGTCTACATCGAATACAAAGGCTTTTATGTTTTTTAATTTTAATTTATAGCTCATACATTTTCTTTATCGATTCGTTGATGGTTTTGTAAATTTTCAGATGTTCTTCATCTTTAATTAAAACTTCATGAAGCGCCAAAACTCTTTGGTCATTTCTCACCGCCGGACCAGTTTGGGCAGATTTTGGTTCAATTTCATGGATTTTTTGAACGGTTTCATCAATTAATGGCAAGAAATACTCAAAAGGAATATTCTGGGAATCCGAAATTTCTTTAGCTCTCGCAAAAAGATGATTAACAAAATTGCAGGCAAAAACTGCGGTGAGGTGAATGTATTTTCTTTTTTCATAATCGGAAACTGTTACTTTTTTCGAAATTTGAAACGCAAGATTTCTCAGCACTTCTAAATCTTCCGCATTTTCAGCTTCTACAAAAAACGGAATTTCTTCGTACTGAAGTTCCTTCGATTTGGAGAAAGTTTGCAGCGGGTAAAAACTTGCTTTTCGGTAATTTCCTTGAAGAATTTCTTTGGGCAAAGAGCCGGAAGTGTGTGCTACCAAAGCGTTTTCATTAAGAATTTTAGCAGAAATAGTTTCTACTGAATCATCATTTACCGAGATCAGATACAAATCCGCTTGGGCAATTTCTGATGTGGAAAAAGGAATTTTAAATTCTTCTGAAATTTCTTTCAAAGCCCTTTCGTTGCGACCAAAAACTTGAGAAATTGGGATTTCTTTCTGTGTAAAAGCTTTTGCCAAATGATAAGCCACGTTGCCGGACCCGATGATTACAATCTTCATTGAAATTTAATTATTAACAAAGATAATTATTTTGCTTTGGACTAAAAATTGAAATACCTATTTAACTTTTAAGTAAATTTACCATCAAAATCCCGAAAGCATCTCAATGAAGATCCAGGAAAGCGAAATTATCGAGCTGATGTCTAGCGAAAAAACCCGTGAAAAGGGAGTTCGCCAGATGATGGATGCTTACCAGAGCAGGTTGTATTGGCATATCAGAAGAATTGTGGTAGACCATGAATTGGCGCAGGATACGTTGCAGGATTCTTTCATTAAAGCGTACCAGAATTTTCATCAGTTTAAGCAAGACAGTCAATTGTACACTTGGCTTTACCGAATCGCAACCAATGAAGCTTTGCAACAGCTGAAAAAGGCGAAAAGAATGCAAAAATCGGATGAAGAAACCGATCATCACTTGCAAAATCTGGTTGCGGATAATGTTTCTGCAGAGGCAGAAGAAATACAGGTTTTGTTGCAAAAGGCGATTCATTCGTTGCCGGAAAAGCAGAAATTGGTTTTTAGCATGAGATATTACGATGATTTGCCTTACGAAGAAATCTCGAAAATTCTCGATATGTCGGTGGGAACATTGAAAACCAATTACCACTACGCGAAACAAAAAGTTGAAGATTACATCAAAGCAAATTATACCGAATAAGATTTATTTGATAAAATTTGAAAACCACATTTTAAGATGAAAAATTTAGATATAGAAAATTTAGAACGTAAAAATATTTACAAAGTTCCCGACGAAAGTTTCTTTGCGGAAATGCAGGCGAAAGTTTTGCAAGAAACCGCGCCAAAAAAAGAAACAAAAGTGGTGAAATTGAATTGGGTATATGCCGCTGCTGCCGCTGTTGCGATGGTTTTCGGAATCACATTTGTCATGAATCAAAATGAAACGACCGCAAACCAGAATTTGATGACTACTCAAGTTTCGAATGAAAAAGCTGATGCTGTAAGCGTTTCAGAATCAATCGATAAACCTGAAAATGAAGCAACAATTGCTTATCAAACTTTGCAGAATGATTTAACTTCTACAGAGGAAATTCATCCAAAAGAAGACGAAGCTCAAGTGAAAGTTGTTGATCATCAAGAAACAAAAGCCGTTGCAGCTAAGAATGTGAAAACAGCAGTTCAAACTCCGGAAGTTCAGGTAGATCAAATTCTCTCGAGTTTTACATCGGCTGAATTGGCAGATTTAGGAAATAATGCGGAACAGGACATTTATTTGGATCTGTATAACTAAAACGAAAGCAGAAATGAAAAAGATTTTATTTTTAGTATTCACTCTTTTATTGGCATCTCAGAACAGTTTTGCACAAGAGCAGAAGTACGATTGGAAGAAAATGAAGCCGGAGCAAAGAAAAGAACTCATCCAGAATATGAGTCCCGATGATCGAATGAAGTTGCTGAAACAGTTCCGAGAAAATATGATGGTTGAAGAACTGGAAGTTTCGGAAGAGGAACAAAATGAGTTTAAAAATCTTTTTGCTGAATATCAGGAAAAGCAAAATGAGATTAAAAGCAGATTCAAACCCAGCGAAGATTATGATAATATGAGCGATGATGAGGCAAAACGAAGACTCAATGAAAGCTTCGAAATTGGGCAACAGCTTTTGGATAACAGAAAATTATATTCGCAAAAATTCATGAGGGTCATCAAACCACAACAAGTGTTGCAGATGTACCAAACCGAAGGAAAAATGCGAAACAAAATATTAGACAAAAAACAAGACGGATCCGGGAAAACCAATCCGCAGCGCAGGCGACCATAATAGTTTATTTTTTTAATGTTTGAGCGACCTCTGTAATTTTTTTGCAGAGGTCGTTCTATTTTTGTCCCAAAACAAACAGTTTTAGCCAATTTCTGATGAATGATTTTTGAAATCAAAGCAATTTTAAACATTCAACACAATCCACCAAAAAATACTAAATTTGCAACCTATCAAGAATTGAATGAAAAACATACGAAACTTTTGCATCATTGCACATATCGACCACGGGAAATCTACTTTGGCAGACCGACTTTTGGAATATACTAATACCGTTACCCAAAGAGAATTGCAGTCGCAAACCTTGGATGACATGGATTTGGAAAAAGAGCGCGGAATTACCATAAAATCTCACGCGATACAAATGGATTATGAGCTGGATGGAGAAAAATATGTTCTCAACCTGATCGACACTCCAGGACACGTGGATTTCTCCTACGAAGTATCCCGTTCTATCGCTGCTTGCGAAGGTGCGCTTCTGATTGTAGATGCTGCACAAAGCATTCAGGCACAAACGATTAGTAATTTATATTTGGCATTGGAAAATGATTTAACGATTATTCCGATTCTCAATAAAATCGATTTGCCATCTGCAAATCCGGAAGAAGTTACGGATGAGATTATGAATCTTATCGGTTGCGATTACGAAGATGTTCTTCGTGTTTCCGGGAAAACTGGCGAAGGGGTGCATGAACTTTTGGAGCAAATTGTAAAAAGAATTCCGGCTCCGGTTGGGAATGAAGATGGGCCGCTTCAAGCGCTGATTTTTGATTCTGTTTATAATCCTTTCCGAGGAATTGAAGCTTATTTTAAAGTGGTGAATGGAAGCATCAAAAAAGGTCAACGCATTAAATTTATGGCGACCAACAAGATGTATGAAGCCGATGAAGTGGGAACTTTAAAACTAAAACAAGCACCAAAAAAAGAAATTAAAACAGGAGACGTAGGTTATATTATTTCCGGGATTAAAGACGCTCGAGAAGTAAAAGTTGGTGACACGATTACGACTTTCGAGAACGGTGCTGAAGCTCCAATCGAAGGTTTTGAAGAGGTGAAACCCATGGTTTTTGCCGGGATTTATCCGATAGAATCTGAAGATTTTGAAGAATTGAGATTTTCTTTGGAAAAATTAAGATTAAATGACGCATCACTTGTTTTCGAACCGGAAAGTTCTGCAGCATTAGGATTCGGTTTCCGTTGCGGATTCCTTGGAATGCTTCACATGGAAATCGTTCAGGAAAGACTCGACAGAGAGTTCAATATGGACGTGATTACCACCGTTCCAAACGTTTCTTACCATGGATATACCAAAAAAGAACCCGAAAAAGCGATCCTCATCAATAACCCTTCAGAAATGATGGATCCGACGACGATGGATCGGGTAGAAGAACCATTTATTAAAGCAACCATCATCACCAAATCCGAATTTGTAGGTCCGGTAATGACTTTATGTATCGAAAAAAGAGGCGAAATCGTCAACCAAAGTTATCTGACTTCGGAAAGGGTAGAGCTGGTTTTCAATATGCCATTGGCGGAAGTTGTTTTTGATTTTTATGACCGATTGAAATCGATTTCAAAAGGTTATGCGTCATTCGATTACCATCCGATCGGTTTCAAACCATCCAAGCTTGTTAAAATGGATATTTTGATCAATGGCGATATGGTGGATGCGCTTTCATCATTAATTCACGACAGCAACGCGTATTATATCGGAAAAAGGATGTGCGAAAAACTCCGCGAATTGATTCCGAGACAACAATTTGATATTGCCGTTCAGGCCGCTTTAGGAACCAAAGTAATCGCCAGAGAAACCATCAAGGCATTAAGAAAAGACGTTACCGCAAAATGTTACGGTGGTGATATTTCCAGAAAGCGTAAACTCTTAGAAAAGCAGAAAGAAGGAAAGAAAAAAATGAAGCAGATTGGTAGGGTAGAGGTTCCGCAATCTGCATTTATGGCGGTTTTGAAGTTGAATGATTAAATCAATAGATTCAAGATTTCAAGATTTCAGATCCAAGAATCAAGATAAATAAAATCCGCAGAAATTGTTTCTGTGGATTTTTTATTAATATCTTCGTTTTAAAATTTCCTTTTCAATGAAAAAACTAACTCTACTTTTTATCGTTCAAACCGTATTTTCTTTTGCTCAAGATTTTAAAACTCCCTACGAAAATGGCAACGGCAACCAAACCGTAACCTATGAAGAAATGGTGAAATATTATGATAATCTCGATCAAAATTTCGAAAGTATTTCCATTGAAAATTTCGGGAAAGATGATAACGGAGAACCGATCAAAGTTGTAGTTTTCACGCCTTCAAAAAGTAAAAATAATGCTACAATTCTCATTAATAACGGCATTCACCCCGGTGAACCCGACGGAATTGATGCCACTATGATGTTGATGCGGGATTTGGCTACAGGGAAAATTTCAAATAAAAATCTGAAAATTGCAGCCATCGAATCCTATAATATTTCCGGAATGTTGCGACGTGGAAAATTCAGCCGAGCCAACCAAAACGGTCCGGAAGAATACGGTTTTCGAGGAAATGCCAGAAATTTTGATCTGAACCGCGATTTCATCAAAAACGATTCGGAAAATGCCAAAAGTTTCCAACAGATTTTTCAACATTTCAAACCGATTTATTTTATTGATAATCATGTAAGTAACGGAGCGGATTACCAATATTTGTTCACCTATATTTCTACGAATAAAGAACGATTAGGAACGGTTTTAGGGAACTATTTTAATGAAAAAATGCAACCGGAAATTCTCAGTCATTTGGAGAAAAAAGGAATGCTCACCACGCCTTATGTCAATATCCACGGCGATTCTCCGGATGAAGGTTTTCCAGCGTTTATGGATTCTCCGCGTTATGCGACCGGTTACACCACGCTTTTCAACACTTTGGGAACCGTCGCCGAAACGCACATGTTGAAACCTTACAAAGACCGTATTGCTGCGACTTACGAGTATATGTTGAGTTCCATTCGTTTTGTGGAGAAAAATATTGGGGAAATCCGCAAGAAGATGGATGAAAACACCGCCAATTTGCAACCTGGAAATCAATATTCTTTGCAATGGAAATTGAATGAAAAGCAATTTCAACTGATTGATTTTAAAGGATATGAAGCCGGAATGAAAACCAGCGAAGTTTCCGGAAAACCGAGATTGTTTTACGACAGAACGAAACCTTTTACCCGAAAAGTGAAGTTTTTCGATGAATATACTTCCACCAAAAAAATCGCAATTCCGCGCTATTATGTGATTCCAAAATCGGAATATAAAGTGATTGAACATCTGAAAAGAAACAACATCAGCATGAAGGAAATTTCCAATGATTCTGTGATTTTCGTTGAACAATACCGAATTATTGACTTCAAAACAGTGAAAAATCCTTACGAAGGTCATTATCTTCATTATGAAACTCAAGTAAAATCTGATATTAAAAACAGAGCTTTCAGAAAAGGAGATTTTATAGTTTCTACCAAGCAATTTGGCGTGAAATATTTGCTCGAAACTTTGGAACCGGAAGCCACGGATTCCTTTTTCAATTGGAATTTCTTTGATGGAATTTTAGGACAAAAGGAATATTTTTCAGATTATGTTTTTGAAGATACCGCTGCAGAATTGCTCAAAAAAAATCAGGTTTTAAGAACCGCATTTGAAATGGAGAAAATTGCAAATCCAGCATTTGCAAAAGACGGAAAAGCCCAACTAGAGTGGATTTACAAGAATTCAGAATATTACGAAGGTTCGGTCAATCTTTATCCGATTTTCAGAATTCCTTAGTTGGAGTTTTTTTTAAACCGCAAAAGAAACAAAAGCTTTGTGTTTTAAAGTTTTTCAAAAATTGGAAAAATTGAGTTTTAGAGTTTTTGCAGTCTTTTGAAATGCTAATTTCCAATGATTTCTTTTGCCACTTTTGCGGTAAAAAAAACAGCAAACTTAAAATTTGCTGTTGAGTAAAATTATTTTGGAATGCCTTTTTTCAAAGCATAATTGGCTCTTTCAATGGCTTTTTTCTCTTTCCAGTCCATGTATTTTTTCTTGAATCTGGCTTTCATGAAATTATCAAAATTACGCTGAACGGTAAGATTCCAAAGCGAATGTGCTTTTACCGCCCAAGATTTATCCCAAGCTCGAAGTGAAATTGAAAAACTTCCGTCGAGATATTTCATCCAATGCCACCAACCGGTCGGCATAAACAATGTGTCGCCGTGTTCCAAGAAACATTCAACACCTTCCACTCCGTCTAAAGCCGGGAATTTTTCGAAATCGGGATTGGCGATATCAAAGTCTTCCAAAGCATAAGTCGCATAAGGAATTTTATAAAGTCGGTCTTTCCATTTATAATCAAAAAGCAAAATATGTTTTCTGCCATTGAAATGCGTGTGGAAAATATGCGCCATATCGATATCATAATGAAGAAAAGTCACCGAACCTTTCCCACCGAAAAACATATTCGGGAATTTATCGAGAAAACCACCCATCAGTTTTTTGGGTGAAATGTAATCTTCGAGAAGTTTCGGAGCAGACTTGATCGGGTCAAAAAGGAAAATTCGAAGATCGGTAGGTTCCCTTTGAATCAGGTCGATATAATCGGCGAATTTCATTTTAGCAGCCGAAGCATTGATCGGAGCGGCCGGATCTGCTTTAGAAGAATCATAAAGCGGTACTTCTACATCACCCACCACTTCTTTCATGTACTCCATCGTCCATTTTTGGTAAGCGGGCCAGTTTTTGGCCATATTCCGGATGACAACCGGCTTTCGGGGAAGTAAATATTTTTCCCGGAATTCTTCTTTGCTAATGTCTTCTACTACATCAATCGGCGTTAAATGAAGTCCCATATTAATTCAATGTTAAGCCGCAAAATTAGGAAAAAAGAATTTTTAACAACTCAAAACATTATAGTTTTTATCGAAAACAAAAGTAGATTTAATACGGAACCTTTTTGTTTATCATCTTCTTAGTGTAACAAAACCAAGGCAATACCTACTAATTTCAAAAAAATATTCATGAAATCGTTCTCTACTTTTTTCTCCATTTTCTTATTTTCAATGATGGCTTATGCGCAAACCACCGTTTCCGGAAAAATAACGGATGCAGACGGGCAACCAATTCCTAGCGCAAGTGTAACCATTGAAGAACAGGGCAAAGATGCTATTATGGCATACTCGATTACCAATTCTAAAGGTGAGTATAAAGTGACTTTCACTTCCGCTGAGCAAAATGTAGAATTGAAAGCCAAAGCTTTTAACCAAAAATCTCTTTTAAAAACCATTAAAAATCAGAATCAAAACCTCAATTTCACAATGGATTCTGATGCAACGGAAATTAAAGAGGTAAAACTGAAAACCAAACTTATTACCAAAAAAGGAGATACGATTTCTTATGATTTGAAAGCGTTTGAAAGCAAAGCAGACCGTACTTTGGCGGATGTTTTAAAGAAAATCCCCGGAATTGAAGTCAATGGTGATGGCTCGGTGCTTTATCAAGGAGAGCCGATCAATAAATTTTATGTGAACGGAAAAGATTTAATGGAAGGGGGTTACGGTACCGTGAATAATTCATTACCGAAAGATGCCGTTCAGAAAGTAGAAGTGATGGAAAATCACCAACCTGTGAAAATCCTTCAGGACAAAGTTCCTTCGGAAAACGCAGCGCTGAACGTAGTTTTAAAGAAAACCGTGACGATGACCGGAAGGGGAGAAGTTGGCGTAGGAATGGATCCGCTGCTTTGGAATGTGAAACTCACGCCGATGTTTTTCGGACAAAAAAACCAATGGGTGGTGAATTATAAAGCCAATAACAACGGTGAAAGTGTGGAAAAAGAAGGTAATCTTTTAGGTTTCGGAAGTCGCTGGGAAGGAAGAAGAAGCCAAGCTTCTCAAAAAAGTTGGACCAACCTCGAAACCGCCGATGTACCGAATGTTCCGGAGAAAAGATATTTGCAAAACAATGTTCATTATTTCTCAGCCAATCTATTGACCAATCCTTTCAAAAATAAAGAATGGGAACTGAAAGCCAACGCAAGTTATACCAACAACAGCATCGAAAGAAGCGACAACAAAGTTGAAATCTTTCAGGAAGGTTCGCCGAGATTGTCCACTGGTGGAGAATTGACGTCTTTTACTACCAATAATTTCTACACGAATGCTGCAAAAGGAGAATTGATTTTTACTAAAAACGCAAAAAAAGGCTTCTTTAAAAACACCACAACCTGGAATGGTTTCTGGAATGAAAGCGACGCGATGACCCAAAGAAATACCATTAAAGAGGATGTTTTGGGGAATACTTATGCTGAAAATCATTCTTCGGCTCAAGGTTTAAATTCTCCTTCAGGGATGATTCAGAACTCGTTGAGCGCGATTTTGCCTTGGAAAGAAAAGCTTTTCAATGTGATGAGTTATTTCAGTTATCAAACTGATAAACAAACGTTGACCATCAATCCTTCTTCTTACTTAAATATGGAAGGAAATTTTGCGGAAGCCGATCAATTCAATGTTTCCCAACAGTTTGCGAAATCAAATACTTTGATTGCGAATCACTCCGCTTCGGTTGGTTTTACCTATAAAAAATTCACTTTCACACCGGAAATCGGTCTCAATATGAGTTTCAATAATTTGGAATCGGTTTTATTGGGCGGAAACAGTGGATTTACAAGTTACGGATTTGACTATGAGAACGATATGAAATGGAATGAAGTGCAGCCCTACACCCAAGTCGGAATCAATTATAAATCGAATAATTTCAATTTAAGCCTCAATTTACCATTGAATTTTTATGGAATTACCTATAAAGACAACTTAAGAAATCAGTATTTAGACAACAACAAAACGGTTTTCGAGCCGAGCGTTTTTGCTTCTTATGATTTTGCTTCGTTTTTCAAATGGTGGGTTTTTGCCAATCAATCCTATGATTTCGGGAATTTCGGATTTTTATACGGTGGAAAAATGCTCACTTCACCTTTGGGACTTACGATGAGGTACGACGCTCAAAATCCTTTGATGCCGGAATATCTTTCCAGAAATTTAGGAACTCGATTGGAATACCGAAACCCGCTGAATAACGTCTTTTTCAATGTGAGATTTGGCTACAACACCAACGAAAGAAACATTATTGAAAAATTCACCGGACAAGGTTTTAGCTCGCAATTGTCTTTGGCAGCGATTGATAATACGGTGATTTCGAGAACTCAAAGTGCAGAAATTGGTAAATATTTCCCGAAATTCAAAACCAATGCTTCCCTTAATTTTTCGAACAGCAATTCCAATGGATTTACTTTTTATAATGATTTGCAAAGAACGAAATCGAACCGCCAAAATGTAGGATTTAAGTTTAATAACACTTATTTTTCTTGGTTAAGTGTCGATTACAACATCTCTTTGAACTGGACAGAAAACATCAACGAATCTTTCAATATTTCACAGAAAAATTCCGGTTGGAGCCACAATCTTGCCGCTTATGTTTATCCAATGGAGAACCACACGATTGGTTTCTTCTGGGACGATCTGAACACAAAATCAGGCAACGAAAGCTACCAAAACTCTTTCTATGACCTTTCTTATCAATATACTTGGTCTAAAAAGAAAATCGATTTCGAGATTAAATGGTTGAATATCGGCAACAAAAAAGCCTTCGAAGATATTTCCTACAGCCCGGAATTTTTGTTAACCACGAAACGAACCATGTACATTCGTCCAAGTCAAGTAATGTTCACTGTGAAATTTAATTTTAAATAAACCATGAAAAAGATTTCAGCATTATTTCTGTTATTGGGTTTGATTATTTCTGCACAGAATAATCGGGTGATTTATGAATATAAATTCGCGCCGGATTCTACCAAAATTGATAGCTTGAAAACCGAATGGATGTATCTCGATATCAATAAAAATGGCTCGAAATATTACAGCAAAAGCTCTTTTGAAAGCGATTCTATCGTCAATGAAAGTATAAAAAAACAAATGGCGGCAGGAATGAAAAGCATTTCGGTTTCCCGACAAAGCAATGGTGGTGAAATCAATTATGAAGTAGAAAAAACGTATCCGGATTACAAAACCTTTTTGGTTTCAAGCATCGGAAATGATTCCTATAAAGTTGCGGAAGACCGAAAACCCGACTGGAAAATCTTGCAGGAAAAAAAGAAAATCGGCGAATTCCAAGTCCAAAAAGCTACCACCAATTTTGCCGGAAGAAACTGGACCGCTTGGTTCACCATAGAAGTTCCGATTCAGGATGGGCCGTATAAATTCTCCGGACTTCCGGGACTGATTGTACAAATTGAAGATCAAACCGGAACCCATAAAATGGAATTGAAAGGCTTGAAAAAAATTCCCGAAACGAAAACTGAGGAGCTCAATACTCAAGGAAAAGATATTCCGTTTACCAGAAAAAAACCGTTGGAAGTGAATCGCTCGCAATATGTGAAACAGCTGAAACAATATCAAAATGATCCGGTACAAGGGATGCGCGAAATCTTGAACCGCCCAAATTCGAAAGTGATGATTAATGTGAATGGCAAAGAAATTTCGGATCCAAAAGATATTCTTCGTGAGCTGGAAAAAAATGCCAAAGAAGAAATGCAAAGCAACAACAATACCATAGAACTCATTCCATAAAAAATCCCGCTTTACCTTGGTAGAGCGGGATTCATCATTTATTTAACTTCTTTAAAACTAACTAAAAGCCTTGTTCATCGGCACTCGGTCCGTAACTTCCCGGAACGGGAATGTCGTTCAATCTATAATAAACACCCAACTGTGCTCTGTGGTGGGTAAGTTGGTTTAGAGCGTGGCGAATCGCGCTGTATTTCGTGTAATCAGCCAATACTTTTTCGCCCATATTCATGCTCCATTTTCCCTCCAAATCTTCCTCGGAAATCGCGTCTAAAGCGGCTTTGCTTTTGGCGTAATCTTCCTCGAATTTTTGTTGAAGTTCAGCTTTATTTGCCAAATGAGTCGGTTGGTAATCTCCTGCGGCAAAATCTAATTTATCAGTTTTCAAGATCATTTCCGGCCAACCCAAAATTTCTACAACGTGTGTTGCCAAAGGCATCAATTTCATGCTTTTTTCGTGTGGTGCGTATTCATTTTTCCCTTCGGGGAAGTTTTGGATGAATTTTGCGGTGGTTTGGTATTCTTGTTGGAGTTCTTCTTTCAGGTTATTTAAGGTATTCATTGTCAAAATTTTATGGAATAAAGTTATTTCGTTTTCCGGAAATCATCATCATAAAAAATGATAAAATTTTCTTAAAAATTTGTAACAAATTGATTTCTTTGTTTACTAATCTTTAAAATTATTGAAAATGAAAAAATTATTGTCTTTTGTTCTTCTCACCGCATTTTTTGTGAGCAATGCGCAGGAAACCGCAAACCGGTTTTTCTACGAACTTACCTTTAAACCAAAAAAAGAAGCTGAAACTACCGAAAAAGTAATGACGGTTTTAGATATCACCAAAGATAAATCCATCTACAGAGATTACACACTTTTGGCGCAAGATTCCATCTTGAAAGTTCAGGTTGAAGCGATGCAGAAATCGGGCGTTTTCAAAGATTTATCGAAATCGATCACTCAACCGAAATTCGCTTTTAAAGTGAGAAAAGCTTATCCTTCGATGAAATATACCTATAGCGAAACCATTTCAAGTGGATTTACTCCAATAGAAATAGGATATTCTCAGGATGCTAAAATTGTTTGGAAAATTGATGCTTCTGCGAAACAAACCATTGGTGCTTACAAAGCTCAAAAAGCTACGGCAGATTTCGGTGGTCGCCAATGGACAGCTTGGTTTACCAATGATATTCCTTTTCAGGATGGACCGTATAAATTCAGTGGTTTGCCGGGACTTATCGTGAAAATTGAAGATTCGGGAAAAAATTATTCTTGGGAATTAAAAGGAAATAAGAAAATAGAAAACTACAACGAAGTTCCTTACATTGAAACCGTTTCTTTCGGCGGAGGTGTAAAATTGACCGAAGTGTCTAAAGAAAAATTCGAGAAAACATACAACGATTACAAGAAAGATCCTTTCGCAACTGCAAGACCGATGCTGAAACCGGAAATGCTATCTCAAAAAATGCCAGGAAGCGATGTAACCATCGGGGAAATGGTTAAAGAACAAGAGAAAAAGCTGAAGGAATTTTACGAAGCAAACAATAATCCTATTGAAATCGAAACCGCTCCAGCGAAATCCGGCAAATAGAATTCATATCCACTAATATTATATTTTGACCCGAAGGCGTAAAGTTTTCGGGTTTTTTATATGAAGAATGTCAGTTTAAGGTAATTCCTTATTTAGATTTAATTTAAATAACTTATCTTTGCTTCTCAAAATAATTTGAATCTTGAAAAGAGATATTTCCAATAAATTATGCTGCTTTCCGAAAGAGAAAACCGGAAAAATTTTAGGTTACGAAAACGATGACCTGAAAATGCCCAACAAGATTATCGAGATGGGACTTCTTCCGGAAACTGTTTTCAGAATCCTTTATCAGGCGCCATTTAAAGGTCCGCTTTATATTGAGTTTGGCGACGAGAAAAGCAGAATTGCTCTTCGTGAAGAGGAAGCAAGATTTATTATTGTAGAATCGGTGTGATGCAAAAATCTTCCCAAAACAAGCAAATTCTTTTGGTCGGAAATCCCAACGTAGGGAAATCGACCGTTTTTAATCTGCTTTGCAACAAAAATCAAAAAACCGGAAATTACGCCGGAGTAACTGTAGCAAGCCATTCGGGAAACTACGAATACAACGGTGAAAATGTAGAAGTAATCGATTTGCCCGGTTCGTACAGTGTTTATCCAACTTCTGAGGATGAAGCTATTTTTTCTAAATTTTTAATTGAAGAACAACAGAATTATTCAGGTGTTGTTTATATTTTGGAAGCATTGAGCATCAAGCGAGGTTTGCTTCTTTTCCAACAAATTCAGGATTTGGGAATCCCGGGTTTATTGGTGGTGAACCAAATTGATCAGACTGAAAGACGAGGTATCAACATCAACCTTGATGAACTTTCAAAAGAATTGGGAGTGAAAGTTTTGCAAACCAACGCGAAACAAAATTTAGGAATTGATGAGTTGCGAGAAGCTATTTTTAATAATAATTTCACCAAATCGGAAACGGTTTCTTTCGAAATTCCTTTGGAACAGAAAGGATTGGTTTTCAAAATTTTATCTGAAACCAAAGAAGAAAATCAATACAAAATCTGGACGCTTCTTTCATCCGATACCTACATCGGAAAGCTTGAAACGGTAAAAGATCAGATGAATGATGATGAGGTTAAATGCCTGGTTCCGAAAAGATTACAGACTCAGGAAACAATCAGACGTTATCAAAGTATTGATAAAATTATCGCAAAAGTAATTTCTAAAAAGCCCCAATTCAAGGAACTTTTAACAGAAAAATTAGATAAAATCCTCGTTCACAAGTTCTGGGGATATGTGATTTTTGCTGCGATTTTGCTTTTCATCTTCCAAATGGTTTTCTTCATCGCCGCCTATCCGATGGATTGGATTGATAGCGCGACCAGCTGGATCGCAAGTTTTGCTGCTGAACATTTACCCGAAGGACCAATTAATTCGTTAATTTCCAACGGAATCATTCCAGGAGTTGGAGGAATTGTAATTTTTGCGCCACAAATCGGGATTTTGTTGTATTTCCTTTATTTGCTGGAAGATTCGGGTTATATGGCAAGAGTCATCTTCCTGATGGACCGTTTTCTGCGACCTTTCGGACTCAACGGGAAAAGTATTGTACCATTGGTTTCCGGAACGGCTTGTGCAATTCCGGCAATCATGTCGACCAGAAATATAGAGAATGTCAAGGAAAGACTGATTACCATCTTGGTAACGCCTTTTATGACGTGTTCTGCGCGGCTTCCTGTTTACAGCATTATCATCGGATTAATTATCCCCGACAAATATTTTGTGGGAATAAGCTATAAAGCTTTGGCTTTAATGGCCATGTACTTTTTGGGCTTTTTTACTTCATTGATGGCCTCTTTAATTCTTAAAAAAATCATTAAAAGCAAAGGGAAATCTTTCCTTGTGATGGATTTACCGACATATAAAATGCCTCTTTTCGGGTATGATTTTAAACTTACTTTGGGAAAGGTTTGGGAATTCATCACCGGCGCCGGTAAAATCATTTTTATCGTAAGTATTTTGATTTGGTTTTTCAGTTATTTCGGGCCGAAACAAAAGCCGAATGAGTTGGTGGCGACCGATGTGCATTTGGATCATTCTTATTTGGCAATAATGGGGAAATCCATCGAACCAGCGATTGCTCCTTTAGGTTATGACTGGAAAATGGGCGTTGGAATTTTGACCAGTTTCGTGGCGAGAGAAGTTTTTGTTGGAACCATGTCCACCCTTTATTCATTGGATGATGACGCTCCGGAAGGAAAAGTAATCGATAAAATGCGCAACGATGTGAAACCAAATGGTGAGAAAGTCTTCAGTTTTGCCACGGGAATTTCCATTTTGTTTTTCTATGCTTTTGCGATGCAGTGTGTATCTACTTTGGCCGTAGTTTATCGCGAAACAAAATCTCTGAAATGGACGATGGTTCAACTTTTCGGAATGTCTGGTTTGGCTTATATTGCGTCATTCATCGTATATCAAATCTTTAAATAATGGATACTTCTTTGATTTTACAATACGTAATAATCGCAGCAATTGTTTTGTTTGCAGGATATTCTTTGTTTAAAAACATCAGAAAGAATTTCACTTCCAAAAAATTCAAAAAAGGAAAACCGGGATGTGACTCGGATTGTGGTTGTTCCTAATTTCTAGTTTTTTGGGCTTCCATTTGTTTTTTCAGTTCGTTGATTTGTAATTGAAGCTTAACGATTTCCGAAGCATCCGTTTTGTCTGGCGCGTAATGCC
Organism: Kaistella montana; assembly: GCF_024436175.1. Classification (GTDB taxonomy): domain Bacteria; phylum Bacteroidota; class Bacteroidia; order Flavobacteriales; family Weeksellaceae; genus Kaistella; species Kaistella montana. The sequence continues at coordinate 472,929 of NZ_JANFQP010000002.1, read as the reverse complement.
ATCGAAGATGAATATCATTGTTGAGTAAATTCGCTTTTTCAAGATTTCGCTCCGTAACAAAATTTTTAGTATTCAGAACGGTAATGTCGATCATTTTCTTTCCGTTTTCAATGGTTTCTTTATGGCTAACTATCGTCAGTTTTGGAAATTTTTTCTGAACTTCTTCGATATACAACGACGATTCATTTTTAAATTTTTCGGCATTCCATTTTCTTACCGTCAATAAGATACTTGGAATTAAAATAAGAATAGAAAGCATTGAAATGACCAGAATAATCTTCTTGTTATGCCGAAGTCCTCTTTCAAGATAAAACTTTTGATAGCCGAGAATCACACTCAAAATCCATGTTCCAACCCCGATGAAAAAACAATTGATGAGGTAAAAATACATCCCGCCAAAGAAATATTCCCAATTCCATGTCGCTAAACCGTATCCTGCTGTACAAAGTGGCGGAATACAAGCTGTGGAAACCGCAACTCCCGCAATCACCTTAATCGCTTCTTTTCGGATAATGCCTAAAAACCAAGCAAATCCGCCGAAAAGCGCTAAAAGACAGTCGAAAATGGTTGCTTCTTTGAAACTGGAAAGTTGGGAAGTTTCCGAATGAAAAGGAGAAATCAGAAAATAAACAGTAGAAGCCAGCAAACTGGTTCCGATCATAATTGCCCAGTTGTAAAGACTCAGATTTACGAGTTTTTTGTTGCCGATTGAAAGTCCGAAAGAAAGTCCGACAATCGGGCCCATCAATGGAGAAATCAGCATCGCTCCAATAACTGCCGCGGCGGAATTGATGTTCAAACCAATACATGCAATTCCCATCGAAATTACCAAAAGCCATAAATTATGCCCCCGAAAATAAACCCCTTCCTCTATTTCTGCAAAAGTGAATTCTTCATCTTCTTCTTTTGGGAGTCTTATTGTTTTGAGGATATTCGAAAAAGCCATTATAATTGTTTAGGACAAATTTAATTTTTTTAACAATATGAAAGGCGCTCCTCCAATCATTTATTCGTATTTTTGCACCAATTTAAACCTCTAATTTAAAATCAATTAGGCAATGTCTTTAATCAAAAGTATTTCAGGAATCCGCGGAACAATTGGTGGAAAAGTTGACGAAAATCTAACGCCACTGGATGTGGTAAAATTTACTTCCGCTTTCGGAACCTGGCTTCAAAATAATAAAAATAAAAAAGATTTAACCCTTGTGGTTGGCCGCGACGCCAGAATTTCCGGCTCGATGGTGAATTCGTTGGTGACTGCAACTTTGCAAGGATTAGGAATTAATGTTGTTGATTTAGGACTTTCTACCACGCCAACTGTTGAGGTGATGGTTCCTGAATTAAATGCAGATGGCGGAATTATCCTCACTGCATCTCACAACCCAAAACAATGGAACGCTTTGAAATTATTGAACGAAAAAGGCGAATTCATCAACGGCGAAAACGGAGCCGATGTTTTGGCTTTGGCTGAAAGTGAACATTTCAATTATGCAGAAGTTGATGATTTAGGAAAATATGAAACCCGCGATGATGCTTTTGATATTCACATCAAAAAAATCCTCGATTTACCGATGGTTGATGCAGAAGCCATCAAAGCTAAAAAATTCAAAGTGGTGGTTGATGCCGTGAATTCTACCGGTGGAATTGCCATTCCGCAACTTTTGGAAGAACTCGGGTGTGAAGTGGTAAAATTGTATTGCGAACCGAACGGACAGTTTCCACACAATCCGGAACCGTTGAAGGAACATTTGGGAGATATCTGTGAATTGGTGAAGAAAGAAAAAGCAGATTTAGGAATCGTTGTAGATCCCGATGTCGATCGTTTGGCTTTGGTCGATGAAAACGGCGAACTTTTCGGTGAAGAATACACTTTGGTAGCCGTTGCTGATTATCTTTTGAAGAATAAAAAAGGGTCAGCGATTTCCAATTTAAGTTCTAGCCGTGCGTTGAGAGATGTTGCGAGAAATTTAGGATCAGAATATTTCGCAAGTGCAGTAGGAGAGGTGAATGTAGTAACTTTAATGAAAGAGAAAAGCGCAGTGATCGGTGGCGAAGGAAACGGCGGAATTATCTATCCGGATCTTCATTACGGAAGAGATTCTTTGGTAGGGGTGGCTTTATTTTTGACCCATTTAGCAAAAGAAAACAAAACAGTTTCCGAATTGAGAGCGACTTACCCAAGTTATTTTATGGGGAAAAAGAAAATAGAGCTCACTCCAGATATCGATGTGGATGTGCTTTTAACTAAAATGGAAAAAGAATATCAAAACGAAGAGATTTCTACCGTTGATGGAGTGAAAATCGATTTCGAAAAGAATTGGGTTCATTTAAGAAAATCCAATACAGAACCGATTATCAGGATTTACACCGAAGCATTTTCTCAGGAAGAGGCTGATCAATTGGGAGATCAAATGATTGAAAAAATAAAAAGTTTGATTTAATATTAGATTTTTTATTAATTTTAATAAAGTATAAATAAAAAAGTTTTTTCAAAGTTTAGAAGCAAATTTTAAGCATTGAAATGACGATGAGATAACACATTGGAAGAATTTTTTGAAAACGAACTGGCAAAAAAGTTCGAAGAAATGATAGAGAATAACGATGAATGGTACTTCGAAACCGAAGAGTACGAGGACATTATTATTCATTATCTAGAGTTGGGCGACATTTATTTTGCAGAAATGGCGACCAATTATGCACTAAAACTTCACCCGAATTCCTTGGAGTTGAAGATAAAGCAATTTGAAGTTCTTCTGGAGCTAGAAAACTTTTCACAAGCAAAAGAACTGATGCAAGAATTGCAGGAATCCTCGATGGAAAGTACTGATTTTCTTGTTTGCTGTGCGAAATACTATTCTAACCTCGGGAATCCGAGAAGAGCGATTGAGTTTTGTAAAAAAGCGCTCAAACTGGAAGAAGAAGAAAACTTCATCCATAATTTCATTGCAGATGAATACGTGAATCTGGAAGATCCTTTCAATGCACTGAAACATTATCAGCTTGCTTTGAAGTTTGATATGATGGATGAATATGCGCTTGAAAACGTAATGTTTTGCTACAATCAGCTGAAAAGAAGTGACGAGGCGATCGAGTTTATCAATTCTTATTTGGATCAGCTTCCGTTTTCCGAAACAGCTTGGAATGAGTACGCTCAGTTTTACTTCAACAAAAAAAATTACGAAGAGGCCATTAAAGGTTTCGATTATATTTTATCGATAAACCCAAAAGCGGTCGGAGTTTATGCCAATAAAGCGACTTGCTATGAGGCGATGGAAGAATGGTCGAAAGCAATCTCGGTATATGAAGAAATGCTAGAGTTGGAATATACCAAATCTTATACTTACTACAGAATAGGACTTTGTTATAAATCAAACAAACAGCTTGTACCGGCACTGAATGCTTTTCAAAAATCTTTAAGAGATGATCCTCAGTTTTATCTTGCAATGATGGAACTTTCTTATATTTATGAAGATATGGGAAGCATGAAGGAATCTCTTCATTTCGCTGAAGAAGCAGTTTCGATGAACGAAAACAGCCTTCCTTATCAAAAAAGGCTTGCTTATCTGTATATTGATGCCGGCAAATTTGAAGAAAGCATGCAATGCCTGAAGAAAATTGTAGATATGGAACCTTTCACCTTTTACAATTGGTATGCGTATGCGGAAGTGCTGATGATTCTTGGCGAATATCAAGAAACAACTTCCGTATTGAAACACGCTTTGGAAATGCATCCTAGAGCAGAACTTTATTATCAATTGAGCAATTGCTATTTTCACATGAATGATCAGAAGGAAGGTCGCAATATGTTAGCGAAGGCTTTGGAACTGGATCCCGAACTTCTGGAAGATATGAAGCAGAAATACCCATTCATCAAGGATGAGACAGAAAGAGAGAAAATGAAGAAAAAATAAATAATTGACGAATATTTAAAATAAAAAAACGCACTCATAAAGTGCGTTTTTTGTTTTAGCAGGCTTTTACAAATCTTTTCCTAAAAAGTATAAACCTTTCAGCGTATGAAGCCGATCAGCAATATGGATTTTTTCGGTTAAAGGTTTATAAACATGAGAAACTCCACCGGTTGCGATTACGAAGCAATCTTCATTCACTTCCTCATTTATTCTGCTGATAAATCCTTCTACCATCCCGAGAAAACCGTAAACCATTCCACTTTGCATGCAAGAAACGGTATCAAGGCCAAGAACTTTAGTCGGTTTTATCAATTCGATTTCGGGTAATTGGGCAGTATCATGAATCAGTGAATTCAAGGAAGTGATAATTCCAGGAGCGATGATTACGCCGATGGTTTCGCCTTTTGCATCGATGCAACTTGCGGTAAGAGCAGTGCCAAAATCGAAGATGATTTTTTTGCCTTCTGGATAAAGGTGATGCGCTGCAACCAGGTTTGCGTAGATATCGGTTCCCATTTGTTTCGATTTTGGTTCTACTCCCGAAGGCGTATTTCGATCGACGATGATGGGTTTTTTACCATGTATTTTTTCAATCGCTCGCGTGATATCGTAGGTAAGTTGTGGAACTACCGATCCGATGATGACTTTGTCAATGTTTTCAGCATCAATTTTATGAGTTTGATACATCATCATAAACTGCATCTGCAGCTCATCGCTCGTTCGGTACGGTTTGGTGTTGATAATCCACGAAATATCGCAGTTGTCATCATCAAAAAGCCCGAATCGGATGTTGGTATTTCCTATGTTGATTACAATTGAATTCATTTGATTAAAGCTTGAGATTACTTTACTTCTACCAGGTTATCCTCCATGTTCACATCGGCCAATCTTCCGGAAAAATCAATTCCCAAAGCGGAAATTTGCGATTTACTGAAAGGAATTGTGAAAGTGTATTCTTTCTGTGTCCATGGCCAGTAATTTAAGGTTTCAAAATTGCCATAAATATCTTTCGTTTTCCAAACGTGAGTCATATTGAGTGGGATTTGATAATTAACCACTTTTTTATCTTTCGTTAAAACAGAAAAATCAATCGGCATCGGAATGGTTCCTTTATTTTCTAAGGTAATCGTAGTCGAATTGGCTTCATATTTCACATTTTTCACGCTATAATCGATTGTTTTGGTGGTATTGATCCAATAATTTTGGAACCATTTCAAATCCATTCCCGATACTTTTTGCGCAATATGCATTAAATCTCTATCAGTAGGGTGTTTTAATTTCCAAGTTTGATAGAACTCTTTCATGATGGTAGATAAATTTTGCTCTCCCATGATGTATCCCAATTGTACCAAGAAAAGTTCACCTTTCACATAAGAAGCAAAAGAATACGCAGAACCGTTGTCATGATGATCTCCCAACCAAACAGCAGGCTCTTCGATTCCTCTTTTCACGAAGTTTCTATAGGAATTCAAACTTCCTGCAAACGGATTGGCTATAGGTTTTTCTGGTGGGAAAAGTTGGTGCATTACATAACTTTCGTAATAACTCGTGAAGCCTTCATCCATCCATGGTCTCACGCTTTCATTATAAGCCATAATTTGCTGATTCCATGAGTGGCCACCTTCGTGAACCATCAATCCAACCAATCCTTCCAAAGACGTTGCGTTGCCCAATATCATCGTACACATGCCATATTCCATTCCGCCGTCGCCACCTTGGATGAAAGTGTAAGTCGGGTAAGTATATCTTCCATACGCTGCATTCATCAATTGGAAAAATTTGATGATATAAGGTTTAGATTCTTCCCAAAGTTTTGTTTTTTCAGATTTTTGATACACATAAAAAACTTTTGGTCCATCAAGAACGGTAAAGTTTTCCACGGTGTAATCTCTATCTGCAGCCCAAGCAAAATCGAGAATGTTTTTAGCAGTCCATTTCCATGTTGCTTTGTTTTTATCATCTGTTTTTATGGCTGAATTGGCTTCATAACCTTTCACTTCCATTGGGTTTTCCAGGTTTCCGCCGGCGCCGATGACGTAGTCTTTATCTATTTTAATATTCACTTCATAATCTGAAAAAGGAGCGTGGAATTCCCGACCAACATAATCAAAAGTTGCCCAACCATCGTAGTCGTATTCTGCGATTTTCGGATACCATTGCGTCATTGTCATGTCGATTCCTTCGCGGTTATTTCTTCCTGAACGTCTGATTTGCTGTGGAATATTCGCGTCCCACTCCATAGTGAAAGTGGTAGAAGAATTGGGTTTTATCGGGGTGTTCAGTTCCACTTTCATGATGGATTCCTGAATTTCAAATCTCAAATCCTTTCCATTTTGTTTAACGAAATGAATATTTTGGGCGCCTTCTTCCTCTTTCGGAATCGAAGCCAACCTTGAAACTCCGTTGATCTGTAATCTGGAATCTCCGTTTTTTCCCTGGTTTGCAACTCTTTGATCCATTATAGAACCCGGTTTGAAAGCGTTCCAATACAAATGAAAGTAAACCACTTTCAATTCCTCGGGCGAATTATTGGTGTAAGTTAAAGTTTGTTTTCCTTGGTAAGTAAAATTCTGCGCATCGACATCAATATCCATTTTGTATTTGGCATATTGCTGATAATAAGGACTTTGTTGAGCAGAAAAGAGAGAAAAGAAAAGGGAGAAAAGAAAAAAGAATCGCATTTTCATTTTTAAAAATTTTTTTGAAACGGAAAGATAAGAATTTTTAATAAAAAACCCCTTCATCGCGTGATAGGATGAAAGGGTTGTATGATTTTAGAATTGTTTTATTTTTTAGCTTCGGTTTTAGCGCTTGCCAAAATTTTCTCTAAAATTCTAAAAGTAATTAAATATGTTGGCTTCACTCCGGTTAATCCTAATCCTCCTGAAGAAAGGGTAGATCCGGTTTCCAAAGGATTATCGGATGCGTAATAAGCGTACATTACAAACAAATCTTCCGAAATATGATGACGGATTTTCGAGGCAACTTGTATAGCTTTTTGATAGTGTGCGCCTTCCATTTCCAGTCCGATGGCTTTCCAGGAAGTATCCATGAAATAGCGTAAAATATCTTTGTTCTGAAGCGAAGTTCCGAGTACGGTTACCATTCCTCCTTCGAATGCTTGCAATTCATCATCTTCAAAATCTGAAAGTTTCAATGCATTTTCAAACGGATAATTATCGGCAGTTCCTTCGAAAACGTGGGAAGTTGGGATCATGATATCGCCTTTTCCACCTTTCAAAATTCCGGCTTTACCCATAATGGAGATGGATTTCACCTTCATCGTATAAATTTCGCCATTGTAATCGTAAGGGCGAAGAAGCTCGTCCATCACTTCGAAAGCTTGTTCACCGAATGCATAATCGAAAACCATTACCACATCATCTCCTGCGAATTTGATGCCTGCAAAAGGAGTGTTTTTCAGGTCGGTTTTTGATAAATCGATAATTTGAACATCGATATTGCTTCCGCTTTGGTCGTCAATGTAAATTAAACCTGCTTTTTGAGAATGTTCAAGAACTTTTTCTTGCAATACTTTTTTATTGGAAATCTCTTCGTAAAGCTTAAAATCGACCTCTTTTGTAGGTTTTTTTCCTACAGCATCGTTGGCGTAAAGCATGTTCTTCACCGAATGCATATTGGCAGAGATGATGTGAAGCGGACGCATTTGAAGGTTGTTTTCAGCAAGTACTTCTTTCACTTTGTTGGCCCATTTTTCACCGAAAAAGTGGTGACCAACTCTTTCACGAAGGATTGCTGAGAAATGAACTTCGCGTTCTCTTATTTTTTTATAATCATTAAAACTTTCGTTTCCTAAATGATAAATGATTTTGAAAAGTCTATCCGGATTGTTGTCATCCCCGAAGTTATTGTAAGCATTTAAAGTTTCGTCGAAAGTTCTTCCTAAAAGTGAAGAAAGATGAATTAACGCTACTTCTTTTTCTTTTCTGCTGAATTTTTTCTCCCCTTTTGCTACTTCTTCGATGATTTTCCAAGCGCGTGTCGGCTTGTCGTTTTCGTCGGAAATGAAAGCGAGGTTTTTAATTTTGTCGGCTTCTATATACAAGAATGTAAGGTGAGTAAGGATATCGTAGATTTCAGATCGTCCCAAAAGCACCTCAATATTCATTTGATGCTGGTCGATTCTGTAACAGTTTCTTCGTCTTTTCTTAGGAACAATGACCTCAAAGCTTCCTTTTTCGAATCCTTCGTCGGAAGTAAGGTGAATGAATGAACACTCTTCGATGCCTTCTGGAAGACGATCGAGTACGTACAAAAGTCCGTCCAGTTCAATTTTATTGGGAACGCCCATTGTTCCGTAAATTTCAGGGTTGATGGTCATTAGTAGAGACCGAAGACTTTCACCGGAGATCCCGGAAGGTTTGAAAAAACCGCGATAGAATAAGTGTCGCATTGAAACATAGAGTCGCTCAATTGCTTCTGTAGTTTCCCTAGCTCGTGAATTTACCATAGGTGTATCTTTTGGCAAATATAATACATATCTCTCAAATTTCCATATTCTCTAATTATAGATAGTGTTAATTGGAAATGAAATTTTGTTAATGCAAATCCTATATAAATTGCAAAATTTTCTCAACACCCCTAAAATTTTCAAGGGTTTGTGTTTTGTTTTTGATTTTTTTGTAATTTTGCCCCATAAAAAATTCACCAAAATATGTCATCATTAAGATTTAAGGCTTTAGAAATGTTGTCTTTCAAAGACTATAGAAAGGATAATGCGGTTACAGTACCGGCAAAACTGTCGGAATTGTTCTGTCAAAATGTGTTCTCGGAAGAAACTATGAGAGAATATTTAACCAAAGAAGCATTTACATCCATCCAAAGTGCAATAAAAAGAGGAACCAAAATCCAACGTGATGTTGCTGATCAAATTGCTGTAGCAATGAAAGATTGGGCACTAAGCAAAGGAGTGACTCACTACACGCATTGGTTTCAGCCATTGACAGGTTCTACTGCGGAAAAGCACGATTCTTTTTTCACTCCATTCGAAAGCGACCGAGCAATTGAAAGATTCTCCGGTGGAATGCTTATTCAACAAGAGCCAGATGCTTCCTCATTCCCTAATGGTGGAATTCGAAATACCTTCGAAGCTAGAGGATATACCGCTTGGGATCCTACTTCGCCGGCTTTTATCGTGGGAACTACTTTGTGTATTCCTTCTATTTTTATTTCATATACAGGAGAAACTTTAGATTATAAAGCGCCGCTTTTAAGAGCTTTACACGCAGTAGATGAAGCTGCAACAGATGTTTGCAAATCTTATTTTGATAAAAATGTAACCAAAGTAATTCCAACATTAGGTTGGGAACAAGAATACTTTTTGGTTGACTCTGCATTGTACCAATCTCGTCCTGATTTGGTGATTACTGGGAAAACCCTTCTTGGACATTCACCAGCAAAAGGACAACAGCTTGATGATCATTATTTCGGATCAATTCCAACAAGAGTAATGAACTTCATGAAAGAATTGGAAATTGAGTGTATGAAACTGGGAATTCCAGTGACCACCCGTCACAATGAAGTAGCTCCAAACCAATTCGAACTTGCTCCGATGTTTGAAGAAGCTAACGTTGCCGTAGATCATAATTCATTATTAATGGATATTATGGCGAGAGTTGCTCACAAACACCACTTCCATATTTTGTTCCACGAAAAACCTTTTGCAGGTGTGAACGGAAGCGGAAAACACAACAACTGGAGTTTGGCAACCGATACTGGTGAGAATTTGTTGAGTCCAGGTAAAAATCCTAAAAAGAACCTTCAGTTCCTTACATTCTTTGTGAATACTTTGAAAGCCGTTCACGATTATGCGGACCTTTTAAGAGTAAGTATTGCTTCGGCAAGCAACGATCACCGTTTGGGAGCCAACGAAGCGCCACCGGCAATTATTTCTGCGTTTATCGGAAGCCAATTGTTCAATGTTTTGGAAGAATTGGAAAAAGTAACTGACGGAAAATTATCTCCAGAAGAGAAAACCGAGCTTAAATTAAACGTTGTTGGTAAAATTCCTGAAATCTTGTTGGATAATACCGATCGAAACAGAACTTCGCCTTTCGCTTTCACCGGAAACAAATTCGAGATCAGAGCGGTAGGTTCATCTGCCAATTGTGCAGAAGTAATGACTGTAATGAACGCCATTGTTGCTAAGCAATTGCAAAACTTCAAAAAAGAAGTGGATGCGCTTATCGAATCTAAAAACCTTAAAAAGGATGAGGCGATCTTTAATGTTTTAAGAGAATACATCAAAGAATCTAAAAACATCATGTTTGAAGGAGATGGATATTCTGAAGATTGGGCGAAAGAGGCTAAGAAAAGAGGTTTGAACAACTTGAAAACCACTCCGGAAGCTCTGAAAAAGGAGCTTGACAAGAAATTTGTTGCGCTTTACGAAGAACTCGGAATTTATACGCACCGCGAACTTGAAGCGAGAAATGAAATTAAATTAGAAAAATATTCTACGGTAATTTCCATCGAAGCAACGGTTTTAGCGGATATTGCCAGAAACCACATCATCCCTTGTGCACTGAATTATCAAAACAGACTTATCGAAAATGTGAAAGGTTTAAAAGAAATTTTCGGAGAAAAAGAATTTAAAAATCTTGCGAAAGAACAAATGAACATGATCTCTGAAATTTCCGGCTATGTTTCCGTAATCAAAGTGGAAGCAGATAAGTTATTAGAAGCCATTGCAACCGCGAAAAAAGCTGCAAACTCTCAGAAAGTAGCAGAGGCATTTTGCAATGACGTAAAACCATTATTTGATAAGATCCGTGAAGCATCTGATGCTTTGGAAATGGTGGTTGATGACGAACTTTGGCCAATGACCAAATACCGCGAATTATTATTTACAAGATAATATTTACCCAAAAATCATTATTAAGAACCCTGAATTTCTTTCAGGGTTTTTTTGTTTTTTTTTCATCAATTATAGAGCGAAGTTATAATGAGAATAGATGACATATATAAATGTTAACAAATCTTAATAAAAATAAAACCACAACCTCCTAAATAGGGGGATTGTGGTTTGTTTTGCTTTAACATAAGCAATAAAAATGTTAAAATGTGTTAAAGTGGCTTTTAGAAAAAGGTGTTTTCACCCTCTTTAAAACTCGAATACCTATTTTTGCTTTGCTTTTAAAAAGAAATATTACAACTTTAACACAGATAATCAAATATATATGAAGAAAAGAGTTCTGTTTTATCTAGTTGCTGTAACTGCTACATTTTCAATGCAGTCTTGTGTAAGCAACTACGTTGTTTCATCACCCGCAACACAAATTAATGCTTACAAATCAGATGCCAAACTTGCATCAATCGATAATAAAAAATTAGAAACTGCAAAAGCACAATTACTTAGAAATTTTAAAGATGAGAATCTAGCAGCTGCAAAGGCTTTAGAAGCTACTTTAAGAAACGAAGAAATTGCAAAGACAGTAAAATTCACCAAAAAAATTGACGATCTATTAGCAGAAGCACAAACTTATCTTGGAACTCCTTACCGATTCGGAGGAATGACCAGAAGAGGGATTGATTGCTCAGCTTTCGTTTTATCCGTTTTCGGAGCAGCAACTGGAGTTAACTTGCCACGTGTGGCAGCTTCTCAAGCTCAAGAAGGTGAAAAAATTGAGAAAGACCAACTTCAGAAAGGTGATTTGGTATTCTTTTCTCACCAAGGTGGGGGTAGAATTTCTCATGTAGGAATTGTAGAAGAAGTTTCCGCTGATGGAGAAGTAAGGTTTATTCATGCCGCAACTTCCAAAGGAGTGATGATTTCTTCACTTAATGATTCTTATTGGGGTCCCAAATTCAGATTTGCGAAACGAATTATTTCAATGGAATCTTTCAATAACTTCGCAAATAACTAAAAATAAATAATTGATTTAAAAAAGCTGCCTCATCAAAAGGCAGCTTTTTTTATTTGAAACCTCTGGAAAAAGTGAAGAGAGTTCAGTTTCCAAGCTAAGAAAAGAAAGTAAGAATACTTAATTCTAAAACTGGTAACCTTTGCAAGTCAATCCTTATTTTAGTAAGAGTCAAGTAAAGTAAATTAAGGATATCTCCATTGATTATTCATAGTAAGTCCATATAAAGTCCATATAAAGTCTATATTTTATATTCTTAACTATGTATTTAAAATTAATTTTCATTGTATTATACTGGGATTTAACCTTAAGGAAAGATATGGTTTCTATGAAGCTAAAGTGGGTATTAATTCAGTGGGATTTAAGAGGAATCACAAAAAAATCCCAACTAATTAGAACTGACTTCGAGTTCTACACTTAGAAAAAAGTAATGTTTCTTAGTTGCAATGAATGATTATAAAGGTGCTACTGAATCCTTCAATGTAAATATCAAAAGTTTCAGATGAGAAGAGCGCATTGTGTGGGACAAACCATTATTTCTTTTCCGATGATCAAATCGTTTTGTTAGGTTCCCAAGTTTAGGTGTTGATCCAGGATTAGATTTTTTTATACCAAGCTATTTCTGTCGGTATAATTCAGTTTAAAGAAAATGAAAGTCATGATGGAGAATGCCAAAAGCGAACTTCCTCCATAACTGAAGAATGGCAAAGGAATCCCCACGGTAGGAAATAAGCCCATTACCATTCCTAGATTAATCGCAAAGTGCATGAGCAGAATGGATGCAAAAGAATACCCAAAAACTCGGTTAAATGCCGATTTCTGCTTTTCAGAGAGGTAGTAAATCCGGCCAATAAATACTGCGTAGAAAATGATGAGCATGGATGCTCCGAAAAAGCCCCATTCTTCGCCAACGGTACAGAAAATATAATCGGTTTCTTGTTCTGGAACAAATTTTCCTTGGGTTACAGAGCCTTCTTTGTAGCCTTTTCCGAAAAATCCGCCGGAACCAATGGCTGTTTTAGAGTATAAAAGATTATAACCGGAAGTGTCGCGGAAAGCCTTTTCTCCCTTGTAAAGAACTTCAATTCTTTCACGCTGGTGTTTTGGCATTTTTTCTAAAATTTTTGGGGTTCCAAATGCAATTCCACAAAGAAAAAAGAATGACGCAACGAAGCCTGAAATTGATATTACATTCCAATGGATTCTATGGTTATTAAGCAAAATAACTAATCCGTAAATTACCGCGATTCCGATAATTACGTAAAGAGGATCTACCGCCAAAGCGACCAAGAAAACTGCCGCTAAAATTCCTCCTACACCGAATACCCAACCGCTAAGTCCTTCGCGGAAAAGCGCGATAAAAAAAGCTGTAAATACCAACAACGAACCCACATCCGGAATGGCAAGTACAACGATTCCAGGAACGCCGATAATGGCAAGTGTGGTGAGCAGCGATTTGCGATTTTTTAAGTTAAAATCTGGCCCGGAAACATAATTGGCAAGCATTAGCGCAACACCGATTTTGGCAAATTCCACCGGTTGCATGGTAACGCCTCCGAATTTGTACCAGTTTCTTTGTCCTAAAATTTCAGTTCCAAATGGGAAAAGCCCTATAAGCAGAAGCACCCCGACAACATATATAATGCTTGCGAAGTTTTCGAAAAACTTGGTTCTCATCATGAAAATGATGAATCCAACGAAAATAGAGATGCAGAGGAAAATAAGTTGTTTTTTCCCTAAACCCTCATCCACACTATAGATATTTGCTACTGCAAAAAAAGAAATAGCGAGATAAAGAAATATACTGGTTTTGTCTATGCCTTCGGTCCACTTCATTTTTTAGGAGTTTGGGTTTTTAGTTTCAATCGCAACGAGTCTCTTTTATAAATGAGTTTTGCGCGCAAGGTTTCGTTTTTGGTAAATTTCAAACTGTCTTCAATGGACAGGATTCTAAGTGAATCTTTGTTGGGTTCTTTGTAAAGACCTTTTCGTTTCAATTCGGCATCCCATTGTCTTCGGTATTCAGGCATGAAACTCGCGTTAGTCAGTTTTTTATAGAGATGTTCTCTTTTCAAATCGCCGGTTAGATATTTTTCGGCAATTACCACAGCTGCAGGTCCGGCCCAAGTTGCTCCAAATCCAGCGTGTTCCATTACCGCAGCGATGACGATTTTAGGATTATCTGCCGGTGCAGCCAATACAAAGATGGAGTTGTCTTTTCCTTGTGGAACCTGTGCAGTACCGGTTTTTGCCAACATTGTAAAGTCGTTGGATTTAAGCCCTCTTGCTGTACCATTAAGCACTACAGCTTCCATTCCTTTAATGATGGGTTCGAAATGTTTAGGATTTACGAGGGTTTTGTGTTTCACTTTAAATCTTGGATCAGGATTTGGCTTTCCGTCAATCGATTTCACGATGTGAGGGGTGTAATACCAACCTTTGTTTACGATAGCGGCGGTAGCATTGGCCATTTGCAACGGGGTAAGCAATACATCGCCTTGTCCCATTCCGTTGAAAATAGATCCGTTCATCGTGTAGGCAGAACTCCAGTCTTTTTTTCCGCTTCTTTTTTCGTAAAAAGCTCCGGATGGAATTCTTCCTTTGGAACCTACCGCTAAATCATTATTTAGAAATTCACCAACACCGAAGCTGCTCATGATTTTCTTCCATTCATCCACTCCTTTTGATGGATTTCCGGGATATTTATTCATAATAGCAATAAACGCATAGGAAAAATAGCAGTTACTCGAAACTTGAATTGCCGGAATCAGCGGATCTGCGCCACCATGTCCTTTTACCCTTAATCCTTTATAATTAAATCCTCCACCACAAGGAAAGATGGTGTTTTCATCCATTACGCCCATTTGCATGGCTGCTGCTGCTGTGAGAAGTTTGAAGGTAGAACCCGGCGGATAAGCAGCTTGCAGAGAACGATCGAAAGTTGGACGATTGTTATAAATCGTGTCCATTTGCAAACGATACAGATTTTTGGTTTTTTCTGGACCTACAAATAGGTTGGGATCAATATCCGGACCTGTTGCAAGAACAAGAATTTCACCGTTTTTAGGGTCTATTGCAACGATTGCACCTTGTTTGTTAACCAACATTTCTTCGGCCATTTTTTGCAAATCGTAATCAATAGTAAGGGTAATATCTTTCCCGGTGATTACTTCTTTGTCTAAAGTTCCGTTTTTGTAAGGACCGATGTTTCTTAGGCGGATATCTTTTTGGATGTATTGTACCCCTTTTTCACCGCGGAGTTGCTTTTCATAAGATTTTTCAATACCGGTTTTCCCGATGAAATCTCCTGGAAGATAATAAACCGAATCTTTTTTGATTTCCCGATCATTAACCTCATTGGTGTAACCCAACAAGTTTCCGGAAGTTGAAACTTCATACTGTCGTTGTGGTCTGGAAACAATGTTGAATGCGGGATATTTAAAGATAATTTCTTGTATTCTTGCGATTTCTTCTCTGCTCAAATTCTTCATGAACGTCATCGGAGTGAGCTTCGAATAGTATTTTTCTTTTTTGATGAGGTTGATTCTTTTAATGAAATCTTGCTTGGTAATTTTCATTAAGTTACAGAATCCCAAAGTATCAAAATCTGGTTTTATCAAAGCTTCCGTAAAAGAAATTTCGTAAGAAGGCTGGTTTCCTACCATTATTTTCCCATTTCTGTCGAAAATTACGCCGCGTTGCGGAATAATGTATTCCGTTTTAATGGAAGTATTGGCCGCGTTCAGTGCATATCGGTCAGTAAATAACTGCAAATAAGCAAGTCTTGCAATAAAAATGAGTACAAGTAGGGATAATATGATGGTGATTTTGAGATACTGAGATTTCATGAGGTTCTTTTAAACATTTCATTAAAGGATGGACGATCTTTGAAGTTTAGAAATATTAATTCTAAAAAAAGTAAATGTCTAAATCTTTTGTTTTACTTTAAATGCCAAAGCATACATCAGTATAAATATAAAGGAAATAGCACTTGTTGCCAACACATTTAAGAATATTTCAAAGAATCTACTGAATTTAAAAAACTCAAGATATTGTACCAAAAGCTGGTGTAAAAAAATACTCGATAAGATGAAAAATAGATATTGAGACCACTGCAAGGATTGAAACGAAAAGAAATCCGTAGAAGTATCTGTTGAAGTTCGGAAAATTAAAGTTCGGAAATAGGCAATTACTGTTGTTGCAAAAGCGTTGATTCCCCAAGTGTACAAAAATGCATCAATTCCTAATCCCAAGATGAAACTGAGCGCCAAAAACTGAAAACGATTCCTAAAAAAAGGATAAAACATCACAAAAACCGGATACAGCACCGGTGTGTATTTTCCGAAAAGCGTAATGCGATTCAGCACGAAAATTTGTAATGCAACCAGCAAAACAATAATCAGGATATCGGTAAATAGGGTTCTGCTTATCATTTCTCTTTATTTATTGTTGCTTGTAGCGTATCCTGTATTTTTTGAACTTCGGCTTTTTTTAGGTTTTTCACCACATAAATTTTGCTCAGGTTGCCCATTTTTTCGCTCAATTCTACGGAAATATCCCAGAAACCGGTTTTGCTATCGACTTCATAGCCGGAAACTTTACCAATCATAATTCCTTGAGGAAAAATGGCTGATTTACCGTCGGTTACGATGGTGTCGCCAATTTGTAGTGGAACATATTTTGGAACATCCGAAAGGTGCATAATTCGAGAGTCATCGCCTTTCCAAGTTAAAGTTCCGAAATATCCAGATTTTTTTAAAGAAGCGTTGATTTTAATTTTATTTAAACTCAAAACGGATTGCACCAAAGCATAAGAATTCGTAGAATTGATCACGATTCCGGCGATTCCTTTTGGAGCCATTACGCCCATTTGTGGTAAAACACCATCTCTTCTTCCGCGGTTGATGGTGAAGTAATTATCTTTCCGGTTGATGCTGTTGAAAACGATTTCGCCGTCTACGAAAGTAAAAATTTGTCCGCCACCGATGGTATCGTGAACTTTTCTGAAATTAGGAATACCAGAAGTATTTTTTCCGTAAACCTGCTCCATCAGAACTTTATTTTGGGCAACAAGCTGCTCGTTGATTTGCTTCAGTTTAAGGTAAGAGGCACCTTCATCGATATATCCGGAAACCCATGAGTTGAGTGCTGCAGTTTGCCCTGAAATCCACGATTGTTGCATTGAGTTTCTGCTGAAAATCAATGCCAAAGCGGTGAGCTGCAGAAATAGGAAGAAAACGAACAAACCGTTCTTCGAAAATAATCGCAGCAAAAATCCCATCAGTTAATGTCGTAAAAAAGTTAAAAAATTATTTAATCAGGAAGTTGAATTTATCCATGTTTTTCAAAGCGATACCGGTTCCGCGAACCACCGCTCTCAACGGATCTTCTGCTACAAAAACCGGAAGACCTGTCTTCTTGTGAAGTCTGTCTGCAAGTCCTCTAAGCAATGCACCACCACCGGCAAGATAAATACCTGTTTTGTAGATGTCTGCAGCCAATTCAGGTGGAGTTAATGAAAGGGTTTCCATTACTGCATCTTCAATTCTGATGATCGATTTGTCTAATGCACGAGCGATTTCCTTGTAGTTCACCATAATTTCTTTTGGTTTACCAGTAATCAAATCACGTCCTTGAACTGGAATGTCCTCAATATCCACATCGAGTTCTTCCACGGCAGATCCTACTTCGATTTTTACTCTCTCAGCAGTTCTTTCACCGATATATAAATTGTGATGAGTTCTCAGGTAATATGCAATATCATTGGTGAAAACATCACCAGCGATTTTTACAGATTTGTCACAAACAATACCTCCTAAAGCCACTACAGCGATTTCGGTAGTACCACCACCTATGTCGATAATCATGTTACCTTCAGGTTTTTGTACATCAATTCCTACCCCGATTGCGGCAGCCATTGGTTCATAAATCAAACGAACTTCTTTAGCGTTTACTTTTTGTGCAGAATCTCTTACCGCTCTTTTTTCAACTTCGGTAATACCAGAAGGAATACAGATGACGATTTTTAAAGTAGGTTGAAAAAGTTTTCCTTTAATACCCGGAATTTGTTTGATGAACTCTTTAATCATGTGTTCAGAAGCATGAAAATCAGCAATTACCCCATCTTTCAAAGGACGGATGGTTTTGATGTCTTCATGGGTTTTCCCTTGCATGTGTTTCGCCTTTTCGCCTACTGCTATTGGTTTTCCAGTAGAACGCTCGATGGCTACAATCGATGGTTGATCGATAACGATCTTATTATTATGTATAATTAGTGTGTTCGCAGTTCCTAAGTCAATCGCAATATCTTGCGTGAACATATCAAATAACCCCATTTTTTCGTGATTTTTTTTAAGTGTACAAAGATATAAATTTAGAACCGTTCTAAAAATTACATTCTTACTAAATTTGGTTAAAATTTTATTAAAAATTGGAACCCCTTTCCTAATAACAATTTTGTGAAGCAATTATTTCATTTTTAATTAAAAAAGGTGAAATAACGACCGGGTTATTATAGATTTTAATGATAATTTTCATTTTGCGTAATCTTCACTAATTCAATTTAAAGTCTTAAATTTGCCGTTGCTTTATGAATCAGGATACCAACATTCACAAAACCGCCAATTTCGCTGTTCTCAGCGTCAGTTTCGAGAAAGCTGATGCCGAAACCAGAGGGAAATTCGCCTTTTTTGATGAGAACGTAAAAAATTTCGTCAATGCAATACATGACCAAAATATGGGTGATGCATTTGTGGTTTCTACTTGCAACCGCACCGAAATTTATACCACTACGCAGAATTATCTGTTGATTGCCGAACTTTATTGCAAAACTATCGGGGTGAGTCTTACGGAATTCATGCAGTACGTGAATATCTTGAAACACGAAGAAGCATTGAATCACCTTTTCAGAGTGGCGGCAGGTTTGGAAAGCCAGATCATTGGAGATTTTGAAATTATTGGGCAGATCAAAAATGCTTACCACCGTTTCAAAAAAGAGAAGAAAAATTCCAATCCATTTTTGGAAAGAGCGATCAATTCCGCAATTCAAATTTCAAAAAGAATTAAGAATGAAACCGGGATTTCCAATGGAGCAGCTTCGGTTTCTTATGCAGCGGTTCATTATATTTTAAAAAATCAAACTCAGATTTCCGACAAGAATATTTTGCTTTTAGGAGTTGGGGAAATTGGCCAGAATACGGTAGAAAATTTGGTAAAACACGTTTATAAACCGAAAGTAAAAGTAGCCAACAGAACTTCTGAGAAAGCCGAAAAAATTGCGGAAAAGTATAATATTCCACAAATTCCTTTCGATAATTTACACGAAGAACTCGCTGAAACCGATATTCTCATTGTGGCAACAGGAGCGCAACATCCGATTATTAATAAAACCCATTTTCCGAACGGAAAAGAAACATTGGTTATCGATCTTTCGATCCCGAATAATGTGGAGAAAAATGTTACTGAAAACGGCAATGTAAGTTTGGTAGATGTCGATCAACTTTCGCTTCACATCAGCGAAACGATGATGCAAAGACAAAAAGAAATTCCCAAAGCAGAAGGCATTATCAAAGAAATGACCAAGGATTTTGTGGAATGGGAAAAGAAAAGAAAACTGGCCCCCAATATTCATCATTTCAAAGCGGTATTGAAAAATATGGAACGCAACGAAATGCACAATATTCACAAAAAACATAAGTATGTTGATGTGAACGACATGCAACTTTCGGATAAACTGATCCAGAAAATCACCAACAGATTTGCGAAATATATTATCGATAATCCTCTGAAAGCGGAAGAAATCAGTAAATTGATGCACGAAATTTTAGTTGAACAGCCTAATAACGAATTCAATGAGAAGCATTAAAATTGGAACCAGAAATTCGCCGCTCGCATTGTGGCAAGCACGGGAAGTAGCAAGAAATCTGCAAAACAGAAATTTCATTACCGACATTACTCCGATTGTTTCCACAGGGGACAAAAATCTCACTCAACCTCTTTATTCATTGGGGATTACAGGCGTTTTCACGAAAGATCTCGATATTGCTTTGCTCAATAAAGAAGTGGATATCGCGGTACATTCTCTGAAAGATATTCCTACCGAATTGCCTGAAAACATTGAGATTATTGCAGTTTTAGAGAGAGATTATCCACAAGATGTTTTGGTGAGAAAAAAAGAATCGATTTCTCTGGATTTGAAGGACTTGAAAATCGCAACCAGCAGTTTGAGAAGACGTGCTTTTTGGCAAAAAGAATTTCCGGGAACGGAAATTTCAGATATCCGAGGAAACGTGCAAACACGTTTGAAAAAACTCGAAGAAAATGATTTTGACGCAACGCTCTTTTCGCTTGCGGCGATCAAAAGGATGGATTTAAACATTGATTATGAGCAACTTCCGATGATGATTTCGGCTCCTGCACAAGGTGTTGTTGCAATTTGTGGACGAGCTGATGATGCTGAAATCAAAGAAATATTTAAAGAAATCAACCATAGAAAAACACAAATTTGCATTGATATTGAAAGAAATTTCCTCAATACTTTAGAAGGAGGATGTACCGCACCAATCGGAGCTTTTGCTGAAATGAATGATCAAAATGAGATTCGTTTTCAAGCAAGATTATGTTCTTTGGACGGAAAAAACTGCATCGAAACGGACGAAATTTTCCAGTGGAACGAAACGGAGAACTTCGGGAAAATTTTGGCCGAAAAAGTATTGAATAATGGAGGTAGAGAACTAATGATGGAGATTAAAAATCAATTAAAATAGCAGAAAAACACTTCGTTTTCTTCTATTTTCAAAATTTGTTTCATGAAAATTCTTTTTACAAAAAAAATCAATCCATTAATGATTTCCAAGAAATTAGGAGGTCATTTTTCTTATGATTTTGTAGAAGTGATTAAAATAAATCCTTTGGAAGTTGAATCTTTTGATTTGAAAGATAAATCGTTGATTTTCACCAGTGTAAATGCGGTGAATTCGTTCTTTGATAATGATTTTCAACCCAATGAAAATTTCGTCGACCGCAATTTCAATAAGATTTATGCAGTAGGTGCGATGACTAAAAAACAACTTCGTAAGTTTGGTTTCGGAACCTTTAAAGTGACAAAAAACGCTAAAGAACTTGCAGAGTTTATCATTGAAAACAGTCCGAAAGAAAAGTTTCTGCATTTCTGTGGAAATCTTGCCTTAAATGTATTGAATAAAGCTTTGCCGTTGCAAAACATTTCCTACAAAAAAATCCCTGTTTACGAAACTGAGTTGCTTTTTCCGACAATTTCTACGAAATACGATGCGGTTTGTTTCTTTAGTCCGAGTGGTGTGCGTAGTTTTGCAAAGTTTAATTCTTTAGAAGATATTCAGGTGTTTTCAATTGGTCAAACTACCACGAAAGAGTTAGAAAAACTGACCCAAAAGCCCATAATAACAAGCTCTGAAAGCAATATCGATGATTTGCTGAATTTAATTTCTTCCCACTACAGCCCAGAAGTGGAGACAGAACAAAATAAACAATTATGATTAAAAACGACCTTTACTTAAAGGCATTACGAGGTGAAACCGTTGAAAGACCACCGGTTTGGATGATGAGACAGGCCGGAAGATTTTTGCCGGAATTCCGTGCGCTTCGTGATCAATACGATTTTTTCACAAGATGCCAAACTCCGGAACTCGCTGCGGAAATTACCATGATGCCGATCCGAAGATATCCTTTAGATGCAGCCATTCTTTTCTCTGATATTTTGGTAATTCCACAAGCGATGGGATTAGATTTTAAGATGAAAGAAAATGTAGGACCATGGCTTGACGAACCGATCCGAACTTTAGAACAAGTACAAAATATCCAAGTTCCTGATGTAAACGATACTTTAGGCTATGTATTTGATGCGATAGAAATTACCCTTCAAAAATTGGATCATGAAATTCCGTTAATCGGGTTTGCCGGTTCACCTTGGACGATTTTGTGCTACTGTGTGGAAGGAAAAGGTTCTAAAGCGTTTGAAATTGCCAAAACTTTCTGTTTTCAAAATTCGGAAGCGGCTCATCTTTTACTTCAAAAAATTACCGATACTACGATTGCTTACTTGAAAAGAAAAGTGGAAAAAGGCGTTTCTGCCGTTCAGATTTTCGATTCTTGGGGCGGAATGCTTTCTCCGGACGATTACGAGGAATTTTCTTGGAGATACATCAACCAAATTGTTGAAGCATTGAGTCCACTTACTCACGTAGTAGTTTTCGGGAAAGGTTGCTGGTTTGCTTTGGAAGAAATGACGATGTCTAAAGCTTCCGCACTTGGTGTCGATTGGACCATCAAACCTGAGTTTGCAAGAGTTCTAACAAATCATTCGATGACTTTACAAGGAAATTTTGATCCTGCAAGATTGCATTCTACACCAGAAACCATCAAAAAAATGGTGAACGAAATGATCAACCGATTCGGAAAAGATCGATATATCGTAAATCTCGGACACGGAATTTTACCGAATATTCCTTTGGAAAACGCCGAAGCTTTTATTAAAGCAGTGGTCGATTGGAAACCGAATTATTAGAAGCGCGAGCGAAGCGAGCGCCAAAAAGTTGAATCTAAAACAAATTAAAACGTGCTTCAAAGCACGTTTTTTTTATGCTTAAATATTTTCTGTTGAAGTTTCATAGTATAGCAATTCCACATCATCATCGGGAAGTGTTACCATTTTTTGGAATTTCAAACCTAATTTTTCAATCAGTTTTTGGGATGAAATATTTTCTTTGCTCGTAATTGCAGAAATTTTCTTTAAACTAAATTCTTCAACAGCCGTTGATAAAAGTTTTGAAGCAGATTCAAAACCATATCCATTTCCTTCAAATTCAGGAAGAAATGAAAATCCGATATCGTGTACATCCAATCCTTCTCTTTCAAAAATCCCCACAGAACCGATTTTTTTATTGTCTGTTTTTCGAACGATCAAATAATTCCCAAAACCTAGTTTTTCATACTGAGGAAGAAATTTTTGGGTGATATAATTGGCCGCATCTTCAGTGGTTTTTATGTTTCTATCTCCGATAAACTCAATGAATTTTGGAGAATTATAAAGTTCCAGAATAAATTCCGCGTCTTCCACAGACATTGGACACATGGTTAATCTTTCGGTTTCTAAATGGCTAAGTTTCTTCATTATATTCCTTTTTTTCCTGCGAGAATCATTTCGATCATTTTCACTTTTCTGTTTTCGCGGGTTTCGGGTTTTTTGGCTTCCACAATCCATCGAATGTACTCTTTTCGGTGAGTATAGCTCATTTTGTCGAAAAGTTCCTTGGCTTTTAGATTTTCATTAAAGACAATTTTTACATCATCGGGAATTTCTACAATGCGTTCTTCTTTATCTTCCCAGAGTTTTACAGATACTTCATCCCCAAAAGTTTTATCCAATTTTTCTCTGATTTCTTGGGTCAATCCGAGCATGTGGAAATTGCTTTTCATTTTGGCTAAACTTCCACGATATTCTACATGATCATCGAAAATTGCTTTGATTTTCACTTGTCCTTTTTTCCCGAAAAGTTCTTCTGTAGAAAAAGGAAATTCAACATATGCTGCATTTATTTTGCCATGTTGAGTGATTTTTCCTTTAAATGAAATGTGATCTTGTGTCATTTTAATCTAAACTGAATTCAAATTTAATTAAAATCACGGCATAAAAATGGAATGCTGTTCAAAAAAATTATAATGAAAAATATTTTAAAGAGTCTGGCTTTTGTTTTTGGATTATTAATAATGTTAAACTGCTCCTCGAGAAATCAAGTTTCAGAGCAAATCAACAGAAAATGGATGCTGATTGAATTTCAGGATTACACGAAAGATTTTTTGATGAAAAAAGGTGCGAATTTGGATTTAAGTACTAGAGATCAGTACGGTGCCAACATGGGTTGCAACAGAATATTTATGAAAGCAGATTTTAAGGGAGATGGAACAGTTGCTTTCTCGGGAATAGGAAGCACAATGATGTATTGTCAAGATGCCATGAAACTAGAAGAGGCTTTTGGAAAAGCTTTCCCTACAATGGTTCATTATAAAATCGAAGGACATTTTTTAACCCTCAAATCGAAAGACGGAAGTTCAATGAAATTTGTAGCTGCCGACTGGGATTAATCTTTTAACAGGTGAATGATGAATATCAACTCTGAAATTATAGGATTTGTGGCAGGAGGGTTGTCTTCAGCGCTTTTTGTTCCTCAAATTATTAAAATTCTAAAAGAAAAATCGGCCGAAGAAATTTCTATAATTACTTGTATTATAGGAGTTTTGAGTAGCGGTTTATGGTTGTGGTTTGGAATAGGGAAAAATCATATTTCAATGATTGTCACCAACAGTATTTCGGTGGTTGCTACGATGATTTTGATCGTGCTAAAGCTCATTTATAACAAAGAAAAAAACTAATTTTGTGAAATACAGATTAGAGAGAAAAATATATGTTAGATAATAAAGAACATTTGTACGAAAAAGCCGTACTCGTGGGTGTAATTACCCAAAACCAAGACGAAGATAAGGTCATAGAATACATGGATGAACTCGAGTTTCTTGCTTTAACTGCAGGAGCTACCGTGGTGAAGAGATTT
Source organism: Kaistella montana (assembly GCF_024436175.1). Classification (GTDB taxonomy): domain Bacteria; phylum Bacteroidota; class Bacteroidia; order Flavobacteriales; family Weeksellaceae; genus Kaistella; species Kaistella montana. The sequence continues at coordinate 448,548 of NZ_JANFQP010000002.1, read as the reverse complement.
ACCCAAAAACTTACTCAGCCAGATTCTAAAACCTTCATCGGAAGTGGAAAAGCTCAAGAAATTAGAGAGTATGTGAAAGAAAATCACATCAATACCATCATTTTTGATGATGAACTTTCGCCTTCACAGCTTAAAAATCTTGAAAAAGAAATTGAAGTAAAAATCCTCGATAGAACCAACTTGATTCTCGATATTTTCGCGCAAAGAGCGCAAACTTCTTACGCAAGAACTCAGGTGGAATTAGCTCAATATCAGTATCTTTTGCCGAGGTTGACCAGAATGTGGACTCACCTCGAAAGACAAAAAGGGGGAATCGGGATGAGAGGTCCGGGTGAAACCGAAATTGAAACCGACCGACGAATTATCCGCGATAGAATTTCATTATTGAAAGAAAAACTGAAAACCATCGACAAGCAAATGTCAACACAGCGCCAAAACCGTGGAAAAGTGGTGCGTGCAGCGCTTGTAGGCTACACCAACGTTGGAAAATCAACTTTGATGAATGCCATTTCCAAATCGGAAGTTTTTGCGGAAAACAAACTTTTTGCAACACTTGACACTACGGTAAGAAAGGTAGTGATCGGGAATTTGCCGTTTTTGCTAACCGATACGGTTGGTTTCATCCGAAAGCTTCCCACTCAGCTTGTTGAAAGTTTCAAATCGACTTTGGATGAAGTTCGTGAAGCAGATTTGCTGATTCATGTAGTGGATATTTCGCATGAAAGTTTCGAAGATCACATCAATTCTGTCAACCAGATTTTAATGGAAATCAATGCGCATCAGAAACCGATGATTATGGTTTTCAATAAGATAGACGATTTCACTTACGAAAAAAAGGATGAAGATGATTTAACACCAGAAACTCGCAAAAATATTTCGCTCGAAGAATGGAAGAAAACCTGGATGTCGAAATCGAAGTATCCGACGGTTTTCATTTCGGCTTTGACCAAAGAAAATTTCTCGGAGATGAAAAAAATTATTTACGATGAGGTTTTGAAAATTCACATTTCACGATTTCCTTACAACGATTTCTTGTTTGAATATTACGACGACGAAGAAGCTGGAGAATAAAAATGAAAAGCAAAATATCTTTTGAGATCAAAGAAGCTTTAAAAGTGTTGGCACTTCCCGAAAAAGCTGAATTTTTTCCACGTTTTTTTAAAACAGGAAAGGGCGAATATGCAGAAGGCGACCAATTCATCGGGGTTACTGTACCGGATCAAAGGAAAATTGCAAAGGAATATTTTGCGAGCATTTCGTTGGAAGAGTTAAGTGAACTTCTAACTTCAAAAATCCATGAACATCGCCATTGTGCGCTGTTGATGTTGGTTTCCAAATTCGAAAAATCGAAATCTGCGGAAGAAAAATCGGAATTTGTTGAGTTTTATTTAAGACAAAAAAAATACGTCAACAATTGGGATTTGGTAGATAATTCTTGCTATAAAATTTTAGGAAGATTTTGTTTTGAAAACAATGATAATCGTGTGTTGAAAGCACTTTCGGAAGAAGAAAGTTTATGGAGCAAAAGAATGGCGGTGGTTGCAACGATGCATCATGTGAAGAAAGGAGAATTTGATTTGATGAAAGAATTGGTTCTAAAAAATCTACAACATCCCCACGATTTGATGCAAAAAGCGAATGGTTGGCTGCTTCGAGAAATGGGTGGAAAAAATGAAGAAGAATTGCTCAGTTTTCTTAATGAACATTACCAGAAAATGCCTCGAACTTCCCTTCGTTATGCGATTGAGAAGTTAGATGAAGGTCTTAGACAAGATTATTTAAAAGGTAGAATTTAATGGAAAACCTCTTCTACATCCGCGAGTTTGTTCATTACTTTTTTCATTTTGTATTTCCTTTGTTGGTGGCTAAAGTTTTCTTCCAAAATAATTGGCAAAAAGCTTATTTACTGATGCTTGCAACAATGCTGGTCGATTTGGATCATCTTTTTGCTCACCCGATTTTCGATCCTGATAGAAGTAGCGTTGGTTTTCATCCTTTGCATTCCTATCCAATAGTTGCGCTTTATTTCTTAGGGTTTATTTTTCTGAAAGGAAATTATAGAATTATTGCCTTAGGATTGGTTATTCATATGATTACCGATTTTCAGGATTTCTACCTTTGGAAATTAATTTATCGATAAGTTTTATCTAAAACGTTTTGATTTTCAATAGATTTTTTGTATAATTGTAAAAATCGAAAATTTATGAAAATAAAAAATATGTTAAGCTGGACGGTCGTTTTCCCGGTTTTAGCGTCGGTATTTTATCTTGGAGGATTTCTTACTGACACTATTTTCGCTAATATCACTGGCGCTCTCTTGTTATTTGCAACCGTTTTAGCAGCGGTACACCACGCCGAGGTGGTCGCTCATAAAGTGGGTGAACCTTACGGAACAATTATTCTCGCAATTTGTATCACGATATTGGAGGTAGGTTTGATTATTTCTTTTATGCTTTCCGGTGGAGAAGGCGCCATGACCTACGCTCGCGATACCGTTTTTGCTGCTGTAATGCTTATTCTCAATGGAATTTTGGGAATTTGTATCTGGATTGGAAGTTGGAAATATAAGGAACAACTTTTCATGCGCAGTTCTGCGACTACTTATTTGGTGAGTTTGGTAGCCATTCTCGTTCTTACATTGATTTTACCCAATTTTACCTCCAGTGCGCGCGGACCTTTCTATACCAATTCTCAACTTATTTTTGTTTCGCTGGCTTGTTTGGTAGTGTATGGATCTTTTCTAATGCTGCAAACCGTACGTCACAGAAATTACTTTATCGTTGAAGAACCTGATCATACGACTCATGAAGCCGATCCGCCAAGCAATGCGAAAACTATTATCAGTTTATTTTTGCTAATCGTTTGCCTTGCCGTGGTAATTTTTATGGCAAAAGGACTTTCACCAGTGATTGAAGATTTCGTAGAAAATATTGGTGCTCCGAGAGCTTTGGTGGGTGTAATTATTGCTTCCGTTGTATTATTACCCGAAGGTTTAGCTGCGATTCGAGCAGCGCGAAATAATCAAATTCAGTCTTCTATTAATTTGGGATTAGGTTCTGCGTTGGCAAGTGTTGGTTTAACAATTCCTGCAGTTTCGGTAGTTTGCGTGGTTTTCGATATCCCTTTTGTTCTGGGATTGGATATGAAATCGATTATTTTGCTTGCATTATCCGTATTTACAGTCATGCTTTCGCTCAGTAGAGGAAAAACCAATCACCTTTACGGGACGGTGCTTCTCGTCAATTTAGCGGCGTATATTTTTACGGTAATCGTTCCTTAAAATAAAATGGGCGGTTTTCTCAATGAAAAGGGAATCGCCCGTTTATCTTCTTGCCATTTGCATCTTATGTGCCATCAAATTGGCGATATTGGTGGCTTTGTAAATCGCGGTTTCTGCCATTTCACCTACAAAATTTTCTTCCACAGTTTCCGTCCACAGTTTTACCCAATGGGCAAAATGTTCTTTCTCCATCGCTACTTTTTCATTAATCGGAAAATGCATCGCCATAGGATTACCTTTATAAGAAATTTGTCCGAAAAGCAGTGTTTCCCAAAATGAATACATCTTCGGCAAATGCTTTTCCCAATTCACTTTTGCTACGTCATTGAAAAAAAAGCCAATCGTTTCATCATCAGCAACTTTATCATAAAACCGATTGACGAGCAACTCAATATCTTCTCTTGTTTCCAGCTTTTTCATACATCAAATTTAAGATTTTTCACGAAGAGATTCGCATGATTTCTTTATTAAATATTTTGGGCGGACAATTCGCGCTATCCGCTACTACTCCTCAGTCGGCGGCTCCACTTCGTTCCGCCGCCTCCTTGCGGGGTAACCGCTACTATCGCGGCCGCGGTTCGGAATTTATCGACCATTTATTTTCCAAAATAAACTTACTTTTGCATCATGAATTTAGAATTCTATAAAAATCAGGCGCTTCTCAAACAGAAAGAACATAAAAAGTTTCTCGATAACCTGAAAAAACGCCCCCCGAAAAATCTCGATTATATCGTTCAGGATACTCACGATGAGGTTTTCAGTAAAATTGATTGTTTGCAATGCGCCAATTGTTGCAAAACGACGGGTCCGCTTTTTACCGAAAAAGATATCGAGAGAATCGCCAAACATCTTCGCATGAAATCGGCAGATTTTGAACAGAAATATTTAAGAACAGACGAAGAAAACGACAAAGTTTTGCAAGATTTACCTTGCTGGTTTCTGAATACAGATAATACTTGTTCCATTTACGAAGTCCGTCCGAAAGCTTGCCGTGAATTTCCACATACCGATCGGAAGAAGATTTACCAGATCAATCATCTCACCATCAAAAACACGGTAATTTGTCCTGCAGCCTTCGAATTTGTAGAAAAAATCCAGAGGAATCTGGAGAAGAAATGAATCTAAATAAATCATAAACTCTTTTAAATTCAGTTAAAGTTGAGCTCTTGATATAATTCTGCTCCAAAAACGACGTTTTAAAATCATTACTAACCAAAAATAAAAAGTATTATGAAAAAGTCGTTGTTAGCAGTCGTTTTTTTAGCTGCAGGAGTAAGTTTAGCAAATGCACAAAGTACCGAAGTAGCTAAAGAAGCAAAAACAGACAAAGCGGTAAAAACAGAAGTAAAAGTTGAAGAAAACGCAGAAGCAACTGCACAAGCGCCAACTTTTAAAAAAGAAAGTGTAGCAGTGAAAAAAGAAGAAGAAACCGCAGCTCTAAAAACAGAAACTTCTGCGGAACTCAAACAAGAAGTTTCTGCAACAAAAACCGAGGAGAAAAAGTAAGAATATTTCCCAAAAGTAAAAATGAAAGAAAATCCTGCAGTAACGCAGGATTTTTTGTGGATGATAAGCAAAAATAAAAAGCATTGAAAATCAATGCTTTTTATCCTTTCATTTTACTTTTTACCCATTTTCCCGGGACAGGAATATCAATGAAAAAAGTCTGGGGAAATTTCCTCAGACCTTTTTGTTTTATACCACTCCTTGAGCCAGCATTGCTTCAGCAACTTTCACGAAACCAGCGATGTTTGCACCTTTCACATAGTTTACGTAGCCGTTTTCTTCTTTACCGTAATCTCTACAAGCTTTGTGGATTCCGATCATAATTTCTTTTAATCTTGCATCCACTTCTTCGGAAGACCAGTTCAAACGGATGGAGTTTTGTGTCATTTCCAAACCTGAAGTAGCTACACCACCTGCATTGGACGCTTTTCCGGGAGAGAAAAGTACTTTATTATCCAAGAAATAATTGATGGCATCCAAAGTTGAAGGCATGTTCGCTGCTTCTGTAACGCAGATTACGCCGTTTGAAACGAGGTTTTTAGCATCTTCTAAGTGAAGTTCGTTTTGTGTTGCGGCAGGAATTGCGACATCACATTTCACTTCCCAAGGACGTTTTCCAGCGTGGAATTCGGCAGAAGGGAATTTCTTCGCATAATCTTCAGCACGGTTGTTTCCGGAAGCTCTTAATTCTAATAGATAATCGATTTTTTCACCGGTGATACCGTCTTTATCATAAATATAGCCATCAGGACCAGAGATGGTAACCGCTTTTCCGCCTAATTCTTCTACCTTTTTAATTACACCCCACGCAACATTTCCAAAACCGGAAACCGTAACTGTTTTCCCTTTGAAATCTTGTCCAATAGTTTTCAGCATTTGCTCAGCGAAATAAACAACGCCGTAGCCAGTTGCTTCCGGACGAATCAATGAACCACCGTAAGCAAGACCTTTTCCGGTAAGAACTCCGGTAAATTCGTTTCTGATTTTTTTATATTGACCGAATAAATATCCGATTTCTCTCGCTCCAACTCCGATATCTCCTGCAGGAACATCCGTTTCTGGGCCAATATGTTTGCACATTTCCGTCATGAAAGCTTGGCAAAAACGCATCACTTCCATATCCGATTTTCCTTGTGGATCGAAATCTGAACCTCCTTTTCCACCGCCCATTGGCAAAGTAGTAAGAGAGTTTTTGAAAGTTTGTTCGAATGCTAAAAATTTAAGAACGGATAAATTTACAGTAGGATGGAAACGGATTCCGCCTTTGTAAGGTCCAATTGCAGAGTTCATTTGGATTCTGAATCCTCTGTTCACTTGGATTTCTCCTTTGTCATCAACCCAAGGAACTCGGAAGATGATGGTTCTTTCGGGCTCTGCCATTCTTTCCAAAAGCTTCATTCCTGTATATTCTTTTCTGGTAGCGATAAAAGGAATTACCGTTACCGCAACTTCTTTTACTGCCTGAAGGAATTCTGGCTCATTAGGGTTTTTTGCCTCTATTTTGGCGATAAACTCCTGAATTTTTTGCTCTACATTATAGTGTTCCATAAAGGTTGAATATTATTGTCAACAAATTTAATTTTTTTTTCAAAACTTGCAAGATAAATTTTAATAATTACTAAAATATTAATAATTTAACGCTTTATTTTTGTTAAATTGATAATATTTACATTAATAATATAGATAATTGAATGTTATGCAAATATTAATAAATTTTTAAAAATCGCCTATTTTTAAAGTGCAAGATATTGTCTTCCCGAAAGTGCTTTGATGAATCCGGAAATTTCCATTTGAAGCAAATCGGGCAAAATTTTATAGCTTGGAATGTCGAGTTTTTCCGAAATTTCATCAAGCGAAGAGGGCGTATTTTTATCCAAAATTTCCCAAATAGCCAACTGGTTTTCTGGAAGATGAATTTTGATTTCTGAAGTTGGAAATAGTTCACCTATTTTTGAGTTATCATTTTGAAAACCAAGTTGTTCGGATAAGGATTGAATGGTAGAAATTGCAGCTGCTTTGTTCTGGAAAATCAATTGATTACAGCCTTGGCTGAATTTATCGGATATTTTTCCAGGCAATGCATAAACTTCCCGATTGTAATTGTTGGCAAATGTAGCGGTGCTGATTGAGCCGCCTCCAAATGCAGTTTCCACAACGATTGTCGCGGGCGATAATCCTGCGATAATCCGATTTCTTTGGATGAAATTCTCGCGGTCGGGTTTTTGTGAACTGTTGAATTCGGTGAAAAGAACGCCGTTTTCTTCCAGTATTTTTTCCGAAAGTTTTTTGTTTTTGGAAGGATAAAGCGTGTGGAAACCATGAGCTAATATCGCAATCGTTGGGATATTATTTTTCAAAGAAGATTCGTGGACTTCGGTATCAACTCCTAAAGCCAACCCACTTATCGTCACGATATTTTTGGTTTTATTGTGTTCCAAAAAATCGTGAACGAAATGTTTTCCGTAAGAGGTAATATTTCTGGTTCCGACCAAACTAATGGGTTTCAGTGAAGAATTAAAGTTCCCTTTTTGGTACAGAATTGCGGGTGCATCATCGCATTCGTTCAGCAATTGCGGCAAATCTCCGAGGTGGCGTAAGTTGATTTTGATCTGATTATTTTCACAGAATTTCAGTTCATTTTCTGCGAATTTTAAATGTTCGGGATTGCCAATTTCTCGGGAAATTTTTTGTCCAATTCCGTAGATGTTGTTCAACCCGGTTTTGGTCAGTTCCCATACTTCTTTTGCGGAACCAGCCTCATTTACAAGCTTTCGGAAGATCGAATCTCCGATAAGAGGGCAGTGCCGAAGTGCAATAGAATAGAGTGTTTCTTCGGAAAACATTTCATATTTTTTTCAAATTTATGAAAATTATCCATTTTTTCTGATCTCATCTAAATGATCCCATAAATCTTCTTTTTTGCGGTAAGGAAGTTCCATAAAATCTTCCGGATGGTTTTCTTTGTATTCTTGCCAAAGCTTATCATCTTTTTCGCTATAATAATTGGGGAATTGCCAAATGAATTTTTTGGTTTTCTCACCAGTTTTCCTAAAAACAAAGGCAAGGATAATTCCTACAACAGCACCGGAAAGATGAGATTGCCAAGAAATTCTGCTCGGTTCTGGAAGGTTTGAGAAAAGTTCCTCGGGCATTACGCCCCAAATTAAACTTCCATAATATAATGCAACTACCAAAGAGACGGTCAAAAGTTTCATATTCCAACGGAAAACGCCACTAAAAAATAGGAAAAACGCTAAAACATAAACAATTCCGCTGGCTCCGATGATGCAGACGTGGTTGTAAGCCCCAGTGAAGATATCTATCGGGGGTAAAAGCCATACTAAAAATGCAGAAACGAGCCATCCGAGAAAGAAAATCTTGGTAGCAATAGGACGATAAAATTGGAATAATAAAAAAATGAGTACAAATATCGGTACCGAATTTCCGAAAAGATGATCGATATTACCATGAAGAAAAGGAGAGAAGAAAATTCCCTTCAAACCCGAAGGATTGAGTGGAATAATGGCTCCGCTGCATCCTTCAAATAAGCCGAGATATTGCAGCAAAAAACCCAACCACATCGCTGAAACCATGATGGTGGCATATATTACCGCTTTGTAATTGAGAGTTTCTTTTAACATCAATCTCTTTTTGTCAAAATTGTAGCCAATATAATAATTAAGTAAATATGGCTAAAGTTTTCATTAAAATAAATAAAAATCAGACAAAAAGTAATAAAACATTCGTAATGAATTTTATAGAATTATTAGTTTGGCTTAAATTTGCATCATATGAGAAAGTTTATTGCCATTATTCTATTGTTTTTTGCAGTTTTTGTTTTCGCGCAGCGAGACCGAGAAATTCTTAAAGAAATCGATTCAATTTCGCAGAGAAGATGGGATTCTGTTTCGCTGGATTTGGATAGTTTGTCGAACCCGAAACTCATCAATTTCGACCGACATTTCAAAGATACCATCGTGATTCGCGATAAAGTGGTGATGTCGAATCTTACTCAAGAATTGCCGATTACTCCTTATAATATGCTCAAGTTGAAAGATCCGATCAAATGGTTTTATTATGGCAGTAATAATCTGGTTTTCAACCAATCTTCATTTTCAAATTGGAATTCCGGAGGAAATAATAATATCGGCATTATTGGAAAAATTAATTATAATTTAAGTTATAAAAACAACAAACATTTCCTAGATAATACTTTGCAGATGGGCTATGGTTTTGTTGCTTCACAAGGAGAATCGTCTCGGAAGACAGAAGATTATATGAACCTCATGACCAATTACGGCTACGATATTGGTAAAGATTTTTATCTTTCTACAGGTTTTCAGTTCCTTTCGCAATTTTCACCAGGATTTAATTATACAGATACCCCAGATCCTGAATTTAAAGATCGTGTTTCCCGCTTCATGTCACCTGGATATTTGAATGCCGGTTTGGGTATTTCCTACAATCCTAATGAAGATTTTCAGGTAATTTTTCGTCCGGTCAATGGGAAATTTACTTTCATTACCGATCCGCTGTTGCAAAAAGCAGGGAAATATGGTTTGGAAAAAGACGGGCAAAGCGTGAGATCGGAGCTTGGAGCCTTGGTGAATGTATTGTATCGACTAAAAATTTATAAAGACATCAATTTGGTGAATCAGATCAATTTCTTCAGCAACTATATTTTTCATCCGGAAAGAGTTGATATTGCTTATAACGGAACGCTAAATATTAGATTTAATAAATTTATTTCTACGGTGGTGAGTTTAGATTTGCTGTATGACCATGATCAATTGCAAAAATTACAGATGAAACAGACTTTGGGAGTAGGTTTTTCCTATAATTTAGGGTTTGAAAACAAAGAGAAAAATAAAAAATTGATTAAGCCTTTTGTGGCTGATTGATAATAGTGCTTTAAACATTCCAAAACTCCCGATCAAGACTTCGATATTGAATGGCTTCGGAAATATGGGCAGAATTGAGGTTTTCTTGAAGTTCCAAATCAGCGATTGTTCGGGCTACTTTTAGAATCCTGTCGTACGCTCTTGCTGAAAGATTGAGTTTTTCCATGGCGGTTTTTATTAAACCTTGTGAAACTTCGTCTAGTTCACAGTGTTTTTCGATTTCTTTCGGGCCCATTTGTGCGTTATAATGAATTTCGGAATCCTGATATCTTTTAGATTGAATTTCCCTTGCTTTCAGTACACGTGCACGGATTTCTTCGCTTTTTTCGCCTTTTCGTTTGTCGGTAAGCTGGTTAAATTCTACCTTTTGCACTTCAATATGAATGTCAATTCGATCCAAAAGTGGCCCGGAAAGTTTGTTCATATATCGTTGCATTTCTAATTGAGAAGAAGTATTGTTGGGATCATCCGGGAAATAACCGCTCGGACTCGGGTTCATGCTTGCCACCAACATAAAACTCGCCGGATAATTCACTGTGAATTTTGCCCTTGAAATCGTTACTTCCCGATCTTCCAGCGGTTGTCTCATTACTTCCAGAACGGTTCTTTTAAATTCCGGCATTTCATCCAAAAATAAAACGCCATTATGAGCTAGCGAAATTTCTCCAGGTTGAGGATAACTTCCGCCTCCAACTAGTGCTACGTCCGAAATCGTGTGGTGAGGGCTGCGAAACGGGCGAACCGTCATCAGTGAAGTTTCTGTCCCGATTTTTCCAGCGACAGAATGAATTTTGGTGGTTTCTAAAGCTTCTTTTAAAGTTAAAGGAGGAAGAATACTCGGAACTCTTTTTGCGAGCATGGTTTTTCCGCTTCCAGGTGGACCTATTAAAATAATATTGTGTCCGCCGGCTGCAGCTACTTCCATGGCTCTTTTTGCGGTTTCTTGGCCTTTTACCTCTGAAAAATCTGTAGAAAAGAAATTGATTTTTTCATGGAATTCTTTGCGGGTATCGATGGTGGTTCTTTCTAATGGAACTCCAGCATTAAAAAAATCGATAACTTCTTTGATGTTTTCGATTCCATAAACCTCGAGTTGGTTTACAATTGCGGCTTCACGGATATTTTGTTTAGGAAGAATAATTCCTTTGAAACCTTCTTCACGCGCTTTGATAGCAATGGGCAAAACACCTTTGATGGGAAGCAATCCACCATCGAGAGAAAGTTCACCCATAATGATGTAGTCACCAATGTTTTCTGCAACGATTTGCTCGGAAGCGGCTAGAATTCCCAAAGCAATACTGAGGTCGTAGGCGGATCCTTCCTTTCGTAAATCGGCAGGAGCCATGTTGATGGTGATTTTTTTACCGGGAATTTTGTATCCTACATTTTTCAATGCAGCTGAAATCCGGTAGCTACTTTCTTTGATGGCATTATCAGGAAGACCTACCAAATGATAGCCGACTCCCGAAGTATCTACATTGACCTCGATGGTAATCGTCTGGGCAGAAACCCCATGAATGGCACTTCCGTAAACTTTTACTAACATATCCGTGTTTTAAAATAAAATTAGTAAAAATATTTGAAATGATGGAATTTAGTAAAAAAGAAGTATTTGAAATAAAAAAAGCCTCACATTTCTGTGAAGCTTTTTACAAGTGTGGGTCCTGAGGGATTCGAACCCCCGACTTCCAGGATATAATCCTGTAACTCTAACCAACTGAGCCTCTATACATTATTTAATCGATTTAAATTTACTTTAAAACTTGTATGCCGAAAAGTATGCCTTTTCCAATTCTGCTAACATAATGGTATAGTGAAAATAAAAAAATTTAAATTTACTTTAATAATAGAAAATTATAAAAGTCCCTCATCTGCAAAACTATAATAATTTTCCTTTGTAATAATTAAATGATCTATTAAAGCAATTTGAACCATCTTGCAAGCTTCTTTTAAATTTTTGGTTATTTCTTTATCACTTTGGCTTGGCTGTAGATTTCCACTTGGGTGGTTATGGACTAAAATGATGGAGGTTGATAAGGATTTCAGGGCAACTGCTAAAATGATCCTTATATCTACTGTGCATTGAGAAATTCCGCCTTTAGCAAGGTTGTAAATTCCTATTACGATATTATTTCTGTTGAGGAAAATTAACTTTACCTCTTCAAGCATTTCTATCTCTTTCCAATTCCATTGCGACAGCATTAATTCGTAGGTTTTACTGCTGTCTGAAATCTGATACTCCACTATTCTCTGAGGATTGTAGGAAACTTCTATTTCTGATATTACATTCATGTTGATTTTAATTTTGAAAGCCGATTAGTAAAAGGCTTAGGTTGAATTTTGTAGTAAGATTTTGTTTTGGTACAGTAGCAAGGTTAAATCGCCGTCTTGTACATAATTTATCAGGATATTAAGATTAGTGGGAAGCATAATATTAAGATTATTAAGCTCACTGACTAAAACTTTAGTTAAATCTCCTCTGTAATAGACTTCCACCCTCATGAGAATATCAGCGTTGTAATAAAGAATAATCTTAGAAGATTTGATTCCTAATAATTCGCTGATTTCCCCAAAGTATTCGTATGGCTCTAATGAGAGTTTATTCTCCAAAATTACATAAGGCGCAATGGGGATAATTTCCCATTCTCTTTCATAGGATTCTTCGCCTATTTTAAATTTTAGGTAACTGTATATTTCATTTTTCATTTGAATTTGGGCATAAAAAAACCATCTTAAGTAGATGGTTTTAACGTGTAAATTTTGAGTAATCTTAATATCGTATAAATTATATATACCATTCGGCACATAGATAATCATCGTTCCTATAGAATTAACTTTATGGCAATTAGTATTTTTTTTAGAGCTTCAGCACTATCAATTTTTTAAATACGAACACTTAGCAGAATATTGGTATTTCCTTATTCGCTTGATGTTGAATTTTCATTCATCTCTTTAATAGTGGCATCTATTGCATAATTAATTCCTTCCATGCACCTCATTCTTGCACATTTTCGAAACCAAACCAATGCATCTTGATATTGTTTTGCCTTTCTCAAAATTTGGCCTTTCAGCACAATAAATTCACCATCCTCAGGAGCTCTACTTAAACCGTGGTTGGTAAGGTTATAAGCTTCTTGGAGTTTGCCATCTTCCATCAATTGTACTATTTGAGGTTTCATATTCCTAATTTGTAATGCATTTGCAATTTGAAGATCCAACAAACTGCTTGAAGGTTGATAGATGGGTTTTTGGAGATGTTCCACTTTTTCGGCACGGTATCGTTGTCGATCATTTGAAGCTGTTCCTTCATTCGTTTTTTCTGCCCTGCTTTTACCCAATACAAATCCGCGATTATATCCGTCTTTATACAAGGCAGAGCTTTCGCCAACCGTTGGTAGTGGTGCAATAGGGACCATAGGGCTTATGCAGCCAATTGGTTTACCATAACAATAGCCCTCACTAAATCCTTTGTTGAACCCTAAATCAAAGTTTGTTTGGGCTGAAACAGTGATTGTAAACAATGCAAAAAAGCTCGAGAATAGTTTCTCTTTCATGATATTATTTTTTTTTAAAGTGATTATTTTACTAGAGTCCACGCTTATTAAAGCTGTTATTTATTAAAACTGCCCTTACAAATATAATAAAAGTTATCAATATTGATAACCATATAATTATCAATAATGACCACTTTTGAAAACTTTAGGTTTAAAGGTGGATAAAAAGGAACTACAGATTGCAGTTGGTAAGCGTATAAGACAGATCCGTGAGAGTAAGAATATGTCTCAGGTTGACCTTGCTTCTGCCTGTAATTTTGAAAAGTCTAATATGTCCAGGATTGAAAGCGGAAATACTTCACCAAATATCTTTACGCTTTACATCATCTCAAAAAATCTCAATGTCAATCTCTCTGAACTTTTTCAGTTTGAAAATTAATTCAAAAGGCTATTAATTATATCTTGGGGTTTATTACCAAGTCTGTTTTGGTGGAAATTATGTGATATTTAAGCAGGACAGTGAATAACCTTAAACAATAAAATTAGATAGATAAATCCCTTATTACAATATCGAGAATTTGGGAATATTAGGATTAAATATAATTTTATCTAAGGAGATTAGAGATTCTGGCATAATATCAGGAAAAATAAAAAAGTATCCAAATTTCACTGCCATCTCTTATACTGGAAAGCAGGAAATCAGGATACTCTTAATATTTATTAGTCTGCAAATGCGTGGCTTCTGCTTTCTACCGCTGCCTCAGTTTCTTCCGGAACATAGGTGTTTCTGTGGTGGAGGACAAGAATTTCTCCGGTCTCCTGCAAGGTATATTCGTAAGGCTCACATTCTACCTTTTCGATTTTACCCGGCATATCCATACCTATGAGGGAAATACAGGTTTCCTCGTCAAATGTAGAGGTGACCGTTGCCTTCTTGGTGGTGGCATAATACATACCTGTAGTTTTGGATTTTACCATTTCTATTCCACCTGATACTTCTAATACGAAGAATTCACCGTCTGCTGATTCTCTTCTTTTGTAATTGATAATTCTTACCATAATTTTTGGTTTTTGAGAGTTAGTTAATGGTTTCAGTTTAAAGCCTTCACATTCGAGATCACAACTATCACCTTGGATCTGGACTTGATTAAAGATTCTTACTGAAACAGAAATGACTATTCATTTCCAAAAATTGGTGAGGGTTTTTCGTTTGGGTTTCCAACAATTTTAAAATCAATCACAGGAACTGTGACAGGATTGCCAAACGATTAAAAGTATAATGATATTCTATAATTTTCCTGATATTTTGCAGACAGAATGATGCATGATTAAAGTCTAACCACATAGTGATAGACAGTCTTTAGTGTTTTAGGCAGTGAATAAAATTTCTGCTGGCAAAGGAATTACTTTATTTCTAGAATGGGGAGGGGCTTGCCTTCCCAACATTGGCGGGGGCGGTATAGTTTTGGGGGTTTACGCGAAAATAAACAGGGTTGTGAAAATTTTTTTTGAAAAAATTATTTTTCAGAGATCATCTGATAATTATTCTTAATGTTGGCATTATAAAACTTACCGAAGGAATCAGCATTTTTAAAGTCTTCCCATACACTTACCGGCAGATTTTCATGGATATATTCATGGTCATCTGTCGAAATTATAAGATAACCACTTTCTCCATCGCAACTATAGAAATCAGCACTCCTGATCCAGGAACTTTTGGAAGTGTCGGCTTCATCCTCAATTTTAAAATCTACAGATTCAACAGAGCTTATAGCATCGTTATAACTGCTGAAACTAGGAGGCAAATCACTACAGTTTCCTGATTTTGAATTACAGGAAAATAGTGAAATAAGGATAAGTATAAAAATAGTTTTTTTCATAAGTTGGTCCATATAATAGATCAGTACACATAGGCAATGTGAAGAGCAAAAACCAATTTATTTAGGCTGTTATACAGTTATTATTAATTTCCATTACTGTATCTCTTATTTTAAGGGTTGTGTCAGCTCCAAAGAGTTCTACAATACCACCTGAATGTATATCAGAGAATGGTGATTTAGTCAGCATTTTAAGATCAATAACACCATTGACAGAGAAGTAGTCTATAAGTAGGTTCATGAATTCCATTTGCTTTAAATTAAAGCTGGCTTCATTAGTGATTTTTGCAAAAGCATTTTTAGCTTCTACCTTATCTAAGCCTACTGTATGTCTTCAAACAAACTCGGACAAATATTATTAATTTCTTAAGGAGGATTTGGGTTATAAACTTAGTAATTTTTGTTGATTAAACAATTGTCTTCTTTTTCTCAGTAAATAACAGGTGCTTGATATTAGTGTAAGTCTCCCCGAACGTTGGACAGAATTAAACCCTCACTTTTTGTAAATGTATAAAATATTTCATTGTGTTGGTGTTGGTGTTGGAAGGATTTGTTGAAAAGGAGAAAACTCAGTACTGGAATCCGATTTGGTAGAATTTTCCTTTTTCAATAAATACTGCATTGGAGAAAGGTAACTTTCTATAGAATCTGTTGATAAAATCGCCAAACTTTTCGGGATGACTATCGACCAAATTGTAAACTACGAAGGCGATATCCCAACCGAAGTAACTGATGAAAAAAATTAACAATACTTGTCGATACATCAATTAAGTCACCAATTGTAAAAGCGAAAGGAAAAATATACAAAATACGCTACGTTTGTAAATGTTTGAAAGCAAATAAAAACCAGATTATCAATTAGTTAAATTATTTTAACATTCATAGCCAATTGCGTATATTTGTGTGTTGTACGACATTCTATGAAAACTACCGCAACAATTTTGAAAGCTTTAATAATTGTAATATTTTCAATAATAATTGCAAGTGTTTTTGGTGCAATCCATAATCAACTTTCATATTTTGTCTCAAATGAATTTTTTGAGAACTTTCTGTTTGGAAATTTTGGAACTACTGAATGGAATTTAAATAATAGAAGAATTGAAGCCTCAGTTGTTGGAATTTTAGGCTCATATTGGGTTGGATTTATATTAGGTGTTATTTACGCTATAATTTTCCTATTTATAAATACTGAAAATAACTTTAAGTACATATTTAAGGCAATTTCAATAAATATTCTTTTCGCTCTAATCGGAAGTATTATTGGATATATTATCGGATTGATAATTCCTTGGGAAAATTCAGGAATTTGGATGGAATTCGGAACGCAAAATCCACAAAAATATGTTCAAGCTAATTTTATGCATTCTGGAAGTTATTATGGTGGAATTGCAGGCTTAATTTTCGGAATAATCTATCTTTTTAAAAAAAACAAAAAATAAAAGAACGTCGTACAACAGTGTATTGGCAAAATGCGGGGATTAAGGATAAATTGAACTACTCTACTTTTTTAGCCGCCAATATTTTCCAATTCCACATTTTTTATTAATTTAGTTCCATTGAAAAAATATTGGCTACGATTGGTCTGAACTTGAACTTTCGTTCAAATTAAGCCCGCACTTCGCCAATACTTTTTCCGTTACCAGCAATGCCAGATGAAACGTTGTTAAAAAAAATGATAGAATAACATTAATTATAATACTTTGAAATGCTTTTACCTTTAATTGGATTTATCGTTTTTTCTGTTTTAATTTCAGCATTCGGAATTTTATTTTTGCTTTTCAATCCAAATTATAAATTAAATATTCAAAATATTTTAGCCTTCGATTTTGGCGCGGTAATTTTTGTGGTAGCATCATCTATTAGTTACGGTAAAATAGTTGCAAATGATGGAACTTTGGAATCAACCTTCGCAGTAATTGCATATTTAGCAATCATATTGGTTATGATATTTATTGGAGGAATTGTAGGAGTTAACTTATTAAAAAAAATTGGAAGTAAACTGAAAAGGATTTAAGATTATATTTAAAAAATTACTATGAGATTATTCACGTTTGGAATTAAAAAACCTTAAAACAAAGTATAAAAGGCACTTCTGGTAACAGCGGTTTTGCAATAGTGCGGGTTTTTCGCAAGTTTAAAGATTTTAGATATTCCGAAATGTAGTTCATAATAGAAAGATTTGTCATATTAATCCGCACCATCGCAAAGCCGCAAAACGTTATCTGCAAGTTTATCCAAAATTGCGCAAAATCGAAAATTTAAAAAGTGAGCGAAAATTCCGAAAAAATTTTAGTCCGATATTTTAGCAACGTTCTTGACGAAATTGTCGTAGAAACACTTTGGACGAAAATTATTGATGTTGAAAAAGGACTTTACAAAATTGATAATATTCCATTTTATGGTCCTGAATTTTCTTCAGATGATGTTGTATTTGCAGAATTCGACAATGACGAAGAAAGAATTACTTACAGAAATGTTGTCGAACATTCGGGAAATTCAACAATTCAAATTATTGTACTTGACAAAAATCTAAACGTCGAAAACTTGAGAAATGAATTTAAAAAATTAGGATGCGAAACTGAAGGAACTGGAAATAATTATTTTGTAATGGAAATACTTTATGAACAAAACTATTCTCCGATTTTTAAAAAATTGACTGAACTTGAAATTACTGAAAAAATCACTTTTGCAGAACCTAATATTTCACAAAAACATATAGCCGAAAAATAAAAACCTGCAGATAACATAGGTTTTGCAAAAGCGGGGTGAAGATCTCAAAACCACTTTCACTAGCTAATTACAAATTAGAATACTAAAAAAAAATAACAGTCCCCAATAAGGGGACTGTCTGGTTAACTCAAAAACCAATGATAATCTGAATTACCATTGAGAGTTTTCTGAAGTCCTTTGGTAAAATCAAAGGCATTCAGATTTCTGTCTAAGAAAGAATCAATATAGGATGATTTATTAGCCTGTGTAAAGAGGTTGTAAACATCCCATAAATTAATCCGTCCTTCTTCATTCCTGCTGAAATTCTCGTCTTCATAATACCCTTTAGCCATTAGATTTATATGGCTGTCATTAAACAAGAGTTCAGGAATTTTGGCTTTTTCCTGCTTTGGCAGATGCTGATAAAGACGGCATTTGCCTGTCAACTGAGCAAACTGGTGTTCTGATAAAGAATCATAAGTGAGCTCTTTCATTTCCATTAAGTGAAGTTCAGCGTTGTATTCCTGCATCGTTTGGGTAATACGCTTCTCCATTTCTAAAACTGAGGAAACCCTTAAATCGGAAATAAAACCATCTGACCAAACACACATATTGGAACAAACCTTATTTTGGAATCCTATAAAAAACTTAAAGCGCTCCATAGTCTTTTTGCTGTAAAGGTTTTCCAAATTATAACTTCTGACACCACCAAAACTTAAGGTGAGTTCATTACCGCTAATAGTATCCTTTATAGAAGTAATATTACCTGCAAACATCATCCTTTCATAATATATGGTTTTGTGATGTTCCTGTAATTCTTTTACATTAAGGTGTAAAGCATCAGGAGTTCTGCCTTTAATCTGATGGCTAACTCTGATGTCTGGCGGTGAGATAACCTCATGAGGAAAAACACGGTTAACACAATGCATTACTGTCTCTATAAACTGCTGATGAGCAATGGTTAATTCATTGTCTTTCGAAAATACCGGAATGGTGCAATCATTACTAAGATGCTGTAAATCAACTTCAATTGTATTAGCTTCTATAAATGGTTTTTTAGGGGAAATTTCACTTTCTATAATCTCTACGTTTTCTGTATTATTAATTTTAATATTTCTATTTCTCTCAGTAATCTCCATTATGTTAGCAGAATTGACTGGTTTGATTTCAAAAGCTTCCTCCGGTGTGGCTCTATACATGGTGTCCATTTTTTGAAAAGGTATTTGGGTTAGGTTTGTTTAATAATTTTCTCTTCTGTTCTTCATACTTAGACTTTAAGTCTTCCTGATGTTCGGGATACTGTTTATAGAGGGCAAGTAATATAGCTATGCTATCTGCTTGAGAAATTTTGGCGGAAAGTTCTTCTATTTCTAAATCTTCTGAAGATAATGTGTTTTTAGGCGTTGGGATTCCTGAATTAGCCCAGTGCATCAATTCTTTGCCGGTTTCTTGTGTAATTATAAACTCAGGGCGATTCATCCAGAGTCCAGTGCGGTCTTTACTTACTTTACAGAGATGGTTATCATTAATGAGTTCAAAATTCACTGTCAGTTCATATTCATAGCCCTCGCGGGTAATTTCCTTCATTCCATGCTTTACTACTTTGGTTTTGCCATTGCTCCCCACATCTAAAGAGTAATCTGTTTTCCGCCTTGCTGTGGTAATGATGTGGCAGGTGGCGTTCAAAATCTTATCTATAAAAGCCTGGTGTCTTGGTGTCACAACTGCCCAGTCCTGAAATCTACCTCCTAATTTTTCATGAATCTCAAGGCATCCACCTGTTCCGGACCACTCCATTGATATTGAATCAATTATGCAAACTTCCATTCCAGACTTTTCACACAGTTCTATTGCCTGTATAAATCTTTCCGGTGAATATGGTGCATTTAATTCGAGAACATTAAACTCGCCGAGATCACTGTAACAACTGCTGGAGGACTGCTCAGAATCTATGACGGCAATCTTGCTCCAATCTTCTGTAATTCCATGTGCTAAAAGTAAAGCGGACTTGGTTTTTCCAAATCCGCTTGCTCCGCTAATGCCAATGCGCAGTTTTAATTGCTTGCGCGAACTTTTTTTTAATTCCATTTTTAAAATTTTAGGGTTAATAAGTTATATTTGAAAACTTTAAGTAAAATTGTTAATTGTTTCATTTTTTTTCTGAATGCTATGATCACCGATAAAACCTCTTTTGAATTTTTTGATTGGCTGTTGACCCATGATAGAAGTGATGAGCTCAAACAACCATATTCGGAATATTTTCTAAAGTTTAATACTCCTGAAATGCATAATTCAGAGACTGGTGAACTTCAGGATTGGGATAGCGCTTTTGGTTATTCAAACTATTTGCAAACTCTTTGTACTCAAAATGCAAAAAGAATAAGAGCAGAAATTGCTTCTCATTGGCAGGATCCAACTACGACGTCTGATGACAAAACCAACTACTTGCAAACCAGAAAAAAGAAGGCGGAAATTTTACAGGTAGCTGCAAAGAACTTTTACAAGAATTTTCCTTTCGTAGAAGAATCTCTGAACAGGATTGTAAAATATATTGACGAAATTAATTTTTTACCTCCAACAGCATCCTCTGGCTTATCTCATCTCTCTTTTAAATGGATAGCAACCTCTGAGCAATTATCCCAACTATTTGAACTCTTAACAGCGCCTCCTGCAATTATTAACTGTAGTCGTCAGGAATTTGAGAATGCTTTTCAAGGAAAGGAAGTCTTAGAAGGAATTAAATGGGTTAAAACCACAAATCTGAATGAGCCTCTAAAAAGCCTATTGATTTATTTTATTACTCAACTCCAAGATTTAGAATTAATTGAAAAGTTTGAACCCAGAAGTTTAGCATCTCGCATAACTTACATATTTAAAGATAGTAATAACAATGGGATAAAAAATTTAAAGCAATCAATAAGTAGCTTTACCGGCTTCCCTAAAGACCAAGAATTAATTGATGAAATTATAGATGAAATTATAAAGTAAAGCCAGGTAAAGCCATAGTAAAGCTACGGTAAATATAGGTAAAGACCCTTCTGAATGACCTTTGTTCCCTAATCAACAACATTTAAAATTATGGAACAACAAATTCCTAAGTCTTTGACGATGTATATTCCGTCAAACCTTAACATTGAGAAACTTTTAGAGGAAAATCCACCGCAGTTTAAGTATCACCCAGATCATTTTATCTATCTTGTTCATTTAATAACCTACCTGCCGACAGTAAATGGTGAGAGAGATGACCATTTTGTATCTTTTTACAGCCCTCTTTTACAAAGAACAAACCGCAAGTATCGCGATTATCTTGATTATCTGATTGCAAACGGTGTGCTTGTTGAAAACAGGCATTATGTTCCAGGAGTATTATCAAGAGGTTTTGCATATACAAAGAAATATGAAACTGAAATAACTACTACAAAAATCACGTATTATTGCCTGATAAAGAATATCTTAAATTTTAAAGATGTTACTAAGGTAACAAAGGAAGATGCTACCGTGACTTCTATTGAAATGTATGATAGATTGCAACAGGTTGAGCACCTGACTAAATGGTTTAATGGAAAATTAACTGTTGATTATTCTGAGGCTAAAGCCCACCTTGTAACTCTTCGACAGAGAGAAGAATCAGAATGGTTGAAAAAATCATTGTTTCAATCACCTCCGGCTGACATTCCCAAGAGTAAAAAAAGAAAGAAAAAGGAGAAAAATCCGGCTACGCCTATGCAGAAATACAACCGTAGGATTTTGGTACTGAAGAAAATACATTCACTACAGTTTCTTCCAAATGTTGACCAGGTTGCAGGCAGATTACATACTGTTTTAACCCAAGTAATCAGTAGCCTGAGACCTTTCATCAAATATGATGGAATGGAGTTGGTGGCTGTAGATGTAACAAATTCTCAACCATATCTCGCAATAAGTTTGTTAAATTATGCAACTTTTGAAAGAATGCAATTGAAGGAGGAACTTATGCGATTAAATCCACATTATACTTCAGAAGCAGTGAACCACAAAAAATTGAGGGAAGATTTGATTTATGCTATACAAAAATGCAACAACAGTGAAAATGCCCGGCTTTATAAATCCTTAGTTGTGAGCGGTAAATTTTATGAACAATTTGCCAAAATTCTTGAAAAAGATCCACATTACAACGAAACCGAAGTGACAAGAGGTATGGCGAAGGAAGTCGTTTTTTCAGCCATTTTCAGTCGAAATAATGCTATTGGATACAACCAAGCCGTCGTATTGTTTCAAAAGCATTTTCCAGATGTGTATAAGGTTTTCTCATTACTTAAAAAAAATAAACACAATACGTTGGCGTGTTTATTACAAACCGTAGAATCCAAATTAGTGCTACAAAAAGCGTGTCGGATCATTTCAGAAGAGAGACCTGATTTGCCAATTTTTACACTTCATGACTCCATTGTTACTACTAAAGGTGACGAAGCTTATGTACATGAAATTTTAAATACTGTTCTCTTGGAGGAAATCGGTGAAAAACCTACTCTTAAATATGAACCGTGGTCTTTAGTAGGATAAAAATCTGAAAAATTATAATGGCTATTTCTCTGTTGAAGTAGCCATTATGTTAAAAATACAAATCACAATACCATTATGTTAGTAGAATGAGTCTAAAGTTTCTTCTGCAATCTTTCCATCTGCTCACTCACTTTCTTTTTTACCACTTTTGCATAACTATTAGAGGTTAAAGTAATCTCAGAATGCCCTAAAAGTTCAGATACTATTTCCATTGGTACATCATTATAAAGTAAGATGGTAGAAGCAAAGGTCTTTCTTGCAATGTGATGAGTAAGGTTCTTCTGAATTTCTACTATTTCAGCGATTTCTTTTAAGTAGGCATTAAACCGTTGGTTAGAAATCTTTGGCAGCAGTTTTACCTGTCCGGAATATTTCTGCAAAATAATTTCAGCCTTCTTCAGCAAGGGGATTTCATACTTCCTATTAGTCTTTTGCCTAAACATGCTTATCCATTTATTTCTATCAAATCCCGTTATGATATGCTTCTGCTCAAGATTTGTCATCTCCGTGAATGCTAATCCTGTATAGCAGCAAAATATAAACATGTCTGCTACTTGCTGTAATCTGGTAGAAGCAAAATTATGCTCTTCAATACTTTTCAGTTCTTCAAGGGTTAAGAAAACCACCTGTTTTTTAGGTTTTTTATTTTTATGGAGCAGAAAAGGATCTTTGTCCAAGAAATCAAGCCCTACAGCAAGTTTTACCATCTGTCTGAACCTTTGCAAGGTCTTGTGGATGGTATTCTGTTCAAACTTCTTTTCTGCTTTTAGGTAATATTCGAACTCTGTAATAAAAGACATTTTCATATCTTTCAAAAGGTAGTCCAGCTTTCTGAATTTCCAAAAGATGTAATTTTTCACATGAGCCTTGGTTTGGTAAAATTTCCTTACAGATACTTTAGTCGTTGATATTCCAATGAGTCTTTCCTGCTTGGAAATATGAAGATTAAATATTTCTAATATTGATTTTTCATCCTTGATATTTTCACCTTTGTATTGCCTGTAAATATCCTCCACATCAAAATTCTTTTCCTGAAATTGAAGAAATAAAAAAGCCTGATTAATTTCTTGTTTAATCAGGCTTAGTTGGGTATTGATTTGCGTGTTGTCTGTATTGGGTGGAAATGCTTTTTGTTTAGCAGCATTCCAATTATCAGGAGCTACGAAAAGTCCTGTGGCAAATTCTTGCCTTTTTTGTTCATAGGTTATTCTACATCTAACAGAACATTTTCCATTAGAATTTATTCTACTTTTAGCAATTAAAAATAGAATGCTGATTTTATTAATGTTCATAATTTTAAATGTTAGGAATGTGATAAACAGGGGATTTAGAATGCACACCTTTTTGAAGAGTTGCACACCTTTTTCTACACCTAAAGAGGCATACAATTGGCAGAATAATGAAATACAACAGAAATTGTAATAAAAAGTAGAAACCTCTATAAACCCTTTTGAAACGGGAATAATTACACACAAAAAAAGCCTCACATTTCTGTGAAGCTTTTTACAAGTGTGGGTCCTGAGGGATTCGAACCCCCGACCCTCTGGGTGTAAACCAGATGCTCTGAACCAACTGAGCTAAGAACCCTTGTTTTTGGTGTTGCAAATATACAACGTTTTTTTATTTCTGCAAATTTTTTTCTAAAAATTCTCCCACTACGAAGTTACTTCCGCCGATAAAAATCATTTCTCTGTTTTTAATATTCTGTTTTGCAGAAAGATATGCGGAATTTACATCATCAAAAATTTTATAAAAAATTTTCGAATTTTTTAGTAAATCTTCATAATCTTTCGGGTGTCTGCCGCGATTGACGTAAGGTTTGGCAAAATAATAGGTGGAATTTTGAGGTAAAATCTTCAGAACTTCATCGATTTTTTTATCATTTACAAATCCGAGAATAATATGTTTATGTTCTTGCAATGCATTGAGCTGCGCAAAAACCTCTTCCAAACCCGCCTGATTGTGACCTGTATCGCAAATCGTCAATGGGTTTTTTGAAAATTCATACCATCTTCCCAAAAAATTGGTGTTTTTTTGAACATTTAAAAGTCCGGATTCGATGTTTTTCTCAGAAATTTGAACTCCGAGGGTTTGTAATTCATGAATTAAAGCCAAAACCACTTTGATGTTTTTCTTTTGATAATTTCCCTTTAAATCAGATTCAAGATCTGAATTAATCGTTGTAGCATCTATGAATTCAGCGTTCTCTTCTTTGGCTTTTTTTCTAATAATCGCTTTTACTGCATTATTTTCATCACCGGAAATTACCGGCGTATTTTTTTTGATGATTCCTGCTTTTTCGGTGGCGATTTCTTCAACCGAGTTTCCTAGAATATTTTGATGGTCCAAAGCAACATTGGTGATGGCCGAAACCAGAGGATTAATGATGTTGGTAGAATCTAATCTACCGCCTAAACCAACTTCGATGATGGCGAAATCTACCTTCTGCTGCGCAAAATATTCGAAAGCCATAATGGTGGTAAATTCAAAAAAAGAAGGTCGAATATCCGAAGGAAGATTTTTGAGTTTTTGGATAAAATGATAGACAAATTCTTTATCACAGTTTTTCCCGTTCACTTTGATTCTTTCAGTGAAATCGATCAGATGCGGAGAATTGTATAAACCAATTTTATAGCCAGACTCCTGCAAAACGGAAGCGAGCATATTGCTGGTAGAACCTTTTCCGTTGGTTCCGCCGATGTGAATCGTTTTGATTTTTTCTTGTGGATTTCCGAAGAAACTACATAGCTTGGTGATGTTTTGAAGCCCTGGTTTATAGGCCTTTTTACCATCAATTTGGTAGTTCGGAGCTTGTACAAAAAGCCATTCTACCGCTTCCTGATATTCGTGATTTGTCATTTCACAAAATTCACAAAAGTTTTTGGTTTTGGGAAATTATTTTCATTAAGTTTTAATGAAATTCAAACAAAATTTTAGAAAGTGATTTTATACGTTCCTGTGGATGAGGTGGAAGCTTTTTCGGCTTTCACGTATTTTTTCACCCAAGAAACCGATGTTGATGCAACGCAAGGATCGGAAATCCCACCAGATCTTCTAGCAGAAATTACGTTTCCGGCTTTATCTACGGTGTAAGAAATTGTAATGCTTCCGCTGGCTGTGCAATTGTGGGTAGGTTGTGCGCCGCCACGTCCCATGGTTCCGGGGATGTAGCCGACTAACTTTCTGTCGATCCCGATTTTGCTATCGCCGTTTCCGTCGCCACCCAAAGGGTCGCCTTGGTTTCCAATGCCTGTTCCTGTGCCTTGAGAACCGGCTTTTGTACCACGTCCTTTAATTAAATTTCCAATTGCAGCTGTTCCTTTTCCATCGCCCGATCCGGTTTTGGAATTGGCGGTTGTCGATTTTGAGCTTGATGTTTTTGTTGAAGATTTTGATGGAGTAGTTGCGGAAGACTTCGTGTTTTTTTCTGATTTTTCAGAAGTTTTCACTGTATTTTTAGAACTTGTTCCGGTAATTACTTTGTCTTTAGCAGACTCTTTTTTAGTGACTTCCACCGCGTTAGAAGGTTCTGTAATTTTCGTTTCAGCTTTAGATTCAGCTGGAGTTTCTATCGTATTTGGATTGCTGGTGGATGCTAAACTTCCGTCTTGTTCAGCAGGTTCTTCGATTCCGTTGCCGTTTCTGTTATCACCGAAATTGATGAGCATACTGGTTACGACCTCATTTTTTTCGGGAATCTTGGTGGTAAATTTATAAAGAGAAACAAACAGCAGGAGAGCGGACCAGATAATTGCAGTGATGATGCCGCTTTTGATCTTGTCTTTGTTTTCTTCCTGTTTATTGATGCTGTATTGGTTCATTTTTCTGGCTTATTCTTCTTTCGTTGTGGCAATTGCGATGCTGTATTTATGCTTTTCGGCAATTTCCATCGCGAAAACTACATCTTTATGAAACGAATTTTTATCTGCTCTAATGGTAAAGGATGGATTTTTAATATTCTTAAGTTTTGCAACAATTACCGATTCCAAAGCTTCTTTTTTTACAGCAACATCATCTACAAAATAAGAGCCATCTTCTTTTATGCTTACTGTAACTTCATTCGGGATGCTCGGATTTTCAAGCTCGCCTTTCGGAAGTTCAACGTCGATCGCGCTTTGGTTGGCCGCTGCGGAAGTCACCATAAAAAAGATGAGGAGCAACAAAATCACATCCACCATTGCAGCAAGGCTGAACTCGGGGTTTGCTTTATTTCTGCGTTTAAGTTTCATGATTTATGATGGTTTGTTGATGATATCTAAAAAGTCGGTTGAAAGATGTTGAACTTTTAGCACAAATTTATCAATTCTCGTTAGGAGTAAGTTGTAGAAAAAGTTGGAAGGAATCGCCACAGCCAAACCCATTGCGGTCTGTCCGAGAGCAGTATAAATTCCTTCTGAAAGCGTTTTCGGAGAGAAAGCACCTTCAGCATTCGACATGCTGAAAAACGCCATGATTAAACCGATTACCGTTCCTAAAAGTCCTAACATCGGTGCTAAACTTGGTACGGAAGCCAAAAGATTCAGGTTTTTTTCCAATTTAGAAACTTCTATTTGTGCCTGACTTTCCATCGCGCTTACGATATCGGAAATTGGTCTTCCGATTCGCGTAATTCCTTTTTCAAGAATTCTGGCTTCGGGAGTGTTTTGTCTTTCACAATAATCTATCGCAGCATCTACACGGCCTTGGTTTAGCAAATCACCAATGTTATTCATTAAATTGGTGTCGTTAATCTTCAACATTCGATTGATATAAAAAAGCCGTTCGAGAAAGATGTAAAGCGAGAAAACACCCAATGCAAGTACGGTGCACATTACAATATTGGCGAAAAGGTTTCCGTGGAACATTATTTTCCAGAAAGAGAAAACTTGCTCCTGAGCTTCTGGTGTTACGGCTTGAACTGCTGTTTGTAAAAACATTTAATATAAATTTATAATTAAAAACTGAACGATAAAAATAGGTTAATATTGTTGAAAAACCTTACTGCTAATCATTTTTACATAATAAAAACCTCCAAAAACAATCTCTATTTTCTCATTTAGAAGTGATTGTTTGGAATAAAAAAAAAATGAAAGAAAAACGGAAATTATTCGTCTATTTCAATCTCATCTTGCCTGAAATTACATTTCAGTTTAAAAGGAATTGTTTCATCGGAACCGGTATAAAAATCGGTGATTTCTCCTTTCCAGAACAGTTCGAGATCTCCATTTTCGTTGTTGACAAATGACAGTTCGTTTTGGTAAAGGAAAGCGTCTTCATCATCGAAAAGATCGACTTCGGTAAAGGTGTCATCATCGGAATCGTTAATCTCAAAAGTCTTTCCTTCAACTTGATCATCTTCAATCGGAAATTCATAAACATTCATCGAAAGTTGCGGAAAACGATACTGTAACGAGTCGTCATCTACGTGATCCAAAGAATCGTCGGTGATGATTTCAACTTCCAGAAAATGCTTTTGATTGCTGTAAACCGCCTTAGAGTAAGTACTTTTGATGTGGTATTTAAGGGTTTCTTCAGGGTGATAGATTTTTAAAATCCCTTTCATTTCGGTAAGAAAAAATATGTTAATTAATTGATTGTGAATCTGCTTCAACAAAGATAAAAAATTGATTCGTAGTGCAAAATTTTTTGTTCTTTTTTTAGAAATAAAGCGGGTTTTGGCTCTTCATCTGTACGTTTTGGATTGGTTTTAAAGAAGATTTAAATTTTTTCGATTGATTTTTCAATAAAAATGGAGCGATAATATTAAAACTATTAATTTAGCGTTTCCAAAATAAATCATCAATAATGAAGAATATCTTTTATAAAGCACTTTGCGGAGTGGGAATCATTGTTTCTCTGGTTTCCTGCAAAAAAAATGATTCGCCTCTTACCAAAGTTACACCGGCAGATTTGGATTCTATTGCCGCGAATTATTACGAGCAATATCTGAAACTTCATCCGCTGGAAGCTACTTCACAAGGTGATTACCGATACAATGATCAATTGCCGATTACCATTGATAAAGATTTTATTTCAGGCGAAATTTCTTTTTTCAATTCTGTACAAGAACAACTGAATAAAGTGGATTATAAAAACCTGAACGATGAAGGCAAAACCGTTTACGACGTACTCGATTATACCTTAAAAGATAAAATCGAGAACTATGCTTATCATCCGGAATACATTCCGTTTACCCAGTTCGACGGGCTTCCGTTGCAGTTTCCGCTTTTGGGAAGTGGTAGTGGTTTTCAACCTTTTAAAACTGAAAAAGATTATCAAGATTGGTTGAGCAGAGCAGAAAAATTCCCCAAATGGATGGATGCGGCAATTGAAAACTTCCGTGAAGGGATGAAAAATAATTATGTTTTGCCAAAGAAATTGGTGGTGAAAATGATTCCTCAAATGTCTGCTGAAGAAATTATAAGCCCAGATTTTGAGAAAAATATTTTTTATGGTCCTGTGAAAAACTTCCCGAAAAGCTTTTCTGAAGCTCAAAAAGAAAAATTCACAGCGGAATATAAAAACCTGGTTCTTCAGAAAATCATTCCTGCTTATATTAAAATGGGAAATTTTTTAGCCAAAGAATATTTGCCGAAAGCCAGAACTACTGATGGAATTAACGCCTTACCGAAAGGAAACGAAATTTATGCTTTTTATGTGAAAAGCCAAACCACCACGAGCAAAACTCCTGAAGAAATCAATAAAATTGGATTGGAACAAGTGGCTATGCTTCGCGCAGAAATGGAAAAAGTAAAGCAACAAGTTGGTTTCACCGGAACATTGGAAGAATTTATCACTTTTGTAAAAGCGGATCCAAAAGCGATGCCTTATAAAACTGATAAAGAGGTAATTGGTGCTTTCAACGGAATTTTGGCAAAAATAACTCCGAAATTGAAAAACATGTTCGGCGTTACTCCAAAAACAAAATTCGAGATTCGACAAACTGAAAAATTCCGTGAAGCAACAGCGAGTGCTGAATATTTTCCTGGAACTCCCGATGGAAAAAAACCAGGGATTTTCTACATTCCGCTTCCTGATCCTTCGAAGTTTAACGTGACTTCTGGGATGGAATCTCTCTTCCTTCATGAGGCAATTCCTGGTCATCATTATCAAGTTTCGCTTCAGCAAGAGAACACTTCTTTACCAAAATTTATGAGGTTTGGCTGGTTCGGAGCTTACGGCGAAGGATGGGCGCATTATTGTGAAACTTTAGGTCCTGAATTTGGTTTGTACACCGATCCTTATCAAAAAATGGGTTATCTGAGCGATCAAATGTTGCGTGCAGTACGTTTGGTGGTTGATACCGGTTTACACACCGGAACGATGAATCGGGAAGAAGCCATAAAGTATTTTTTGAGCAATATTTCTTATGATGAAGCTTCTGCCACTGCAGAAATTGAGCGTTATATGGCATTGCCGGGACAAGCTTTAGGTTATAAAATTGGAGCGCTTCGTATTCGTGAACTTCGAGATAAATATCAGAAAGAATTAGGCGCAAAATTCAGTTTAGCCAAATTTCATGATGAAATTTTAAATCAAGGTTGTCTTCCACTTGCTGTTTTAGATCGAAAAATGGAAAACTGGGCAAAAAAACAATAATTAATTACGTAAATAATTAAACTAAATCCGCTGAAATCCTCAGTGGATTTTTCGTTTGTTTGTCAGAAATTAATTTAATTGATTGTGTTTTGGATTTTATATAAAAATTATAATTTATGAATATCAAATTTGCTTAAAAAATCTCATTATTTAATAAATGACATTAAAAAAAATAATTAATTTTGCTTTTTCAATATCAGAAATTATTTTGATATTCAACAAAAAAAACGCGAATAAGAATATGGAAATTTTGGTGGTGGATGATAACAAGGAGATTTGTACATTGCTCGAAAGCATTTTAATTGCTGAAGGTTTCGATGCGGTGTCTTGTACTAATCCTATGGATTTTAAAAAAATTATCGAGAAAAATCATCCAAAACTTATCATCACCGATTTATTGATGTCGGGTTTTGATGGACAAACTTTAACTAAAAAAATTAAAGAAAATCCTAAAACTCAACATATCAAAATAATGATGATGTCGGCTCATCCCGATGCTGCTAAAATCAGCAAATCTATTGAGGTAGATGACTTTCTCACTAAACCTTTTGAGATTGACGAGTTGGTGAATAAGGTTGAAGTGCTTTTGAAATAAAACAGAATTTACTTTTCAAAAAGCATTCTCGTCAAGAAATCTTTTTCTTTATTGCCTCTCGCTGGCGAATATTCTCTGCCGTAGAAAATAATTTGAAGATGAAGCTTGTTCCAACTTTCTTTCGGGAAGAGTTTTTTTGCATCTTTTTCCGTTTCTACAACGTTTTTTCCTGAGGTTAATTGCCATTGAACCATCAATCGGTGAATGTGCGTATCGACCGGAAAAGCAGGTT
Organism: Kaistella montana; assembly: GCF_024436175.1. GTDB lineage: Bacteria > Bacteroidota > Bacteroidia > Flavobacteriales > Weeksellaceae > Kaistella > Kaistella montana. Next base: position 417,834 of record NZ_JANFQP010000002.1, on the reverse strand, counting down.
CTCCAAAAGCCTGAATCATCACCACGGAAGCTGTTTTGTGCCCAACTCCAGGAAGCGCTTCCAACTCTTCGAATGTTTGCGGAACCTCGCCGTTGTGTCTTTCTACTAAGAGTTCGGCCATTCTTTTTAGGTTTTTGGCCTTTGTATTTGCAAGTCCGATTTCTTTAATTAAATATTTAATCTCGTCAACCTCTAGTTCCTTCATTTTAAAAGGATTTCCGGCAACTTCGAACAATTTCGGAGTAATTTGGTTCACCTTTTTATCGGTAGTTTGCGCGGAAAGAGCCACTGCAACCAAGAGCGTGTATGGATCGCTGTGATCTAGAGGAATTGGAACTTCCGGATATAGTTTCTCCAATTCTCGCATTACGGTTTCGGCTCTTTGTTTTTTTGTCATTTTAGCTTTAAATTTGAGCAAAATTAAACATTATGTTGAAAGTAGGTGATCAATTACCTGAATTTGTAAGTGTAAATCAAGATGGAGAATCTGTAAATTCACAGCAATTTTTAGGAAAAAAACTCATCGTTTTCTTTTATCCAAAGGCAAATACGCCGGGTTGCACCGCTGAAGCTTGTAATTTAAATGATCATTTTTCGAAACTTAAAAAAGAAGGCTTTCAATTATTAGGAGTTTCGGCTGATCCGGTGAAAACTCAGAAAAAATTCCATGAAAAATTTGGATTTCAATATCCACTTTTGGCAGATGAAACAAAAGAGGTTATCGAAAAATTCGGAGTTTGGCAGCTCAAAAAATTCATGGGTAGAGAATTCATGGGAATTGTTCGTACCACTTTTATTTTCGATGAAAACGGAATATGCGTTCGCGTCATTGAAAAAGTAAAAACAAAAGAAGCGGCAAAACAAATCTTGGAAAACTAAGATTTAACCCAACATTTTTTGCGCTTTTTTTACTCCTTCAAAAAGAATGTCAATCTCTTCAAACGTGTTGTAGACCGCAAAACTAGCTCGAACAGTTCCTGCGATATTGAAGAAATTCATAATCGGTTGCGTACAATGATGGCCGGTTCTCACAGCGATTCCCAACTTGTCCAGAATCATTCCAACATCCGAAGAAATGCCAATTCCTTCTAGATTGAAAGAAACAACGCCGGTTCGGTGGGCATTTTCACCGTAGATTTTTAAACCTTCAATTTGAAGCAATTGTTTTTGCGCGTAATCCAACAAAGCATTTTCGTGATTTTGTAAATGCTCATGACTAATGTTTTCGATGAAATCAACCGCGGCTCCCAAAGCGATATTTCCGCCTACATTCGGAGTTCCGGCTTCAAATTTGAAAGGCAAATCGGCATAAGTTGTTTTTTCGAAAGTACAAGTTGCTATCATCTCACCACCGCCGTGGAAAGGCTGAATTTTTCTCAGAATTTCTTCTTTTCCGTACAAAATTCCGGTTGCCATTGGTGCGTACATTTTGTGGCCTGAAAAAACGAAAAAGTCGCAGTCTATTTTCTGAACATCGATTTTGAAATGTGGTGCAGATTGTGCTCCATCAATTACGATCATCGCATTGGAATTCGCACGGGTTTTTGCAATGATTTCATCAATTGGATTTACAATTCCTAATGCGTTGGAAACCTGATTAACAGAGACTATTTTGGTTTTTTCGCTTAAATTTTTATCTAAAAAATCGAGTTGTAAAATTCCGTTTTCATCGATTGGAATTACCTTCAGTTTTGCGCCAGTTCTTTCGCAAAGCATTTGCCAAGGAACGATATTCGAGTGATGTTCTAAATAAGAAATGATGATTTCGTCGTTTTCTTTAATCAAATTCGTCAAAGAATAGGCGATAAGGTTGATTCCTTCCGTAGTTCCTTTGGTGAAAATGACTTCAAAATCGTTTTTTGCATTGATGAATTTCTGGATTTTTCTCCTAGAAAGTTCCATTTCTTCAGTCGCTAACTGACTCAAGGTGTGGATTCCACGGTGAACATTCGCATTGATCTCGCTGTAATATTTTTCCCAAGAATTCATTACCGATAACGGTTTCTGCGAAGTTGCAGCATTGTCGAAATAAACCAAAGGTTTTCCGTTAACTTGCTGATTGAGAATAGGAAACTGGTTGCGAATATGTTGTAAATCGAGCATTTGTTTTATTTAGAATGGTTCAAATTTAAGGATTTTATTTTTGACGATTCCTAAATCACTTCATCATTTTTGCAACTTCATTCACTAAAAATACAACTTGTTTTGGTCTCCCTTTTTCGTCAACGGGTTGGTCTTCGTACATTCCGGTTCTTACGATAACGATATTTTTTTCAGGAACGATGATGATGTATTGTCCATGTAATCCCCAAAAATAGTAATGTTTTACGGCAGCATCATTATTGATCCAAAGTCCCATTCCGTAAGCTTCCTTGGAAAGTTTGGTCGGAGTTTTCATTTCATTTAAAAACTGCGAACTGATGATTTGTTGATTTCCAACTTTTCCTTCATTCAGAAATAATTGTCCGAGTTTTGCAAAATCGCGAGCATTGGAATGGATGCAGCAAAATGTTTTTTCCATCCCGAAATCATCGGTGCTCCAATTTGCGTTTTGTTCCATTCCAAGAGGTTTCCAGAGTTTTTCTGAGGTGTATTCGGCGACGGTTTTGTTCATGGATTTTCTTAAAGCAAAACCAAGAAGTTGTGTTGCACCACTTTGATATTCGAATTTTGTTCCCGGATTTTCTTTAAAACCACGAAGTAAAACCGCTTCTTCCAGAGATTTCCCATAATACGCTTTTGCATTTTGCAGAAAAGGATTTTTATAGTTTTCATTCCAGTTTAGGCCGGCTTCCATTCTTGCTAAATCTCCGATGGTGAGCTTATTTCCAAACTCTACATTTTTATAATTTTCAAAAAAATCGGAATAACGTTGGTTGAGGTTTGTAATCTTTTTTTCTTCAATTGCTTTTCCCAAAAGCAATACGGTGACCGCTTTTGCCATCGAAAAAGAATTGGTTTCAGCGTTTTTAGTATAGCCGTTCCAATATTCTTCGTGCAACAATTTTCCGTTTTTAATGATCAAAAAAGAAGCAGAATTGGTAGTTTTTAAGTCTTGAACTAAACTTTTAGGCAAAGCTTGTTTGTTGTATAGAGAATCCATTTCCCATGGAATAGGTTTTCCTATTGCAATAGGATGATTGTTGAAATATTCCCCATCATCGATTGTCGAACCGGTAACTCCACGAAAATAAGTTTCCCGAATTCCTTTGAATAAATAATCGTATCCAAAAGCGTACGTTAAAGCAATAATCAATGCGATAGCGATAAGAATAGGTTGAAGGATTTTCTTGATCATTTGATTCATTTTGTAATGATTAAATATAAAAAAAAGCTCCGGATTTCTCCGAAACTTTTTAGAAAGTATTTTTTAGAAATTAAATCTTAGAAAGCAGATTTCTGAAATTTGTTTTCTCATCGATAATTCTTCGCAAATCGGCTACCGGAACACGTTCTTGTTTCATTGTGTCGCGGTCACGCAAAGTTACGGTGTTGTCTGTTAAAGAATCGTGGTCAACCGTGATACAGAAAGGCGTACCAATCGCATCTTGACGACGATAACGTTTTCCGATGCTGTCTTTGTCTTCATAAATCACGTTGAAATCGTATTTCAAATCGTTGAAGATTTTTTCACCATATTCGCCAAGTCCGTCTTTTTTCATCAAAGGAAGAATTGCAGCTTTTACTGGTGCTAAAGCTGGCGGAAGCGTAAGAACCGTTCTTTCGGAGCCGTCTTCCAATACTTCATCTTTCAATGAATTGGAGAAAATCGCAAGGAAAAGACGATCCAATCCAACCGAAGTTTCCACCACATACGGAACGTAATTTTCGTTTCTTTCCGGATCGAAATATTGTAATTTTCTTCCTGAGAATTTCTCGTGTGCACTCAAATCAAAATCCGTTCTGGAGTGAATTCCTTCCAATTCTTTGAAACCGAATGGGAATTTAAACTCAATATCTGCAGCTGCGTTGGCGTAATGAGCCAGTTTTTCGTGGTCGTGGAATTTATAATTTTCAGCACCTAAACCTAAGGCCAAATGCCAGTTCAGACGTTTTTGTTTCCATTCTTCATAAAAACTAAGTTCTGTTCCAGGTGGAACGAAAAATTGCATTTCCATCTGTTCGAATTCGCGCATTCTGAAGATAAATTGTCTCGCAACAATCTCATTTCTAAAGGCTTTTCCGATTTGTGCAATCCCGAAAGGTAATTTGTGACGAGAAGTTTTCTGAACATTCAAAAAGTTGACGAAAATTCCTTGAGCAGTTTCCGGACGAAGATAAAGATCGGTTGCATTTTCGGAAGCTGCACCTAGTTTTGTTCCGAACATCAAATTGAATTGACGCACGTCGGTCCAGTTTTTCGAACCGGTATCTGGATCAGCAATTTCGAGTTCTTCGATTAATGCTTTTACGTCTGCTAAATCATTGTTTTCCAGAGATTTTGCCATTCTCGAAAGAATGGTTTTCTGTTTTTCGCGATATTCTAAAACTCTTGGATTGGTGGTTTCAAATTCGTTTTTATCGAAAGCATCACCAAATCTTTTTGCCGCTTTATCGATTTCTTTCTGAGCTTTTTCTTCGAGTTTTGCGCAGTAATCTTCCAATAAAACATCGGCTCTGAAACGTTTTTTAGAATCTTTATTATCGATCAAAGGATCATTAAAAGCATCGACATGGCCTGAAGCTTTCCAAATTGTTGGATGCATGAAAATCGCAGAATCAATTCCTACAATATTTTCATTCAGCTGAACCATCGCTTTCCACCAATATTGTTTGATGTTGTTTTTCAGTTCCGCACCGTTTTGTCCGTAATCATAAATCGCTGAAAGTCCGTCGTAGATCTCACTTGAAGGAAAAATAAAACCATATTCTTTCGCATGAGAAATCAGTTTTTTGAAAATATCTTCTTGTTTAGCCATTTTAGTTGAATTTGTGCAAAAATAGGGAATTTTATTCTAATTTTAAGGAGCCGGGAACCTGCTCTCCGCTATATCTTTTGCTCCACTTCGTGTCGCAAAAGGATGCCGCTGCGATCAGGGCTAGTTACCGGCAGATTTCATTAGAAAGTTTAGTTGTAAATCATTAAATTTGCTAAACTTTTCTTCCATGTACAAATCCTTTATCCGCCCGATTCTTTTCAAATTCGATCCTGAAGAAGTTCATTATTTTACTTTTTCATTATTAAAAAATTTCCCTTTTCTTGCTAAAATATTTATGCCAAAACCTATTGAAGATCCGCGTTTAGAACGTGAAGTCTTCGGGTTAAAATTTAAAAATCCCGTTGGTTTGGCTGCTGGTTTTGATAAAGATGCGAAAATGTTTAGTGAACTTTCGGATCTCGGTTTTGGCTTTGTAGAAATCGGAACTTTAACTCCTAAACCGCAAGACGGAAACCCGAAAAAAAGATTGTTCAGATTAAAAGAAGATTCGGCAATCATCAACCGAATGGGTTTTAATAACGGTGGAGTAGATGCCGCAGTGGAAAGATTAAAAACAAATAAAAAAGTATTGATTGGCGGAAATATTGGAAAAAATAAAATCACGCCCAACGAAGAAGCAGTTAACGATTATATCATTTGTTTTCAAAAATTATTTCCTGTTGTCGATTATTTCGTGGTCAATGTGAGTTCGCCCAACACGCCGAATCTTCGGGAGCTTCAGGATAAAGAGCCTTTAACAAAATTGCTCGGAACTTTGCAGCAACTCAATGCCCAAAAAGAAAAACCAAAACCTATTTTACTGAAAATTGCTCCGGATTTGAACAACGATCAGCTTTTAGATATTATTGATATTGTAAAAGAAACCAAAATTGCAGGTGTAATTGCTACCAACACAACGCTTTCTAGAGAAAATCTTATTTCAGAAAATAGAACTGAAACCGGCGGGCTTTCAGGAAAGCCTTTGACGAAAAGGTCTACGGAAGTCATCCGATTTCTCTCTGAAAAAAGCGGAAAGGCTTTCCCAATCATCGGTGTGGGCGGAATTCATTCTGCAGAAGAAGCACTCGAAAAACTGGAAGCCGGCGCAAGTTTAATACAACTTTACACCGGATTTATCTACGAAGGCCCTGAATTGATTCGTGATATTAATAAGAAGCTTTTGGAAAAAAATTAAAAAATCAAATGAAAAAATTTGAAATCGTATAGATTATTAATCCGACCAAACCGCCTACCAAAGTTCCGTTCACGCGGATGAACTGCAAATCTTTTCCCACTTCGAGTTCCAGTTTTTTGCTGAGCTCTTTTCCTTGCCAATTTCCCACGGTTGAACTGATTAAATCTCCAAATTGATGGGTGTTTCGAAGGATATATTTGTAAGCGGTTACCCGAACCCAATGGTCAATTTTATACTGAAGTTTTTCGTCGGATTTTAAATTTTCGGCAAGTTCTGTCAGGTTTTTTTGCAAATATTTTTTCAGCGCCGAATCTTCATCTTCCAGTTCTTTCGACAAAGATTTTTTGATGGATTCCCAAATGTCTTTCGAATATTGGTTGATTTTTTCCTCTTTTAAAAAGTCATTTTTAATGCCGCGAAATTCCTCTGCCCATTTTTCTTCAGTTTGAATTTCATGGGAAAATGCGTACAATTTTTGGGTAATTTCGTTTCGCAGAGAATGATGCTGATCTTTTTCCACTTCCTCAAAAAACGAGGAAAGTCCGGTGGTGATTTTTTCGGCAATCGTATCGTCCACAAATTTCGGAATCAGGAAGAAACTTTCCTTTTTTACACGGTTTTTTACGATTTCCTGATGCTGAAGAACGTAATCTTTGATTTGTTTTGAAAGGCTGGTAATCATCCTTTGATGATCGTTTTTATCGAGAACATATTCAATTCCACTGCCTAAAATTTGGTTGATTTCCAAATCATCCGACATTTCTTTAGCCTTATTTCCGATAAATTTCACCACCGCAGAATTATCCAATTTATTTAAAATATCCAAAACAATATTCGACATTTCTTTCACCAAATTCTGTTGGTTTCGTTCTTTGGAAAGCCACTCGCCCACAAAATGAGAGATTTTCAGTTTTTGAATGTATGGACGAATATTAGAAGGCGAAAGAAAATTAGAAACCACGAAATTCCCAAGATTATCACCGATTCGGTCTTTGCTGTTTTCAATAAGATTTGTGTGCGGAATTTTCAAGCCTAAAGGATAATTGAAAAGTGCCGTCACTGCAAACCAATCTGCCAAAGCACCGACCATCGCCGCTTCGGAAAAAGCTCGGATGTAGCCAATCCAATGTGCAGGATGTCTTTTCTCTAAAATGGTTGTCACAACGAAGATCACAACCATTAAAACGAAAAGTCCGGTTGCAAATAATTTGTATTTTCTGAGCTGTATTTTTTTTTCTGCGTCGTTCATTAGGTTCAAATTTACTACTTTTGAAGTGCAAAATTCATTCTAAATACGATTTATCTTAAAAATCTGTTTTTAAAAGATGAAAACAATCCTAATAATTCTGATAAGCATTTCCCTGCAAATGTGTTCTCAGGTTAATAAACCCGAAAAAGTACAAGCTATGGAAAATTCCACTACAAAAAATAACCCATATTACTCAAGAACAGACCGTTCCAAATTGAGCGTTAGTAACGAAGAATGGAAAAAAATTCTTTCGCCGGATCTTTATGCCATCGCCAGAGAAGCTAATACTGAAAGACCTTTTACAGGAAAATACAACCAGTTTGATGAACTTGGAGAATACTATTGCGCGGTTTGTGGCAACCATCTTTTCCGGTCAGATTCCAAGTTTTCTTCCACTTGTGGATGGCCGAGTTTTTTTGAAGCCGATAAAGAAGGCGTGGCTTACAACAGAGATTCTTCCCACGGAATGGAAAGAATTGAGGTAGTTTGCAAACGTTGCGATTCTCATCTCGGACATGTTTTCAATGATGGTCCGGCGCCGACTGGGATGCGATATTGCATGAATTCAGTTTCGCTGGAATTTGTAGGAGATTCAGAAAAGAAATAAAAAAATTGCGGAACTAAAATTCCGCAATTTATATTTTAAGTAAAAAACTTTATTAAGTTAAAGGTGCTCCAACCTGCAAATCGCATCGGTGATGAGGTTCACCATGAGGTGGATTCAATGCCGGTTTCGGACCGATCGCTGCTCTCGAAGAAACTGATGGAGCCGCTGATGGTGAAATAGGATTGGTGTTAAATCCTGCATTTGGTGCACTTTGCGGAATTGCTTGCGGAGCCGCATTTTGTACCGGAGCCGGACTGTCAATTGGCGCTCCCACCGCAATATCGCAACGGTGATAAGGTTGCCCATGTGCCGGGTTCAGCGCAGGCTTATCATTACTTGCGACAGCGTTGCTTTCCTGAGAAGGAGTTTCAGTATTAGCTTTTTGGGTGGTTGATGCGCTATTTTCGCTGGCTTTTTTTGTGCAGGAAACCGTGAGCGCTGCAGCTGCGAAAATGATTAACGGAATTTTTTTCATATCTAATGTTTTTATTTAATTAAATGAGAAATCTACCCCCATATAAAAATTTGCAGGCATAATTGGCGCGTACACCATTCCGCCGTCAAAATAATTTCCAAATGGGTTTTTAGCATCGATGATTGGCTGGTTTTGGGTGTAACTTGTCAGGTTTTCTCCTCCCAAATATACGCGAATATTTTTATTAAAGTTTCTGGAAATCTGAGCATTCAAGGTTGCGAAAGAATCGGAATATTCCGGAAGTCTAAATTCAGTTGGATTGGAATTTAGATTGGGAAGTTTTTGTTTTCCAACAAGTTGTAACGTGGTGTCAAAATTCCAGAAACCTCCTTTTGAGTTTTTGTCGGTGGAATAAGCAACATTGAGAAAGCCTCTGTTTTTCGCCATAAACGGAATTGCTCTTTTTCCGCCTGCGAAATCTGCCTGAACGTCATAATATTTGTAAGCAAGTCGCAATTCCAAATTTTTTGCAGGAACAAAATCGAGCTGCGTTTGAAAACTATTGGCAAAAGATTTTCCGTCAAGGTTATAAAAAACAATTTTATTTGGTGAAATATCCAAATCTGCCAAAACCTGATCTTGGAAATCGGTTCGGAAGAAATCAGCTACCAAAGTCGCTTTTCTGTTGAAAATTTTGAATTCCTGCTGAAGACTTGCTCCATAATTCCATGCGATTTCAGGTTTTAAATCATATATTTTTCCGCCATTTCCAATAATTTCAATCTGTCGGTTTGATGCAAAATATTGTTGATTTTCCGCAAAAATATTAGCAGTTCTGAACCCTTTTCCTGCAGAAAGTCTCAAAATAGTTTTCGGAGTCACATCATATTTAAAGTTGAGTCGTGGAGTAAACTGCGTTCCGGCTAAATTATGAAAATCAGTTCTTGCGCCTGCAACTAAAGTATATTTCAAGCCAGTCAAAGTATATTCAAAGAACAATCCGGGAACAGTTTCGGTTCTTTTGTAGTTTTGGGTTAAATAATCTTCATCAAAATCATCATACAAAAAACTCGCTCCGGCTTTGTATTTATGGTTGGTATTTCCGATGATGCTTTCAAAAATCAAATTAGAATAAAAGGTTTTTTCTTTACCCAAATAATTTCTGTTTCCAAAAAAACTGTCTTGTTGATGATAAGTAAACTGGTTCATCCAGCCGATACTTTGATAAGGTTTTCCCTTAAAAACGTAGCCGGTTTTATTCCAAATATCGAATTTAGAAATATCAATTCCAACTCCGTAAAGGCTTTGTTGAGCTTGTGAAATGTTTTTATCGAAATCTTTTTGTCCGCCAAATCGTTCATCTTTTACAAAACTAATTCCAAAATGTGTACCCAATCCGGAGTGTTCTAAATCATTATAATTCAATAAATAAGATGCATTTATTTGGTTTCCGGTCGGTTGATCGAGAAATCCGTCATCATTGGTGTCCATTTTGGCTAAAGTTGCGTTTCCGTGAAGCAAAATCGATTGGTTCCAATGTTCAGAAATTGCGCTGGTGGAAGTGATATTGGTTTCAAACCTTCCATTTAAATCACCAAAAAAATTCAAAGCAGTTTCGGGTTTTTCATTGAATTTTAAAAGTTCAGTATTAATTTGACCCGTGATGCTTTCGTATCCGTTGGTTACGGTGCTTCCGCCTTTTGTCAGTTGAATCCCGCCGATCCAACGACCTGGAATCAAATTCATTCCGTAAGGTGATGCCAAACCGCGAATTGAGGGAAGAAGTTCTTTGGTTAAAGAAGTATATTTTTGATCTAAGCCTAACATTTTCAGTTGTTTAGTTCCGGTTACTGCATTGCTGAATGCTACATCAACAGTTGCGTTGGTTTCGAAACTTTCAGAGAGATTACAACAAGCTGCTTTCAACAATTCTTTGGAGCTGATGTTGAAGGTCAGCCCGGTTTCTTTTTTGTTCAAAGTGGTCGCTTCACCGAGTTTGATGAGTTTTATTTCATCAATATTTTTATCGACATGATCTGCGTGTTGGGTAAAATCTTTTTTTGGGGCCGCCGATTCATCATGATGAACTAGGTCGCTTTTTTCGCCAAAAGGAAGACTTCTATCGTAAAGACAGCAATCGGGAAGATTTTTGTAGACATTATCAGAAGCTTTGTATTTTTCATTGTCATGGCCCACATTGGCAATCATTTTTAAAATTGCATCTGCAGAGATTTTCGCGGGATCAAAATCTAAGGTTACAATTTGTGTTTCAGCATTCCAATCTGCGGAGTTTGCACCGGCGGTTTTTGCAGCTTTTTCAATTCTGGCTTTGCAAGAACTGCAATTTCCTCTTACAAAAAACTGATTTTCAGCTTTTGTTTTGGTTGTATTTTCAGCAGATTTCAAGAAAGATGGTTCTCTTTCATAATGACAACAACTGGGCAAAGCGTTATAAACTTCGTTCGACGCAGTGAATTTCTCATTGTCGTGACCAACTTCCGCTATTTTTTTTAGCAATTCGTCTGGATTCGTTTTGGCAACGTCGTATTCCACTGTGAGTTGTTGGGTTTCCGCGGACCAGAGAGCAGAGTTAGCTCCAGTTTTTATAGCGGTAGTTTCGATGCGTTCTTTGCACATTCCACAATTGCCTTTCACCTTGAAAGTTGCTTTGGTAATGGTTTGTGCCAATAAAATATTGGAGAATAGGAGTGAAAAAGCCACGAGGCTTTTTAGAAAAGTTTTCATTTCTTTAAATAATTTAATTTAATAAAAGTTGAGCCAAAAGAACGTACTGTTGGCTGTCAATCAATAAATTAAGCTATTTTGGGCGGTTGCCAAATGTTATGAAAACTGGATGAAAAAAATGAAATTTCGTATTTGAAATTCATTTTTTTATGGAATAATTTTTTTGAAGAATTCGCGAAAACCTCCGGAGAAATGGAGTGAAATACGATGCTTACGGAGCAAGTATGACAACTTGCACAATCGTTTCCGCAATTTTTCTGTTCAGATTTTTTCGAAGGAGTTTCTTGGTGACAAGGTTTTTTTTCTTCGTTTTTGCAGCAATTTTCCTTTACAGAATTCAATTTGCAGCATTTTTCAACAGATTGGGCAAAAGTCATTTGATTTGGAAGTATAAAAACTGCCAATCCCAATATCATTAAAAATATTTTAAACGATTTCGCCATGCTTTTGCAAAGATAAATAATTTAAAATAAAACTAGATATTTGAGTTAAAGTTTCTTAAAAAATAGTTAAAAATATTTTGTTCAATGAGTTGATAATTAATTATTTGTAGTTTTGCCAACCTATTTCAACTTAACATAATATAATTCATGAATAGATTTTTTTTAGCATTACTTTTCATTTTCATTGTGGCAACTTCATTCTACAAAAAAGATACTTCCTTAGATTCGAAAACTACTAGTAATTTCAGCTCCTTATCTACAAATACAATACTCAAAACAAATACGGTTACTGTAAAATCAACTGCAGAAGATGTTTTTTCTTCTCTAAGTTTTGAGGGGATTAATCGTCTTAACCCTGAAGTTTTTTCCAAAGCTTTTTTAGGATTTAATCAACTAAAAAAAGCTGGTAAATTACCGAAAAACTCCCATCTGATCACCATTTGCGATTTCTCATTATCTTCCACACAAAAGAGATTATGGGTCATTGATCTTGAAAATAAAAAAGTTCTTTTTAATTCATTAGTTGCTCACGGCAAAAATACGGGCGAGGAATTCGCAACTACTTTCTCAAATAAAGAAAGTTCGTACCAAAGCAGCATTGGTTTTTATGTAACTGAAACCACTTATAACGGTAGTAACGGTTATTCGCTGAAGCTTTTGGGAATGGATCAGGGTTACAATGACGCTGCTTTGCAACGGGCAATTGTAATGCACGGAGCAGATTATGTGAGTGAAGATTTCATAAAATCTCAAAAGAGAATCGGAAGAAGTTGGGGTTGTCCGGCGGTTCCAAGAGCTTTAGCAGAACCGATTATCAATACGATAAAAGGCGAAAATTGTTTGTTTATTTATTATCCTGATCAGCAATATTTATCCGAATCAAAATGGTTAAAAGCTGAAGAAATTAGTTAAAAAAAGCCGGTTAGAAATTGCTAACCGGCTTTTTTATTATTTCAATTCGATAGGATTGTTTTTGGTTTTTAGTTCATCTTTCATCCGTTGTTCGAATTCTTTTCGTTGTGTAGGATTTGTTTGCACACGCATTCCGCCGGAATTTCCGCTCATCGACATTGGTGGCGATGGAGGTGAGAAAGAAGTGGGGTCTTTTTGGAATTTCTCTAACTGCTGATTGAAAACGGTTCTTTTAACCTTGATGATGTTGCCTCGTTGCTCGAACACGGTTGGTGAAGAAATTTTTTTCGTTTCTTTCAGGTCGAAGGAATAATCCCCTTTAGCATCTTCAATTTTTACAATGAGGCCTGGCAAACCTGCGAATTTATACGGTCCATCTTGAATAGGAATATCGGTTGCAAACCAAGCGTACCAAGTTCTTCCTGCAAATTGCGTTTCAGCTTTTTGGGTTTTGTAATCTCCTATTTTTGCGGTTTCAGAAAGAATTTTCCAATCCATCGGGCGATCTTCATCGTAGGAATATTGGTCGCGTCCAATTCTGGAACTGTAGGTTTTCGTACCGGTTTTGAAATCTTTTTCTATCGTAAAATCAATATCAGAACGCAGGTTTTGCATTTGAGATCTATCAAAAGAGCCACCTCGCGTTTCTCTCATTTTGGCAATAAGGGAATCGCGCTGAAGTCGTTTCTCACCATAAAATACCGATTTTTCCGGCGTGGCGTCCAAATAGGCCATTTCTGTTTTGATGTTATTTTGATCCGTAGAATCCTGTTTCATTGTTAATTGATAAATGAAGCGGGTGGTTTGCGCAAAAGCAATTTGGGAAATAAAAGCGAGCGCAATGATGGTGATTTTTTTCATATGTAATTTTTAATGATTTTTTGATGCATTAAAGCCGAAAAAGTTAAACAATTTCGTCTATTTAATGCATAGACAAATATACCGTCACAAATTTGATTTTCATTATATTATTAGTAATTTTGCAATCTAAAATCAGTCTAAATAAAAACAATGATAAAAGTAAGCGATCATGCGAAAGAAAAAGCCATCCAGTTGATGACTGAAGATGGTTTTAAGCCTTTTGAAGATTTCATAAGAGTCGGCGTGAAAAGCGGTGGATGCTCAGGTTTAGAGTACGTTTTGAAATTCGATAACGAGAGATCAGATGCCGATCAAATTTTCGAAGACAACGGAATTAAAATAATTATAGATAAAAAATCGATTCTTTATTTAGCCGGAACCACTTTGGAATATTCCGGTGGATTGAACGGAAAAGGCTTTGTTTTTAACAATCCCAACGCGAGTAGAACTTGTGGTTGTGGGGAATCTTTTAGTTTATAAAAATTATGTCAAAATATACTGAAGACGATTTAAGAGTCGATCTTGAAAACCAAAAATACGAATTCGGTTTCGAAACAGATATCGAGTATGAAGATTTTCCTACCGGTCTGAACGAAGAAATCGTGAAAATGATTTCAGCCAAGAAAAATGAACCTGAATGGATGACCGAGTGGAGACTCGAAGCTTTCCGAATCTGGCAGAAAATGAACGAGCCAAATTGGGCAAATGTAAAATATGAAAAACCTGATTTTCAGGCAATTAAATATTACGCAGCGCCTAAGAAAAAACCGGAATTGGCGAGTTTAGATGAAGTGGATCCGGAGCTTTTGAAAACTTTTGAAAAGTTAGGAATCAACATCGAAGAGCAGAAAAGACTTTCCGGTGTTGCTGTAGATATCGTGATGGATTCCGTTTCGGTGAAAACTACTTTCCAAGATACTTTGATGGAGAAAGGAATTATCTTCTGTGCAATTTCCGAAGCCATCCAAAATCATCCAGATTTAGTGAAAAAATACATCGGAAAAGTGGTTCCAAGAGGCGATAATTTCTATGCAGCACTCAATTCTGCGGTATTTTCCGATGGTAGTTTTTGCTACATCCCAAAAGGAGTGAAATGTCCGATGGAGCTTTCAACCTATTTCCGAATCAACCAATCCGGAAGCGGACAATTTGAAAGAACACTTTTGATCGCCGACGAAGGCAGTTATGTATCTTATTTGGAAGGTTGTACCGCGCCGTCAAGAGACGAAAACCAATTGCACGCTGCTGTTGTGGAATTGATTGCTTTGGATGATGCGGAAATTAAATATTCAACCGTTCAAAACTGGTATCCGGGAAATGAAGAAGGAAAAGGTGGCGTTTTCAATTTTGTAACAAAAAGAGGAATTTGTGAGAAAAATGCAAAAATCTCTTGGACTCAAGTGGAAACTGGTTCCGCAGTTACTTGGAAATATCCTTCATGCATTTTGAAAGGCGACAATTCGATTGGAGAGTTTTATTCAATCGCAGTGACCAATAATCATCAGTACGCCGATACAGGAACTAAAATGATTCATATTGGTAAAAACACCAAATCTACCATTATTTCTAAAGGAATTTCTGCTGGAAAATCGAATAATTCTTACCGAGGATTGGTGAAAGTAATGCCTTCTGCGAAAGGAGCAAGAAATTTCTCACAATGTGATTCGCTATTGATGGGAAATGAATGTGGAGCACACACTTTCCCTTACATCGAAATCAAAGATCCTACCGCGCAATTGGAACATGAAGCTACAACTTCCAAAATCGGGGAAGATCAAATTTTCTATTGCAACCAAAGAGGAATCAGTACCGAAAAAGCCATAGCATTGATTGTGAATGGTTTCGGAAAAGAAGTTCTGAATAAATTACCGATGGAATTTGCCATTGAAGCTCAGAAATTGCTGGAAATTTCCCTCGAAGGATCAGTTGGATAAAAACAGTTTAATCAAAGTCATTATTTTCATTAAACAACATTCAAGAAAAAAAACATTATGCTAAATATCAATAATTTACACGCGAAAATTGAAGACGGTGTAGAAATTTTAAAAGGAATCAATTTACAAATCAATCCGGGCGAAGTTCACGCGATTATGGGACCCAACGGAGCCGGAAAATCTACACTTTCCTCGGTAATTGCCGGAAAAGAAGATTACGAAGTAACCGAAGGAGAAATCCTTTTCGAAGGTGAAAACATTAGTGAAGATGCGCCTGAAGAACGCGCTCACAAAGGAATTTTCCTTTCTTTCCAATATCCGGTAGAAATTCCAGGAGTTTCGGTAACCAACTTCATCAAAGCGGCGTTAAATGAAACCAGAAAAGCAAACGGTTTGGAAGAAATGCCTGCAAAAGAAATGTTGGCTTTAATCCGTGAAAACTCCGAAAAATTGGGTATTAAAAGAGATTTCCTTTCAAGATCTTTGAACGAAGGTTTCTCCGGAGGTGAGAAAAAAAGAAACGAAATCTTCCAAATGATGATGCTCAACCCGAAATTGGCAATTCTTGATGAAACCGATTCTGGTTTGGATATCGACGCACTCAGAATTGTTGCGGATGGAGTAAATTCTTTCAGAAATGAAGGCAACGCAGTTTTGCTTATCACACACTACCAAAGACTTTTAGATTATATTCAGCCCGATTTTGTGCATGTTTTGGCAGACGGAAAAATCATTAAGACCGGTGACAAAAACTTAGCACTCGAACTCGAAGAAAAAGGCTACGACTGGCTTTTAAACTAAATTATTTCGATTTTTTTCAACGCCTTTGCGTTTAAAACAAGTACAAAATGGCTTTATTAGAAAATATACAAAATAACCACACGGCTTTTTTAGAAACCCTGAAACACCGTTTCCTCGATGATCAGCGCAAATCAGCGCTGAATAAATTCTTCGAACTAGGAATTCCAACCAAAAAAGACGAGGAATACAAATACACTAATTTGCGCGAAATTTCGGAGAAAAACTATAACCTTTTCCCAAAAGAAGCGCACACCATTACCAAAGAGCAGATCGATCAGCTTCATTTAGGTGAAGAAAACTTCGACTGGATTGTCTTTATTAATGGGCAATTGCACAAAGAATATTCCAAAATTTCTATTGAAAATGTAGAATTTCTTTCCTTCAATTTTGCTTTGAATGACGAAAAACACAAAGAGGTTTTCGATAATTATTTCAACACGATTGCAGCAAAAGATTTGGCTTTCACCAATTTAAATGAAGCGTATTGCAAACAAGGTTTTTTCTTGAAAGTTCCGAAAAACATGGTGATTGAAAAACCGATTCATGTTTTTTATATCTCTCAAAATCAGGAAGAAAACACTTTTTACAACACCCGAAATTTGCTCATCGCAGAAGCTGGTTCCAAAGTGGAAATCATCGAAAGTCATCATAATTTTGACGAAAATTTTGTATTTACGAATTCTGTAACCGAAATTTTCACTTACCAAAACGCAAAAGCAGATTGGCATAAAGTACAAAATGACAGCGATACTTCTTACCTCGTGGATCACACTTTCGCCAAACAAGAACGCGATAGTTTAACCTCCGTAAACACCTTTACTTTCGGCGGAAAACTCGTGAGAAACAACCTAAGTTTCATTCATAATGGCGAAAATATCAACTCGTTTATGAACGGAATCACGATTATCGGAGGCGAACAAACCGTCGATCATCACACCGCAGTTCACCATAAAACTCCGAATTGCGAGAGTTACCAGAACTACAAAGGAATTTACAAAGACAAATCACACGGCGTTTTCAACGGGAAAGTTTTCGTAGATAAAATTGCGCAAAAAACCAATGCTTATCAACAAAATAACAACGTTTTGCTTAGCGAAGGCGCATCAATCGACACCAAACCCCAACTCGAAATTTTCGCCGATGATGTGAAATGTTCGCACGGCTGTACTGTTGGTCAACTCAATGAAGATGCACTTTTCTACCTTCGTGCCCGCGGAATTTCCAAGAAAGAAGCGCAAGCGTTATTGCTCTACGCTTTCGCAAACGATGCGATGGAAAACATCGATATCGAACCGCTAAAAGTGAAAATTTCTAAATTACTCGCCGAAAAACTCGAAGTAGAATTAGAATTTTAGAAAACAGAAAACGTGCTTAGGCACGTTTTTTTTATTACTTTTGGGCGGACAATTCGCGCTATCCGCTACTACTCCTCAATCGGCGGCTCCACTTCGTTCCGCCGCCTCCTTGTGGGGTAACCGCTACTTTCGCGGCCGCACATTCGTCATCAAAACAAAACCTCGAACAATGAATTTAGAGAACATCAACGATCACCTCGAAGCCTATAAAAACCACGATCAAATCATCGACGCAGCAGAATTTATCATCAGTACTTTTGGTCTGGAACATGAGAATTTCGCAGGATTTGGTTTTCGACCGGAATTGGAACCCGACAGAATGCTTCTCACCGCAGAAGGGGAAATCGGAGGTCGACAAATGGTGATGATTCCCAAAAACCTTTTCGATTTTGATCTCAATTTAGTCGTGAATATGTTGGCTCACGAAATGTTGCACGTTCGCCAAAAAGCTCCCGAAAATATCGTGGAAGATAAAAATGAAAGAGAATTTCAAGCGTATTACGAAATGCTTTTTCACAAAGTTTTCCCGCAAGTTCCCGAAGTTTCGGATTTTCACAAGAAATTCTTCGGAGGAAAAGCCCTTGAATACTACAAAAGAATGAGCGAAGGTTCCGAATTACAAACCAAATACGCCGAACAAAAATTGGAAGTGGAGAATTTAATTAATTCACTTTAACCCAACATTTTCTCCAAAATTTCACACGCTGATTTCGGTAAATTGGTTCCGGGTCCGAAAATATGATCGGCTCCGTTTTGGAAAAGGAAATCGTAATCCTGCTGCGGAATTACACCACCAACAACGATGGTAATGTCGTCTGCACCGAGTTTTTTCAATTCTTCCACCACTTGAGGAACCAAAGTTTTGTGACCGGCCGCAAGCGAAGAAACGCCCAAAATGTGAATGTCGTTTTCCACCGCCTGTTTCGCAACTTCCGCCGGAGTTTGGAAAAGAGGAGCAACGTCCACATCAAATCCCATATCGGCAAAGGCGGTTGCTACTACTTTTGCACCACGATCATGGCCGTCTTGGCCCATTTTTGCCACCATAATTCTTGGTCGGCGACCTTCCTGATCTTCAAATTTTTGTGTCAAAGCAACTGCTTTTTCGAAGTATTCGTTTTTACCTGCATTCATCGCATAAACTCCTTGTATGGTTCTGATATTGGCTTTGTAGCGCCCGAAACTTTCTTCCATCGCATCGCTCATTTCGCCCAAAGTTACTCTTCTTCGAGCAGCTTCGATGCAGATTTCCAACAGGTTTCCGACTCCGGTTTTCGCAGATTCTTTTATTTTTTCAATAATTTCAGCCACTTTTTCGGTATTTCTTTCCGATTTTATTTGATTGAGTCTTTCGATTTGTTTTCTGCGAACTTCGGAATTATCAATATCTAAAATCTCCAATTCCATTTGTTTTAAATTGGATTTAAAAGAATTAACCCCGATGATAAATTCCTCGCCACTGTCAATTTTTGCTTGCTTTTTCGCGGCGGCTTCCTCGATTCTCATTTTTGGAATTCCGGCTTCGATGGCTTTGGTCATTCCGCCTTCTTTTTCCACTTCATCGATGTATTTCATCGCTTCATCAATCATTTGCTGAGTCAAACTTTCCACCAAATGGCTACCACCCATCGGATCTACCACATCGCAAATTCCGCTTTCTTGTTGCAGAATAATTTGCGTATTTCTGGCAATTTTCGCGGAATAATCTGTCGGTAAAGCAATCGCTTCGTCGAGCGCGTTGGTGTGTAAAGATTGAGTTCCGCCCAAAGCTGCAGAAAGCGCTTCAATCGCGGTTCTGGTGATATTATTGAAAGGTTCTTGCTCGGTTAAACTCCAACCTGAAGTTTGGGAATGGGTTCTTAAAGCTAAAGATTTTTGGTTTTTAGGATTGAATTGAGTTAATAAATTCGCCCAAATAAAACGAGCCGCGCGCATTTTGGCAATTTCCATGAAATGATTCATCCCGATTGCCCAGAAAAACGATAATCTCGGTGCGAAATCGTCGATTTTCATGCCTGCTTTAATTCCTGTTCTTACGTATTCTAAACCGTCGGCCAAAGTATAAGCCATTTCCAAAACCGGCGTTGCACCGGCTTCTTGCATGTGATAACCGGAAATTGAAATGGAATTAAATTTCGGGATGTTTTTAGAAGTATATTCAAAAATATCAGCGATGATTTTCATCGATGGAGTAGGCGGATAAATGTAGGTATTTCTCACCATAAACTCTTTCAAAATATCATTCTGAATGGTTCCGGAAAGTTGATCCTGAGAAACGCCTTGTTCTTCTGCAGCAACTATATAAAACGCCAAAACCGGCAACACAGCGCCATTCATTGTCATCGAAACGGAAATTTCATCCAATGGAATTTCATTAAATAAAATCTTCATGTCTTCCACGGAATCGATGGCTACACCGGCTTTTCCGACGTCACCTACCACTCTTGGATGGTCGGAATCATAACCTCTGTGCGTCGCCAAATCGAATGCAACCGACAAACCTTTTTGCCCTGCCGCAAGATTTCTTCTGTAAAAAGCATTGGATTCTTCCGCAGTAGAAAATCCAGCATATTGTCGAATCGTCCACGGTTTTTGCACATACATCGTAGAGTATGGTCCGCGCAAATACGGAGCAATTCCCGCCGAATATTTCTTTTCGGTTAAAGATTTTGAGTCGGCTTCGGTGTAAGAAGATTTCATTTCCAAACCATCTTTTTCGAAAAAATAAGGAAGTTGATCTTTGGAATCAACTGAAAAATCTGGGTTTTGGGTTTGTATTTTTTGGCGCATTATTATTGGCTTTGTAAAAAGTAAAGTTACGCATTTTCACGAAAATTTCAGGATGGGAAATTCTTTTGAAAAGAAGTTTCTTTTTTGCATCTATCAAAAAGCTATTTACAATTCAAAATATTTTTTTGAAATAAAAAAAACTCCCATTTTTTGATGAGAGTTTTGTATTTTTTTAAGTTTAGGATTAATAATTATCTTCTTCGCCTTTCATTTTTTCGGCATTTTCCGCCATGATTACAGCGTCGATCATTTCCTGGATATCGCCGTTCATGTAGGCATCCAAATTATAAATTGATTTGTTCACGCGGTGATCGGTCACCCTTCCTTGCGGATAATTATAGGTTTTGATTTTCGCCGATCGGTCACCGGTTGAAACCATGGTTTTTCTTTGTGCGGCAATATCTCCCTGAACTTTTTGAAGCTCAATATCGTATAATTTTGTTCTAAGCATTTCCATCGCCAACTCGCGGTTAGCCAACTGAGAACGCGCTTGCTGGCAAACCACCACCAAACCAGAAGGTTTGTGCGTGAGTTGAACTTTGGTTTCTACCTTGTTTACGTTTTGTCCACCTGCACCTCCGGAACGCGAAGTTTGCATTTCAATATCGGCAGGATTCAGTTCGAAATCTACTTCTTCCGCTTCCGGTAAAACTGCAACGGTGATCGCGGAAGTGTGAACCCTTCCTTGAGATTCGGTTTCAGGAACACGCTGCACACGGTGAACGCCAGATTCGAATTTCATAATTCCGTAAACGCCTTCTCCTTCTACCTTCATGATCAATTCTTTGTAGCCTTTGGAGGCTTCGTTGGCATCGGTGATTTCGTGTTTCCAACCTTTTGTTTTAAAATACATGGAATAGCAGCGGTACACATCTTCAACAAAAATCGCAGCTTCGTCTCCACCAGTTCCTGCGCGAAGTTCTACGATTACGTTTTTGTCGTCGGCCGGATCTTTCGGGATCAAAAGAACTTTCAATTCGTCTTCTAAACCGGGAATTTTCTCGATGGCTTCGTTTTTCTCAATTTTTGCCATTTCCACAAATTCTTTATCAGAACCATCTGCGATGATTTCATCGGATTCTTCAATGGTATTCAAAGCTTGTTTATATTGATCGAAAACCGCAACGATTTTTCCCAGATCGCTGTATTCTTTATTTAATGAAGAATATTTTTTTTGATCTGAAATAACATCGGGCTGAATGATAAGGTCTGCAACTTCGTTGTAGCGTTGTTTTATGGCTTCGAGTTTTGGGATAAGAGACTTTGACATTTGTAGAAATTTGTGGGTGCAAAGATAGGAAAAAAGCGCAAAAGAAAAGAAGCGGATCAAAAGCGCAAATTGGTCAACAAAAAATCAGTTCCTAAAAATAGAAACTGATTCGGTATATATTGTTTTGCTTTGTGATTGCTTTTCCCGGGATTAATGTGGGAAAGCAATGACATCAACTAGTGATGACCGTGGCTGTCGTGGCTGTGCAAAAATGGGCCGTGTCCTTTCGGATTGCTGTAAGCCAATTCTACGCCTTCTTGCTCCGTAAGGGTTTTTCTTCTGATGTCTTCAGGATCGAAAGGTTTGGTTTTACCGAAATATTCCATTAAACCGGAAGTTAACCAAATAGGGATTACATATCCGAAGAACATGAAAATACACCAAAATCCAACAAGGAACATACATACGAAATATACTGTCCAAAGGAATTGGTAGAAAGGATAAAATGCTGATAACATCATTGTTGTAATAGATTTTAGGCAAAAGTAGGATATTTTTTGTTTTCAGGCAAAAGATTTCTACTGATTTTTGTGTTGAAATGCTGTTTTTAAATATAATTAATGTGCAATCGATGAAAAGAAATCGTTTCCTTTATCATCAGAAATAATGAATGCTGGGAAATTTTCGATCTCAATTTTTCTTACTGCTTCCATTCCGAGCTCTTCAAAATCAACAATTTCCACTGATTTGATGTTCTCTTTTGCTAAGATAGCCGCCGGTCCACCGATAGATCCAAGGTAAAAACCGCCATATTTTGCACAAGCATCAGTTACTTCTTTGCTGCGATTTCCTTTGGCAAGCATAATCATGCTTCCGCCTAAACTTTGGAATTCATCAACATACACATCCATTCTTCCCGCGGTAGTAGGACCAAAACTTCCAGAAGGCATTCCATCAGGCGTTTTTGCTGGACCTGCATAATAAATTGGATGGTTTTTGAAATATTCAGGCATAGGTTTTCCGCTGTCAATCAACTCTTTGATCTTTGCATGAGCGATATCGCGGGCTACGATTAAAGTTCCATTAAGACTTAAACGAGTTTTAATAGGATATTGAGAAAGTTCTGCTAAAATTTCTGGCATCGGTTTGTTGAGGTCAATAGAAACTGCTTTTTCCAAATGAGGTGGAGTTTCTGGCAAAAATCGCTTCGGATTGGTTTCTAATTGCTCTAGGAAAATTCCATCGCGAGTAATTTTTCCTTTGATATTTCGATCTGCGGAACAAGAGACACCCATTCCAACTGGGCAAGAAGCAGCATGTCGCGGCAAACGAATTACACGAACATCATGGGTTAAATATTTTCCGCCAAACTGAGCTCCGATCGAAGATTCTTGGCAAATTTGCTGAACTCTTTTTTCCCATTCCAAATCACGGAACGCTTGTCCGCCCATGTTTCCTTCGGTTGGAAGATGATCGTAATATCCAGCACTGGCTTTTTTCACTGCTGCTAAATTGGCTTCTGCAGAAGTTCCCCCAATCACCAACGCTAAGTGATACGGTGGGCAAGCCGCTGTTCCCAAATCCATGATTCTCTCGCGGACAAATGCTTCTAAAGATGCATCGTTCAATAAAGATTTTGTTTTCTGGTAAAGAAATGTTTTGTTGGCCGAACCTCCACCTTTTGCCAAGAAAAGGAATTTGTATTCTTCGCCTTTTGTGGCATAAATATCAATTTGAGCCGGAAGATTTGAGCCTGAATTTTTCTCATCAAACATCGTCAAAGGAACGACTTGCGAATATCTTAAATTTCTGTTTTGGTAAGTGTTGAAAATTCCTCGGGAAATCCATTCGCCGTCTAAAGCTCCGGTGTACACATTTTCCCCTTTTTGGGCTACACAAATTGCAGTTCCGGTATCTTGACAGCTTGGTAACGCGCCTTCAACGGCTACTGCGGCATTTTGTAATAAATTATAGGCAACAAATCGGTCGTTATCCGTCGCTTCTGGATCGTCGATGATGTTGCGAAGTTTCTGTAAATGCGAAGATCTCAACATGAAAGAAACGTCTGCCAAAGCTTGTTCAGCGAGAAGTTCCAATGCTCTTGGATCTACGGTAAGAATTTCTCTTCCGCCGAGGTATTCTATTTTTAAATATTCTGAACTGAGTTTTTTGTATTGGGTATCGTCTTTAAGAATAGGAAAAGGTTCCTGGTATTGAAATTCCATTTTTTATTAAACTTTTTTAAGAGTGTAAAATTAACTAATTTCAAGAGGATAATAAAAAGATTCCTACACTTTCTCCAATAAAAAAGGCACAGAAAATATTTTCTGTGCCTTCTTCTTTCTCATCATGTGTGTTTGGTAATGCAAATGTAATACTTTTGTTTGTCAAATTCTGTCAACCAACTCATTGGGAAGAAAAGAATTGTTGGAAACAATCGGATCATCGGTTTTATATGATTCTATAATATCGTGGTGTTTTTTGACGACGAGTTCTTTTAATGTGTTTGGTTTCAATACTTTAGCGTTGCTCATCCATTGAAAAACCCAGCCAACCAATTCACGATTAATTCCGCAACGAAGTTTCATAATATAGTTGCCATTTTCCTGCTGAGTGATGTTTTGCGAGTGATGCCAAAAGTGATGTTTAATGAATTCGCCTGTATATTCCGAAAATTCGATTTCGATATCGTAGATTTCATTATTCATATTTCCGGTAATTCCAAAGCGGGATTGCATCTCGTTTTCTAGTTTTTCGAGCAATTTCTTGTTGTCGAACATAATGTTGGTGAGATGATATTCTTTAATTTGGTTCAACGCAATAATCATCAAATTGCCACTTTCTTTCATATAGCCGGAAAGATGGATCACACCGCGGTGATAGAGGATGTGCAAAGGCAAAAACACCAATGGATAATGAATGGATTTCGGGATAGAAGTATAATCATATTCCACATCCAAAAGCTCGATTTCTCTTTTATTTTGAATGCACCAGATCGCATCGTTCAATGTTTTCTGATAATCATCCATCGAGAGAAGTTCGTAGAAATATGTATTGGAAATTTGTTGTTCCGCAAAAATGGAGAAGTCTTCGAAATTACTTTTGCTGTAGTTTTTATAAAAAAGATTTTCAATTCTATCAAAAGTCGCTTCGCGAGATTTCACCAAAGGCAGCGGCATTAGGTTTTTAAAAAGCAAATAACTGTGAAGGTCAAATTCATTGAGCTTTGTGGTACTTTCGTCATATTCAATTTTCCAGGTTTTTTTGTTTTTTTCGCCTTCCGTGACGATGAGTTTTTCATCAGGCAATTCTATGTTTTCAAGATCGTGCAAGTATCGGTAAATTGTTCTTTCAGATATGGAAAGTCCGTTAGTTTTGATCCATTTTTTTAAGATTTCGATGTTCACAGGTCCACGTTTAAGGCGGCTGTAAACTTTTAAAAGGTTTTCAGATTTCTTAGGCATAATTTTTTTTTCTCACTCAAATCTAATTAATATTTTTATTCAATACAATCTAATTTATTTTTCATTTCTCATCAAAAATGAAAATCGTAACTTTAGTTGATAAATTTTGAAAGATGAATTACAGAACAGAACACGATACAATGGGCGATGTACAAGTGCCTTCGGATAAATTTTGGGGAGCACAAACCGAACGTTCACGAAATAATTTTAAAATAGGCCCCGAAAGTTCGATGCCACATGAAATTATTGAAGCATTTGTCATCCTGAAAAAAGCAGCAGCTTTTGCAAATTGTGAATTGGGCGTTCTTTCCGAAGAAAAAAGAAATATGATTGCGAAAGTTTGCGATGAAGTTTTGGATGGAAAACTTAACGATCAATTTCCATTGGTAATTTGGCAAACCGGTTCTGGAACCCAATCGAACATGAATGTGAATGAAGTGATTTCCAATAAAGCACATGTGAATAATGGCGGAATTTTAGGTGAAAAATCTGAAATCCATCCCAATGATGACGTGAATAAATCCCAAAGTTCCAACGATACTTTCCCGACTGCGATGCACATTGCTGCTTACAAAAAAGTGGTCGAACATACCCTGCCCGCAGTTGAAAAACTAAGAAATACGTTGAACGCGAAATCTGAAAATTTCCAAAATATTGTAAAAATTGGAAGAACGCATTTAATGGATGCAACGCCTCTAACTTTAGGTCAGGAATTTTCCGGTTATGTCGCTCAACTCGATTATGCGATGAAAGCCATCACCAATACGCTCGATCATTTACAGGAAATTGCACTTGGTGGCACCGCCGTTGGAACCGGACTCAACACACCAAAAAATTATGATGTTACCGTTGCAAAATATATATCAGAATTTACAGATTTGCCTTTTGTGACCGCCCCAAATAAGTTTGAAGCGCTCGCTGCTCACGATGCGATGGTGGAATCTCACGGCGCCTTGAAGCAACTCGCGGTTTCGTTATACAAAATTGCGCAGGATATTCGTTTGCTCGCTTCCGGACCGAGAAGTGGAATTGGCGAAATTTTGATTCCCGAAAACGAACCCGGCTCTTCGATTATGCCTGGAAAAGTAAATCCTACACAAAATGAAGCGATGACGATGGTTTGCGCGCAAGTTTTAGGAAATGATACCACGATTTCTTTTGCCGGAACTCAAGGAAATTATGAGTTAAATGTTTTCAAACCGGTGATGGCGTACAATTTCTTGCAATCTGCTCAACTTTTGGGCGATGCGTGTCTTTCATTTAATGATCATTGCGCGGTTGGAATTGAACCGAATTTGCCAAGAATTAAAGAATTAGTGAATAATTCATTGATGTTGGTAACCGCTTTAAACACACATATCGGCTACGAAAATGCTGCAAAAATCGCAAAAACCGCTCATAAAAACGGAACGACTTTGAAACAAGAAGCCGTGAATCTCGGTTTACTTACCGCTGAACAGTTTGATGAATGGGTGAAACCTGAAGATATGGTTTAATTTAAGGAAATTTTTAGGATTTTTAAATAAAATAAATCACCGCGGCGTTTAAAAAAAATAATCGTGGCATTAGGAAAAATACCGCGGTGATTTCAAATTTTTGATGAGAAAAATTATTTCATTAATTCCTTCGCTTGAGAAATCGCAGCTTCTGTAATCTTGCTTCCAGAAAGCAATTGCGCAATTTCTTGTAGTTTTTCTTCGTTGTTTAATGGCAAAATCGTCGATTGCGTTTTTCCGGAAACATCAGCTTTCATTACTTTGTAATTGTTGTTGCCTTTTGCAGCGACTTGAGCAAGATGCGTAATCACAATTAATTGCATATTTTCCGACATTTCTCGCATCACATTTCCCATTTCTTCCGCAACTTTTCCAGAAACTCCGGTATCGATTTCATCTAAAATCAAAGTTGGAAGTTCGGCATTTTCTGCTATAATTTTTTTCACAGAAAGCATTACACGAGATCGCTCTCCGCCGGAAATTGCTGTCTGAATCGGCTTAAGCGGAAATCCAGAATTGGCCTGAAACATCAACTGAATTTGTTCTTTCCCGAATGGATTGAAATTTTGGCTGTCTTTCAATTCAACTTCGATTTTTGCTTTTTCTAAACCAAGTTGTTTCAATAATGCTTCGATTTTTTTTACAAAATCAGGCGTGGATTTTTTTCGGTTTGCAGATAATTCTTTGGCCAATTTTTCCAATTGTTCCGCTGAAACAGAAATTTTCTTTTCAATCTCTGAAATTCGGAATTCTAATTCCACGAAAGAACCTTGTTCATTGGAAATTTCGTCGCGAATTGCTTTTAATTCTTCTACCGAATTCACATTGTGTTTCAGCAACAAAAGATTAATTGTGTTTAATTTTTGGTTCAATTCGGCAAGAATTTCAGGGCTGGTTTCCATTTTTTCGGCTTCGTCCTGCAATTCAAAAAGAATGTCTTTAAATTCCAGAAAATTCTCTTGAAATCTTTGGTTCAGCAACGTAAATTCATGGGAAAGATCCGCAACTTTCGAAAGTTTTCCCTTCACATCATTTAAAGAATCCAAAATTCCTATTTCTTCCGCATCGAGTTTGATGAAGATTTGAGAAAGATTTTCGGTGATGGTTTCAGCGTTTTCGTGGCGTTTTACTTGGCTTTGAAGTTCTTCTAAATCGATCAGATCCAAATTGGCTTCTAACAATTCATTCAATAAAAATGCTTTATAATCGCTTTCTTTATTGCCTTCGGAAAGTTGTTTTTTCAGATTTTCGAGTTCGTTCACCAACTTTTTATGTTCAGAAAATTCTTTTTGGTAAACGGAAATCAAAGCTTTATTCTTCGAAAGTCCGTCGATAATTCGAAATTGGTATTCTTCATCAAACAAATTGGAAGTTTCAAACTGCGAATGAATATCGATCAGTTTTGAAGAAAGCAATTTCAGCGTTTCCAAAGTTACCGGGACATCATTGATGAAAGCACGAGATTTCCCGTTTGGTAAAAGTTCGCGGCGAATAACGGTTTGGTGCTCGAAATCGAGATCGTTTTCATCAAAAAAAGTTTTGAAATTTTCATTGATGGAAAATTCGGCTTCAACAATGCTTTTCGCTTCAGAATTTTGCAAAGATTTAGTGTCGGCTCTTTCTCCCAAAATCAGGCGCAAAGCTCCGAGAATAATTGATTTTCCGGCACCGGTTTCTCCTGTAATTACCTGTAAACCTTTGTTTAATGTAATTTCAAGGGAATCGATTAGCGCAAAATTTTGAATGAAAATTCTTGAAAGCATGTTGATAAAAGCCGTTTACGAAATTATATTTACGAACTTGAAGCTGTAAATTTAAGGATTTTAAAGGGGATTAAAAAAAGAAGAGCAGAAATAGCGAAATGAAATTTCAGGAAAGGTTGATTTATTTCCACTTATTCCATTTGCTGTCGATTTCGCGTGGAGCCATCGTTACGAAAAGCGCTTTCAGTTCGGTCATTTTTACGGTGGCGTTGTTTCCGTTGCTGAAAATATCGAAAATTTCCTGTTTTTTGGTGTCGATGAAAAGATTCACCGGATAATTCATCTGGAAATTATTTTCATAAGTTTTCAGTTGCATCAACGCATCAGCAATAATTTTTTTCGCAGATGCTTGATCTTGTTTCCCGAGATTGTCCAAACCAGCGCGGTGATAAGTGTAAAACAAGTTTCTGAGCGTGTTTTGTTCAGGTTTTAGGATATTGTCGATGAGTGCAGCTCTGGTTTTATTGCCTTCGATGAGCGACCATCCTGCGAAATTTTGATTTTGTGAATTGTTGGAAATTTTCTGCGCTTTTTCGAACCATTCTTGTCCTCCGCGAACTTTGTAGCTGTCGCCGTCGTAGCCTAGAATTGTGTAAACATAAAAACTAATGGCGTCGATGAGGTTTTTCCCAGAAAATTGTCTTTCGTTGAAAACCAAATTCTCGTTTTCGGTATATTCAAAACCGAAATTAGTATCATTAATATTCAACAACGGACTTTCATAAGTTGTGTTGAAAACCGGACGAACCGCTTGAACAATGATACTTCCTCTGAAATTGCTGCTCCCCGTTCTTTCGGTGATTACAATGGCAAAATTGCATTTGATTTTCTCGAAATTCTGTAATTTTTTTCCTGTCCAACTTGTATTGTTGATGAAATCTCGAAGGTTTTTTTCTAAAGTTCTGTAAACTTGAGTGTTGCTTCCGCCTAATTGCTGAGCATTCACCTGAACAGTTGCTAAAAGTTCTTGGGAAAAACTTAGATTAAAAGAAAAAATAAGGATAAATATTGTAAAAAATTTCTTCATGTTGGAGTAAAATTAAAGAACGGAAATTTAGCAATATTATTTCAGAATTTGTTCTTCAATATAATTTAAAATGTCCGTAGCTACTTCATTTTTTGATTTCAGAGCGAATTCTTTCATTTCTGTTTTGGTGAAAATCTTGATTTTGTTGGTGTCGTTTTTGAAGCCTGCACCTTCGTCCCGTAAAGAATTGAGCACAATCATATCGAGATTTTTTTTCTGGAGTTTTCCTTTTGCATTTTCTTCTTCATTTTGAGTTTCCAATGCAAAACCAACTAGAAATTGTTTGTTTTTTTTCTCGCCCATTGTTCTCAAAATATCCGGATTTTTCACCAATTCAATCGTCAGAGAATCATCGTTTTTCTTGATTTTTTCTTTGGCAATTTCTTTCGGAGCGTAATCTGCAACGGCAGCGCTTGCAATCGCGATATCTACTTTTTCATAAAAATTAAAAACCTGCTCGAACATTTCTTTAGCGGAAGTAACTCGATGAATTTCAATATTTTGATGTTGAATTTTCTGAGAACTCGGCCCTGAAATCAGAATCACTTTTGCGCCACGATTTGCTGCTTCTTCAGCAATTGAAAATCCCATTTTTCCTGATGAATGATTTCCGATAAAGCGAACAGGATCAATCGCTTCATACGTTGGTCCGGCGGTGATGAGTACCGTTTTTCCAGCTAAATTTTTTGATTTTTGACTGGAATTAAAAAAGGATTCAATAGTATTTGAAATGGTTTCAGGTTCGGCCATTCTTCCTTGTCCGACCAATCCACTCGCCAATTCGCCATTTTCTGCAGGAATAATAATATGTCCGAAATCTTCAGCAAGCTCCAAATTTTGCTTCGTGGAAGGATGTTGATACATGTCCAAATCCATCGCTGGAGCAATAAGAACAGGACATTTCGCCGACATATAAGTTGCAATAACCAAATTGTCGCAAATGCCATGAACCATTTTTCCCAAAGTATTCGCTGTACACGGCGCGATAAGCATTATATCTGCCCAAAGCGCAAATTCAACATGATTATTCCAGGTGCCGTCATGAGAATAAAAATCAGAGAAAACCGGTTTTTTTGAAAGGGTAGAAAGGGTAAGTTTTGAAACAAAATTTTCCGCTGAAGGAGTCATCAAAACCTGAACTTCAGCGCCTTTTTTAATCAAGTCGCGGATGAGGTAATTGATTTTGTAAGCGGCAATTCCGCCAGTAATGGCAATGAGAATTTTTTTACCTTCTAGGATCATTAGATTAAGATTTAGCTTGCACGAATTTAGTTAAAAATTTAGAAAGGCAAACGAATAAAAAAAATCGCAAAAGTAAATACTTCTGCGATCCTTATTTTCTTGAGTGAAAAAAACTTAAGTTTAGTTTTTCTCGTCAGTGTTTCTGAAGTAAATTTCTCCGTCAAGCCATTCCTGAATTGCGATAGAGGTAGGTTTTGGTAATTTTTCGTAATGTTTGGAGATTTCAATTTGCTCTCTATTTTCGAAAACTTCTTCCAAAGTAGAGTTGTGTACCGCAAATTCGTCTAATTTATTATGAAGTTCAGAGCGGATTTCGGCATTGATCTGTTCTGCTCTTTTGCCCATAATTACGATGGCTTCATAGATAGAACCTACATTTTCTTCGATTTTATCTTTGTCGTAAGTTATTGTACTTAGTTCTGCTTTAGAATCTTTTGCGCTCATTTTCAGTGGATTATTATATTAAAAGTTTGCAAATATACAGTTTATTTTTGGATTTGGAAAGTGGCAGCAGGTGCAGGTGTAGAAAGTGCAGCGCTGTCTCTTTTAATCTCTTAAGCTTTTTTTTCAGCTTCTTTTTGGTCTTTCTCCAAATTTTGCTTTAGCTCTTCAGCTCTTTGCTTGTCTTGGATTTCTTTTTTTCTGGTTTCTACCTTTTTCTCAAGTTCTGCAAAGTTTTCTTTTTCCTTCAAAAGCTTATTTCTGAGTTCAACAGCTGTTTTTGCATTGTCGGTATTAGGCATTTCTCTTTCTACTTGTTTGGTGAAAGCCAAAGCGTTTTCAATACGGTCTTTTTTCAGGTCGTAGACAGAGTTTACAGCAAGTTCGTATTTGGATTTCAAAATATAAGCATAGATTTTATCAGCCAGTTTGGTGCTCGGAAAATCGCTCAACACGTTTTCGAAAGCAACGTTTGCGGCTTTATAATCTGCCATTTTATAATATTGTCTTGCGTTTTCATACGCTTTGAATTCAAGTTTATAACTCAATTCGTCGATTAACTCATTAATGTTTTTAGACTTTTCAGAATTCGGATAGTTGTTCAAGAAATTTTGAAGTTCATTGATGGCGAGTTCTGTGCTTGTTTGATCCAAATTATAGTCCATTGAACCTTCGTAATAACACAATGCAGACATATAGGAAGCATCTTCAGCTCGTTTATCTTGAGGAAAAGTTACCGCAAAATTCTTGAATTGATGACCTGCGAGTTTATAATTTTTGTCGTAATAATTGGCGTAAGCTGAGTTGTATACCACGTTTGGAGCATCATCCGTACCTGCTACGAGATTCGAAAGTCTTTCGTATAGTGCCAATGCATCAGTCCATTTTTTATTTTCGAATTTTTCGTTCGCAACTTTTAGGATATAATCTTTATCTGCGCTTTTCATTGCAAGTTCTTGCTGTTTGTTACAAGCCGACAAGCTGAAAATTGCGAGGAGTACTATCAAATATTTTTTCATAAATCTTTTATAGCAGAAAGAATTAGAAGTTTTCTGCGGTTCAGTTTGCAAAAATATAATTTTTTTATCAATAGATTTTTTTTTATGATAATTTAACTAATAAAATACGAAGAAATTACATTTTCAAGGCAATTTGCTTAAAATCAGGAGGCGTGATAACCCACCAAAGAAAAAACAGTGACCAAAAGATTTGCTAAAATTTTTCTTTCTGCATCCTGAAGATAATTTTCTTCTTTGCCTGAAACATACAATTCATAGAAATTCTTATTGCGAATCACGAACAGAGACGAACCAACAATAAGCGTCAAGATATCCTCTGGTTTTGGAGCATTACTGAAAACGCCAGACGCAAGTCCTTTTTTAATAACATCATCAATTTTTGAAGTAAAAGTAGTGTAGAATTCTAATAAATCATCTTTAAGATGCTCTGTATGTCGAAGTTCCTGAGTGACAAAACCATGAAAGTAATTGAATTTAAATAATTGATTTACAACATATTTAACCAGTTCTTTTAATTGCATTTCCGGTTTTCCATCTTTGATGATTTCAGCAAATTCCGCAAAACTTTCCCGGGTTTTCTGCACTCGGTAACGGTACAAGTAAGACATCATCTTTTCCTTGGAACCAAAGTAATAGGAAATCATCGCCACATTAATATTCGCAGTAGTGGAAATATCGCGGATCGAGGTGCCTTCAAATCCTTTTTTAGCGATTAACTTTTCTGCAATATCCAATATATGAATCTGTTTTTCCGAGAATTTCTTCTTCATTTTGAATTAATTTGAGTAAAGTTAAGGAATTTCTTCTTCATTTTAAAACAAATGTTTAATTTATTTTACCTGAATTTTATTACATTTGATGATGGATTTTTTTGATTTTCACCATCATGATTTTAGCAAAAAGTTTGGGATTTATAACTTGAAATTAAGAGAAGTTCCGCCTGCTAATTTTTTTTCTGCAGGAATTCATCCACAAGATATTTCTGCCAGTTTTGAAGAAGATTTTTTGTGGTTGAAAGCGATTTCAAAATCGGAAAACTGTGTGTCAATCGGCGAATGCGGTTTGGATGGTTTGATCGGGATTGATGAAAGTCTACAGAATGAAGTCTTTCAAAAACAAATTGAACTTGCCAATGATATCCAAAAACCAATTATCATTCATTGTGTTAAAAGATTTTCTCAGCTCATTCATTTCAAAAAAAAATCGAAAGTTCCGATGATTATTCACGGGTTCAATAAAAGAAAAACCATAGGAGACGAACTATTAAAAAATCAGTTTTGTTTAAGTTTTGGAAAGTCAGCTTTGTATAACGTAAATTTGCAAGATTTTCTGAAACAAATTCCCATCGATCAACTTTTTTTAGAAACAGATTCTGCAGAGTTTGATATTGAAGATTTATACCAGAAAATTGCAGTACTGAAAAATCATCAAATCGGCGATTTTCAACAAAAAATCAAAGAAAATCTCGAAAATTTACAAATTTTTATATAAAATGGAGAAGAATTGGCTAGAAAGAACCGAATTGCTCATAAAGGAAAATGGAATTGAAAAACTACAAAATGCAAATGTTTTGGTGGTTGGTTTAGGCGGTGTTGGTTCGTTCGCAGCTGAATTTCTTGCAAGAGCAGGAATTGGGAAAATTACCATCGTGGACGGCGATGTTGTTGATATTACCAATGTTAACAGACAACTTCCTGCGCTTCATTCAACTATTGGAAAACCGAAAGTTGAAATTGTTGGTGATAGAATGATGGATATCAATCCGAAATTAGAATTGACGAGAATTAATGAATTTCTTGTTCCCGAAAGTATCGAAAAAGTAATTGATTCACAATGCTTTAGCTATGTTTTAGATTGTATTGATAGCGTTACTCCAAAAATCACTTTAATTAAAATAGCAAAACGAAAAAAAATAAAAGTGGTAAGTTGTATGGGAGCTGGAGGAAAAACTGATCCGTCTAAAGTAATGGTGCGCGACATCAGTAAAACCTATAATTGCTATCTTGCTAAAAATGTAAGAAAACGTCTTAAAAAAGAAAAAATTAATAAAGGAATTCGCTGCGTCTTTTCAAATGAAATTCAGGACGAAACCAGTCTAAAAATGACAGATGGAACAAATTTCAAACGATCTTTCTATGGAACGATCAGTTTTATGCCTGCAATTTTCGGATTGTATGCTGCGGCTGAAGTTATTAATTATTTAACAAAAGAGGTTAAATAAAATCAATTAATCAAATTATTTACTTTGAATCAAAAATATCCTACCAAGGAAAAACTTAAACAAAAGAAAGAAATCGATTTGCTTTTTGGAAAAGGTAAATGGTTGACTTGTGGGAATTTACGTTTGATTTCAATTAATCTAGACAAAAAGCCACAAGAAGGATTAGTTGTTGAAAATCAAAAGATTGGAGTTTCTGTTTCAAAGCGTTATTTTAAAACAGCAGTTCACAGAAATCGAATCAAACGGCAACTTCGAGAGGTTTATCGATTGAACAAATCAGTTTTTACAGAAGTTTTCGGTACACATTCGTTAACTATGATTTTTTGGGTAAGCCCAGAATTGCCGAAAGATTTTAAATCTTTGGAGGAGAATTTCATAAATCTCTGTAAATCAAAAAAATAATTTTATACGCATTAGCATAGTTTTTGTAAATTTGATTGAATAAAACGATAAAATTTAAAGAAAATGCTTGATAATATTCCCTTTTTACCATACGCCATCAGTGCGTTTATCGGAATTGGACTTGCTGCAGCAACTGGTTTCAGGGTTTTTCTGCCAATGTTTGCTGTAAGTTTGGCTTCTTACATGGGCTGGATTCCGATGAACGAAAGTTTTCAATGGCTTGCCGGATTACCAACGCTCATCACCACAGGAATAGCGACGGTTGTTGAGATTTTGGCTTATTACATTCCTTATATTGATCATCTTTTGGATACATTATCAGTTCCGTTGGCAACTGTCGCCGGATCGGTGATGTTTGCAAGTCAATTTGCTGATATTGGTACGTTTCCGCAATGGGCTTTGGCGTTGATTGCTGGAGGTGGAACCGCAGCAGCGATAAGTTCGGGATTTGCCGGAACTCGTGCTGCGTCTACCGCTACGACAGGCGGTTTAGGGAATTCCGTCGTAGCGACTACCGAAACTGCAGGAGCTGGAATTATGTCGGTTTTAGCAATGACAGTGCCGTTTATTGCCTTCCTCGCAGCAATAATTTTAATTATTGTTGTAATCGTTATGGGAAGAAAATTATGGCGGAAATTCCGAAGTTTTAATTCTTCTGATAGTGCTAAAGTAATCGATGTAGAAGCCGTCGAAACGAAAAATATAGAATAAAAAGAATTATTTATTCTGGCGTAATTCCTTGACTTGATCTATTTTATCAGCGAAATGTTCTTTTTTGTCCGGATGTTTATCGATAAGAATTTCGAATGCTTTAATCGCTTTGGAATATAATCTTTGTTCAATATATAGATTTGCCAAAGTTTCGGTCATCAAGTGAGAAATATTGTCGCTTTTTTCTTTCACAACAAAATCGGAATCTTCTTTTAATTTAGAAATTTTCGGTTCTTTTACAATGAATTCCTCAATCAGTTTTTCTTTAGAAATTGTAGGATTTTCGTTTGTTTCTTCCTTATTTTGACCGATTTTGAGCCAATTTTGCCAAGTATTGATGAAATTTGGAATATTGCTTTCAGAGTTTACTGAAGTATCGGAAGTGTTTTCTTTTGAAGTGCTTTCTGATATTTCCGGTTTCTGATTTTCTTGAATTGAAGAGACATTTTGAGAGAAAAATGAAACATTGAAAACAGGTCTTTCTTCATTTTTTTCAACCGGAATTATAGGAGTTTCATCAATAATTTTATTTGCAGGAGTTTCAATATCTTCCTTTTTTTCTTCGGATTTTTTATCAATTAATGAATCAGGGGTGTTGCTTGAAAAACTCATGGGTTTCCATGGTTTTTTGTCTGAAATGTTATCGTTTTTAGTGATTTCTGCTTCGTTATGAGTAGTTTCTCTTGGTTTTTGAATGTTTTTAGGAACGTCAATGCTTTCAGAAATCACTTCTTTTTCTTCGATTTTTTTATCAATAATTTTATTTTCAGAAATTTCTTCTTTAATTTCAGTTGGCATAAAATCTTGAGTTTCAGCAAAGTTTACTTCTGCATTTGAAATAGCCGTTTCTTCAGTTTTTACCTTTTCTTTTTTCGAATTCTTCATTTTTGCTTCGACTTCGGCGATAAGTTTTTGCATTTCTTCTTCGTGTTTGCTCAAAGTTGGTCTAGGAACTTGATAAACAACTGGATCTGGATTTTTGCTTTCGATTTTTACATTAGGTAAAAATTCTTCCATTCCATGAAAACTAACCTCAGCATTGTTTTCATCTTGGTTTTCAGCTGGTAAAATTTCAGTTTTTTCAGCAAGAATTTCTTCGGGAGCACTTTCTTCTTTTAATGGAATTTCCTCTTCTATTTTCGGTGCTCCAATTTCAATTTTCGTTTCGTTTGGAACCGGTTGAGTGACAATAGTACCGGATTCTAGAGTTGATTCGAGGTCGATCGATACGGATTCGGTTTCAAGGAAATTTTCTTCTCCTTCAAATAGAATTCTGTTCAAAACTCCATCTACATAAACTGGTTTTGGAGTTTCAACCTGAGTTGGCGAAATAGTATGTATAGAATCAGAAGCAACCGGAATTGTTGGAATTTCTTCTATCGGTGCTTGGATCTGGCTATCTTCTTGAGTTTTAATTAAAGAAACTTCTGCTTTTTCTGAAAGTTCTTTTTTATTAATAAATTGATATAGTATTTTCTTGTCCGTAGTGTAAGCCGCAGTTGTTGAGAGTTCTTTAGGGTAATTTTCAGGCTGATGTGTGTAGACTCCGTACAGATATAAGGCTCTGATATTCTGTATATAAGGGTGTTTTTTTATTTCAGAATTTAAGATTTCTAAATCTTGATTTTGAAATAATTCCGGATTCTTTATTAATTCTAAAACTCTTGGATTCATCTTACCAGTTGGCTACAATATCGTTAAAAATTTTATTGATGATTCTCTCGTTTACCACTTTTACTTGGGAAGTTTCGATGGCATTGATATCCAAATCACTGCTGAAAACAGCTTCATCGGAATAGGTTCTGTCGAAACTTTTATCCGGCTCAATTCTGTTTTCGTAATGCACTTTTACGGTAATGGTAAGCTTGTTTTGAGCTGCTTGAATATTCCCTCCTGGAGCATTTACTGCACTGGAAATGGTCGTTGGCGTAATTGAGTAATCGATGATTTCGCCTTCAATCAAAATATCCGGATTCTCGGAAGCACCTTTCAGGGTGGTTCTTTGAAGAAATCTATTTTGTATGTCCGTCGAAAATTGCTGTGCAAGATTCGCATTCATTAACGCTGCATTATTCGGAAATTCTTTAATTTGAATAGTTTTTGTTTCAGGGCTTAGCGATGAGAGTGTGAACGAATAACAGCTCTGAAGAAAAAACAGATAAATACAAAGAAAAAATACTTTTCCCAAACCGAAATTCTGGATGTTAAATTTTGAATTTTGAATCATTTTAGTCTTCTAGATTATATTGTTTTATCTTTCTATAAAGCGTTCTTTGCGAAATTCCGAGTTCATCTGCAGCTTTATTTCTTCTACCTTTATGTTTTTCAAGGGCTTTTACGATTAGTTCTCTTTCATTATTTTGCAACGAAAGCGAATCGGGCTTGGTTTCTTCGATTTCAACGTCTTCTGCTTCGTCAAAACTTTCATGTCCATCGGAAATAATCGTGGAATTAGGGAACTGATTTGCATTGGAGTTCTCAAAATACAACAGCGAATTCGTGTTCTGAACTTGCGTTTCAGGAGTGAAAACTCTATTGATAAGATTCTTCTCTTGATTGCTAAAGTCGCTGTTTCCGCGGTTTTTTATAAGTTCCGAAGTTAAGGATTTTAAATCATTTAAATCATTGCGCATATCAAACAGAATCTTGTACATAATTTCCCGTTCCGAATTGAATTCCGAGTTGGAAACGGCATTTCCCGTTTTATGAACTAGCGCCGGCAAATTCGCCTGCATCGGAATATATTCTGCTAATTTTACGGAATTGATGGTTCTATTTTGCTCCACCACGGTCATTTGTTCCACCAAATTTCGAAGCTGACGCACATTACCAGGAAAAGGGTAATTTTCAAGATAATTTACTGCATCATCCGTTAAAACCAATTCCGGCATTCTGTATTTTTCGGCAAAATCAATCGCAAATTTTCGGTAAAGTAAGTGAATATCACCTTTTCTTTCTCTTAAAGGTGGCATGTCGATTTGCACGGTATTCAAACGATAATATAAATCCTCCCGAAATCTTCCGTCGCCAATGGCGTTCAGCATATTCACGTTGGTTGCTGCAACAATTCTTACGTTGGTTTTTTGAATTTGTGAAGATCCAACTTTCATGAATTCGCCACTTTCTAAAACTCTTAGCAAGCGAACCTGCGTCTGAAGCGGCAATTCGCCAACTTCATCGAGGAAAATGGTGCCACCATCTGCTACTTCAAAATATCCTTTTCGTGTGGAAGTTGCTCCCGTAAAAGCGCCTTTTTCATGGCCGAAAAGTTCGGAATCTATCGTTCCTTCAGGGATTGCACCGCAGTTTACGACGATATAAGGTTGATGTTTTCTGCGAGATTCAGAATGAATAATTTTCGGGATAAATTCTTTCCCAACTCCAGATTCTCCCATGACCAATACGGAAATATCGGTTGGAGCAACCTGAATGGATTTTTCTAAAGCCCGATTAAGAGCCGGAAAATTCCCGATGATGCCGAAACGTGTTTTTATGGATTGTAAATCTGTCATTTTTAATTTTAAATGAGTTAAAGTAAAAAAGCAGCGATTTCCTTATGATTTTTTATACAGAAACCCCGGTTACGGTTTTCCCCAAAAGTGTTCCTTGGGTATTTCCGTGAACAAAAACAGACACAATGTCGCCTAATTTTTGACCTTCCAGCTTATCGAAAACACAAACTGCGTTTTGGGAATTTCTGCCTTTCCATTGATTTTCGTTCTTTTTAGAAGTTCCTTCGATCAGGATTTCGTGTACTTTTCCTACATAACTCGCCATTCTTTTTCGGGAAAGTTCGCCTTGTAACGCGATTACTTCAGCTAAACGTCTTTGTTTTACCTCCGCCGGAACATCATCTTCCATCTTCTTGTGAGCGGGAGTTCCCGGCCTTTCGGAATATGCGAACATGTAGCCATAATCGTATTCCACTTCTTTCATTAAAGATAAAGTCAGTTGATGATCTTCTTCAGTTTCACCGCAAAATCCGATAATCATATCTTGTGAAAAAGAAATATCGGGAACAATTTCTTTTCCTTTTTTAATTAAATCCAAATATTCCTGACGCGTGTGTTGGCGGTTCATTTTTGCTAAAATTCTATCGCTTCCGCTTTGTACAGGAAGGTGAACATATTTACAAATATTGTCGTGTTTTGCAATGACTTTGAAGACTTCTTCCGTCATTTCATGTGGATTGGAAGTGGAAAATCTGATTCGCATTTTAGGAGCCGCAACTGCAACCATATCAAGAAGTTGCGCAAAGTTGATTGCAGTTAGTTTTTGCATTTCGGTCGCGTTTTTGAAGTCTTTTTTTGCTCCACCGCCATACCAAAGATAAGAGTCTACGTTTTGGCCCAAAAGGGTGATTTCTTTATAGCCATTTTCCCATAAATCTTTACATTCTTGGATGATAGAATGTGGATCGCGGCTTCTTTCGCGGCCTCTGGTAAAAGGAACTACGCAAAAAGTACACATATTATCGCAACCTCTGGTGATGGTTACGAACGCGGTAACGCCATTTCCACCGAAACGAACCGGATTGATGTCGGCGTAAGTTTCTTCTTTAGAAAGAATTACGTTAATCGCATCTCTTCCGTCTTCCGTTTCTTTCAAAAGATTGGGCAAATCTCTGTAAGCATCGGGTCCTACGACCAAATCCACTAATTGTTCTTCGTCCAGAAATTTGGTTTTCAAACGTTCAGCCATACAGCCCAAAACTCCAACTGTAAGATTTGGTTTTTCCTTTTTTAAATTTTTAAATTGAGAAAGGCGCATTCTCACCGTTTGCTCCGCTTTTTCACGAATTGAACAAGTGTTGAGCAAAATTAAATCTGCTTCTTCTTGCTTCAAAGTCGTATTGTAACCTTGTTCGTTAAGGATAGATGCTACAATTTCCGAGTCGGAAAAATTCATTTGGCAGCCGTAGCTTTCCAAAAAGAGTTTTTTGGTATTTTGAGGCTTTTCGGCAATTGCGAAAGCTTCACCTTGTTTGGTTTCGTCGATATATTTTTCTTGCACTTTCTTAGAAATTAGATATTAAAAGAACGTTTTTCTGCGCACTTTTAATGTAGATTTTAATTTGCAAAGATAAAGAATTTTTGTGACAGAATGTCAGAAGTTTTTTTTAATCCATCGAGAAGGCTAAAGGCAATTTAAAACGAGATCTTATCGGAATTCCGCTGATGGAAGCAGGAGTCCATTTATTTTTAATACTCGCAATTCCACTGATCACCATATCGTCGAAATCTTTTGATCCAGTAGATTCTACCAATTTTATATTGCTCATTTTTCCGTCTTTCTCGATAACAAAAGTTACAAGAAGTTTAAATTTTCCGTGAAATGTAAATCGTTTTAAATCCATACTTTGAAATACTTTTTTTCTGAATTTGTCAATTCCGCCTTCATAATTTGCTATTTCCATTTCATTTACGGGATCGTAATCCTCTTTTAATTTCTGAAAAAGATCTCGCGGAATAATCCAGAAACTGGTCACTGCAGCCACTTTTTTGCCATCGACAACGGCTGGATTCCAACCGGTTAAGTTTTTTGCAACTTCTTTAAAAAGATCAAATGCACATTTATTTTCTTCCCAATTGCTGTCTTCATTTTTCACATATTTTATTTTGTGGTCGGGATAAATGACGATTCTGAAGTTGATGTTTTCATTTTTGTTTTCGCAAGGCTGAAGATTTTTTTCGAGAATTACCTTTCGGAAATCTTTATAAAACTGAATGTTTCCTCCGATGTAATCGGTTTGTCCTTCCGGATATTTTTCATAAATATCTTGTGAAAAATAAAGCGTCGAGAAAAAGAATGCAAAAAGGAGAATGATTTTAGATTTCATGGTTGAATAAAAGCAGATTTTCTTATAGTTTCAAAATGAACAGAAACTTCAAATATTTTTTTGTTTAAATATAAAAAAAAACTTTGCAGTTGCCTACAAAGTTTTTCGTTTAGAGATCAAAACTATCTGTTCTGAAATTTATTTTCTGCCTCAACTTCGATTCCACGGGAACTCCGTTGCAAGTTGCGGGTTTGAATTTTGGATTCATCCTTCTCAATGCTATTTCCACATCGCGGTAAAGCAAATTGCTGTTCAAAACTTCTGGTAAAAGCTTAAAACTTTGCAAATTACCGGATTTATTGATGTTTAAATGCAATTCAAAAGTCCCATTGACCGAATAAAGTCCGGAATTCAAATCATTCTGAATATTTTTCGAAAGTGCTTGTTTGAAAGAGTTTTCACCTCCTGAAAATTGTGCGTACAACGGATTTTCGCATTTTAAACGGTAAAATTCCAACGGATTATTTAGATCCAAAGCAATGGATTGTTTCACCATTTCTCTTGAATTTTCAGTAATATCATTATCTTCAATAAGATACTGCGACTTCGCAAGAAAACTTCCCATGAAAAGAAGAATCAGGATTAAATTTTTCATTGCATAAAAATAAAAAAACTTCACGGTTTCGTGAAGTTTCATTGTATATTTTTTTGGCTTTATTATCTATCTGCCACTGTTCGCAATTACAGAACGGAAGGGATCGCCTGCGCTTAAGTTTGTTCTTCCGTCAACTTCTTTAACCGATTGTGAAAAAGCAACTTTCATCGCCACATCATCACTTCCTTCATGTTTTTTTACGCTTCTACCAACCGCTCTCTTCAGTTCAACTTCAAAGTTTTTATCTGTTTTTGGAAATACTTCAAAATTGTAAAGCTGGTTGTCATTCACAGAGAATTTCACCAAAAACTCTCCGTTAGCTTGAAAGTTCCTACCCACTGTATTCAAATTAGCCTTTAAACTCTTTACCATTTTATTCTGAGAATCAGTGGCGTTCACCAATTTAACTTCTGTCTGAGCAAAAGCAAATGCACAGACAGACAATGCTGCAAAAGTCAGTAATTTTTTCATGTTGTTGATTTTCAATAAAATTAAACAAAATTTTTGAATTATAAAATTTCAATCTGGTTTTTCAATAAATCCTCGAATTCATCACGCTTTCTTATTAAATGTGCTTTTCCGTCCAACCACAGAACTTCTGCAGGCTTCAGTCTGGAGTTGAAGTTGGAGCTCATTTCGAAACCGTAAGCGCCGGCGTTCCGGAAAACCAATATATCACCCTCGCGCACTTCATGAAGTTTTCTGTCCCATGCAAAAGTGTCGGTTTCGCAAATATTTCCAACAACGGTGTAAATTCTTTCCGCACCTTTTGGATTCGAAAGATTTTCGATAATGTGGTAAGAATCATAAAACATCGGACGAATCAAGTGATTGAAACCGGAATTAATTCCCGCAAAAACCGTTGCTGTAGTTTGTTTGATGACATTAGTTTTTACAATTAAATGGCCGCTTTTACTCACCAAATATTTCCCTGGTTCGAACCAAAGTTCAAATTTTTTCCCAGAGTTTTTAGAGAATTCCGCCAAAGCTTTTTCTACTTTTTTGCCCAATTCTTTCACGTCGGTTTCCATATCGCCGTCTTGGTAAGGAACTTTGAAGCCACTTCCCATGTCTAAATATTTCAAATTCGGGAAATGTTCCGCCAATTCAAACATAATTTCCAAACCTTGAAGGAAAACATCAGGATCTTTTATTTCACTTCCGGTATGCATGTGAAGTCCTTCTACATTGAGATCGGTGGTTTTCATTACTCTTTCGATATGACGAAGTTGGTGAATGGAAATTCCGAATTTGGAATCGATGTGACCGGTAGAAATTTTGTAGTTTCCACCAGCAAAAATATGCGGATTGATTCTAATGAAAATAGGGTAGGAACCACCGTATTTGTTGCCAAATTGCTCAAGAATTGAAATATTATCAATATTAATATGAACTTTTAATGACATTGCTTCCTCGATTTCTGCTAAATCCACACAATTCGGCGTAAAAAGGATTTTCTTTGCCTCGAAACCAGCTTTCAAACCGAGTTTTACTTCATTTATAGAAACGCAATCGAGATTTCCACCAAGATTTTTTACATATTTTAAGATGTTGATGTTGGAAAGCGCTTTGCAAGCATAGAAAAACCGGGTGCTTTTGTGAAAAGAAGTGGTAAGTTTTTCATATTGAATTTTGATGGATTCCGCGTCGTAAACATAGGTTGGAGTGCCATATTGTTCG
Source organism: Kaistella montana (assembly GCF_024436175.1). GTDB lineage: Bacteria > Bacteroidota > Bacteroidia > Flavobacteriales > Weeksellaceae > Kaistella > Kaistella montana. The sequence continues at coordinate 374,498 of NZ_JANFQP010000002.1, read as the reverse complement.
GCAATTTTCAGTAAATCTTTATTAGTCATTTTTTATTAATTTAAAATCAAAAAAAGCAAGCCCAGAAAGAGCTTGCTTGATTATTTAGCGATCAACAAAACAGCTCTCAATCCACAATATTTGCCTTAGTGGAAAGCTTTTTCCCCTTAGAAGCAAATTTCTTTATTGATTTCTTAGCTGCCATTTGATCTGTTCTGTAAATTTTTTTCAAAATTAATTTTTTTTATTTAATTCTGCACTATTTTATTTTGAAGGAATGGGAATTATTTCGAAATCCTCTTTTAGAATTGCCAATTGCAGGTCGTTTTTTAAATAGTTGCTGGTTGATTCTACAGGAATTTTCAACGCATCAATTTTTTTCAAGGTGCTGATTTGTGTATGCAGCTCATAGAATCCGTAAGCTTTTAAATGACCTTTTTCAAAAATCAGGAATGATTTTTCGCCCAAAGTTCTTCCGGCGGAAATCCACATTTCGGTTCTGTTTTTCAAGCTTATTTTTTGTTCTAAAACCGCGGGATCTGCGTATTGGTCTTGCTTTTTTAGGAAGCTTACCGCTTTCAAACCTTGTGTAAATGATTTGAATTTAAGCAAAGGTTTTGCCTCTTTTTGCAAAGAAATTTTCTCTACAAAATATTTGTTGTTTTTATGAAAAAGTCCAAACGGAAGTGTTTCTCTTTTTTGTAAACCTTTGGTTTTCGTCATCAGTTTGGCGAGAATATCATTTCCAGTTAAATCGTAATGAATTTGTTCAACTTCTTCCTGAATTTTCATCAATTTTTTTGATTTGGAATGAAAAAGAACTTTAGCAAACTTGCTAAGATCGTCGGTGAAATCGAAGAAAATGATTTTCCCATCTGCATTTTGAAAATAAATAATTCCTCTTTCTGAAGGTAAATCTTGGGTGAGATTTCTTACTTTATTTAAATAGGTTTTAGCATTCGATTCTTCATGATGTTGTTGAATAATTTCGGAATCTTTATCTTTGATTATCAGTAATTTAAACAAGTCTAAAGTTGCTTTCGCATCACCTGAAGCTCTGTGCTGATCGACCAATGGAATTCCTAATGATTTCACCAGTTTTCCCAATGAATAACTTTGCGCTTCTGGAATGAGTTTTTTAGCTAATGGAATTGTGTCTAAAGTATTGATTTTAAAGGTGTAACCGAGTCGTTTGAACTCTTGGCGAAGCATTCGATAATCGAAATCGATATTATGACCAACCAAAGTGGTGTTTTCGGTGATTTCTACCACTCTTTTGGCGATTTCATGAAATTTTGGAGCAGTTTTCACCATTTTTGGTGAAATTTTGGTGAGTTTTTGCACAAACGGAGTAATCTCGCTTTCGGGATTTACCAAAGAGATGAATTGATCTACGATTTCGTGCCCATCATATTTATAAATTGCAATTTCAATGATGCTTTCTTTTCGGAATGCGGCTCCGTTACTTTCTATATCGATTACTGAATACATTTTTCTTTACTGCTTCTGATTTGCTTTTGGGCAAATTATCTTTTTCTACCTCCTAAACCCAACATTCCCAATACAAATTTCGCTCCTTCTCTTGCTAAAGTGGTTGTGAAAGTTCTTCCTGCTCGAGATTTCATTACGCTTTCGAAAACGCCAGGTTCTTCTTTTACTGGTCGTGATTTTAAAGTAGGTTCTGCATTTTGAACTGCCTGTTCCATGCGGCTTGCGAGCATTTCGTAGGCAGAATCTTTGTTCACGGTTTGTTCGTATTTGGCCACCAAAGCGGAACGCGAAGTGAGATCGGAAACTTCTGCGTCATTCAAGACATCCATTCTTGATTCTGGTGAAATTAAATAAGTATGAACCAAAGGTGTTGGAATTCCTTTTTCATCCAAAGCGGTAATAAATGCTTCACCAATTCCTAAATTTTGGATCAATTCATCGGCTTTGTAATATTCTGTAATTGGATAATTTTCAACAGCTTTGGAGATCTCTTTGCGGTCTTTTGCGGTGAATCCTCTTAAAGCATGTTGTATTTTTAAACCTAATTGTGAAAGCACATTTTCCGGGACATCACCAGGAATTTGAGTGATAAAATAAATCCCAACTCCTTTGGAACGGATCAATTTTACCATAGTTTCAATTTGAGCCAGCAAAGTTTTAGACGCTTCATTGAAAATTAAATGCGCTTCATCAATAAACAAAACCAATTTTGGTTTGCCGGAATCGCCTTCTTCAGGGAAATTCATATAAATTTCAGCAAAAAGAGACAACATAAATGTCGAAAACAATTGCGGCTTACTTTGGATATTACCAACGCGAAGAATATTCACTACACCTTTTCCGTCTCTTTGTTGCAAAAGATCCTCAACATCAAAGCTCGGTTCACCGAAAAACTGCGCTGCACCTTGCTGTTCCAAAGCGACGATGGACCGCAGAATTGCACCTAAAGAAGCAGGAGCTATTGATCCGTAATTATTGGATAAATCGGCCTTTCCTTGCGGATTATCAGTAACATATTGCAATACTTTTTTCAAATCGTCTAAATCGATAAGCGGCAAACCTTTGTCGTCGCAATATTTGAATACGATTGAAATAATACTTTGTTGAGTATCATTAAGTTCAAGAATTTTCGAAAGTAAAAGTGGGCCGAATTCGCTAACTGTAGCTCTTAATTTCACCCCTTTTTCGCCTGAAATTGTCATCAATTCGACAGGAAAAGCCTGTGGTTGATAGGGCAATTGGGTTTTGGCGTAGCGTTCAGTAATGATTGAGTTTTCAGAACCAGGTTCTGCAATTCCAGAGAAATCCCCTTTGATGTCTAACACCAAAGAAGGAACTCCCGCATGCGAAAGCTGCTCTGCAAAAACTTGCAATGTTTTGGTTTTTCCCGTTCCTGTCGCACCTGCGATAAGGCCATGTCTGTTGATGGTTTTTAAAGGTATTTTCACCTCCACTTCGGTTACCACATCACCGTCGAGCATTCCTTTTCCTAAAGTAATCGATTCTCCTTTTGTCGTATATCTCGTAGAAAGCTCCTGAATGAATTTCGCTTTATCTGCCATTTTTATATGTGTTTGAAAGCATAAAGATAAAAAATATTGTTTATTATATTTTGATTGAGTAAAATAATTCCTTTTTAAAGGATGACGAATGTCATTTTAATAAAGACGATAAAAGGCGTAATTTTGTAAGGTCAATGCGATTCCTTTATTCTTTAATATTATCCTTTATAGTTTTTACTGCGAGTTTTCAACATTCGTTGATGATATTTGATTATCAGATCAATAAAAATTTTTACGAAATTCATTGTATTAATAAATCAAAACCGGAGTTGGAATGTCATGGGAAATGTCAAATAAAAAAGGAGTCCGAAAAAACAGCCAGTCTTGTTAATTTGGTTAAATATTCATTTGAATTTAATATTTTGCCATTAAAAGAGGTGTCTTTTAGTGTATATCCGATTGAAAAATCCGATTTTCAAAAAGTGAATTTTTTATTCCTTACCTCAATATTTCCATTAGGTTTCTATTCGGTTGATCCTCATCCACCACAAATTTGATTTTTGTTTTTCTCAAAATTACTTTGTCTTTTTTTAAGATAAAGCAACTATTCCTTTTTCAAAAATCAAATTTTAAACGCATGAAAAATTTAAAAACAATTATTTTTAAGCAGGAAAAATATGCTTTTGCAGCACTATGCCTGTTGATTTCGAACCTCCTTTTTTCTCAGGAAAAAACAGATTCTCTTTATCAAAATATAGAAGTGGTAAGGATTACGAAACTTTTACCAAAAAATAAAGAAAAAATAGAAACCCAGAATTCCGATTTGCTAAGCCACGATGCCGGAAAATTTCTTCAACAGATCCCGGAGATTTCAGGGATTAAAAAAGCTGGGAATTATGCAACTGATCCTGTTTTACGGGGATTCAAATATGAACAACTGAACATCGTTATTGATGGAGCTTCAAACGCTATAAATGCTTGTCCGAGCAGAATGGATCCTGCTGTGAGTCAGGTGAATATGAATATGGTGAAAGAGGTTGAAGTTTACAAAGGACCTTATCATTTTCGACACGGGAATGCTTTAGGAGGTACGATAAATTTTATAACAATTCCTCCAATTTTTTCTGATAAAACGGAAGTGAACGGAAGAATTTCTCTTGGCTACGAAAGCAATGGGAATATTCTTAGAAACGAAGGATTTGCCGAACTTTCATCAAAAAGAATTGTGTGGGATGTTTTTGGTTCTTACCAAAAAGGCGATCGCTATAAGGACGGAAATGGTAATGAAGTACGGTCCTCATTTCTAAGATATAACGTTGGAACAAAAGCCAATTTTAAGTGGAATGAGAATAACACGACGGATATTCAAATCAATTCAAATCAGGGACGAGATGTAGAATTTGCTGCACTGAAAATGGATTTGCTTTTTGATAAAACCTGGATGTTCCAGTTAGGGCATTTGGCGGAGTTTAAGAATTCTCTGCTGAAGCATATTCATTTCAATTCCTATATGTCAGTTGTAGAGCATTCGATGGGAACTCCGGATTTATCAATGGTTTCCGACGTTAGAACCAGAACTTATGGAGCTAGGGCTGAAACAAAATTCGCTAAGAACAAAAATGTATTTTTCACAGGCCTCGATTTTAAACACGAAGAAGCAGTAAATCTAAGTTCAAAAATGTCGATGGGAATGCCGATGATGGCGGATGGAACTTCATGGCAGGATTCACATATCAATCAATTTGGTTGGTTTAATGAATATCAGTATTTCTTTAGAAATTCAAAATTCACAGCATCTTTGAGGTTGGATTATAATGAAGCCAATTCAGAAAACCCTTCTCAACTATTTACAAATCTTTATGGAAAAATGAATACTGAAGATTTTAATCACAGTTTGAGTTTGGGCTACAGTTACGGCATTACCAAAAATTCTCAACTTGCAGTATGGATGGGAAGAGCACAGCGAAGCGCAAGTTTAACCGAACGTTTTATCAACCGATTTCCTGTGGGCTCAAATGATTATCAGTATGTAGGAAATCCGAATTTAAAACCCGAGACCAATAACCAAGCAGATCTGATTTTTACCTTCAAAAAAGAGAAAGTTTATTTCCAGATTGATGGATTTTACTCACTGATGCAGGATTATATTACCGGTGTTGTTCGGCCGGATATAAAGCCAAACTCAATGATGGTTCCTGGAACTCGGCAGTTTCAGAATATCGAAAGAGCGTTAAGGGCAGGTTTTGAAGCCAATTTCAACTGGAAATTTTTACCAAAATACAGAACGGAAATAGCTGTTGCTTATACCTATGGTGAAGATCTTGAAACTAAAAATCCACTGGCCGAAATCGCACCACTAGATTTCCGATGGAGAATGGAAGCTGATTTTTCTCCTGTGGTTTTAGGCTTTCAGTACCGTTTTGTAGGAAATCAGGAGCGCATCAATCCGGAGTTTGGGGAATTAATGACCAAAGATTTTTCTATTTTAGATTTTAATGCAAAATATAATGTATTTAACAATGCGTTTCTAAGTTTTGAAGTGATGAATATTTTTAATCGATCATATTCAGAGCATTTAACTCGAACCCTTTCAAGCAATAATAATGAGAGGATTTTGGAGCGTGGTAGAAGTTTTAATTGCGCATTTACTTATCGGTTTTAATAAGTAGTAATTGGTGTTTCTTCTTTAATGTTTGATGAAACACCAAACTGCGCTTTTTTTAGTAAATTTGTTTTCTATCAATTTTTAAAGTGATGAAAAGAAAAGACATTCTGCAACAAATTATAAAAATGCAGACAGAAACGATAGAAAATCTGAAACGCTCTGTTGAAGATTACCGAACAGCAGCGGATTTGGATGAAGAAAGCACTCATGATCCGGAAGATTTCTCCCACCAAAATGAAGCAAAAGATATGCAATTGCGTTTTGAAAAAAGCATGAATTCGGCTATTCAAAATCTTCAATTTTTAGAAGAAGAAATAGAAAAAACTCATGATGAGGTTGAAAACGGATCGCTCATTGAAACAGATAAAAATTATTTGTTTATAGGAGTTTCGACGCCTGTTTTCCAAATTGATGGTAAAGAAGTGGTTTCCTTTTCGGATGATGCTCCCGTTTTCGAAAATATCAAAGGAAAAAACATTGGTGACCAAGTTGTAATTGGCGATCAGAAACTTACGATACTATCCATTAGCTAATTATTTATGGAAATTATCGGATATCTTTCTGCAATTATCATCGGTTTGGTAATGGGGCTTATCGGCGGTGGCGGAAGCATACTGAGTGTTCCGATTTTTGTGTACGTTTTTGGCTTTGATGCGATTACAGCTACAGCACTTTCGCTTTTTGTAGTAGGAGTTACAAGTTTAGTAGGTTCAGCAGGATTTATCAAACAAGGACAAGTCGATTTCAAAACAGCATTTACATTTGGTATTCCATCGATTTTGGGAGTTTTATTTTCCCGAAGACTCGTTTTGCCTCATTTGCCTCATTATATTATTCACCGTTGGGGAATTACTCTTACGAAAGAGATGTTTTTGTTGCTCCTTTTTGCCATTTTAATGCTTATTGCATCGTTTAAAATGATCAGGAAAACTGAACGATTAAGGCTCAGAAAAGATGACGAAACCAATTATACCATTCTTATTTCACAAGGACTTTTAGTAGGAATTGTCACTGGGTTAATTGGAGCGGGAGGCGGTTTTTTAATTGTTCCGGCTTTGGTAATGCTTTTGGGAATTAATATGAAAAAAGCAGTTGCCACCTCTCTTTTTATCATTTCAATGAATTCAATACTCGGATTCCTAAGCACCATGTCGATGGTGAAACACGACTGGACTTTCCTCCTTACTTTCACCGCTTTATCCGTCATCGGAATTTTTATTGGTCTTGGAATTGCAAAGAGAATGGATGGGAAAAAATTAAAACCCATTTTTGGTTGGACGGTTTTAGCAATGGGAATTTTCATCATCATCAAAGAAATATTTTTAAAACAGCAATTTTGATGATAGATTAATCCATTCACAAAAAAAATGTTTTAAGAAAATTATTGCAGAAATTTGAACTTTATATTAATTAATAATGAAAATCGAACAAATATACACAGGCTGTTTAGCACAAGGAGCTTATTACATCGTTTCTGGAAAAGAAGCGGCAATTATTGATCCTCTGCGCGAAACAAAGCCTTATATCGAAAGACTTGAAAAGGATCATGTAAAATTGAAATATATTTTTGAAACTCATTTTCATGCAGATTTTGTCTCCGGACACTTAGATCTTTCTAAAAAAACAGGCGCTCCAATTGTTTATGGCCCAACTGCGGAACCCGATTTTGAAGCGATTATTGCGGAAGATAACCAGGTTTTCGAAATAGGAAATATCAAAATTAAAGTTCTTCACACGCCCGGTCACACGATGGAAAGTTCTACCTTTTTATTGATTGACGAAAACGGCAAAGAAACAACAATTTTCTCAGGTGATACCTTGTTTTTAGGAGATGTTGGAAGACCAGATTTGGCCCAGAAATCCGCGCACATGACTCAAGAAGAGCTTGCTGGTTTGTTATATGAAAGTTTGCAAACGAAGATCATGCCGCTTTCCGATGATATTACGGTTTATCCCGCTCACGGAGCAGGCTCAGCTTGTGGGAAAAATATGCAAAAAGAAACGGTTGATACTTTGGGAAATCAGAAAAAAACAAATTATGCTTTGAACCAGCCGAACAAAGAGTCTTTTGTAAAAGAGGTTCTGGATGGACTTTCTGCTCCACCTAAATATTTCGGTATGAATGTAGCGCTCAATAAAACGGGCTATGAAACTTTTGAAAATGTATTATATAAATCCAATAAACCAATTCCCGCAGAAGATTTTGAAGCGGTTGCTGAAGATTCCGGTGCTTTGGTTTTAGATACCAGAAATGCTGTGGATTTTCACCAAGGTTTTGTTCCGAATTCAATTAATATTGGATTAAAAGGAGATTTTGCACCGTGGGTTGGAGCGATGATTGTAGATGTTCATCAACCAATTTTACTTGTTACAGAACCCGGAACAGAAGAAGAGGTAATTACAAGACTATCCAGAGTTGGTTTTGACCATGTTTTGGGATATTTGGAAGGCGGTTTCGATGCTTGGAAAAATTCCGGAAAAGAAATTGATGCCATTCACCGAATTTCTGCCGATGAATTTGCAACAAAATTTTCAGAAGATTCCAAAGTTATTGATGTAAGAAAAGAAACCGAGTACGAAGCAGAACATGTGGAAGATGCTTACCGTAGACCTTTAGCTGATATTAATGAATGGGCAAATACATTGAACAATGACGAGCATTTTTTCATTCATTGTGCAGGTGGTTACCGTAGTATGATTGCTGCAAGTATTTTAAATTCGAGAGGAATTAGAAATTTCACCGAAATTGAAGGTGGTTTTAATAAAATAAAAGAAACCGCAGTTCCGAAAAGTAATTTTGTTTGTCAAAGCAAAACTTTGTAAGCAAAAACAGACCTTTTTAGCAACATAAAAAACAGTAGAAATGTTTGATTTTATCAAGAAATTATTCGGTAAAAACAAGGTTGATTATAAAGCTCTCATAGAAAATGGTGCGCAAATTATTGATGTGAGAACTCCCGCAGAATTCAGCAACGGAAGTATTCGAAATTCTAGAAATATTCCGTTGCAAGAATTGGCTGCTGAAATGAAAAAACTCGATCTCAAGAAGCCTATTGTCACTTGTTGCGCAAGCGGTATGAGAAGTGCGTCGGCAAAAATCATTTTCGAGCAAAACGGTTTCGAAGCGTACAACGGTGGAAACTGGAAAGCGCTTGAAAATAAATTGAATAAATAATTTCGTTTAACGGTTTTAATTTTAAAAAAAATGTCTCAGAAATTTCAGGAACTTATCAATTCCGAAAGACCGGTTTTAATTGATTTTTTTGCTACTTGGTGCGGACCGTGCAAAGTGCAATCTTCAGTTCTCAATACCGTAAAGGAAAATGTGGGAGAATTGGCCAGAATTGTGAAAATCGATGTAGATCAATTTCCGGCAATTGCTGCGCAATACGGCGTTCGCGGGGTTCCTACTTTGGCGGTTTTCCAAAATGGAAATCTCCTTTGGAAAGAAAGCGGAGTTCATGATGTGAATACGCTCACGAATTTGTTGCAAAATGTTGCAAACCAAAGTAATTAAAATACTTCAAAAGAATCGCGATCGTTCAAAAACCGAAATTTTTCTCTGAATTTCAAGAGTTTTTCTGCGTCAAATTCTGCAGATACAATATTGTTTTCCGTGGTTGAAACCAAACTTCCGTCTGCTGCGTAACAATAAGAGCTTTCCGGATAATGTAAATCATTTCCATCGGTTCCTATTCTGTTTAAACCAAAAACATAAGATAAATTCTCGATTGCTCGGGCTTTCAAAAGGCTTTTCCATGCTTCGATTCTTGGTTCCGGCCAATTGGCAACATATAAAATTGCATCATAATCATCATTATTTCTCGCAAAAACAGGAAATCGAAGGTCGTAACAAACCTGCAACAAAATTCGCCAACCTTTGTAGTTTACAATTACTTTTTCTTTCCCTGGCGAATAGGTTTTGTCTTCCCCCGAAAATGAAAATAAGTGTCGTTTGTCATATTGATGGTAGTTTCCGTTAGGTTCTACGAAATAAAAACGATTGTAAAATTTGCCATTTTCATAAACCGCAGCGCTTCCACAAACTGCTGTATTGGTAGTTTGTGCAAAGTTTTTCATCCAATTTAGGGTTTCTTCATTTCGATCGGCGGTTTCTTCAGCATTCATATAAAAACCGGTAGAAAACATTTCCGGAAGTAAAAAAACATCTGAAGATTCATTGGAAAGTAAGTTGCTGATTTTATGAAAATTACTTGCTTTATCTTTCCATGTAATATCTAAATTTAAACCTGAAACCTTTAAATTTTCCATTATAAATTATTGTAAAATGTGATTAAATATACAAAAAAAACGCTACGAAATTTAAAATTTGTATTTTTTGGTCTTATATTTGATAGCTTTCTTTCATACATTAAAACTATAAATTAATACATTATGAAAAAGTTATTATTAGTATGCTCAATGTTCTTTTTAGGACAAATGGCATTTGCGCAAGCTTGGAACGGTAAAGGAGATCAAAAACTTCAAGTTGGTTTCAACGGGTGGGGCTATGGTACCGGAATTACAGCAACCTACGATTATGGTTTAGGAAATATTGTATCATTAGGAGCGGGAGCTAACTTCTTCTTTGATCACAATAATGATAAATACGCAGATGATGATTTCGGGGTATTCGGGAGAGTGAATTTTCACCTTCAAGAGCCATTAAGCCTTCCTGAACAATGGGACATTTATCCAGGTGTTGATTTAGGACTTTTGGGCAAAAGCGGAACTTATTTCGGTGCTCACCTTGGTGTAAGATATTTCTTCAACAACAATGTTGGTATCTACGGTGAATTTGGTAACAATGGTAGTTTAGGGGTATCATTCAATTTCTAAAAAACACTATCTTTCATATATAGGAGGTTCTCAAATTTTGGGAGCCTTTTTTGTTTGGCATGCTTTTGATAATTTGTATCTTCGCAAATCTTTAAAATTTTTAATTCAACTAAATGACACTAATACAATTATTTCAATTCATACTAAGTATTTCTATTTTGGTAATCCTTCATGAATTAGGGCATTTCATCCCAGCAAAACTCTTCAAAACAAAAGTTGAAAAATTCTATCTCTTCTTCGATCCATGGTTTTCTTTAGTAAAGAAAAAAATTGGCGGAACCGAATATGGTATTGGTTGGCTTCCCTTTGGTGGCTATGTGAAAATCGCCGGAATGGTAGATGAAAGCATGGATACCGAACAACTCAAAAAACCGGCTGAACCGTGGGAATTTAGAAGCAAACCGGCTTGGCAAAGACTCATCATAATGATGGGTGGAGTTACCGTAAACTTCTTTTTAGCTTGGTTGATCTATTCTTGTTTAACTTATTTCAAAGGAGAAACCTTCCACGATAATGCAAAATTTGAAAACGGAATTGCGGTTTCTGAAGCCGGAAAAAAAATGGGATTGCAAACCGGCGACAAAATCCTAAAAATTGATGGAAAACCAGCCGAAAGAATGGAAACTTCCACGATCAACATGCTTTTTGCAGATAATGCGACCGTTTTAAGAAACGGAAAAGAAGTAACTTTTCCAATTAATGAAAATGGTGTTGCCGCAGTTTTGTCTGAAAATGAAGCGAAAGCTTACTTCAGCCCGCGATATCCTGTGGTGATTGATAGTCTTTTTCCCAACGGAAACGCAAAATTGGCCGGATTGGTAAAAGGTGATAAAATTGTTGGAATTAATGGGAAACCAATTGGTTTTTTTGATGAATTCGGTGGTGAACTTTCAAAATACAAAAACCAAAATATCAATTTAACAGTTGAAAGAAATAATGCACGACAAGACATTAATACAAAAGTTGATGCAAACGGGAAACTGGGCTTTTCACAAGATTTAAATGTAGCTCAAACCGAATTCGATAAGTCGAAAGTAACCAAAGAATACAGCTTTTTGGCAGCAATTCCGAGAGGTTTGGAAAGAACAATCGACGTTTTGACGATGCAAATAAAGCAGTTTAAAATCGTTTTCAACAGTACAACTCAAGGTTACAAAAAAGTTTCCGGACCAATCGGGATTATCAAACAAATGCCAGAAACCATCAATTGGGAATTCTTTTGGAGCTTTACAGCAATGTTCTCAGTATGGTTGGCTTTCCTTAATTTAATTCCAATTCCAGGTTTAGATGGAGGACATGTGGTGTTTACCCTATGGGAAATGATCACCGGAAAGCCTGTTCCGCAGAAAGTTTTAGAAAATGCACAAATGATTGGTGTAATTTTCTTGTTAGGTTTAATGGTCTTAATCTTTGGAAACGACATAGTTAAGTGGATTACCGGAAAATTTTAGTAAAAATTTTACAAAAATATTTTGGAGAAATTAAAAAAGTTTTTATATTTGCACACGCTTAAAGCAAAGGAAAACACTCCTCTTTAGCTCAGTTGGTTAGAGCATCTGACTGTTAATCAGAGGGTCGCTGGTTCGAGCCCAGCAAGAGGAGCAAAGACTTACAGAAATGTAAGTCTTTTTTTTGTTTTAATACTTTGAGAATCTTAGTTTTAAAATTATTTTTTAATAGAGTTTTCCCAAAAATAAAGCCCCATCCGATGAAAGATGGGGCTTATTCATTGATGAGGTTTCCTCTATTTTTTCTTAATCGCTTTCGCAATGTTGATGATTACCTTCACCGCTTTTTCCATTGATTCTAGAGCCACATATTCATAAGGCCCGTGGAAATTGATTCCGCCCGCGAAAATGTTAGGACACGGAAGTCCCATGTATGAAAGTTGTGCGCCATCGGTTCCACCGCGAATTGCCTTGATTTTTGGTTCGATATTCGCGTCTTTCATCGCTTGTTCGGCAATATCCACGATGTGCATTTTGCCTTCAAATTGCTGCTTCATGTTTCGGTATTGCTCTTTGATTTCAACTTCAGCGGTTCCTTCACCGAATTTTTTGTTGAATTCAGCAACTTTTTCCTCCATGATTTTTTTTCTTGCCTCAAATTTTGTTTCATCGTGATCACGAATGATGTATTGCAATTTCGCTTCAGAAACGTCAGCTTTTACTTCCATTAAATGATAAAAACCTTCGAAACCTCTCGTAGTAGAAGGTGTTTCGTTTTCCGGAAGCATTTTGATGAATTCTGCAGCTAAAAGTGAAGCATTTACCATTTTCCCGAAAGCGTAACCAGGATGCACACTCAAACCGTGAATTTTCACCACCGCTCCGGCTGCGTTGAAGTTTTCGTATTCCAATTCTCCTACTTCGCCGCCATCCATTGTATAAGCCCATTCTGCACCAAATTTAGCAACATCAAATTTATGTGCGCCTCTTCCGATTTCTTCATCAGGCGTAAACCCTATGGCGATTTTTCCGTGTTTGATTTCAGGGTGAGCCAAAAGGTATTCTGCAGCAGTTACGATTTCAGCAATTCCAGCTTTGTCATCTGCGCCAAGAAGTGTGGTTCCATCGGTTGTAATCAATGTTTTTCCTATATAATCCTTTAAACTTTCAAATTTTGATGGTGAAAGTGTAAATCCGGTTTCTTTATTTAAAATTAAATCTTTTCCATCGTAATCGTCCCAAAATTGTGGGTTTACATTTTCTCCGCTAAAATCTGGCGAAGTATCATAGTGAGAAATAAAGCCAACTACAGGCTCGTCATCATTTTCTAAGTTGGAAGGTACGTAAGCGTAGATGTATCCGTTGTCATCCAAAGAAACATCGCTTAAACCTAAAGTTTTTAATTCCTCAAAAATATATTTTGCAATATCCCATTGTCTTTCGGTAGAAGGCGTAGTTTCGCTTTCTGCATCGCTGGTTGAGAAGATTTTTACGTAATTGATAAAACGGTTTTGAAGTTTGAGTTTCCACTCAAGATTGAATTCTATCGTATTCATTTCGATTAAATTAAATTTTAACAAAGGTAAGGATTTTGCAACTCGGAAATGGCTATTTAAGGCGATTTTTAAACCAAATTTTGATGGAAATTCTTTAGAAAGACTTGCTTTGAAAAAAATTATTATCTTTGAGAAAACCTAAAAATCACGCATGTTTTTAACTGAATGTCCACGAGATGCTATGCAAGGATGGGGCGAATTTATCCCAACAACCCAAAAAATCGACTATATCAATATCTTGATGGATGTGGGTTTCGATGTGTTGGATTGTGGAAGTTTTGTTTCCCCGAAATCAATTCCGCAAATGGCAGATTCCGGAACGGTAATCGATGAAATTGATAAGTCGATTTCTAATACCAAACTTTCGGTGATTGTTGCGAATTATCGAGGTGCTGAAAAAGCTTTGGAACATCAGCAAGTCGATATTTTGGGTTTCCCTTTTTCTATTTCCGAGACATTTCAATACCGAAACACCAACAAAAATCAGGAAGAAGCTTTTAATGATATTTTAAAAATCACAGAACTGCTGAAAACAGATGGGAGAACGTTGAATATCTATTTTTCGATGGCGTTTGGAAATCCTTATGGAGAGATGTGGAAATGGGAAGATGTTGATTTTTGGGCTCATCGTTTTCATGAAATTGGGATTAAAAACATCTTGCTCTCCGATACCACCGGAACTGGAAATGTCGAACAAATTGATCTTCTTTTCGATAAAATTCCAGCGAAATATCCTGAAATTGATTTCGGTGCGCATTTTCATAACCGATACGAAGATTCTTACAAAAAACTGAAAGCAGCTTACGATAAAGGTTGCCGAAGATTCGATTCAGCAATTAAAGGAATTGGCGGCTGTCCGATGGCCAAAGACGATTTGGTAGGAAATATGCCGACCGAACAAGTAATTAATTTCATGGCTTCCGAAAAAATCGATCATTCTTTGAATTTATTAAACTTCGAAAGCGCTTGGAATAAAGCGAAAGATATTTTTCATTTTTAACAAAAAATTTCAAAATGACTTCAATTGTAAAATATATTGGCGATTTGCGATGCGAATCAGAGCATCTTCAATCTGGAAGTATCATCAAAACTGATCCGCCCACAGACAACAATGGGAAGGGAGAAATGTTCTCTCCAACTGATCTCTGTGCTACTTCTTTAGCTCAATGCATGCTCACTACAATTGCGATTTTAGGGAGAGACCGAAACCTGAATATCGACGGATCCTACGCAGAGGTAACCAAAATTATGATTCCAAAACCTAGAAAAATCGGGGAAATTATTTGTGAACTTTATTTCAAAGGAGAATTTTCTGACGATGAAAAATCATTCATCAAAGAAACCGCATTGAACTGTCCTGTCGCACTTTCACTTCACCCAGAGCTGAAGAAAACGGTGCATTTTAATTACGATAAATAACGGGTTTTTTAAAACATTCCCAACTCGAAACGCGCTTCCTCGCTCATCATGTCTTTGTTCCATGATGGTTCGAAAGTTAGTTCAAGATCGACTTCTTTTACGCCTTCTACTTCAGAAGTTTTTTCGCGAACTTCCGCCGGAAGCGATTCCGCAACGGGGCAATTTGGTGTAGTAAGCGTCATGATGATTTTCACGGCTCCTTCATCAGAAATCTGTACATCGTACACCAATCCTAATTCGTAGATGTCGACAGGAATTTCTGGGTCGTAAACAGTTTTTAAAGCTTTGATGATATTTTCGCCGATATCGGCAATTTGGTCGTCGGTATATTTCATTTCAATGATAGCTGTATTGTTTTTAAGACTTTTCAGCAAATTATTTTTCTAATTTTTCAAGTAAATCTTCCTGTCGCATGCGCCGGAAAATATTTGCCAAAGTTAAGACATCTTTTTCACAATATTGAACTATTCTAAATAAGTCTTTCTCTATATAATAAATTGATGCAACCATTGAGCCGTCGATATCGTCTTTAGGCGTGGGAATTCCGAACACATGTGCCAATAATTCAAGGGAAACATAAGATTTATAATCGCCGAATTTCCAAAGTTCCATCGTGTCGAGATGCGGGATTTCCCAAGGTTTTTTTCCAAACATTTGAAAGGGTTTCGGCGGTTGCATTCCGTTAATTAAAAATCTTCTTGCAATCCATGGAAAATCGAATTCTTTCCCGTTATGAGCACAAAGAACTGCATCGCGAAGTTTCGGATGGTTGAAAATGGAGCCAAATTCTTCCAACAATTTTTTTTCATCATCACCGTAGAAACTTTTGATCATCAATTTTTCGTTTTTCTCTAAAATTCCTACCGAAATACAGATGATTTTTCCAAATTCTGCCATGATTCCGCCTCTTTCTGTGTAGAATTCTTCTGCCGAAAATTCTTCTTTCCGCTGCATTTTGGTTTTCTTGTCCCAAAGTTTTTGAGTAGATTCATCCAAATCTTCCCAATTTCCATACTCTGGAACTGTTTCTATATCGAGGAAAAGTATTTTTTCTAAAGGGATATTTTGAATCATGGTTTGTGTTTTTAATGAATATTTAATTGGAAAAAGAATTGGATTTTCTTGATTTTAAAAATCAACCAACTTGAAATCCGTTTTTTACAGGAAGTGAAGTCGAAAGCAATATAACTTCTTTATTTTCACCATAAACGCCCAAAATCAAACATTCGCTGAAGAAATTAGCAATTTGTTTTTTAGGGAAATTGACGACCGCGAGAATTTGTTTTCCGATTAAATCTTCTTTTTTGTACAAATCGGTAATTTGCGCTGAAGATTTCCGAATTCCCAACTCACCAAAATCAATTTCCAGTTGGTAAGAAGGATTTTTGGCTTTCGGAAAATCAGAAACGGTGACAATTGTACCACTTCTGATGTCAATTTTTTCGAAATCTTCCCAGGATATTTCAGGTTTTATTGGCATTTTTTTATTTTACTGAAACGATATAATCGTAAACTAAAGCGTTTTGCTCGTCATTAAGCTTAGCTTTCGGCGCCATACTGTTCATAATTCCCACCCAATCTTGCGCAGAATGAGCGGTAGGATCTGGCAAATCATGACATCTGCCACATGAATTTTCATATATAGTTTTTCCGGCAGCCAATTTTTCGGTGTTGCTGGTTTTAGTTCCTTCTACCACCGCTGGTTTTGGTGTACAAGAAGCAAGAAATCCTGTGGCAGTAACAGCGATTAAAAGGGTTTTCAAAGTATTTTCAAAACTTTTGGAGGAATGTTGGTTTTTCATAAATTAATATTTGTTTTACCCAAAAATAAACAATTTTCAATTAAATTTGTTTCAGTTCGTAATATTTCGCGCAAAATTTTCCTTTCGATGAAACTTAATTGGATTACCAAAAAACTCAACTTAAAAGAAACTTTTTCCATTTCTTATGGAAATTATGATTTCCGGGATTCGCTTTTGGTAAAGCTTTCTTATGGGAATTGTAGCGGCTTTGGCGAATGTGTTGCGATCAATTATTACGGAATTAACTTGGATGAGTTTATTTTAAGATTAAAATACATTCAAGCCCAAATTGAGCGTCAGAAAATAGTGCATCCGAAGGAATTTTATCGATTTCTGTTGACTCTGGATCTTCATTCTTTTCTGATTTCTGCGTTAGATTGTGCGTATTGGGATTTATTTGGAAAGTTAGAAAATAAAACTTTTTCTAAAATTAATGATTTGAAAATCAATCAATTACCGGATTCATCTTACACGATAAGTATCGCTTCTATTGATGAACAAATTAAGAAAATTGAAAATTCAGATTGGAAAAGATTTAAAGTAAAATGTAACGGTTTGGATCGCGAACATATTTTTGAACTTCTCGAAACCGGAAAAAAAATCGCTTTAGATTCGAATACCAGTTTTTCGGACGATGATTGTAATTTTCTGCAAAACAACGAATTAGCTTCTCGATTTTCTTATTTGGAACAACCTCGACCGATTGGCGAATATCAAATTTTAAATAAAAATCTTCACGCAAATTGGATGGCGGATGAAGATTGTCAGAACATTTCTTATCTAGAAAAACTCCGTTCGCATTACTCTGCAATCAATATTAAATTAATGAAATGTGGCGGAATTTCACCGGCTTTAGAGCTGATTTCGGAAGCTAGAAAATTCAATTATCAAGTGATGATCGGTTGTATGACGGAATCTTCTGTTGGGATTTCAGCCGGAATTGCTGTGGCATCTTTATGTGATTTTGCGGATTTGGATGGCGCCAATTTAATTTCAAATGATTTTGCAAAAGGCAGTTTCGTGGATTCTGGAAAGCTTATTTTATCCGAAAAACCAGGACTAGGAATTGAAGTGATTTCATAAAAGAATCGTATTTTTGAGTTTATGAAAAAATTTTCTACCGAAGAATTGATTAAAGGCATAAAATCCGGCGAAAAACGCATCCTCGGGAAAGCCATCACTTTGGTTGAAAGTAAAAAACGCGAACATCGAGAACAAGCCGAACTAATTTTAAAAGAAATTTTGCCATTCACCGGAAAAAGCGTGAGGATCGGAATTACCGGAGTTCCGGGTGCAGGAAAATCAACATTTATTGAAAATTTTGGAAGATTGGCCATCGAAAAGGGGAGAAAAGTAGCGGTTTTGGCCATCGATCCGAGCTCTTCGTTGAATAAAGGTTCTATTTTGGGTGATAAAACCCGAATGGAAGAGCTTTCAAAAGAGGAAAATGCATTTATTCGTCCTTCACCAAGTTCCGGATTTTTAGGTGGAGTTGCCAATACTACTTTCGAAACTATGCTGATTTGTGAAGCTGCGGGCTATGATTGTATACTGATAGAAACCGTCGGAGTAGGGCAAAGCGAAGTTCTGGTGGCGGATATTACTGATGTTTTTCTTTTCCTGAAAATTATCGGTGGCGGTGATGAGTTGCAGGGAATTAAGCGTGGAATTATGGAAATGGTTGATTTGATTTTCATTAATAAAGTGGAAGAAGATAATCTTCAGAAAGCAAAAACAACCAAGACGGAATTGGCACGTGCACTGCATTTTTTGCAACCTAAAGAAAAAGGTTGGAAAGTTCCCGTTTTGCTTGGTTCTGCTCTGCAAAATAAAGGTTTGGAAGATGTTTACAATTCCATCTCCGAGTTCGTAAATTTAAAGATAAAGAACGTAAATTTTGTAGAAACGAGAAAAAAGCAGGCCGAAAAACGCTTTGATTATTGGGTTCAGGAATATATTTTACAGAAAACTAAGGAATCGGGTTCTTCAGAAAATCAATATTTAGAACATAAGAAAAAAGCCTCCGAAATGAAATCTAATCCAAGTTCGGAAGCCAAGATTTTTGTAGAAAATTTGCTAAATAAATAAACCTTTATTTAGAATTTTCTTTGATATAACCATCGTAAGAAATGGGTTGTCTGTCGGAAGAATCGATGCTGAGATATGCTTTTCCATTTGCAAAAACCTCTAAAATCATTCTTCGGATATTTTGCTGATCTTTGGCATTGATGGTATAAATTGTACTGCCCTTTTTTCCGGAACTTTCAGAAATATTGAAATCTTTTGAAGTAAATCGATAGGAGTTTTTAGTATTGTCGTAATTTGAAGAAAACATCCTTCCGAAATAAGGCAATTCTGCAACTAGTTCATCTTTAGTGATTTTTAAAGAATACCCATAATCTAAATTTAATACTTGAGAAGACGAAGAATTAGGGAACGAATTAAGAACATTTACTACATCGGAACTTGTTGGGTTTGCTCTTTGTGCCATGAAAGTAAATTCGCCATCCTTCAGTAACTTTGTAATATTAGCATTGGAAACAGAATTTGTAGAGCTACAAGCATTTAAAACGAAGATTAAAATGCCAAATATTAATGTTTGAAATAAATTTTTCATTGTGATATTTTTATTTTTGGAATGCAAAAATTATGCAACTAAAATGATAGAATAAAATTATGGAATAAAAATTGTTAATAGAAACATATTTACTTACAGATTTGAAAAATATTTAAGCTATGAAAAATATGAATAAACTATTAGGAATGGGAGCATTGTCGCTAATGATGATGGCTTGTACAACCAATCCAATTACAGGTAGAAAAACGCTACAACTGGCAAATGAACAGGAAATTTCTGCAGCAGCATTGCAGCAATATCGTGAAACGCTTTCGAAATCTAAAATAATAAGCGGTACCACCGCTGCGAAAAGCGTACAAAATGTAGGTGCAAGAATAAAAAATGCTGCAAACAATTACTATCGTTCCATCGGTCGTGAAGGAGATCTCACCAATTACCAATGGGAATTCAATTTGCTAGATGATAAACAGGTGAATGCTTGGTGTATGCCGGGCGGAAAAGTTGCCGTTTATACCGGAATTTTACCAATTTCTAAAACTGATGCAGGATTAGCAGTAGTTTTAGGTCACGAAATCTCACACGCGTTGGCTGGCCACGGAAACGAGAGAATTTCTCAAGCGATGGTTGCCCAATATGGTGGAGCAATTCTAGGAAGTACCACAAGCGGACAAATGGCGAGTATTTTCCAGCAAGTTTATCCAATTGGAGCGCAAGTTGCTCTTTTGAAATATGGTAGAAGCCAAGAGTTGGAAGCCGATGAAATGGGACTTTATTTAATGTCAATGGCGGGTTACGATCCACGTGAAGCACAACCTTTCTGGCAAAGAATGGAAGCTGCATCAACCAACAGCGGAACTCCAGAGTTTCTTTCAACCCACCCAAGTCCTGAAAATAGGAGAGCGGATTTAGATAAACACATGCCGAAAGCATTGGAATATTATAAAACTGCAGGTGGAAAAATTTAAAAAAGAATAAAAATATTTATCACAAACCTTTCCGAAAAATTCTTATTTTTGGAAAGGTTTTTTAATATCACGACTATGAAAAATTTAACTTTTATTGGTTTCTTGTTATTGGCAGTAGCATTTTTGCTTTATTATCTATTGCCGGAATTTTCAATCGTCAAACTATTTGAACCAATCAGCTTAATGGGAATATTAGCCGGAATCGGAATTGGATTAATTATCGGCGGAATTGTTGGTTATGTAAGCAAAGGAAGTGCGTTGAAAGAAGAACAGAAACGCAGAGAATTGAAACAATTGAGAAAAGAAAAAGAAGATCTGGAAAAACAAGCTGCAGAATTGGCAAAACAGCAAGCAGTGCAAAATACTACAAACGAAAATCCTCAGAGCTATTAATTCTGAGGATTTTTTTATTTTGAAATTATCTGTTAAAACTGATAACCAATTCCTACCATAAATAAACTCGGACGGCTGTCATAGCGAATCCTTTCATTAGTCCCGGCATTGTTATTGATGAAATCCCTTTGGTCTTTTGTGAAGGCACCTTCGTATCTGGCGTTCAAGATTAATTTCTGGATTTGAGCTTGCGCACCAAATTGGTATCCTACCGTGAAATTATTAAGAGCATTTTCCTTGAAATCATTGTACTGATTATCTGTAGAAAGATTGTAGGAAGCAACAGGACCTAGGAAAATCCCTAAATTATCACCTAAAAGACGATAACCTAAAAGTACAGGAACATCTACACGATTGCTTTTTACCTCGATTGTCGTATTGTTTTCGGGTACTTCAAATTCAGTTTTAAAAGTGGTGTAATAAATTTCAGGCATAAGAAACAAGGAAACCGGTAAATTAATTTTAGCTGATAAACCCACATTGAAACCAACATTGTTTTTTCCTGAATTGTTATATGCTGTCACTGCAGTTCCTTGGATGTTTTCCCATGTTGGCTTATCGGTTTTGAAAAGTAAATTTGCTTTTCCTGATAAGGAAACTTGTGCCGAAGCGAACACCGATGCGGAAAGTAATGCGATACTAAGAATTTTATTCATTGTCTTGAGATTTTGTAATAATATTGTCAATTGAAGTTTTATTGGTTTCTAGGAAATATTCCCGAAGTTCTTTGAATAGTTCTGATGAATAAACGAAATCAATCAGATTTTTATTGCCAGCATTGATTAAGATGTCTTTATTACCTTCCCATTCTTTAATTCCTAAACGTAGATATACAATTTTCTCGCCAATGGTCATTACCGAGTTCATATCATGGGTATTAATGATCGTTGTCGTGTTATATTCTTTAGTAATTTCTAAAAGCAAATCATCAATAACATTGGAAGTGTACGGATCCAAACCAGAATTAGGCTCGTCGCAGAAAAGATATTTGGGATAATTCACAATTGCTCTGGCAATCGCAACTCTTTTCTGCATACCACCAGAAATTTCTGAAGGATATTTTCGATTGGCTTTTTCCAAGTGAACTCTTCCAATCACTTCGTAAACCCTTCTTTTCTTTTCTCGGAATGTCATGTTGGTAAACATATCTAATGGGAAAGTGATATTTTCTTCCACCGTCATCGAGTCGAAAAGTGCACTTCCTTGGAATACAGTGCCTATTTCGGAACGGAGAATTTGTTTCTCATCACGGGACATTTTATTGATGTCTCTACCGTCAAAAAGAATTCCACCCGAGCTTGGTTGATATACATTCAGAAGGCTTTTCAAAAACACAGTTTTTCCTGAGCCACTTTGCCCAATGATGAGGTTTACTTTGCCTGTATCGAAAGTGGTGGTAATTCCTTTCAAAACTTCCACTTCCTCGAACTTTTTCTTTAAATCTTTTACTTCAATCATCAGCTGAGGAACATTTGAGTTAATATTAAATTGGTGATAATGATGGAAACGATGGTCCATACAACGGCCTGTGTACTGGCGCGGCCAACTTCCAGCGAACCTCCTTTTACGTTATAGCCAAAATATGCAGGTATCGTCGCAATTAAAAATGCAAAAACAGCAGTTTTAAATAATGCATACCAAATAAAATGTTGAGGCATATACATTTGAATTCCAGTGATATAATCGGCCTCGCTCCAGTTTCCGGTCGCAATTCCTGCTAAATATCCACCCCATATACCGAATACAATACTGATGGCTATCAGTAATGGATTAAAAATTACGCTTGCTAAAATTTTGGGCAAAATTAGGAAATTAGGAGAATTTACCCCCATAATATCCAAAGCATCGATTTGTTCTGTAACCCTCATGGTTCCTATGCTCGAAGCAATATAAGAACCAACTTTCCCGGCAAGAATTACCGAAATAATGGTAGGAGCAAATTCTAAAATTAAAACTACTTTGGTGGCATACCCAATGAATGAGTTTGGAATTGGGAATGTTGAGGCACTAAAATTATTGTACATCTGAATTGCTACTACCGCACCCACAAAAATGGAGGTAAAAAGCACCAACCCAAAAGAATTGACTCCCAAATCATGTATTTCGCGCATGAAAAGTTTACCAAAAACCGATGATTTTTGGGGTCTTTTAATCGTTTTTGATAGCAGGAGAAAATAAGCTCCTACTTGACTCAACAGGTTTTTTAACATTCTGCTAAATTAATGTTTTATTTTTTTCTAAATTTTTTAATTCGCATTTTTATCACCACAAATCACCAAAAAGATTGTTTTGAAAATGATAACAAAATCCAAACTGAGACTCCAGTTTTTCACGTAAAACGCATCAGCCAAGATTCTTTTTTGCATCTTAACGTCCATGTCCCCAATGTTTCCCCGCAATCCATTCACTTGTGCAAGTCCGGTAATTCCGGGTTTTACAAGGCTTCTCACGGAATATCTTCCTATTTTTAGTTTATAGAAATCATCTACCAACAACATATGAGGTCTTGGTCCAACTACAGACATTTCCCCTCGCAAAACATTTAGGAATTGTGGCATTTCATCCAAACTTGTTTTTCTCAAAAATTGCCCAATTTTGGTAATTCTTCTATCATTTTCCTGTGTCGTTTTCATGGTTGATACATTGTTTACATACATCGTACGGAACTTAATACATTGGAAAACTTCATCATGAAACCCATATCTTTTTTGAATAAAAAATACAGGTCCTTTGCTGTCGATCAAAATTAGAATTGCAATTAGAGGGAAAAGCCATGTGCAAATCAAAACTAAGACCATTATTGCAAAAAGGATATCTATGGTTCTTTTTAAAATAATATTGGTAAGGTAATCTAAAGGAAACTTAGATCGGACAAGGATCGGCTGCATTTCTATGTAATCCAAATCATATTGAAAAAAAATATTTTTCATAATGCTTGGAATGAGTGAGATACGAACTTTATAGCGTTCTGCCAAGCGAAAAATTTCCTGCTCCTGATAGCGGGTGAACCCTTCCGAGGAGAGATACAAAGTGTGTATTTCTTTCTCTTTCCAAAACTCTTTTATTTTTTCGTAATTAAAACGGTCTTCTTTAGGAAATTCAAAAATTTTAAAACCATAATCTTTTCTTTCATAGAGAATATTTTTAAGAATTTCCGTGGAAGCATCATCATTCAGGAACATAATATTTCTATAGTTTTTACCTAAAATTCTTAAATATTTTAAAGTAAAAAACACCAAAGATTTAATGATGAATAGAAGGAAAAATAAATATATGGCAATATAGAAACGATCCATCTTCAAGAAGCTGTTATTGCTTACTTTCGCCAACAATATTACTCCGAAAATGAATATAAAAATGTGCGTTACAAGCCTTTCCAAGTAAATGGTATAGGTAAGATTCCTGGCAACAGAGTACAGTTTGGTTCTTCCGCTTAATAAGATCCAAAAAAGAGTGAGCAAAAGAATCAAGAGAATATTCTGTTCCCAAATCTTCTGCACAAAATGATAATCGTTATTTCTCAGAAAAAAGAACATAAATACTCCCGTAGTTACCAGTACGTCGAGTAAAATGAAAAAAGCCTTAAAATACCGAGAATATCGAATTTTTTGCATAAACCCCTTATATAAAAAGTAAATTTAGTATTATTTACGGAATATTTAAATATTTATGGGTTTGTACGGAAGCTTGCCATTTCGGATTTGCAAGGATAAAATCGATAATTTTAGGATACATTTCATTCCTTTTGCTCCATTCGCTTTGCAGATATAATTTGCAGTTATCTGATACTTTTGCAGCCTGCCCTTCTGCGAATTTAAAATCATTGTTGTTGAAAATAATGACCTTCAATTCGCTGGCTTTTTGGTAAATTTCTTCTTTTGGAAGACCTGTTTTTTTTGGTGAAAGCGTAATCCAATCCAAAATTCCGCTCATTTCATACGCGCCGGAAGTTTCGATGTGAATGGTACAGCCTAATTCCTTCAATCGGGTAGTGAGCGGAACGAGATTCCACATCAGTGGTTCTCCGCCGGTTAAAACGATGGTTTTACAGTATTTCGCCGCAGTTTGTGCAATTTCTTCTGTGTCCATTAATGGATGAAGATTCGGATCCCAACTTTCCTTTACATCACACCAATGACAACCTACGTCACAACCGCCAAGGCGAATGAAATAGGCAGCCTTTCCGGTGTGGGAACCTTCTCCTTGTAAAGTGTAAAAATGCTCCATTACCGGGAGCATTTTTCCTTCATTGAGTAATATATTTTCTTCTTCTTTAATCATAATAAACTGAGGTTTTATAAGCTAATATGGTATTTTTCATCAGCATCGCTCTGGTCATCGGACCTACACCGCCGGGAACGGGTGTAATCCATGAAGCTTTGGTTTTGCAGCTTTCGAAATCTACGTCTCCTGCGAGATGATATCCTTTCTCCGAATCGTCATCAACTCGGGTAATTCCAACGTCGATGATTACGGTTCCTTCTTTGATCATTTCAGCTTTAAGGAAATTTGGATCGCCCAATGCAGTGATCACAATATCAGCGTTTTGGGTGAATTTTTCAATATGTGGAGTGTAAGAATGCGTGAGGGTTACCGTTGAATTTCCTGGAAAATCTTTACGTCCCATCAAGATGCTCATCGGTTTTCCAACGATACGGCTTCTTCCGATAATAACACAATGTTTTCCTTTGGTTTCGATTCCGTAACGTTCTAACAATGTGAGAATTCCATACGGAGTTGCGGGTAGGAAAGTGTCCATTTCCAAAGCCATTTTTCCGAAATTTTCTGGGTGAAAACCATCCACATCTTTTCGGGGATCAATCGCCATGATGATTTTCTCCTGATCGATTTGTTTAGGCAAAGGCAATTGCACGATAAATCCATCTACATCTTTCGATTTGTTGAGTTCATCAATTTTTTCTAAAAGTTCAGATTCCGAAACGGTACTCGGAAATTTCACCAAAGAAGATTTAAAACCAACTTCCTTGCAATCCTTTATTTTATTGTTTACATAAGCGATGCTCGCGCCGTTGTTTCCGACTAAAATTGCCACCAAATGTGGAGCTCGTCTTTTGCTCGCGATGATTTTTTCTACATCTGCGCGGATTTCCTGTTTTATTTCTTTCGAAACTTTTAGACCGTCGAGGATTTGTGCCATTTTATTTTTACTTTTTATTGATTTCAGATTATTTATTTTCCTTAAAATAATTCATCAAACCATTGGTAGAAGAATCGTGGGATGTTACAACTGCTTCATTTTCAAGCTCTGAAAGTACTTTTCCTGCTAAAACTTTTCCTAATTCTACTCCAAATTGATCAAAACTGAAAACATTCCAAATTACACCTTGAACAAAGATTTTATGTTCATAAAGTGCAATTAATTGACCTAATGAAAATGGAGTTAATTCGTTGAATAACAGTGAATTTGTTGGAGTGTTTCCGTGGAAGACTTTATAATTTACCAAATGGTTATATTCTTCTTCTTTTTTGCCTTGATTTTCAAATTCTGCAACAACTTCTTCCTCGGTTTTTCCAAATGCTAAAGCTTCAGTTTGTGCAAAAAAGTTCGCCAAAAGTTTTTCCTGATGATCAGAAACCGGATTGCAAGATTTCACATAAGCAATAAAATCTGCCGGAATCAGCTCAGTTCCTTGGTGAATCAGTTGATAAAATGCGTGTTGACCATTAGTTCCCGGTTCTCCCCAAATAATTGGACCGGTTTCGTAATCCACAAATTCGCCGTTTCTGTCCACACATTTTCCATTACTTTCCATATCGCCTTGTTGAAGATAGGCCGGAAAACGATCTAAATATTGTGAATATGGCAAAATTGCATACGTTGCAGAATTAAAGAAATTTCGATACCAAACTCCCAAAAGCGCCATCAATACAGGAATATTTTCCTTGAAATCCGCAGTTTGAAAATGAACATCAGTGTCGTGTGCGCCTTTCAGTAATTGCTCGAAATTTTCGTAACCTACGGCTAGAGAGATGCTTAAACCGATCGCGCTCCAAAGCGAATATCTTCCGCCAACCCAATCCCAAAATTCGAAAATGTTTTCTTCTGCGATTCCGAAGCTTTTAACTGATTGAATATTAGTTGATAAAGCCACAAAATGTTTTGCGACATCTTCTTGTTTTCCGGATTTTAGAAACCAATTTTTTGCTGTTTCTGCATTGGTCATCGTTTCTTGAGTGGTAAAAGTTTTCGAAGCGATGATGAAAAGGGTAGTTTCCGGATTGAGGTTTTTCACAACTTCTGCGATGTGATTTCCATCGACATTTGATACGAAATGCACATTTAATCGGGTTTTGAAGTGTTTCAAAGCCGAGCAAACCATCACCGGACCAAGATCAGATCCACCGATTCCGATATTGACAACATCGGTGATTTCCTTGCCTGAAAATCCTTTGTGTTCTCCCGAAATTATTTTTTCAGAAAAGGTTTTCATTTGGTTCAGAACTTTTTCAATTCCTGGTTTTATGTTTTTGCCATCAATCAAAATTTCTTTGCCTGAAAAATCTCTTAAAGCTGTATGTAGAACTGCTCTTCCTTCGGTTTCATTGATTTTATCTCCAGAAAACATTTTGTCGATTGAAGATTTCAGTTCGCATTCTTCTGCTAATTTTATTAATAATTCAAAAGTTTCGTCATTAATAAGGTTTTTAGAAAAATCGAATAAATAATTCGGGCGTACTCTTGAAAATTGATGAAAACGCTCCGGGTTGTTTTGGAAAAGGGAACGAAGATCAAAATCGGTGTCAGCAAAATGTTGGTTTAAAGCTTTCCACGCGGAAGTTTGGGTAGGATTTATTTTTGGTAACATATGTTTTTAATGAAAAATGAGAATTAAAACGCCACAAATTTACGGAAAAATAAAAACCTCCGGAAAATCCGAAGGTGAAGTTTGTTGTTTATCTTAAATTTAATATTAACTGAAAATGGCTTTTAGCTTTTCTTTGTTATCAAAAAGTAACCAAATATTGATGACAAGCATTACTAAACCCACTCCGATACCACTTCCGGAAGGCGCAACGGTGAAGTTGTGCGTGATAATACCGACCATCACCGGTAAAAGAACGATGGCGCCCAAAGTTCTTGTTTTGGGGTAAAGTACTAAAATACCGCCGATTATTTCGGTAATCCCTATTAATGGCATTAACCAAGGAATCTGCATGAATGCTGTTCCTACTTTCTGCATTTCTTCAGGCATGTTTTCCGGCATCGGCATATAGTGGAAAAATTTGTCGAGTCCAGCATTGATGAACATTAACGCGAAAAGCGAGAATAAAATGAGTTTTACAATTTTCATAATAAAGTTTTTAATTGAAAATAAAATTACTTATTTTATTTGTTCCTTTTAAAATTATTTTTCAATCGCCAGCTCAATTACTTCGCTCATTCGGTTTACGTAATTGATTTTCAAGGTTTTTAAATAATCTTTTTTAATTTCTTCCACGTCTTTTCTGTTGGCTTCACACAAGATGATTTCAGTGATTCCTGCTCTTGCTGCAGCCAATAATTTTTCTTTAATTCCGCCTACTGGAAGTACTTTCCCGCGAAGGGTGATTTCGCCGGTCATCGCAAGGTGAGATTTTACCTTTTTGTTTTTAAAACTTGAAACAATCGAAGTAAGCATCGCGATTCCTGCAGATGGACCGTCTTTTGGCGTCGCGCCTTCCGGAACGTGAACGTGAATGTTTTTTTTCTGAATATCTTCTGAAGAAATTCCCAATTCATCGTGCTTAGCTTTGATGTATTCCAATGCGATGGTTGCGGATTCTTTCATTACCGTTCCCAGATTTCCCGTCATCGAAAGATTTCCTTTCCCTTCACTTAGAATACTTTCGATAAAAAGAATATCTCCACCAACTTGAGTCCATGCCAAACCGGTTACTACACCGGGAACGCCGGTGATTTCGGATAAACTTTTTGGTCTCGGAACACCCAAAATTTCATCAATTTTATCTATAGTGATTTTCGGATTGTATTCATTTTCCAAAGCAGTTTGCAAAGCCACCCATCTCGCGACGGAAGCAATTTGCTTTTCCAAACCGCGCACGCCACTTTCGGAGGTGTGGGCATCAATAATATGTTTCAGTTCTGGATTTCCGAGTTTGAAAGATTTTGTGTCAAGTCCGTTTTCTTCCTGTTGTTTTTTAATCAAATGCCTTTTGGCAATTTCTACTTTTTCTTCCAAAGTATAACCAGCTATTTCAATGATTTCCATTCGATCCAGCAAAGGTCTTTGTACGGTTGAAAGCGAGTTTGCAGTTGCGATAAACATTACTTTAGAAAGATCGTAACCCATCTCCAAGAAATTGTCGTAGAACGAATTATTCTGTTCAGGATCGAGAACTTCGAGCAATGCGGAACTTGGATCTCCGTGAATTCCCTGTCCGATTTTATCAATTTCATCCAAAACAATCACCGGATTGGAGGTGCCGGCTTTTTTTATGGATTGCAAAATTCTACCCGCCATCGCTCCGATATAAGTTTTTCTGTGTCCTCGGATTTCGGATTCATCATGCAAACCACCTAAAGAAACTCTTACATATTTTCTCCCAAGTGCGTCTGCAACGGATTTTCCGAGTGAAGTTTTACCAACTCCCGGAGGACCTACCAAACATAAAATTGGAGATTTCATGTTGTTTTTGAGTTTCAGAACAGCCATGTGTTCTAAAATTCTTTTCTTAATATCTTCTAATCCAAAATGTGCTTTGTCGAGAACTTTTTCGG
The DNA here is from genome assembly GCF_024436175.1 of Kaistella montana. Classification (GTDB taxonomy): domain Bacteria; phylum Bacteroidota; class Bacteroidia; order Flavobacteriales; family Weeksellaceae; genus Kaistella; species Kaistella montana. Next base: position 345,121 of record NZ_JANFQP010000002.1, on the reverse strand, counting down.
CTTTACTAATGTCGAAAATGTCTTTCGAATAAGATTCCCAAGGAAGTTCGGTGAAAAAATCGAGGTAATTTCGCTGAACATTATAGTCGGGCGAATTCGGATTTTGTCGCTGAAGGCGGTTGATTTCTTTTTGGAAATGATTTTCGACTTCTTCGCTCCAATTTAATTTTTTTGCTTTTTGCAAAAGTTCTTCAACATCGGATTCTGGTCCGCCGCCAAGTTCTTCCTGAATGGCGCGCATTTGCTGGTTTAGGAAATATTCTCTTTGGCTTTTGTCCAGTTCTCGATTGGTTTTCTGATGAATTTGGTTGCGAAGTTCCAGTTTTCTGAAATCATTATGCATCAGTTCGTAGCATTTCTGCGCGCGATTCATCAAGTGTTTTTCTTCCAGAAGTTTTTGCTTTTCTGCGGGAGAAAAATTCGCATTTGTGCAGATAAAGTTGAGCAAATCTTCGTTGTCGCTCATGTTTTTGATGGCGAAATTTGCTGCATTTGGGATATTTGGATCCAAATCCACAATTTTTAAAGCTAAATCTTTAATGTTTTCTAAAAGCGCAGCATATTCTTCAGTTTTTTTAGAATTAACCTCTTTAAGTTTGGAGATTTCCGCTTTAAAATAAGGTTTGGATTCAGTGAATTTTTTAACGGTAAATCTCTGGAATCCACGAGTAATTGCTGTGACATTACCTTCAGGAAGTTTAATGATTTTGATAATCTTTGCTAAAGTACCGGTTTTGTACAGATCATTCTCTGTAGGATTTTCAATGCTTGAATTATTCTGGCTGATAATCCCGATCAATTCATTGTTTTTCTGGGCATCTTCCAAGAGTTTTATCGATTTTTCGCGGCCTGCAGTGATGGGAATAACCACTTTTGGGAACATCACCATATTTCTTACCGGTAAAATCGGGAAAATTTTTTGTTCTGTATTCTGGGAGGCTTCCATCACATCAGCGATATTTATTTCCTCAGCTACAATACTGAAACCATCATCCATCATTTCATCAAAATTGAGGTCGTCAAATTCTGTCATAATATTAGTAAATGACAAATTGTCATTTTATTTTAATCGATTAATAAGCAAATTAAAAGTTTTGCTCTGAAACTCCCTAAAATAATTAGGTGCATGTAATTTCACAAGCATTGTGCCATTAGATAATTTGGACAAAATTTCCTTTTTTGGTAAAAATTATTTTTAAAAGGATTAATTTTTTTCTTAATCTGTTAAAAATGTGTATTTTCGCACACTGATAAAAATTATATAAATAAAATGGCAGTTTTAGGACAGATTAGAAACAGACCTTGGCTTTTGATGGGAATTATCGCATTGGCGATGTTGGCTTTCGTAGTAAATCCAGATAGTTTAGAGAAGCTGTTTGGTGCAAATCCAGGTGTTTTCGGAAAAGTAAATGGAGAAGAAATTTCAAAAGAAGATTTTGATGATCAACTTTTCATGCTTCAGCAACAGGCTCAACAACAAGGCCAACCAACCAAAGGTTTGGAAGAGCAAGCTTGGCAAATGTTGGTGCAATCCAAATTAATCAAACAACAGTTTGAAAAAATGGGTCTTACATTGACTGATGAAATGTTCTGGAATCAGCTTCAGTATGATCCTATGTTTGCACAAAATCCTGATAACTTTGATGCTAAAGGCAATTTTAAAAGTCAGGAAATAAAAAAACAAATCGAAGAACTGAAAAACAGCGGAAATGTGGAAATGTATAACAATTGGTTGAAAACAAAAAAATCAATTGAATACAGAATGATGGCGAGACAGCTTTTTGCAAACGTTTCTACCGGAATTACCGTGAGCAAAAAAGAAGCGGAGGAAATGATGAAGCAAAGAGATCAGCTTGCTAATATCGATTATGTAAAAGTTGATTATAACGCTTACGCACAGAAAAATCCAATAAAAGTTTCTACACAGGATTTGGAAAATTATATCAAAGCACACCCGATCATGTTCAAAAGAGATGCGAGCAGAAACATAGGTGTTGTATATTTCCCAGCTGCAGCAAGCGCGACTGACGATGCTGCGACTCTTGCAGAAATCAACAAACTTTATGCACAAGGAACCGAAATGAGTGGAGGAAAAGAAAATTTCCAAAACACAGCTAACGATTCAATGTTTGTGGCGTTAAATTCGGATATGCCTTTCAATCCTCAGTATTTTTCTGCAAACCAACTTCCTGCAGGAATTAAAGACAAAGTAGCAACGGCAAGTCCTGGAACAACTTTCGGACCTTATAAAGAACAAAATTTCTATGTTGTTTCTAAATTATTAGACAAAAAAACTTCAGATTCTACGCTTTCAAAACATATTTTGATTGCTTACAAAGGAGCTGAGCGTTCTACCGCAACCAGAACTCAAGCTGAAGCGAAAAAAATCGCAGAAGATTTATTGGCTCAAATCAAAGCAAATCCAGCAAAATTTGCTGAAGGTTTAAAACTTTCTGACGAACCCAACGCAGTAGAAAGAAACGGAAGTGTAGGTTGGACAACTCCTGAAACTCCTTTCGCTCCAGGATATTTACAGTTCCTTGCTTCTAACGCAAAAGGGACTACAGGAATAGCAGAAACGCCTTTCGGTTATCATATCATCAATATTGAAGATAAAAAATCGGGAGCGATGACTTATAAAATTGCCAACCTTGTGAAAGCAATTAAAGCATCCGACAAGACAGAAAATGAAGTTTATACAAAAGCAACCAAATTCATTCAGCAAGTACAAGGAAAATCCTTTAATGATTTTGCTAATGTCGCTAAGAAAAACAACTATCAATTCTTCAATCCGAAAGAAGTTGGCCGTTTCCAAGGACAATTGCCAGGTTTAGGAACTGATAAAGATGAAGAAATCATCGCTTGGGCTTTTGACAAAAAACGTAAAAAAGGAGATACTGATATTTTCACTGTAGACGGAACTGGTGACAGAGTCATTGTATATCTAAATGGAGTACAAGATGCAGGAACTGCCGATGCAGAAGCGGTAAGAGAGCAAATTGAACCGATGGTGATGAATAAATTAATCGCTAAACAAATTTCAGATAAAATCGTTGCTGCGAAAGCTACTTCACTAGATCAAATTGCGAAATTGTTTTCAACTGGGAAACAATCTGCACAAGTGAATATGTTGAGCCCACAACTTGCGGGAGCTATGGAACCTAAAGTTGCCGGAGCAGCATTCGGTGTTGCAAAAGGAAAACTTTCGAATCCTGTAGAAGGTGCAACCGGAGTTTATGTTTTGGTGAAAAAATCTGAAACTATCAATAAACAACAGGGAGACATTAAACAAATTGCTCAATCTATTGCTGGTCAAAACGCACAACAATTTGGTCAGGCTTTACTGAAAAGTCTTCAGGATAACGCCAAAATCAAAGACTACCGAATTGAAGTTTACAATAAGGCAGCACAACAGTAATTCATTTACTTAATCAATTATACCAAAAAGCGACCTCAAAACGGGTCGCTTTTTGGTATCTATAAGCAGAGGCACAGAAATTGTGTTTCATTAAAATGTATTATATTTGTTCATTAAAAAAAATAAAGCAGAGTGAAGTTCTCAAAAGAAATAAAAGCAGGATTAATCGCACTTTTGGCGATCGTAGGGTTTGTAGTTTTATTCCAATTTATGAAAGGCAAAAGCCTTTTTACTACCGATAATATATTTTATGCAAAATTTGACAATGTAGAAGGTTTGGAAGCTTCTAATCCATTGTCAATCAACGGTTTAAAAGTTGGTCAAGTAGATCAGATTATTCCTGTTACCGAAAAAGATGGTAAAATCCATTTTGTCGTAAAGGTTACTGTTGACGATAATTTTGAATTTGCAAAAAAATCAACTCTCGAAATTTTCGAGCCGGGATTAATGTCAGGAAAACAAATGCGTGTGAATCTCGCTTATGGTGGGGAAATGGCAAAAGATGGTGATACTTTAGCAGGCGCTTTCACCTTATCGATGATGAATAATATCTCTTCTCAAGTAGGTCCGGTTAAAGATCAATTGCAAGTTGTTTTAAAACGTGTAGATTCTCTAACCAATAATGCAAATCAGATCTTAAATGATCAAAACAAAGCTGAAATAAGAGCTTTGCTACTAAATCTCAACCGAACTGTAGCCTCTTTCGAAGGAACATCTCGACAAACTAATGCTTTGCTAGCTAACAATGATCCACGTGTTCAGAAAGTTCTCGATAATGCCAATTTAGCAACAATTAGTGCTAAAACCACGATTGATAAATACGGAAAGGTTGCAGAACAAGTGGATGTACAAAAGCTGAATAATACTATTGATAAGCTCAGTTTGACTGCAGACAAATTAAATGGTGTTATTTCCGGCATACAGAATGGCGAAGGATCGCTTGGTAAATTGACAAAAGATGAAGAACTTTACAGAAATCTAAACGAATCCTCACAAAATTTGAATAAATTGATTCTTGATTTAAAAGAAAACCCGAAGAGATACCTCAATTTCTCAGTTTTTGGGAAAAACAATTCCAACTAAAGACTAAAAACCTTTCAATATGCAATATATTGACAATATCATCTTCCTTATTGCCCTCATCGCAGGTTTTGGACTTTTTTTTAAAAGTTTAAAAGAAATTTACCGCAACATCAAACTCGGAAGAGCCATCGACCGTACTGATAATCCGTCCGAAAGATGGAAAACCATGGGAAAAGTTGCGCTCGGACAGAGCAAAATGACAAAACGCCCAATTGCAGGGTTTTTACACATTTTGGTTTATGTGGGTTTTGTGATCATTAATATTGAATTATTAGAAATTATTGTCGACGGAATTTTCGGTACACACCGTTTTCTTTCCTCTATTTTAGGACATTCTTTATACGCAGTTTTCACTTCAATTTTGGAAGTTTTAGCACTTTTAGTTGTGTTTGCTGTTGTTGTGTTTTTTATTCGAAGAAATTTCTATGGCGTGAAAAGACTCAATATGAAAGAGCTTTTCGGTTGGCCAAAAAATGACGCAAACTGGATTTTGATTATCGAATTTGCCTTAATGATGGCTTTCTTTAAAATGAATGCTGCCGATTGGGTTCTTCAACAAAGAGGTGTTCTTGCTGAACACGGAAGTTTCCCGATTTCATCAAATATTTTAGGTCCAATTTTCGAAAATTTCAGCGATAATACTTTACTTTTTACTGAAAGAGCAGCTTGGTGGTTTCACTTTATCGGAATTCTTTTCTTCATGAATTACCTTTATTATTCGAAACATTTGCACATTATTTTAGCTTTTCCAAATACTTGGTTTGCTAATTTAAAACCAAAAGGGCAGTTTAATAATCTGGATTCTGTGACCAAAGAAATTAAGTTGATGATGGATCCCAACGCCGATCCTTATGCCACTCCTGCAGAAGCCGATCCGAACGCTGTCCCCGATAAATTCGGAGCTGATGATATTTTTGATTTGAATCAGGTTCAGTTGCTGAATGCTTATTCTTGCACCGAATGCGGAAGATGTACAGCGGTTTGTCCGGCAAATATTACAGGTAAAAAACTTTCTCCAAGAAAAATCATGATGGCGACCCGCGATAGAATTGAAGAGGTAGGCAAAAACATCAATAAGAACGGAAAATATGTAGATGATGGCAAAAAATTGCTTGATAATCATATCTCCAGAGAAGAACTTTGGGCGTGTACAACTTGTAATGCATGTGTAGAAGCTTGTCCGGTTTTGATCGATCCGTTATCGATTATTTTTGAAATGCGCAGATTCTTGGTGATGGAACAGTCTTCAGCTCCGCAGGAATTAAACCTGATGATGACCAATATTGAAAACAATGCTGCACCATGGCAATACAACCAATCCGATAGATTAAATTGGGCAAAAGAGAATTAATGTAACAATGTAAAAATATAACAATGTAACAACTATTGCTAGACTGGTACATCGTTAAATTATTAAATTATGGATTTCACAATAAAAACAATGGCAGAATATGCTGCCGAAGGAAAAGCACCAGAAGTTTTATTTTTCGTTGGTTGCGCAGGAAGTTTTGATGATAGAGCAAAGAAAATCACCAAAGCATTCTGCAAAATTTTAAATAAAGTAGGGGTGGAGTTTGCTGTTCTTGGGCAAGAGGAATCCTGCAACGGTGATCCTGCAAAACGTGCCGGAAACGAGTTCATTTTCCAAATGATGGCGCTTACCAATATCGAAATCATGAATGCTTATGAGGTGAAAAGAATCGTAACTTCGTGTCCGCATTGTTTCAATATTATTAAAAATGAATATCCAAGTTTAGGTGGTAAATATGAAGTGATGCACCACACCCAATTCCTTAAAAAATTGATGGAAGAAGGTAGATTAAAAATCGAAGGTGGCAGTTTTAAAGGTAAAAAAATCACTTTCCACGATCCTTGCTATCTCGGAAGAGGCAATGGCGAATATGAAGCACCAAGAATGCTCCTCGAAAAATTGGATGCAGAATTGGTAGAAATGAAGCGTTGTAAATCCAACGGACTTTGTTGTGGAGCAGGTGGAGCGCAGATGTTCAAAGAACCCGAAAAAGGCAATAAAGATATCAACGTAGAACGTACCGAAGAAGCATTAACTGAAAGTCCTAACATCATCGCAACTGGTTGCCCATTCTGCAACACCATGATGACCGATGGAGTGAAACATTTCAACAAAAACAATGAAGTTGCTGTAAAAGATATTGTGGAACTACTTACGGAAGCTGAGGATTTGTAAGGTTGTACTCACTTTTGGAATAAAAACATTTACAATTACTCAAACGTGAACATAAAGTACATTGTATCTTATCTGTTTCTCTTTGTACTCGGCGTTTTAACGTTTTCTTGTTACCAAAACAGAGTTTACGATTGGGATATGCCTGGTTATTTGGGGAGTATTTATACTTGGGATTACCCGAAAAACCCCGAATATGTTCATGAATTGGTTTATAGTTCAATAAAAAAAGAAGCGTCTCCAGAAGAATATCATGATATCATTGCTTATAATGAAGCCAATAAGGTTTTCGAGAAAAACTATAAAGCTTTTAGTGAGCAATTGCCTTATTATCAAATCAAAATAGGATACAATACGGTTGTTTATTTTTTCTATAAATTAGGGGTTTCTGGGCCCCACGCAGTGTTTTTACTCAATATTTTTTCTTTCTTTTTTTGTGGAGTTCTGCTCTTTTATTTATTTCGTTATTTCTTTCCGAAAAATCAGCTTTTAGCAGCGTTTTTGAGCCTTTTTTTGATGTGGTTTCCGGCTGTGAGAAGTATGGCAGAGAACCCAACACCAGATATTTTTCTATTGGTTTTCATGCTTTTATTTGTCATCAATGTTATCCAAAATAGAAATCAGGTTTGGAGATATATTTTTTTGCTTTGTTGCGTTTTAATTCGGCCAGATTTTATTTTATTCGCTCTTACTTACCTTTTCGTGGCTTTCGTGTATGATTATTTGAAACAAGATAAAAAAATAGGATTCCATTTTGTTGTACAAGGTTTTTTATTAATAATGATTTACTTTTTTATCATAAAATTTTATCATTATCCGGGTTGGAAAGATGTGTTTTATGACACTTTTATTTACAGACGACCAATAATTTCCGCTCAAAAAGCAGAGTTTACTTTCGCGGAATATCGTGATTTCATTATTCTGAAATTAATCAATTTTAAAAAAGTTACCCTTATTTCACTCTTCCTTTTAGGAGCGATTTTTTATTTTTCAAAAGATTTGTGGATAAGGATTTTTGCAACATTGATTTTTGTAAATATTTACATTAAGTTTATATTTTTTCCACAAGGCGGAACTTTAAGGTTTTTTATTGGGTTTGTGATGATTCTATTTATTGTTTTCTTATATGCGATGAGCAAAAAATCTGAAGAAAACAAACTCAAGAAAATTGCGTAATTTTATCCTTTAAAAAAAAAGAATGAAAATAGAAGAATCAAATATAGTAGAAACCAGTGATTATAGAGTAATTATTTACCCTGCATCACGACCTTTCACTCCGAAAGAAAGCAAAATAATCACCGAAAAATTATACGATTTTCTTGCGACTTGGGCAGCACACGGAAAACCACTTTCTTCATCTTTTAAAATTGAAAAAAATCAATTTATCGTAATTTGTGTTGACGAAGAAAAAGAAGCCGCTTCTGGATGCAGTATTGATGCTTTAGGACAAGTAATGAGAGAATTGGATTCGGAATTTGAATTGGGATTATTTGATAGAATGAAAGCCAGTTTCGTTGAAAATGGTGAAATTAAGACTATGAAATTACAAGATTTCCGAAAAGGCTTAAAAGAAAAAACAATTTCCACCGATATTGAAGTGTTCGACTTTTCGAAGAATTCTTATGTGGCATTTTTAAGCGATTTTCTATTACCATTACACCGGAGCTGGGCGGGAATTTATATTGATTAGTTAGAATTATCATAAAAATTTTTCAACGAATCAAATGAAGACTTATGTCAAAAATTCTATTTCTTACTTCTTCGCATCGGTTTGATGATGACAGAATATTTTTTCACCAAGCGAAAGAGCTTCTAAAACAAGGTTTTTCGATAAAAATATGCAGTCTAAGTGCGGAGTTTTCCGGTGAAAAAGAAGGAATCCAAATCGAATCTTTTTCCATCCTCGAAACTTCGATTCAGAATAAAATTCAAACATTTAAGAAGGTTATAAATTCATTTGATCCGGATCTAATAATATGCTCAGAACCGATTGCGGTAATTGCAACAAAAGATTTCGCGAAAAGGAAAAACATTCATGTAGTTTATGATATTACTGAGTGGTATCCTTCGATGAGGATGGTAGAAAGATTTTCTTTCCCGATGAATTTGGTGCACGCGGTGAAGTTTTTTTTAGTACAATTGTATGCCGGATTTTTGAGTTCTCATTATATTTTTGGTGAGGAAACCAAGAAGTTTCCGTTGGCTTATTTTTTTCCTTTCAAAAAGAAATTAATTTCTCCTTATTATCCTGATGATGTTTATATTCATCAGAATATCAAAAAGTTAGATCCGAATAAAATTACACTTTGCTATACCGGACAATTTTCTGAAGAAAAAGGAATTGGAAATTTCTTCGAAGTAATTGATAGTTTAAGTGAAAAAAAGACGGAATTAGAGATTTCAATTTTGTTAGTTGGTGGTGCTAGAAAGGAAAAAGACGAACAATATTTCCAGAAACTCTTATCAAAATATCAATTTCCGAACATTACCATTACAAAGTCAACTTCTTTTGAAAGTTTCACGTCATCGTATGCTGATGCTGATATTTGTTTTGATTTAAGAAGTTTAAATTTCGAGAATCATCACTGTCTTCCCATCAAGATTTTTTATTATATCGCATCTGGAAAACCGGTGATTTATACTGATTTGAAGGCCACTAGAATACACATGGATGTTTCTAAATTTGGGCATTTAGTTGATCCAAAAGATGCAAACGCCATTTCGGATTATATTATAAAATATATAGAAAATCCTGAGATTTATTCTACTCACGCACATCAAGCAAGAGTGGAATATGAGAAGAGATATAATTGGAATGCGATAAAAAATGATTTTGTAGATTTCATTAAAAAGGCAATTAAATAAATGAAGCAATATGCGGTTTTGAAGACTTTTTTGTCTCGCCTTTTTATTCTGTTGCTTAATTTCGGTTTGGTGATTTACAGCACCAATATGTGGGGCAGCGAAGGAAAAGGAGTGATTTCTATTGTCGTAGCCGACCTTACCATCATCAGTTTTTTTGCTAATATTTTCGTTGGAAGCAGCGTTTCTTACTTTGCTTCAAAATACAAAACCGAAGAAATTCTGCCATTTGCTTATTTATGGTCAATCGTTATTGGGCTTTTGGTTCCGATTATTATTGGATTTTATCATACCATTGAATATTCCAATTATTTAATAGCTCTCAGTGTTTTGTCGTCGCTTTTAGCTACGAATGTCAATTTATTTGTAGGGCAAAAAAACATCCAACTTTTCAATATATACACAGTTTTACAGCAGGTTTGCCATGTTTTATTCATCATTATCATTGTCTATTTCGTCAAAATAACTTCTGTTGACGCGTATTTTATTGGACAAATTATCTGTTTCGGTGTTTTATTTTTGGCAAGTACCATACAGGTTCTGAAGAAATGTAACATTTCGCAGATTAAATTTTCCAAGGAAGTTCGCAATAAATTATTTGATTATGGTTGGAAATCACAGCTGAGCGCTTTTCTTCAATTTCTGAATTACCGGCTTTCGTTTTATTTTCTTGAGTTTTTCAAAGGAATGACCAGTGTGGGAATTTTTTCAGTCGGGATTGCATTGTCAGAAGCAATTTGGATGGTTAGCAGAAGCCTTTCCATCGTGCTTTATGCAGATTTGGTTAATAATGATAATCACAATGAAGCCATCGAAAAAACAAAAGTAAATCTGAAAATCAGCTTTTTAATTACATTATTATTTTTAGTAATTATTCTTTTGATTCCGGCTAGTGTTTTTTCTTTTATTTTTGGTAAAGATTTTACTCAAACTAAAGAAATTATGATTCTTCTTTCACCGGGAATTTTGGCTATTGCTGTAAGTAATATTATTGGATATTATTTTGCGGGAATTAATAAACTGAAAATTTTGAATATTAAATCTTTGGTTGGGCTGGTTTTTACGATTGTTGCTTCGTTTTATGTAATTCCAAGATGGGGAATTCGAGGAGCATGTATTGTTACAACGATTTCTTATTGTTTATCTTCAGGACTTTTATTTTGGCGGTTTTATCAGATAACAGAGTTTCATTTTATTGATTTTTTGTTCTCTAAAAAAGAAATTAATTTACTTTTCAATCATTTTTTTAAAACCAATTCTAGTACTAAGCTCTCAAAATAATTTACCTTTGTCTTCATGAAAAATTTTTTTTTCTTATCTGTAGTTGCTTTTTTTGCGTTTCTTTCTTGTCGGAGCGACGATGTCGAAGTGCAGCAAATTGATCAGATTATTCAGCTTTATATTGATTCTGCGGGACAAGATATGTTGAATACCAATCTGAAAAATGGCTATACCAACATCAAAATGAATGATGTGTACGGAATTACCGATAGTGCACCGGTGAGTTTTAACCAGAAAAAAGACACGGATACAATAAATTATATCGAATATTTAGCCGGTGCAAAGAGAATTGCTATTGATTCTACGGCTTCTAATAAAATTTACGAGTCTAAAATTGCTTTGTCGATGACAAAAAAAATCAACGATTCTGTCAATTATTCAATAAATGACACGATGGTTGTGCAGTATAATTCCTCGCCACAGCTTTTTCAGGTGGCCAAAGTTTGGTACAACGGTGAACTTAAATTTACCAAAGTACAAGATCAGCCGAACATCGTAAAAATCGTGAAATAATCACTAAATTTGTGCTCAATCGATAATTAGGTCATCCGACCGGTTATTAAAATCATAATCATCCAATTTTCAACCCGATATGTTACAGGTTAATTTTTTGCGCGAAAACAAAGAACGCGTTTTGCAAGGTTTACAGAAAAGAAATTTCAAACAATTAGATTTGGTTGATGAAGCCATTTCTACCGATGACGAAAGAAAAAAAATCCAGTTCGAGCTCGATCAAAACTTGGCCGAGATGAACAAAATTTCGAAAGAAATTGGAATTCTCATGAAAGAAGGAACAAAAGAAGAAGCCGAAGTCGCGAAATCTAAAACCGCAGCATTCAAAGAAAATTCGCAAAACCTTCAACAGAAACTAAAAGAATCGGAGACCAAACTTCAGGATATTTTATACTTAATTCCCAATATTCCTTACGAAAAAGTAGTTGCAGGAACTTCTGCGGATGACAACGAAATCGTTTACCAATCTCATGATGTGGAAGGTTTGGGAGAAGGTGCAATTCCGCATTGGGAACTTGCAAAAAAATACAATTTAATTGACTTTGAACTCGGTGTGAAAATTGCCGGAGCAGGTTTCCCTGTTTATTTTGGGAAAGGAGCAAGACTGCAGAGATCTTTGGTGCAATATTTTTTAGATAAAAATACCGATGCCGGTTATTTGGAAGTGAATCCGCCTCATGTAGTGAACGAAGCTTCAGGTTACGGAACAGGGCAACTTCCTGATAAAGAAGGGCAAATGTATTTCGTGAACGAAGATAATTTATATTTAATTCCAACGGCTGAGGTTCCGGTAACCAATTTGTACCGTGATGTTTTGTTGGATGAGAAAGATTTACCAATAAAAAATACCGCATTTTCACAATGTTACCGAAGAGAAGCTGGAAGCTACGGCGCTCATGTTCGTGGTTTGAACCGTTTGCATCAATTCGAAAAAGTGGAAATCGTACGTTTGGAAAAACCTGAAAATTCCTATGCAGCTTTGGAAGAAATGGTGGAACATGTAAAATCAATTTTGATTGATTTAGAATTGCCATTTAGAATTTTGAGACTTTGTGGCGGCGATATGGGATTCACTTCAGCGATGACTTACGATTTTGAAGTGTGGAGTGCAGCACAAGAAAAATGGTTGGAAGTTTCTTCTGTTACCAATTTTGAAACTTTCCAAGCAAATCGTTTGAAATGCCGTTTCAAAAGAGAAGGAAAAACCCAGTTGGTTCATACTCTGAATGGTTCTGCGATGGCTTTACCGAGAATTATGGCAGCACTTTTGGAAAATAACCAAACTGAAAACGGAATTCGTATTCCTGAAAAAATTGCTGCTTATACCAGATTTGAGTTAATTGATTAACTTACTGAATGAAGAATTAAAAAAGCCGCCAAAACAGGTGGCTTTTCCTTATTCGGTAGTAATGATGATTTTCTTGTCTTTATAAGTAAGATTTTTTCCATTATCCAACAACTCATTGCTTCTTACATTGATTTGGATTGTTTTATCATCGATCTGTTTTACAAAATCATGTTTTCCAACAATTGATTTTATGGGCTTCTGAAATTTTAAAGTATTCGTAAGATTCATATTAAACATTTTCATCATCCCAATCATCCCTTGTGTCATTTGTTTGCCATACGCAGCTATAGAATCGCTTTTCGTTTTTGGTGCAGAGTCTTGGGAGTTTGCAGTGTTTTTACTTATCTCATTTAAAAATTCAGTAGCGTTCAGCTTTTCAGTATCAATGGTTAGAATATTGCCGTTCCAATTTGCAAAATTCTGAAGAGGAAGGCTTTTTAGTTGTTTGCTTTGCGAAAGAAGAGAAGCTATTTCACCGGGCAATAGTTTGTCATATTTCAATGAAAGTCCATATACTTCTCCTTTATCTTTATTAAGCTTCAGAAAAAGTTTTTTCAACACTTTTGCAGAGTCTTGGTTTACAGTAATTTTTCCTGTTTTCTGTAGATCGTATAGGCTTTTCCAATCTGTGGTAAGACTACTTAGTTCCTTAGAATTTTGTAATATTTGGGTTTTATCGCCCATCGTATTCATCATTCCCAGCATTGCTTGATCCAATAAAATATTAGATTCCATACTGGTGGCTGCGTCTTTATAATAAGTAGTTTCAGTATTTACGGAACATGATTGTATTGTCCCAATTGCGACTGCACATAACCAAACCTTAATTGTGTTCATATTTGTTGTTTTGAATTCTTTTTGTGGTATTTAAGATTCAAAACTGAGACCAAAGTTAAACTTTAAAAAAAGGTTGTTTTAATGACAGGTCGCATGATTTCCTTGCTGATGATCTTTAGAATTATTGTGAATAACCTGCAAAGCTTCTTTTTTAGGAGAAACATAAGGAATTCCTATTTCCAAACCGCGAAGGATGAAAAGTCCACCCAAAATAATCATCATTACCGGAACAAATTTTAAAATTTTGATTCTGAATGCGGTAGTCATCAAATTTCCAAGAAGAACAACGGAAAACATGAAAGGTAAAGTTCCCAAGCCAAAAAGCGCCATGAAAACTGAACTTTGCCAAATTCCACCTGCTGCCAAACTTGCTGTCAAAGCCATATAAACCATTCCACAAGGTAAAAATCCATTGAGAATTCCGGTGGTGAAACGAGATCGGTAATCGGCTTTTTGAAGGAGTTTGCCTAAATTCATTTTTACAGTAAAAAGAAATTTAGAGAGAAAAGGAATTTTGGAGGCAAAATCTTTTCCACCAAAAGAAAAAATCGCCATCAAAATCAATAAAACTCCAACGATAATGGTTAAATATTGCTGAAAGCCAGCCATCTGAAAACCTTGTCCTACGATTCCTAATATCGCTCCTAGAAAGGCATAAGTTGCAATTCTCCCGAACTGATAAGTAAGATTTTGGAGGTAATAATTGGTAGCTTGTTTTTTGGTTAATCCCATTGAAAGTGCTATAGGACCGCACATTCCGATACAATGAAATCCGGATGCGAAACCTAAACCTAATGCCGAAATGATGAGAGCTATTTCCATTGAACGTCGTAATCGAGTTGGTAAGGTTTTTTGTTTTCCTTCCAAGTTAATTTTAAGGTGTATGAACCTGCTGAAAGCACTTTCGATGGAATTACAAATTGTTTATTCGCATCCAAAATGAGTTCCTTTTTCACATCAAGATTTCCATCGTCGGTACGAAATAGCGTGAAATTCACTTTAGAATCATCTACGCTAATATTTTGAGGAAATACGATTTTTATACCGTTTTTATCTTGGCTGTAACTCGGTTTTTGCGACAATGATGTAGCGTTATTTTTAGCATCGATTACTTGTTGATAGGTGAGCTCATCTTGATAATAATCATCAGAAATGAGTTCGGAATTCTTCATTCCATTCGAATAAACGAAGATTAAAAAAAGAATAAATATGATGAAAGAACCGAGCGCTATTGCAACACCGTGTCCCCAATTGAGTTTTTTTAGCATTTGATTAAAATTGTAATTTAAATGGACCTTCAAAATAAGTTTCGAAGGAATCAAGAAGTTCGCCTTTTTGGTTGTAAACTCCGATTTTTACATTTTGTTTTGATAGCTTCATTTCCTTTTCCGGAAAGCTGATGTTTACCGTTCCCTTAGTCATCTGATCTTTTTTCAAAGTGATTTTATCGGTATCGCTTAAAGTTACTTTTCCATGGGTCGGTTCCATAATTTTGATGGTTACTACCTGGTCTTTGTTGGATTTATTAAGGAAAGTGTAATTGTAGGTATTGGTAATTTGTCCGTCGCGTACAAAGTAGGAAGAACCAGCAGGTTTGATGAATTTCGCTTCCATTGTACCGCGATTACTGAGCAGGAATCCTAAGAAACCAAGCATAAGCAGTAAAACAACAGAGTATGCCTTCATTCTACCGGTAAATTTGAAAGGAACTTCTTTTTCGATTTCGTCTTCGGTAGCGTATCGAATTAAACCTTTTGGTAAGCCAACCTTCACCATTACTTCATCACAAGCATCGATACAGGCAGTACAATTCACACACTCGAGTTGTTGTCCGTTTCGGATATCGATTCCTGTTGGACAAACTACGACGCATTGGTTACAGTCGATACAGTCGCCTTTTCCTTCTGCTTTTCTATCTTCACCTTTTCTCCATTTAGAACGATTTTCTCCTCTTTTGAAATCGTAATATACGTTGATGGTTTGTTTATCGATTAACACTCCTTGTAGTCTTCCGTAAGGACAAACTAAGGTACAAACTTGCTCTCTGAACCAAGCAAAAGTAAAATAGAAAGCCGCAGTAAAGACAATCATCACTAGAAAGCTGGTGAAATTGTTGAAAGGACCTTCCTGAATCATGTTGAAAACTTCTTGGTATCCAACAATATACATAAACATCCAGTGAGTGATGATTAATGAAATGATGATGAAAATAGACCATTTCAAGGATCGTTTCCAGATTTTCTCTGAATTCCATTCTTGTCGGTCGAGTTTCATTTGTTTGTTTCGGTCTCCTTCAATTAAATAATCTATTTTTCGAAAGATCATTTCAAGGAAAATAGTTTGCGGACAAATCCATCCACAGAAAATTCTTCCAAAAACTACCGTAAATAAAATGATAAAGACGATTGAAGTAATTGCTCCTAAAGCTAAAATAAAGAAATCTTGAGGGTAAAAAGGTTGCCCAAAAATGAAAAACTGTCTTTCGACCACATTGATAAGAAGTAGGGGATTACCATTGATTTTCAAAAAAGGAATTACGAAAAACAATGCTAGAAGAAAATAAGCTACTAAAGTTCGATAATTGGTGTATTTACCACTTGGCTTTCTAGGAAAAACCCATTTTCTTTTCCCTGCATTATCCATAGTTCCTACCGAATCTCTGAAAGTTTCGGGATCTACTACCTGTCCTTGTCCGCCTCTAAAATTTTGATCTTCTGCCATTGTTATTTATTTTTTAAATAAAAAAACATAATTCGTTATTTTATTTTACAAAAATAACGAATTATGTTTTCAAAAGCTATTGTTTTATACGATTACTTACTTTTCCCAATTGGCAGGTGTGCCTTGTGGTGCTGCACCGCCTTCAGCTGGAGTAATAGGTTTTTGTTCTTGGTTGATATGATATACATATGCAGCTACGTTCTGGATGTCGAAACCGGTAAGAACTCCGTTTTTACCCCATGCTTGCATGGTTGGGTTGTTTTGACTTCCATTTTCAACCATGTGGAAAACATTTTTGAAAAGTGTTTTTTCTGGTTGATTGATCCAGGTGTTATCAGTTAAATTAGGTCCGATTCCTCCTTTCCCACCGTCTCCGTGGCAAGATACACAGTTGGTTTTGAAAACCTCTTCTCCGGCTGCAATATTATCAGGAGAATATACCGCATTATCAATGGTTGGTGGCGGAGTATTTTTCATATATTCTGCAATACTTGCTGTTTGCGCTTTGTACTCTTCATCATACTCTGGAGTTTGGTGAGCAAAATCGGTGAAAGCATAAGAAAGCATATAAACGAGACAATACGAAACCCCGAACCAGAATAGACCAAGCCACCATTTTGGCAATTGGTTATCTAGCTCCATAATTCCGTCGAAACCATGATCGATAAGTAGATCTTTTTCTTCTGTTGCTGATTGTTTTTTGAAGGCGCTTTCGTAAAGGCTTTTAAAGTAAGGCACTTTTTTAAATGCTAAATATGCCTTTTTTTCTTCCTCTGAAAGTGCTTTGAACTTTGCATTTTCAATTAAATCTCCAATTGAATTGTGAATGAGAGCAATAATTCCTGCGATTACTGCTGTCCCCCAAAAGTAAGGAGAGGTAAGAAAAGAGGCATTTTGAACGAACATGTAAAATACAATGTATAGAATACAGAGTATTATAAGTAGGGTAATGTATACCGGCGTTCTTTGTTTCATTTTTAGGTTAATTTAAAAATTAAAATTTTTTGTCTTCAGTAATGTCATCTTGCAAAGGCGCGTTTGCTTCCTCATCATAATGTCTTTTCGGACGGGTAAAAACATAATAGACAATACCCAAAAAGAAGACAAGGAAAAATAACATGGCTACGGTTTGTAAGAAACCAACATTTTCACTGTTTCCGAGGATGTCTTTTATGTTTTGAGGAATCATTGAATACGATTATTAAGATTAATTGTTACTAGCTGTTTTTATTTCAGTGGTTTTGATATCTGTTCCTAATCTTTGCAGATAAGCGATAAGCGCGACAATTTCTTTTTTCTCTAGAGGAGTAAAGTTTGCTCCTTCGTCCGCTTTTCTTTTTTCGTAAGCTACTTTTACATCGGCAGCTTCAGAATAGATTTGCTTTACGATATGTGCAGCTTGGTTATCTGCCCACTGATTAGCCGTATCAATTTGAGCTTTGGTATATGGTACATCGAAAGTATTTTTCATCAATTCGAGTTTAGATACCATTTTACTTCTGTCCAAATCATTAGCAATTAACCAAGGATAACGTGGCATGATAGAACCTGCAGAGGTTACTCTAGGGTTCAGCATGTGTTTATAATGCCAAGAACTTGGGTTTTTACCACCTTCTCTGTGCAAATCCGGACCGGTTCTTTTAGATCCCCAAAGGAATGGTCTATCGTAGATAAATTCGCCAGCTTTGGAATACTGTCCGTTTTTACCGTTGAATCTTACTACTTCATCACGGAAAGGTCTTATCATTTGGCTATGACAAGCGTTACAGCCTTCTCTGATATATAAATCTCTACCTTCTAATTCCAGCGGTGAATATGGTTTTACTGCTGCAATTGTCGGTACATTTTCTTTAATAAGTAGGGTAGGTACAATTTCAATAAATCCACCAATTGCTACTGCTACGAATGATAATACTGTTAATAAAAGTGGAGTTCTTTCCAACCAAAGGTGGAAACCTTCGCCTTCTTTTCTTTTCTTGGTTACATCAGCAAGTGCTGGAGCTTCTGCAGGTACTTCTTTTTGGAAAGATCCGCTTCTTACTGTAGCAATTACGTTTACAACCATTAAAATAGCTCCGGAAATATAAAGCACACCACCTACAAATCTCATTTGGTAATAAGGAATAATTGCAGTTACAGTATCCAACCAGTTTTTGTAAACTAAAGTTCCATCTGGGTTAAATTGTTTCCACATCAACCCTTGGGTGAATCCGGAGATATAAAGAGGAACGGCATAGAAAATAACACCCAATGTTCCTAACCAGAAATGCCAGTTAGCCAATTTTACAGACCAAAGTTTGGTTCTCCAAAGGATTGGCAATAAATAATAGATCATACCAAAAGTCATGAATCCGTTCCATCCTAATGCTCCGATATGAACGTGACCAATAACCCAATCGGTATAGTGACCAATTTTATTTAATGTTTTAGTTGCCAATAATGGCCCTTCAAATGTAGCCATACCGTAACAAGTTACCGCTACTACAAAGAATTTAAGTACAGGATTTTCTCTTACTTTATCCCATGCACCTCTTAAGGTAAGAAGTCCATTCAACATTCCACCCCAAGATGGAGCGATTAGCATGATAGAGAATCCTGTAGCCAATGCCTGTGCCCAACCTGGTACCGCAGTATATTGCAAGTGGTGTGGACCAGCCCAAATATAAACAAAGATTAATGACCAGAAGTGGATAATTGATAATTTATAAGAAAATACTGGTCTGTCAGCTGCTTTTGGTAAGAAATAATACATCAAACCAAGGATTGGCGTTGTCAATACAAACGCAACCGCATTATGACCATACCACCATTGTACTAAAGCATCTTTTACCCCTGCATAAGCTGAATAAGATTTCCAACCTGTGAAAGATAAAGGAACTTCTAAGTTATTGAAAATATGCAACATTGCTACTGCTACCCAAGTTCCTAAATAGAACCAAATGGCAACATAAAGGTGACGAACTCTTCTAATAGCAATCGTTCCGATCATATTGATACCAAAAATCACCCAAATTACCGTGATTAAAATATCAATAGGCCATTCATGTTCTGCATATTCTTTGGAAGTGTTGATTCCCATTAAGAAAGTGATTACTACTGCAACAATCATCAGTTGCCATCCCCAGAAATGAATCCAAGAAAGGGTATCGCTCCACATTCTTGTTTTTAATAATCTCTGCATTGAATAGTATGCACCGGCAAAAAAACCATTGGCTACAAACGCGAAAATTACCGCACTGGTGTGAAGCATTCGGATTCTTCCAAAACCAAAGGCACCATGTGTGTTAATCAATCCTTGAAGATTACCGCTCTGCAAACTTTTGATGGTGGCATCATCTGTCCCAAAGAAAAATTCAGGAAGTTCCGGATAGAAAAGCATTAATGCCGCAGTAAGACCCAATAAGAAACCTACAAGTCCGAAAACTATGGTTGCATAGAGAAACGCCCGCACAATGCTGTTGTCATAACTAAATTTTTGTGTTTCCATATAAACTAATCACTTTTTTCTGCTATATTTTTTATTTTTTGTCCTCTTTTTCTGGCTCATCCTGTATGATCTCGGAATCCAATAGAATTCTCACTGCAGGAGATTCATCATCTTCAAACTGACCTCTTTTTGCATTGACAATAAAAATGATCAAAAAGATAACAGCTAAGGTCACGCTGCAAAGAATCATTAAATATAAGATGTCCATTTTTATGCAAAATTAACGTTTAAAACGCCCCCAAATTTAGCGAAAAATAATGATAATAATCATTAAATGTTAAATTTAGTTAATTTAAAACATTTCTAAATAAAATTTACCTATTTTACTTCCTGATTTTGAAATACTTGGTGCTTCTTGCCCAAGTCGAAACGGATGTGAACGCAACAACACTGATCGAGCTTATCGGCATCAATATCGCGGCAAATAGAGGTGACATGTGACCACTGATCGCAAATCCCAATCCGATAATGTTGTACATGAAACTAATTCCAAAGGTAATTTTCACAATCGTCATCGCATCTTTAGAAAACAGCAAATATTTTTTTAAATCTGTCAGTTTTTCGCCTGCCATAATCACATCCGATGAAGGGGTGAAAGAATTGGTGTCATCAGCAATCGCAATTCCTACGTTGCTTTGTTTCAGCGCTCCCGCATCATTTAATCCGTCACCCAGCATCATTACCTTTTGTTGGTGATCCTGAAGTTTTTTGATGTAATTGAGTTTATCTTCCGGACTTTGATTGAAAGCCATGCCTGAAACATTAGGAATCATTGCTCTTAGTTGGTTTTCCTCAGAAGAATTGTCGCCACTTAAAATATGAACTTGGTAATGATCGAGGGTTGTAAATAATGAATTTAAATTGTTGCGGTATTCATTTTTAAAAACATATTTTCCTAAAAATTCGTCATTTTTGCTGATGTAAACGGCAGTTTCAAGGTTTTCGGAATTTTGTCCGATCAGTTTTGCTGATCCTATTTTGTAGTGATGGCCTCGAACAGTGGCTTCATAACCTTTACCAGGAATTTCCCGGAAGGTTTCAATAGGAAAATATTCATCATTTACTTCCAAAAATTCATAAATCGATTTCGATAATGGATGATTGGAGTTTTTAAATAAACTTTTAATATTTTTTAAGTCAAATTCCTGAATTTCAGAACCTTCAAATTTGATATTCGATTTTTTATGATGAGTAATCGTTCCGGTTTTATCGAAAACCAGAGTGTCGATTTTCGAGAGTTTTTCAATCGTGAGAGTGTCTTTTACATAGAATTTATTTCTTCCCAAAATTCGCATCACATGCCCAAAAGTAAACGGAGCCGAAAGCGCTAAAGCACAAGGACAGGCAATGATGAGAATCGCTGCAACTACCTGAAACATCTTTTCGAAATCAATTCTTCCCCAATAAATTCCGGCAACTAAAGTGATTCCTAAAATAATGAAAGTAAAATATTTAGAGATTTCATTGGTCAATGTGTCTAGTCCGGTTTCATGTTTTTTGAAAGCTTCTTTGTTCCAAAGTTGGGTCAGATAACTTTGATTAACCGTTTTGATGACTTCGAGTTCCAGAACAGATCCTAGTTGTTTTCCACCAGCAAAGATTTTATCGCCAGGCTTTTTCGGGATTGATGCACTTTCACCAGTGATAAAACTGTTGTCGATATTGCCTTCACCATTAATCAAAATACCATCAACAGGAATGATTTCCTGATTTCTTACCATAATTCTATCACCAATTTTCAGTTCGGAGAGCAAAATATTTTCTTGTTTACCATCGAAATCGACTTTGGTTACGGCAATCGGGTAAAAAGATTTGTAATCTCTGTCGTAGGCCAGTGCGCTATAAGTTCGTTTTTGGAAAACTTTTCCGAGCAACATAAAAAATAAAAGTCCGCATAAAGTATCGAAATATCCTGCTCCATAATCCGTGAGAGCCTCATAAATACTGCGTCCGTAGAGCATGATAATTCCCAATACAATCGGTACATCAATGTTGACGATTTTATTTTTCAGGCCATACCAAGCAGATTTGAAATAATCTGAAGCTGAATAAAATACTACTGGAGTTGCTAAAAGAAACATGATGAATCGGAACAGATTTTTGTAAGTTTCCATCCAATAATCAGTGGTTCCGGACCATTGACTTGTATATTCAGGCAAACTGAAAAACATCCCATTGCCGAAAGCGAAACCAGCGATTGCCAATTTGATGAGCAAAGTTTTATCAAGAAATTCTTCCTTTTTATCGGCAGTTTCTAGGTTTACAACAGGTTTATAACCTAAATTGGTAAGGAATTTGGCGAGTTCGCTCAATTTCAGTTCTTCGTGATTGAAAGAAATCTGCACGTTTTTTCGGGTAAAATTGACCTGAGAATAATTGATATTTCGGTTGATGGTATGCAGGCTTTCTAATAGCCAAATGCAGGAAGAGCAATGAATCACCGGAATTTTGAAGGTGACCAAACTGGTTTTTCCTTCAGAGAAATCGGTTACAGTGCTGAAAACCTCTGGAGAATCTAGGTAATCGAATTGTGAGGTGTGCTCGTCATCGGGGCGAATTCCTGAACGTTTATTGAGCTCGTAGAAATTACTTAAATTATTGATATTCAGTATTTCGTATACCGATTTGCACCCGTTGCAACAGAAGATTTTATCATCAAATGCAATGCGCTCTTTCTCAATATCCTGGCCACAATGAAAACAGTTTTCAGACACTTTCCTTAAAATTTGACTTGCAAAATTATGATAAATAAATTTGTGACTGGGTTTTAAAAACCCTATTTTTGCTGATAAATGTCATAAAAACATGTCTTTACGAAAACAAACACTTATTGAGGAAAGCTTACGGGAAATTTTCAGCGAAGATTCTTTCAAAGAAATGCTCTCTCCCGAAGATTATGCTACATACCTCTCAGCCAAACAAGTTCTGAAATTTCATAAAGGTGAAACCATCTTCGAGGATGGGGGAACACCAAGTGGAGTTTATTTTTTAAGCAAGGGAACTGCAAAGCTATCAAAACAAGGAGTTTATGGTAAAGAGCAAATCCTCCGTTTCATCAAAGAAGGAGATTTGATTGGCTATAGATCATTGCTTTGTGGGGAAGATTTCCAAGCGAAAGCAGAAGCGATGACCGAAGTAGAAGCTAAGTTTTTACCGTCTTCTATCTTTCTCCATTTGTTGGAAGTGGCGCCCAAACTCTCTTTTGTTATGCTACAGAAAATCGCTTTCGAATTGGGAGAATCTTCGAATACCGTTACTTTTCTTGCACAAAAAACCGTTCGAGAAAGACTTGCGGAAATCTTATTGTTATTGGAGCAGAAATTAGGGACAGATCCTGAAGGCTTCATCAAAATCTCTTTAACACGCGAAGAAATTGCCAACATCATCGGTACAGCTACCGAAAGCGCAATCCGCCTGATTTCTGAGTTTAAACAAGATGAATTGATCGAGGTAGAGGGAAGAAACATTAAAATCTTAAACCACGAAAAGCTCATTAAATTAGGTCATGTTACTTTATTATAAAAGTAACTTTTTTATTAATTGCTTATACCACAACAATATGTCTGTACATTCTGAAATAAAAAAAATCACCACCGAAACTTTGCGAAAAATGAAATTCGACAAAGAAAAAATCACAATGCTCACAGCATATGATTATACCACAGCAAGAATGGTGGATGCAGGTGGTGTAGATTCTATCCTGATTGGAGATTCTGCTGCAAATGTGATGGCGGGTCACGAAACTACTTTGCCTATTACCCTTGATCAAATGATTTATCATACCCAATGTGTGGTTCGAGGCGTAGAAAGAGCACTGATTGTTGCAGATTTACCATTTGGTTCCTATCAAAGCAATTCTGAGAAAGCTTTGGAATCTGCAGTGAGAATGATGAAAGAAGGTGGTGCTCATGCCATCAAAATTGAAGGTGGACTAGAGATTCAAAAATCCATTAAGAAGATCGTTAATGCCGGAATTCCTGTGATGGGGCATTTGGGTTTAACTCCGCAATCTATTTATCAATTCGGAACCTATAAAGTGAGAGCCAAAGAAGATGCAGAAGCTGAAAAATTGCTCTCTGATGCCAAGCTTTTAGAAGAACTTGGGTGTTTTGCTTTGGTTTTAGAGAAAATTCCTGCCGAGTTGGCGAAGAAAGTTTCTGAAAGCATTTCTATTCCTACCATCGGAATTGGAGCTGGGCCAGATTGTGACGGACAAGTGCTTGTATACCACGATATGGTGGGGATGAATCAAGGTTTCTCTCCGAAATTTTTAAGAAGATATCTCGATTTATACACCGAAATTACAGGTGCCGTTTCTCAATATGTAAAAGATGTGAAAGCCATCGATTTTCCTAACAAAACTGAAAGCTACTAAATGAATACCAATACCCAAACCATACAAGGAATACTTTCTATCGCGGCATTACTTTGCCTGATCGTAGGTTTTTTCAATCTTTTCTCCCCGGAAATTAATAATTTGCTTTACAACAAAATATTTTATGTTTTGATTGGAGCGAGTTTCTTTTTGCAGGCTCCAACTTTGGTGAACAAAAATTTCGTTTATCCGATGTATGCTGCAGCAGCGATATGTGTTATCGGTGCCTTTTTACCTCAAGATTCCCAGTTTTCTGGGCTTAAAACGATTGGACTTTTTGCCGGAGTAATTCTGTCGATTTTCAACAGACCAAGACAGGTAAGAAAGTAAGAATCAGTATTTTCCGGATTTCAAGATTCCTTCAAAATAATCTACAAGCAAAACTCGTTCTGCCTTGGTGAGATTTGCTTCCGGATGTTGTGAAATATAGCCGGGAAAAGGCATTGAATAATCTTTCACAGAACGTGCACTGTTTTCCAGCATGTTCTTCTTTAAATCTTGATTGAATTTTCCCCATTCAGAAAAATTCAAATGTTCTCGCCCTTCATTGATGTGGTGCTGAATTGACCATGAAATTGGCGCAACATATGCATATTTTGGATAAACTGTCTCGTTGCTATGGCAATCGTAGCAGGCTTTTTCTAAGATTTGCTCTACATTTTTAGGTGTGTTAAAAACCACCACGAAATTCTCTTTCTGATTGATGGGTTTTAAGGTTCTGTCCACCGGAATGAACTGAATTAATGCGAGAATGATCAACGACCAATAAACAATTTTCTTGAAGGTTTTCATTAAGGTTTACTTGGATTTTGGGGAGTTGTCATAGGTTTTTCTGTGGATTCTTCTGTTGGAATTTTAGATTTTTCCTCAGTTTTTTTCAAATCCCAAGTTTCGCGTACTTCCCATAACGGACGGATTTCTACCGGTTTTTCAAATACGAAAACATCTTCCGCAAATTCTAATTTTCCGAAATCTGCTGAATCCCAAATTCCGTTTTCGTTATTATCAACTAAAATCCGTAGTTTATATTTTCCGGGTTTTAAGGAATTTAATGTTAAAACATTCTCTTTTCCATATCTGGAATAAGCTATATTACCGTTTTCGCTCAGCATTTGAAGCCAGAATCTTTGTGCCGGAGCATTGTTGATGGTCAATAGAAATGTTCCGTAATTTTCAATTTTATCTACCTCAAAATCAAATCGATAAGATTTTCCGATGGTCTCATAGAAAGATGAAACGGTTTCTTTCGGAACGGTTAATGAATATTTTTTTCCTTCTTTAAAATTGGATTTAATGTGGATTTCATAAGGATTATTCTCAGAAATTTTTGCCGTAAATTCCTGTTGAATACTATCCGAAGCCAGCGACCATTTCTCTGGTTGAATTTGATCAATAAAATAATTGGAACTAATCACAAAATCCTGATTGGGCGGCAGCAAATTTCCTTTCGAATTCGAAATCGACATTTCATTTTTCACGTTATAGCGATAGAAAACAGAAACGGTATCTTGTTTTTTGCCATCATCATAGCTGAACTTCAAGTTTTCACTATTTTCATTGCCGAGGTTTTGTTTTTTAGCATCAAACCAAATGTTAATTGAATCCGATTTTGGCGAATGAGTAACTTTGTAATCTTTCAGTTTCTCATTTAATGAAAGAACTTTTACGCTTTCAGGATTGCCTTCGAAAGTCATCAGAATTCCGCCCGCAGTTTCTTTCATTTCGGTATATTTCTGCTCTTTTCGAGACGGATAAAGATTGATTTTAAGACCGGAAATATTTTGATCTAAAGTCACTTTTTCCTTTAAAAACCCTATTTTTTCTTTTCCTGAATCGAATACAGAATTGGAATTGACATCTTCAAAAGCGACTACATGGTAATTTCCAGGTGACAAATAATTCAGTTCGAAATAGCCATCAGGATCAGCTTTGGTGATGTAGTAAGGCTTCTGGCGATAATCCATTGTGTCTTTTTCTTGGTAAAGTCCAACAACCAAGTTCGATTCTTCCGATTTCTTTTCTTTATCTTCAAATAAACTTTTTATTTCCCCACTGATATATAAATCATTGATTTCTTCCCCGGTGGAAAAAGCGAAATTATAGTATTGAAGAGGGTTTCCTTCGTTATTATCTACAATCGCGTTTCCGAAATTGAAATTATACGTGGTGTTGGCTTGCAAAGTATCTTCCCACTTAATCAGCAAATATTTATTGGCCATTCCGGAAGGAATTACTTTGGTCATTTTCTTCAGCGGTGGCGAAATAATCAATTGTTTGTTGATGTCTTTCAGCGTGATATATTCGTCAAAATCGATGCGCAATTCTTTGATGTCACGCGGTACATTTACACGGGTTGTGTCAATATTGGAGCCGACTACTTTTGGGGGAATTGAATCTTTTGCACCTCCAACCGGCGAACCAACTCGCGCGCAGGAAAGCAGAATAAAATTGATAATGAAAAGAAAACACAATTTCTTCATTGAAATGTTTTGAGCAAAATTAAGAAAATTATTCGCTGTACGACTCATTATTAGTGCTTAGCGAATCTTTAGTGCTCTGAATTTTCCAAGTTTCCGTGTCATTCACGATTTTCTGGAATTTTTCTTTCTCTACAGGGAAATTTTCAAACAGCCCGGAAAGCGCCAACGAAGTGTAAACACGGTTCGAATATTTGTTCCCAATCGCGATAATCGTAACATTCGATTTCAGCAAATGCGCAAAAACAGAATTCGTTCCGTGCCACCAACCGTTATGATAAGTGAGTTTTTCGTTATTGTCGAAAACTTTCATTCGGAAACCGAGTCCGTAGTTGTTCACGCCCGGTTTTTCGTTGCTATGTGGTTCGAAAACCATGTTTTTTAAATCTTTACGAAGGAAGTTTTCAGCGAACATTCCTTTAGAAAAATTCAGCAAATCTCTCGGTGTGGTAAATACATTTTTGTCTCCGTAAATCAAATCGAGGCGGTCATAAGGATAAACGCTCGGACCTCTTTGGTAAAAGGATTTCGCAGATCTTTCCATGTCTTTTTGCTGGAGAATATAGGTGTTTTTCATCTTCAACGGACGGAAAACAATTTGCTGCATCGCCTCCGGAAATGGAGTTTTTGTAATTTTTTCTATAATTAAAGCCAACAATGCGTAATTGGTGTTGCAATACATAAAACCAGTATTGGTCGGTCTTGCAAGTTCCGGCTGATAACGAATCAGAAGATTCAGTACATCCTGATTGGTGATGTATTTTTTGGTAAGTTCTGCAGGTTGTGGTTGAATTTTTTCAATGAAATATTCATATTTCGGCAAACCACTTCTTTGCGAAAGCAGGGTGAAAACCGTCACTTCCGGATATGGGAATTTCGGGAAGAATTTAGTCAATGGATCATTCAGATTTAGTTTTCCGGCTTCCACTAACTTCATCGTAGCCATCGCAGTAATCGATTTCGAAATGGAAGCGACGTGAAGTGCAACAGTGTCATTGATCGGTTCTTGCTGGTTGTCTTGCGCAAAACCGCGGTAGCTTTCGTAGAGAATTTGGTCGCCTTTTGCAACTAAAAATCCGCCCCACAAATCGCCTTTTTCCCAGACTTTTTTGTAGTAATCATCAATCACCGAAACGATTGAATCTTTGTTTTTGAGGCGATTGTCTTTATTTTTGAAAACATCATCCAAATCGACGTTTCCGTAGTTGGGCAATGTGGTTTTTTGTTGGATTTCTGTGGAATTTTCTTTTTTACATGAAATAAGAGAACAGCCAAGAATAAACAGGAAAAGTAAGTTGCGGGATAAATTCATCGATACATTTTATGGAAAAAAAATCTCCGCAAGATAAGGGATTTTGCTAAAATTTTAGAGCGGAAAACTCATAAAGAATTGTTAAGAATTACGAAAATTGGGCAAGTATCTTATCTACAATTATTTGCGCCAGTTTTTCTTTGCTTTGTACAGTCCATCCGGCGATATGTGGCGTTACGATGGCGTTTTCCGATTGCAAAAGGTATTCTAAATCTTCGTTTTTAGCATCGAGATTTTCGAAAGAAGGTTTCTCAAATTCCAAAACATCGAGGCAAGCCGCTTTTATTTTCCCGGATTTCATTGCTTCAACCAAATCTTTAGTATTCACATTTTCACCTCGCGCGGTATTGACGAAATAGAAGTTTTTCTTCATTCCTGAAATCAGTTTTGTATTGAAAATATAACGCGTTTCGGGAGTGATTGGAAGGTGCAGACTCAAAATATCGGCTTCTTCCTGAAGTTGTTCCAATGAAACTTGAGTTGCAAACTCGTCGGAAAGATTGGGTAAAATATCGTGGAAAATTACCTGCACACCAAAACCTGAAAGTCTTTTCGCTACGGCTTTTCCCATATTTCCGTAGCCGATGATGCCGAAGGTTTTCCCCAGAAGTTCGTCGCCACGGTTTTCTTCGCGTTTCCAGATACCATTTTTCACTTCGTTGGAAGCGATGAACAATCGATTCATTAAAATCAGAAGCATTCCCAGAACGTGTTCCGCAACGGAATCACGGTTTCCTTCGGGCGAGCTGATCAATGAAATCCCCGATTTGGTAGCAAATTCTCCATCAATATTTTCCATTCCGGCGCCTACTCGGGCAATGAATTTCAAGTTCTTGCCGTGTTCGATGAAGTTGCGGTCAATCGGGATTCTGCTGCGGAGAATAATGCCGTCGTACGCATCTATTTTTTTTAAAACTTCATCGTAAGACGAGCTGAAATCATCATCAATATGGAAACCTTTGGCAGAAAGCTGTTCGGTAATCAGCGGATGATTTTTATCCAGTTGAAGGATTTTCATTTTATTCTGAAAATAGTTTTTTCAATTCGATGGACTCTGAAGGTTTCATTCTTCCGGAAAGGATTAATGAAAGTTCTTTTCTTCGCATAGCCGCATCAAATCGTAGTTTTTCTTCTTCCGTTTCGGGTTCTATTTTAGGAATTGGGATAGGGCGGTTGAATTCATCTACCGCTACAAAAGTGTAAATCCCTTCGTTCGTATGCGTTTTTGTTTGATTAATGGGATCATCCAACCACACATCTACATAAATTTCCATTGAGGTTGAAAATGCGCGGGAAACCTTGGATTCCAACACCACAATTCCGCCTTCCGGAATCGGATGATTGAACGAAACATGGTTTACAGAAGCGGTTACCACACGTCTTTCGCAGTGTCTAGCTGCTGAGATCGACGCGCAACGGTCCATTCTTGCGAGCAGTTCGCCACCAAAAAGATTTCTGAGAGAGTTCGTTTCGTTGGGTAAAACGATATTCGTCATGATGGTTAATGATTCCGACGCTTTTTTGATTTTTTCCATTTAGAATTATATTTTTTTTTCGAACTCCATTTTTTTACTGGAGCGATGGTGGTTGCGATTGAATCTGATTTTATAGTGTCTAAAGCCAAATTTTTGGCAACGACTGAATTGGTTTTTGCTGAATCTTTCTTTGCTTTTTTTGCGGTGGTTTTGCCAAATCCGTTTCCGAAAGATTTTTCACCGAAAATAGTTTCCGGTTGCGCAATTCCAAGGTAGGTGATAGCGCCGATTCCCAATAGAATCGGGACGAGCCAGAAAACAGTTTTGCTGAAACGGTAAGGTTTTGCAGCATTTCTTGCACTTTCTATCGGTTGTGGATTCTTGATTTGGGAAAGATTAATTTCTTCCAAACCATAAAAATCCGGAGATAAATTTTCGGTTCTTTCACCGGTGAAATGCAGTTTGCTGTCATCAAGGAAGAATATTCCTATATTTTCAATCGCGATTTTTCCGTCTTTTTCAAGGGTAGAATTCCAGAAATTGGTTAGTTTTTTGACTTCAATTTCGGCTTCTATTCGGGAAAGACTGCTTTGTTGAGCGACAATATCTACAAGATTGCTATCTTTTTCAGAGAGTTCTGTGCGGAAAGCAACTTCTTTTCCCGGCGGTAGAATATGACCACTTTCGTTGTCCACTGCTGCATTGGAGTTCTTTAAATAGAAAACCCCAAAACCCGGAATATTCACCTGGCCTTGTTTGTTGAGAAACTCGAGAATGAGAGCGGAAAAATTCATATTTCGCAAATTTATGTTTTTTGAGCGATTTAATCAAAAATAAAAAGACTGCTTCCGGAAAAGCAGTCGTTATCGCGATAAAATATAGTCTTTCATTTGCTTACGGAATTTCTACCACAAGACATTACTTATACTTTCCTTTGACATTCCTTTGCCTGCTTTTTTAAACTGACTAAATCTTGCTCACATTGGGTTTGTAGATTTTTCTCTCAGCATTCTTAATTTACTTAATTCCTAATTGTTTTATGCTTTTGCAAATTATTTTGATAGAATGGTAGTTGTGCAAAAGCTACCTCTGTTACCTGTAGCATCATTTGGGTGCATTTATTGTGAATTTTTCTGTAATATTTTTATCAATATTGATTAAACCCCTAAAGTAACATCTCCCACCTCCCTTTGGTTGAAACAAATTTTTTTCAAAATTCTCATTCATTTTGCAATTCAGATTTACAAATATCATTTTGTCTCCTCTTATTTTTAAACCGACGTAATTTCTATAATAACTTTCATATTCAATTTTAGGAGATAGATCCGATTTAAATATGGAATCAGCACGTTTTAAATCATCTACAGTCGGAGTAAAACGCAGTGATGAATTCAATGAGTCATAATCAATATAGACCTCACTTTCCTTATTAAAAACATATTGTCTTTCAGAAATTCTATTTTGAGCAAAAATGATATTGGAAATCAGCATGATACAAAATGATATTTTTAAATTCACAGCTTTTTTTAATTTCATTTATGTCGAAATCTTTGTTTAGTATTTTTGCTAATGGCTTAGCAGCTTTGCGAAGTCCAAGCAATGGTTTTGTTTTTATCAAAGATAATAAATTTATTATTTGGCTTAAAGTTAGAAGATTTTGCAACGATGAATTCTTCTTTATCATCAAAAAAAGACCGCTTCCGAAAAAGCAGTCTGTAATGATGAAGTAAAGGTTTTAATTTGCTTTCGCCGAACCTTCGGTTTCTTGTCTTGAAAACAAAACGATCAGAGGCAAAGATCAATCGAGCGAAGGTAAAGGTTAGTTATCAACTCTAATCTTTTTATTCATTTGCGATTAATTCGATTGCTTTTTCTAAAAGTTCGTCTCTTCCCTCTCTAATTCCTTTTATAGTTGGTTTTACTTCAATATCGGGGACAATTCCAACTCTTTGAGTTTCCGTTTGGATAATAAACTCCTATTCCCGATATCATAGTTCGAAGTCCGCCAGGAAGCAAAATAGTCGAAACGTTTCCATCAGCTCCCGCAGTTGTACTTCCAATTATTGTTGTATTTTCTCCCGCTCTAAAAGCCATTGCAGTATATTCTGCTTGACTTTGCGACAACTCGTTAACCAAAACGATTAGCTTTCCTGTGTAGGTCTTTCCTTGGTTTGGTATTTCTATATTTTTAGTGAACGTGAATTCACCTGGGTTTTCCATATTACCATTAGTGAACTTTACAAATGGGGTTGATGTAGAAACAAAATAAGAACCTAAACCACAACAAACCAACCATCAGCAAGCATCATTTCATCTTTTTGACTTTCAAAACCTAAATTGTATTTGTCAACCTTCTGGGCTTGACAGTACAACGAGATAATTGCTAGAAGTACTACCAATAGTGTTTTGTTCATTGTTTGTTTTTTTAACTTGCATCACTCAAATATATGCATCTTTCCTAAACCTCAAAACCATTTGTGCCGAAAATGACTTTTTGTGCCGGAAACAACCTTTTTTGCCGAAAAAGACTGTTTTTGCCGTTAGGAGGTTAGTGCCTTTATGGTGGGCTAGGACTGGGCTTTGCCTAGGCTTTACCTAGGCTTTACCTAGGGGAATACTAGGCATGGGAAAAAGCGCTTTTGTACTAAATCAACCATCTATTTTATACGCTATCTTTTCGTCACTATTTAAGAAAGTCTCCATCCAAAAATAACCTTATTCACATCCACAGCGCACCTAATAGGCACTGAACTCGCACTGAAAGGATATAGAAACGCACTGAAATACTCACCTTTTCAATACCAAAATGGAAAATTTCGGAAACTTTCAGTTATTCTTGCGCCTAATAAATTCTTGTTTTTTAAGATAGAAACAATCAAATATAGCACACCTAACTACAGAAGACGAAGCTTTCTTCGTAAACAAAAAAGACCGCTTCCGAAAAAGCAGCCTTTAATGAGGAATATATCAATTCTTATTGAAATTTAATGCTCATTCCAAACATAAAATTCATTCCCGCTTGCGAGAAATAAACCGGTCCGTCGTACACATAGCCGTTATTCACATATTTCTTATTGAAAATATTATTCAGCAAGAATTTAAAATCCACTTCGGTATTTTTGAGGTTTAAAGTGTATTTGGCATTAAAATCTGTCAAGAAATAATCCTTCAATTGTAAATTTTCATTGTTCGTGTTGTCCAAAAACTGGCTTCCAACATATTGATTTTGAACTCCTAAGCTTAGTTTTTTATTGGGATTGTAATTCAACAAAACATTTCCAATCACGTTCGGCGAAAAAGAAATCGGTGTATCTCCCAGATTTACAATTCCTTCGGAAGTTTCGTTCTTGAAGTTCTTGTTTTCGTTTTGGCTTAAAGTCAAATTCCCAGAAAGATTTACTTTTTCAGAAATTGGAACAAGAGCGCCCAATTCCACGCCCATTCGGTAACTTTTCCCAGAATTCACGCGAATAAATTCCCCGATATTATTGATCTGCCCGTTCAAAACCAGTTGATTCACATAATTCATATAATATAGGTTCCCGGTAAAGGATACTTTCCCGACCTTTTTCTCTATTCCAGCTTCGAAATCGTAGAGCTTTTCGGCTTCTGTTTCTGGGTTGGCGAAGAGATCGTCGCGGTTGGGTTCTCGATGTGCAATGGCTGCGGAAATAAAGATTTTCCCTGCCGGAATTTTATAATTAATTCCTGCTTTTGGGTTAAAGAAAGTCCATTTCTTATCGATACTGGCGCCTTCATCATCGCCTTGTTGCAAGATTTTGGTGTCGTAGGTGATGTTTCTGAGTTGCAAATCTCCGAAAAACTCGAAACGGTTTTTGGTAACGATGAACTTCGCAAAACCCGCTACTTCATTTTTCACAGAGCGGTTTCTGTAATATTCGTGTTCATCGATTTCCGGGTAAACAACTCCGGTCACATTCCCAAAATGTCTTCCATAGTATTGATTTCCAACCAAACCAAAATTCAAATCAAGATTATCAAATTTGCCATATAAAGTTGAAACTACGCCATAGAAATCGTTATCCAACCATTTTTTTCGGATGAAGTCACTTTTTTTAATTTCCGTTCCGTTTTCGAAAATATTGGGAAGGTTGTATTTTGAAAATTTGGCGTCTTGCTTGTAGTTTTCATAATAACCTTTTCCTTGGGTGTAGTGGAACGTAGTTTCTAGATTCCAACGGTCATCCAGACCTTGTTCCCACAAAAGTTGATAGTGATTTTGTCGGTAATTATCGGTTTCGTTGTCGTAAAATTCAACAATATTTTCCCAGTTGGCATCATAAATAGCACCGGAATAATTGAATTTTGGGTTGGTTTCCCAAGTCGCTTTGTCGATGCCGTTCCACGCTTGGTAGGTTTTTTCTTTTCCACCAAAAGCCATTACCCGAAGTCTTGTTTTTCCCTCTTCAAAAAGCGCAGTTAAATTATAAGAGTCTAAATCCGAAAACGCACGGTCGATATAACCATCGGAATGAATCTTAGTGTATCGTCCCATCAATGACAGTCGATCTTTCCAGAATTTTCCCGAACCGATCTCCGCGGAATATTTGTAAGTGTTACACGATCCGTAACTGTTATCCGATTTCACATAAAATTTCTTCTCCGGATTCTTGGAAATCACATTCACACTCGCTCCAAAAGCAGAAACTCCATTCGAAGAAGTTCCCACACCGCGTTGAATGATGATTTGTGAAGCCGAACTGGTTAAATCCGGAACGTCCACGAAAAAAGTTCCCTGCGATTCCGAATCGTTGTACGGAACGCCGTTCATCATCACATTAATTCCGTTTCCGCCCACACCACGAATCCTAAAACCGGTGTATCCAACACCATTTCCGGCATCTGAAGTGGAAATAACCGAAGTTTGGTTTTTCAGCAAAATGGGTAAATCCTGACCGAGGTTTTTGTTCTCTAAATCTTTTTCTACGTTGATGATTTCTTTGGAAACAGGTAGTCTTTTTGTGAAATTCACACTTTCGATTTGGTGAACTTTCAAGGTGTCTTGCGAACTTTGTGCAAGGTAAAAAGAACCAGCGAACAGTCCTAAAAAAATAAATCCTTTCATTCTTTTAATTTTGAAGATTAATTGAATAAAAGGGGGAGATAAATTAATGTAACAATTGGGTCAATGTAACAGTGTACCAATCATTGGTCAACTGTTATATTTTCACATTGCTACATTTGCAACGCGTCCCTAAACAGCATTACCTGTTCCAGGTTCATTGGGTATAATCTCAGCTTTTTACAGCACCCCTTTAATTTCAGTGGCGAAAATACAAAATATTTAATTAATATGCTTTATTATTGATATCAATATAAAAATAATTTTTTCCGTCTTTGGTCACTTCGAATAACCGAGCGAGTTTCCAACTGAAATTTCGTTTGATATCGCTGTATTCAAAAGGAATGATGGTTTTGTTGTTCACATCAATCACCCCGAATTGATTATTCTTTACCGCGATAATCATTGGTTTTTTCAAATCGTCACCTTCCATAATGTGGAGGTAATCGTATTGCGGATAAATCGAGAATTGTCGGTAATCTCCGGGGTTTTCAAACTTTGAATCTTCAATAATTCCATAGTAATTGTTGAGGATATAGGCGTGGAAAAGTTGGGTAACGAACGGTAAATTACACTTTCCCAAGTCGCTGTCTTTGAATTGATAAACACGTTTTCCGCCCATGTCTATTCTGAAATCCAAATTGTTGATTCGAACCGATGCGTATTTGCTAGAACCGTATTTTCTAACTTTTTCGTTGGGAGAATTCAGCAGGTTGCAATCTTCGGTAAAAAAGCCAACATTGCTGTATTGATGAGGTATTATCACTT
Source organism: Kaistella montana (assembly GCF_024436175.1). Taxonomy (GTDB): domain Bacteria; phylum Bacteroidota; class Bacteroidia; order Flavobacteriales; family Weeksellaceae; genus Kaistella; species Kaistella montana. The sequence goes on along the minus strand of NZ_JANFQP010000002.1, from coordinate 309,878 downwards.
TCCCTTTTTGATTGATGAAACCATATTTTCCATTGGTTTTTTGAGGAATCAACGCGGGAATTGAATCATTAATCTTTATAAGATCCGGATTGGGTTTTACTGAAACCTTTTTTTTAACCGTTGTTTTTTTTGCAACGTTTTGTTTTTGTGCCGATAAAATAAGTGCGATACTGATGAGAATCAAACTTAAAACTTTCTTCATGATTTTCTTTTTGCAAACTTAAAGCCAAAAATAAGCTTTTAAATATTTCTATAAACGGAAAACACCACCGCGATGCCCAAAAGAATGAGGATTGCCTTCGGATGAAAGAGGAATTTCCGAGTTTTAGGAAATCGATCACTCAATGGTTGGGTATTCAATGCAATTGCCGAAATGAGGTACGGAATCGAAGCTACAAACAGGGCATTGTACTCGAATGCTTTCCTGAAATTCAAATGTAATAACTCATGAATCGCGCGCTGCGAACCACATCCGGGACAAAGATATCCGGTGAAGTAATGAATCGGACACTTCAAAAAATAGCTGCTGTTTTGAGGATTAAAGCTATAATAAACCACGCCCAAACCAATGAAAATTAGAACAAATATTGCTAATTTTAAATGCTTTTTCATCATCATGAGTGTTGTTCTTTATTCGTAAAAACCTTCGTTTTCAGTTATTTTAATTGATTTTTTTTCTAAAAATAATAAAAAATAGATTGTAAGCATCATATTTATATTAAATCTAAATGATTTTAGTCATCTTTAAATTTAAAATTTCGTATTTTTGAACTCCTTAATTTTTCAATTAAAAAAAAATATACGAATATGACTTTTGACATTGATATGATCAGAAAAGTGTATGAGCGTTACCCAGAAAGAGTTGCGAAAGCTCGTGAAGTAGTGGGGAAACCTCTTACATTATCAGAAAAAATTCTTTACACTCACCTTTGGGAAGGGAATGCTACCCAAAGTTACGAAAGAGGAAACTCTTATGTAGATTTTGCTCCGGATCGTGTGGCGATGCAGGATGCAACTGCCCAAATGGCGCTTCTACAGTTCATGCAAGCTGGTAAATCCAAAGTAGCGGTTCCTTCTACTGCTCACGCGGATCACCTTATTCAAGCGAGAGTAGGTGCTGAAGCGGATTTGCAAGAAGGTATCAACAAAAACTCTGAGGTATTCAATTTCTTAAGTTCAGTTTGTGATAAATACGGAATCGGTTTCTGGAAACCAGGAGCAGGGATTATTCACCAAGTGGTTTTAGAAAACTATGCTTTCCCTGGAGGAATGATGATCGGTACCGATTCTCACACTGTAAACGCAGGTGGATTAGGAATGGTAGCTATCGGTGTTGGTGGTGCTGATGCTGTTGACGTAATGGCAGGAATGGCATGGGAACTTAAAATGCCTAAACTAATCGGGGTAAAATTAACAGGTAAGCTCAACGGATGGACTTCTGCAAAAGATGTCATCTTGAAAGTTGCTGGAATCTTAACCGTAAAAGGTGGAACAGGATGCATCGTTGAATATTTCGGTGAAGGTGCTCAAAACCTTTCTGCTACAGGAAAAGGAACTATCTGTAACATGGGTGCAGAAATCGGTGCTACTACTTCTACTTTCGGATATGATGATTCGATGAGAAGATATTTGGCAGCTACCGGAAGACAAGATGTTGTAGATGCAGCTGATAAAATCGCAGAACATTTAACAGGAGATGCAGAAGTTTATGCAAATCCAGAACAATATTTCGATCAAGTTATTGAGATTAATTTAGATGAATTGGCGCCTCACTTAAACGGTCCTTTCACCCCAGATTTGGCGACTCCGGTTTCTGAATTCAGAGCAAAAGCTGAAGCAAACGGATGGCCACTTGATGTAGAATGGGCGTTGATCGGTTCTTGTACCAACTCTTCTTATGAAGATCTTTCAAGAGCAGCTTCTATCGTAGAAGATGCTGTTGCTAAAGGTGTAAAACCAAAAGCAATCTTAGGAATCAACCCTGGTTCTGAGCAAGTTAAATTCACTGCAGAAAGAGATGGTTTCTTAGATTCATTCAGAAAATTCGAATCTGCAAGAATCTTTACCAACGCTTGTGGACCATGTATCGGACAGTGGGATAGAGAAGGTGCTGACAAAGGCGAGAAAAACTCCATCATCCACTCTTTCAACAGAAACTTCGCAAAAAGAGCTGATGGTAACCCAAATACTCACGCTTTCGTAGCTTCACCTGAAATGGTTGCTGCTGTTGCAATTTCTGGTCGATTAGATTTTAACCCAATTACAGATACTTTAACCAACCAAAACGGTGAACAAATCAAATTGGATGAACCGAAAGGATCTGAACTTCCTGCTAAAGGATTTGCAGTTGATGATAACGGTTACCAAGCACCATCAGAAGATGGTTCTGGAGTTCAGGTAGTTGTTAATCCTGATTCGGATAGACTTCAGTTGTTGGAGCCTTTCCAACCTTGGGACGGGAAAAATATTTCTGGGGCTAAAGTTTTGATTAAAGCTTTCGGAAAATGTACTACTGACCATATTTCTATGGCAGGTCCTTGGTTGAAATACAGAGGTCACCTTGATAATATTTCAAACAACATGTTGATCGGAGCTGTAAATGCTTACAACATGGAAACCAACAAAGTGAAAAATGAATTAACCGGAGAATACGGCGAAGTTCCTGCAGTAGCAAGAGCGTACAAAGCAGCCGGAGTTCCTTCCATCGTTGTGGGTGACCAAAATTATGGTGAAGGTTCTTCAAGAGAACATGCGGCAATGGAGCCAAGACATCTTGGAGTAAAAGCAGTTTTAGTGAAATCTTTCGCAAGAATCCACGAAACCAACTTGAAGAAACAAGGGATGTTAGGTCTTACCTTCGTTAATGCTGAAGAATATGACAAAATCCGTGAGGATGATACGGTAAACTTCTTAGATTTAGATCAGTTTGCACCAGCTCGTCCATTGCAATTGGAATTTGTTCATGCTGATGGAACCAAAGATATCATCTTGGCAAATCATACTTATAATGAGCAACAAATCGGTTGGTTCAAAGCAGGTTCTGCTCTGAATTTGATCGCTGAAGAAGCTAGAAAGAATGCGTAATTCTTTTTAATATCAAAAAAAAACCGTTCAAGAAATTGAGCGGTTTTTTTATTTTTAAGAATTTTCACAGGCTTTCCACACCGCATCATTTTGCGGTACAGGAGCTGTGATTTCTAAGTTTTCCTTCGTTACAGGATGTATGAATTCCAACTTTCTTGCATGAAGATGAATTCCACCATCGGGATTGGATCGGGCAGCTCCGTATTTTAAATCGCCTTTTATCGGTGTGCCTATTTTAGACAGTTGAGCGCGAATTTGATGATGTCTTCCCGTTTCGAGATCGATTTCCAGAAGTTGAAAATTATCGAGAACTTTAATGATTTGGTAATTGAGGATTGACTCTTTTGCGTTATCTGTTGGTTTAATGAAAACCGTTGCCTTGTTGGTTTTCTCGTTTTTTTGAAGATAATGTACGAGTCTTTGGCTCTGCGGAATCATTTCTTTTGCAACAACAGCCCAATATGTTTTCTTGATTTCGCGGTTTTTCACCATTTGCGTAAGTCTCGTCAAAGCTTTCGAAGTTTTCGCATAAATCACCAATCCAGAAGTCGGTCGGTCGATTCGGTGAACCAATCCTAGGAAAACATTTCCAGGTTTTTGGTCTCTTTTTTTAATGAAATCTTTGATCAGATCGAGTAGTGAGGCATCACCGGTTTTGTCGCCTTGTACGAGCTGGCCGGCTTTTTTGTTGATGATTAATAGATGATTGTCTTCAAAAACAATTTGTTGATCGAGATTATTTTCAGATTCGCGCATGTGTGAATTTTCGAATTCCAAAATTACAATAAAAAAAGGGAATTAAAATTCGTGGCGATTTAGGGTAAATTACTTCAAATATTTTTCTAAAAATATCTTTTGAGAATCAAATGCGATATCTTCCAAATTGATATTTTCCTTTTTAAGCCAAACTGCTTCTGAGATTTCAGAAGTTTCTAGATTTACTTCGAATTTTTCACCAACTTGATATTCGTAAAATAGGTCTAAAGTATTGTAAAGAATGTTTTTATACTCGTAAATGTTGGGTAAAGAAGCCAAATATTTCAACTGGGAAATATCAACTTTAAGTTTCATTTCCTCAAAAAGTTCTCGTACACAAGTTTCCTCGGCGCTTTCTTTCGGATCCACAAATCCGCCCGCTAAATCGAGTTTTCCTTTCTTTGGATCTTGGTTTCTGCGCGTGAAAAGGATTTCATCGTCCCATTTTATCAGCACAGCAACTGCACCTGCAACATTATGAAAAAGCACATAATCGCATTCGGAGCAGTTCCATTTTTTTTCGCCGTCCCATTTTAGGCTTTGTTGCCCGCATTTTGGACAGAATTTAAGGTCTTTCATTTAAACTTTATTTCTCGGATGAAAATTGAGAATCACATCCCGAAGTTCTTCGTTTTTCAGATGCGTATAAATTTCGGTGGTTGTAATGCTGGAATGTCCAAGCATTTCCTGAATATAACGTAAATCCGCTCCATTTTGTAATAGATGTGTCGCAAATGAGTGTCGAAAAGTATGTGGTGAGATCTTTTTGTTTATGCCTGCTTTTTCGGTAAGTTCTTTAATGATGATGAAGACAATCACCCGCGACATGGCTGATCCGCGGCTGTTGAGGAAGAGGATATCTTCACATTTTTTATTGATTTTATATTTCGAACGAACTTCGTTGATGTAATCTTTGATCAGGTGGGCAGTGTAATTTGCCAGAGGAACAAAACGGGATTTGTCGCCTTTTCCGTCTACCTTCAGATAAGATTCTTTGAAATTGATATTCGAAATTTTAAGGTCGATTAATTCGGATACACGTAAGCCGCAACCATACAAAACTTCGATCATGCATTGGTTTCTTCTGCCCAAATCGCTAGAAAGATCTATTGCTTTGATGATTCTGTTTACATCATCGAAACTTAAAGTATCCGGAAGATAAAGCCCAAGTTTAGGTCCTTCTATCAGTGTTGCGGGATTATCGGCGCGCACCTCGTCGTCTAAAAGGTATTTGAAAAAAGCTTTGATCGAAGAAATCCAACGGGCTTGAGAGCGTTCACTGAATTTTTGCTTGGAAAGCTGAAAAATATATTCCTGAATATTTTCGTAAGTAATCTCAAGCGGACCGGTATTTTCGAGTTCGAATTCGCTGTAATCACGAAGTTTCCGGACATCCCGAAGATAGGCATCCAATGTGTTTTCTGAAAAATTTCTTTCAAACCTTAGAAAGTTTTCAAAATCTTTAATTTTTTCATCCCAGGTCATTGTGTTATGGTGTTTTAGTTTTTTTATAAATTTTCTTTTGAAATTTTTAAAATTTCAATACCATGGTTTTTTAAAAAATCAATACCATCATTATCGGAATAATCATCCATAAAAACGACTTTTTTAATGCCCGCTTGCAAGACCAATTTGCTACATTCTTTGCACGGAGAAAGCGTAAGATAAAGGGTTGCATCCTTTGCAGATTGGGTAGAACCGGCTAATTTTAGGATCGCATTGGCTTCGGCATGCAAGACAAACCAATGGGTTTTTCCGGCACCATCTTCGCAGCAGTTTTCAAAACCGGAAGGTGTGCCGTTGTATCCGTCGGAAATAATCATTCGATCTTTCACAATCAGTGCACCCACTTTTTTGCGTTCACAATACGATAGTTTAGCCCATTCCAAGGCCATTTTCAGATAGGCTTTATCAAATTTTGTAGATTCCAAATTGTGTTTTCTAAAGATTATTTATTTAATTAAAAAGAAGGTTTTCTTTTTTCTAAAAATGCGGCTACCCCTTCTTTTTTGTCCTCCATTTCAAATAATTCTCCGAAAGATTTTATTTCAGTTTCAAAACCATTTTCATTCTCAGATTGATTCACTGCAGCAATCGCTTTAGCAATTCCTAAAGGTGAATTTTGTGAAATCAAAGTGGCTAATTCCTTGGTTTTTGGTAAAAGCTCTTCTAAACTAAAAACCTCGTTTACAAGCCCAATCTCTTTTGCTCTTTGTGACGGAATCATTTTAGCGGAGAAAATTAACTCATTGGCAAGACCTTTTCCGACTAATTTTGGTAATCTTTGGGTGCCGCCATAACCTGGAATTAATCCTAAAGTAACTTCTGGCAATCCCAATCGTGCATTTTCTGATGCGTATCGGATGTGGCAAGCCATCGCAAGCTCTAAACCACCACCAAGTGCAAAACCATTTACAGCTGCAATGACTGGTTTGGAAAGGTTTTCGATTTTATTAAACAAAATATTTTGCCCATTTCTTGCGAGTTCTTCAGCAGCGGCAGTTCCGAAATCTGAGAATTCTTTGATGTCGGCACCCGCTACGAAAGATTTTTCTCCACTTCCTGTAAGAATGATAGCTCGAATATTTGTGTCTGCTTCTAATTCAGAAAACGCATCGCTTAATTCCTGAATGGTTTGCGAATTAAGTGCATTAAGGCTTTGTGGGCGGTTGATAGTGATGGTTGCGACTTTGCTGTCGGTTTCTATGATAATCGTGTTGTAATTCATAATGTTTGTGAAAATTCTTTTCTGAATGTGCAAATTAGCATTTTTTTCTTTAAAAGTAAAAAAGGAGAAATCCTGATGATTTCTCCAGATAAAATAAGGAATGCTGAGGTTTATGAATCACCGTTTTTGCTATGATTCATCATGTTCATATCGATATTCACTTGTAGTCCCATCGCTACTTTCATTCCGAGTTCAATATTGGCTCTGAAAAAATGGCAAAGTTGTCGGTTGATGATTTCATCTCTTTTAGGACCACTGATTCCTTTCATTGCTCCGATAATATTTGAAACCAAATTTTCGCGATCCTGAGGATTCATAGCTTTGGTGTACAATAATCCGGGTTGGGTGTAGTGATCGTCATCGTTTTCGTTTCGGTTGAAATGAGCGACTGATGAGTTATCTAAATCATATTCGAAACTCTTGTAAGCCGAATCTGGTTTGATTTCATCGAAGCTATTTGGATAATAGTTGGGTGCATCTTTATAAATGCTCGAGTCTGCCATGAAACCATCTCTTTGATAATTATTTACCGCAAACGGGCAACGATTTACTTCGAGTTGATGTGAATTTACGCCAACTCTATATCGGTGAGCATCGGGATAGGAGAATAATCTTCCTTGTAACATTTTGTCGGGTGAAAAACTAATTCCGTTGATCAAATTGCTTGGTGAAAAAGTAGATTGTTCCACATGAGCAAAATAATTATTTGGAATTTTGTTGAGTTCCATTTCGCCCACTTCTATCAATGGAAATTCGTCTTGAAACCAAACTTTCGTCACATCAAAAGGATTCCAACGGAATTCTTTGGCTTGTTCTTCGGTCATCACTTGGATATACATCGTCCATTTCGGGAAGTCGCCGTTTTCGATGGCATTTACCAAATCTTCTTGTGCGAAATCGGGGTTTTCACCTTTCATTTTCACTGCTTCATCATTGGTGAAATTTTTAATTTGTTGCTGTGTTTTGAAATGGAATTTTACCCAAACTCTTTCGTTTTCAGTATTAATCATGGAGAAAGTATGGGATCCAAAACCATGCATGTGTCTATATCCATAAGGTGTTCCACGGTCCGACATTAGAATAAGAACTTGGTGAAGCGATTCCGGATTTAAACTCCAGAAATCCCACATCATGGTTGCGCTTTTCAGGTTGGTTTTCGGTACTCTTTTTTGGGTATGAATAAAATCTGGGAATTTTTTAGCGTCTTTAATGAAAAAAACTGGCGTGTTATTTCCAACAAGATCCCAATTTCCGTCTTCGGTATAGAATTTTAAGGCAAAACCTCGTGGATCTCTTTCCGTATCTGCGCTTCCTTTTTCGCCACCAACTGTTGAGAATCGGGCAAACATTTTACACTGGTTTCCCACTTTAGAAAATAATTTTGCTTTTGTGTATTTAGAAATATCGTGTGTAACGGTAAATTTTCCGTAAGCACCGCTTCCTTTGGCGTGAACTATTCTTTCTGGGATTCTTTCGCGTACGAAATGCGCCAAATTTTCTTGTAAAATAAAATCTTGTAGTAAAACTGGGCCTCTTGCTCCCACGGTTTGGGAATCTTCGTGTTCGAAATAAGGGGCGCCGGAACTGGAGGTAAGTTTTTTAGAGTCCATGAGTCTGTATTTAGGTTAACAAATTTATGAAATTCCCCACAGGAATCTCTTGTTTTTTGGTTAAATTAAGGAAAACATAAGTATCTTTGTAATAGATAAAATTAATCAGATGAACATTCAGCAATTAGAATATCTTATCGCAGTTGATAAATATAAACATTTCGGTAAGGCAGCACAGGCCTGCTTTATTACTCAGCCCACGCTCAGCGCAATGATCCAGAAGTTTGAAGATGAGTTGGATGTGAAGGTTTTTGATCGTACTACTCACCCTATTCGTACCACTGATGTTGGTATTCAGATCATCGAAGAATCCAAAAGAGTGATTGATGCTGTGAATGAACTGAAAAATAAAGCCAACCTTCTTAATAATGTTTTGGCCGGAAAATTAAACCTCGGAATCATCCCAACGATTTCAAGTTTTATTCTCCCTTCAGAAATTTTTGATTTCTTAAAACTTAACCCTAAAATTGAGTTGAATGTAAAAGAAATGACTACCGACAGCATCATCAAAGCATTGAAATCTGGTGAGCTGGACGCAGGAATTATCGCTACTCCTTACGATGCAGCAGGCGAATTTTACCAACAGCATCTTTTTAATGAAGAATTGATGATTTATTCGTCGGAAGATTTGAAGAAAGATTCTTTCGTAGTTCCGGAAGATATTGACAGCAATAAAGTTTGGTTACTCGAGGAAGGAAACTGTTTGAGAACCCAGTTCGAGAACATTTGCATGCTCAAAGAAAACTCATTGAAACCTAAAAACCTTGATTTTTTGGCTTCCAATATCAATACTTTAATTCAAATGGTAGATAAAGTGGGCGGAATTACCATTCTTCCAGAGTTGGCGATTCCCCAATTATCGGATGAACAGAAATCTAAAATTGTCAGATTCCGAAAGCCATTTCCTTTTAGAGAAATCAGTTTGATTTATTACAAACCTACCTATAAACAGAAAATTTTGGATGAAATGACGCAGTCTATTCAAAATTCACTTCATGCAAAACTCAGTTATAACAAAAATCCGGAGGATTTTGTTAGTGTAAAACCTCAATAGGTTTATTCCATGAAATAAATTTTGCGGTTCAACAAATACTCTTTAAATTTGCAGACGAATAATTTCATGAGGAAAAATTTGAACTGATTGCAACCTCCATAAAAAATGCTAAAACAGAATTTCTATTTTAGTTTCTTTTGTAATCACTTCCTATTTTCTTTATTTTTTAATTAATAAAATACAAAAGAAATGTCATATTTATTTACGTCTGAATCCGTTTCGGAAGGACATCCTGATAAAGTAGCAGATCAGATTTCTGATGCTCTAATCGATAATTTTCTAGCCTACGATCCCAAATCGAAAGTTGCTTGCGAAACATTGGTAACAACCGGACAAGTGGTTTTGGCGGGAGAAGTAAAATCGGAAGCTTATCTTGACGTACAGGATATCGCCAGAAAAGTAATCAACGAAATTGGCTATACCAAAGGCGAATATATGTTCAATGGTGATTCTTGTGGAGTAATTTCCGCTATTCATGAGCAGTCACCGGATATCAACCAAGGTGTTGACAGAGCTGGTGAAAATGCAGATTTCGAAACGAAAGCCAACGCGCAAGGTGCAGGAGATCAAGGTATGATGTTCGGATATGCCACCAACGAAACTGAAAATTATATGCCGCTTGCATTGGATTTGGCACATACTATTTTACGAGAACTTTCAGCACTTAGAAGAGCAGGGGATGCGATACCTTATCTTCGTCCCGATGCAAAATCACAGGTTACCATTGAGTATTCTGATGATCACAAGCCAATCAGAATAGATTCTATTGTGGTTTCTACTCAACATGATGATTTCGGAAGCGAAGATACGATGCTTGCCAAAATTAAAAAAGATATCATCGAAATTCTTATTCCGAAAGTGAAAGCTGCTCAAAAATTAGAAATACAGGAGCTTTTCAATGATCAAATTAAATATCATATCAATCCGACCGGTAAATTTGTAATCGGCGGACCTCACGGTGATACAGGTTTGACAGGAAGAAAAATCATCGTAGATACTTACGGAGGAAAAGGAGCTCATGGTGGAGGTGCATTTTCAGGGAAAGATCCATCGAAAGTAGATAGAAGTGCGGCATACGCAACTAGACATATCGCTAAGAATTTAGTTGCTGCAGGAGTTGCAGATGAGGTTTTGGTACAGGTTTCTTACGCAATTGGTGTGGCGGAACCTTGTGGACTTTTTATTAATACTTACGGGACTTCCAAAGTGGGAATTTCTGATGGAGATTTAGCAAAAAGAGTCCAAAAATTATTTGATTTAAGACCTTATGCAATCGAGCAGAACTTAAAATTGAGAAATCCAATTTACCAGGAAACCGCTGCTTATGGCCACATGGGAAGAGATTATTATGTTGGAAGCAAAACTTTTAATAAAGGAAAAAGCAACGAACTTAAGATTGATAATTTAGAATTTTTCACTTGGGAAAAACTCGACAAAGTTGAGGAAATCAAAAAAGAATTCGGAATATAATTTTTTTAAAAATATTTAAACTGCTTTATCCAAAACGATAAAGCAGTTTTTTTTAACTTTACCGCAGCGATAAATGGAACTTATGAAGAAAATTTTGGTTTTTTCAATTTTAATGATGATTCTTTCGACAACTTCAGCGAAAGCACAAATGACGGTGCATAAAATGATTCATGCCGGATATGTTTACCAAAACCAAAGCTTCGGAGAAATTGGTGGAAGACTGCTTTTTTTGAATAATGATGATATGATTTACCGTTTAGGAGCATCTGCATTGATGGGAGTTGCTAACAGCGATTTTGCAATCATGCCGAAAGTTCAAGGGGATATTTTGATCAATTTTGAAAGAAATGTAGATCTTTATCACTCTTATTACTTCCTTGCAGGTGCGGAAATCACTACCAAATACGCAGCTCCTAAGATCGGAGCCTCCTTATTCGGAATTATCGATCTTACCGGCGGATACGCTTTTCCTATTGACCAATCGGGTATTAATGGGAAAGAATTGAAAGGATTGAATTTCAATTTCACCATCAATTTGCCATTAGTCATGTTACATGATTTATTGAAATAGGTAGTTTTCAGTAAATATTTCAATCTTTTTGATAAAGTATTAACTTTTTTACTATTTTTACAATCCTTTACAAAACCAGAATTATCAAACAAAACTCTACTTCTTATTCTCCACCAAAATTGTAAAAACCTGATTATAACAATTGGGAATAAAGTTTAGGTAAAAACAGAAGAGTTATGAATTATAAAACTGATAGCTGGTTGATCACGGAATATCGGGAGGGAAACGAAAGAGCCCTCCATGTATTGATTGAAAGACACCAAAAAGATCTTTTTTCTTTTATCTATTATAAATTAATGGATGAAGATTTGGCCAACGATATTTTCCAGGATACTTTCATGAAAATTATCATTACCCTGAAAGAAGGCCGCTACAACGAAGAAGGCAAATTTATTCTCTGGGCTAAAAGAATTGCTCATAATCTCATCATCGATCACTTCCGTCTGAAATCGAAGCACATTAAAGTTTCTGAAACTTCTTATGATTATGAAGAATATTCGATTTTCGACCTTATTGCAGGGAAAGAAGAAAACATCGAAGAAAAAATGGTGAGTCAACAAATTGAAAGTGATCTGATGAAAATGCTCGTTTACCTTCCTGAAAACCAACAAGAAGTCATCAGATTAAGGTTTTTCGATGGACTTAGTTTTAAGGAAATTGCCGATCAAACTAATACCAGCATCAACACAACACTAGGAAGAGTAAGATATGCTCTAATCAACTTAAGAAAAATAATGGATGAACATAAGATTATTTTAACAAGATCATAATATTTTAAATAAACTTTCGTTTTTAGGGAAATAACTTTTTTCGCCTATGAAAAAAAATGACATTTTAAACGAAAAACTTTTGAAACCAAAAAAACAAACCATCGATTTCTTATTGAGTTACTCTAAAAGTATGGCGGTTTTGAAAACCAAAACCAAAAATCAAATTGTTTCCAAGAACTAATCTTAATTTACTTAAATTTGTGCTGTATGAAAATTCAGCACATTTTTTTTGATCTCGACAATACCCTTTGGGATCACCGCCGCAATGCCTATCTTACCCTAAAAGATATTTTCGCAAGAAAAAACGTAAGCGATAAATACAACCTCAATTTCGAAGATTTTCACCGAGAGTATTTCACTATTAATGAAAGACTTTGGGAGCAAATTCGAGACGGAGAAATCGATAAAGAATACCTCAGAAAACATCGATTCTACGATTCTTTCCTGTTTTTTGGGATTGATGATTTTGAATTGGCGCAACTTTTTGAAGACAATTTCCTCGATGAAATCCTCAATTACAATGATCTTGTAGAAGGTGCATTCGATTTGTTAGAATATCTTTTGGGGAAAAATTATCAACTTCATATTCTTTCTAATGGTTTCAAAGAAGTTACCGCCCGAAAATGTGAACTTTCCGGCATTCAAAATTATTTTAAAACCATCACCAGTGCCGATGAAATTAATGTTCGAAAACCTCACCCAGAAGTTTACGAATACGCTTTGAACAAAGCCGGTGCGAAAAAAGAAGAAAGCATGATGATCGGCGACGATTGGATTGCGGACGTCGAAGGTGGAAAATCTTTCGGTTTGAAGGTTGTTTTCTTTGATGTTTTTAATGATAATTACCAAGCAGAAGAGGTGGAAGTCATCAAAAAATTATCCGAACTCAAAGATTTATTATAAAAACAAAAACCCTTTCAGAATCAATGTTCGAAAGGGTTTTTAATTCGTGAAATTCGAAAAAATTCGCGTAATTCGTATAGAAATTACATGCCTAGACTTTCTCTTGCTTTTTTCAAAGTATCTGAAGCAATTTTTCTAGTTTTTTCAGCGCCTTGCTGCAGTTTTTCTTCAAGTTCGTTCAGGTTATTCATGTAATAACTGAAGAGTTCTCTTTCCTTTGCGTATTTGGTGAGAATTAAGCTTAAAAGTTCATTTTTAGCATGTCCGTAACCAAAATTTCCGACAAGATATTTTTGTCTTAAAACTTCGGTTTCTTCAGGACTTGCGATCAGTTCATACAAAGCAAAAACTTTGTCGGTTTCAGGATCTTTTGGCTCTTCCAAAGATTTGGAATCGGTTTCAATTCCCATTACCTGTTTTTTTAGTTCTTTTTCCGGAAGGAAAATATTGATGATGTTCCCTCTCGATTTGCTCATTTTATTGCCATCGGTTCCGGGAACGTATTTCGTGTCTTCTTGCAGCTCGGCTTTCGGCAACACGAAAACTTCTCCCATTTGGTGATTAAATCTCGCTCCCATATCTCTCGCCATTTCCAAATGTTGGAGTTGGTCTTTTCCTACGGGAACAATTTCCGCATCATAAAGCAAAATATCTGCAGCCATCAGAACCGGATAAGTGAAAAGTCCGGCATTCACATCCTCCAAACGATCGGCTTTATCTTTAAATGAATGCGCCAAAGTAAGTCTTTGATAAGGGAAAAAACACGAAAGATACCAAGAAAGTTCGCAAACTTCCGGAATGTCGCTTTGACGGTAGAAATAGGTTTTTTCAGTATCTAAACCACAAGCAAGCCACGCTGCAGCGATTTCGTAAGTGTTTTTCTTTAGTTCTTCTGCATTTTTTATTTGGGTTAAAGAATGCATGTTGGCGATGAACAAAAACGATTCGTTTTCAGATTGTTTGGAGAGTTCTATTGCAGGGATAATTGCTCCCAAAAGGTTTCCCAAATGTGGTGTTCCTGTTGCCTGTATTCCGGTAAGTATTCTTGACATGTTGTGTATTTCAGGGATAAATTTCTGTTAATTGGTTTTCATTAAAAAACTCAACAAAAATAGGGAATTAAAAAACTCCAGACAATTGGCTGAAGTTTCAAATATTGGTGAATGATTTTATTTAAAGTTCAAATCCGTCAGGGAAAGCTTTCTTTCTGAAAATAAGTAAAAGCAAAGCGCCTACTGTAATTGCAGAATCTGCAACATTGAAAATGTATTTGAAAAACTCGATATGTTTACCACCGATCAGTGGCCAACTTTCCGGTACATTCCAATTTACAAGCGGAAAATGCAGCATATCAACTACGCAACCTTTCATGAAAGTAGAGTAACCGTTGCCGAATTCCACCACTTTCGAAACGCCGCCGTAATCAATCCATCTTCCTACACTTTCGTCGAAAACGGTTCCGCTGTCGAAAATCATTCCGTAGAACATTCCGTCAATCAGATTCCCGATAGCGCCGGCGAAAATTATTGCCATAGGAATGATGAGGTAGTTGGAAGCGCCTTCTTTCAACCATTTTATGAAGAGATAAACCATTCCGCCGATTAAAAATATCCTTACAATCACAAGGAAATATTTCCCGATCAATCCACCGAAATGAAATCCGTAAGCCATTCCCGGATTTTCTACGAAAGTCAGTTTAAAACCAGGGAAAACATCCACACTTTCACCCAATTGGAAATGGGTTTTGATGTAGAATTTGGAGATCTGATCGATTAATAAGATGATTAAAGTGATGAATGCTATTTTCTTCATTACAAATCCGTCTTTGGTTTTTCTTTAAAATTTCTCGCAGGTTTCGATTCTTTTCTCGGAGCGGCTTTCGGGTCTTGCTTTGGAGCAGTTTTGGTATTTCTGGTATGAAATTTTTCAAATCGGATTCCCATTTCCTTCAGCGTACTTTTCAGTGCGTTGAGCTCCATTTGATTTTTTGGGTGAACTACTAATGATTCCATTTTTCAGTTTTTATGACATATAAAATGTACAAGGTACAATGTTCTTTGAAAAACATGGCGCCTTGCACAATTTAGTGGGTACGATGTACAATATTATCTTTGTAAATTCTTTGCTTCAATGCTTAATGTTGCGTGAGGAACCGCTCTCAATCTATCTTTTCCGATTAGTTTTCCGGTTACTCTGCAGATTCCGTAAGTTTTATTTTCGATGCGGATTAGCGCATTTTTTAGGTCGCGGACAAACTTTTCTTGTCTTCCTGCTAAAATGGCGTTTTGTTCTTTGCTCAATGTTTCTGCACCTTCCTCAAACGCTTTGAAGGTAGGCGAAGTATCATCAGTCCCATTATTTTGGTCGTTGATAAAACTTTCTCGGATCAGCATTAAATCTCTTTCTGCTTTTTCTATTTTTTGCTGAATAAGTTCTTTGAACTCTTTCAAATCTTCGTCACTATAACGTTGTCTTTCGTCTGCCATAATTTTAATGTGTTTATTGGAGGATCATATTGCGCTATTTTCATCACGCCATCACATTTTACCCCGTCATATTTTATTAATATTTATTTTGAATTTTTCATCATCGATTTCAATTTCGTCAAAAATCGATAGTGAATTTACAATTTCTATTTTATCTGACAATACTTCTTCCGAAATATATGCATTATTGTTAATAAGTTCTGTTTCGAAAGGAGAATTTGCCTCTATTTCAATGGAAATTCTGTCGGTTAAATCGAAATTCTTGTCTTTTCTTAAATTCTGAATTCGGTTGATGAATTCTCTTGCGATTCCTTCAGCTTTCAGTTCGGCAGTTATTGTCAAATCTAATGCCACAGTCATTTTTCCTTCGTTGGCAACTGTCCATCCCGGAATATCTTTGGTGAAGATTTCTACATCATCTGTCGTGATTTCGTAACCTTGAATGGTTATTTTTCCTTCTTTTTCTAAAGTAGAAATTTGCGCTGAATCCAAATTGGAAATTTCCGCACCAACGGTTTTCATGTCTTTTCCGAGTCGGGAACCTAAAGTTTTGAAATTCGGTTTAATTTGTTTTACGATCAAGTGCGAAGCTTCATCAGCATTGATGAGAACGAGTTCTTTTACGTTTACTTCTTGTTTAATCAATTCAGAAACCGCCAAAATTTGAGTTTCCGTTTTCGCATCCAAAACAGGAATCATCACTTTTTGCAATGGTTGACGAACTTTGATGTTTTCTTTCTTTCTTAAAGAGAACACCATCGAAGTGATTTGTTGTGCCAAATGCGTTTTTTCTACCAAATCTTGATCGATTAAACTTTCATCAGCAATCGGGAAATTGGTTAAATGCACAGATTCTGCCGCATCTTTCCCTGTAATTTTGTTTAAATCTTGGAAAAGTTGATCCATGAAAAACGGAGCAATCGGCGCCGAAATTTTCGCAATTGTTTCAAGGCAAGTATATAAAGTTTGGTAAGCCGAAATTTTATCATCAGTATATTCGCCTTTCCAGAAGCGTCTTCTGCAAAGTCTTACATACCAATTGCTTAAGTTATCGTTCACGAAATTATTGATCGCTCTTGCTACTTTCGTCGGTTCGTAATCATTGTAAAATTCAGTAACTTCTTTTACCAAAAGATTGAGTTCAGAAAGAATCCAACGGTCGATTTCCGGGCGGTTCTCAACTTCTTTTTCCGAATAATTAAATCCGTCAACGTTCGCATAAAGCGCGAAAAACGAATACGTGTTGTATAAAGTTCCGAAGAATTTTCTTCTCACTTCATCGATTCCTTCCACATCGAATTTCAGGTTTTCCCAAGGATTAGCGTTCGAAATCATGTACCAACGCGTTGCATCAGGACCATATTTTTCTATAGTGGTGAACGGATCCACGGCATTTCCTAAACGTTTGGACATTTTCTGTCCGTTTTTGTCCAAAACCAAACCGTTCGACATCACATTTTTATAAGCTACAGAATCGAAAACTGCAGTTCCAATCGCGTGAAGCGTGTAAAACCAACCTCTTGTTTGGTCAACTCCTTCCGCAATAAAATCGGCCGGGAAGGCTTTTTTGTTGTCGATAAGTTCCTTGTTTTCAAACGGATAATGCAATTGCGCATAAGGCATTGAACCAGAATCGAACCAAACATCGATTAGATCAGATTCGCGTTTCATTGCTTTTCCTGAATCTGAAACCAAAGTAATTTCATCCACAATATTTTTATGCAAATCAATTTTCGCATAATTTTCTTTGGACATATTTCCGATTTCGAATCCTTCAAAAGGATTTTTGCTCATCAAACCTGCGGAAATCGATTTTTCAATTTCTTTCATCAATTCTTCTACAGATCCAATGATTTTTTCTTCTTTTAAATCCTCGCTACGCCAAATTGGCAACGGAATTCCCCAATATCTTGAACGGGAAAGATTCCAGTCATTCACGTTTTCCAACCAATTTGCAAATCTTCCTTCTCCGGTAGATTTTGGTTTCCAATTGATGGTTTCGTTGAGTTCTACCAAACGGTTTTTCACCGCGGTCATCTTCACAAACCAAGAATCCAAAGGATAATACAAAACTGGTTTATCGGTTCTCCAGCAATGTGGGTAGCTGTGAACGTATTTTTCAACCTTAAATGCTTTGTTTTCGGTTTTTAAAAGGATTGCGAGTTCCACATCCCAAGATTTTTCGGGAGCGGTTCCGGCGTCGTAATATTCATTTTTGATGTATTTTCCGGCAAATAATTCCGGTGTGTTCCCTCCTGTAATGAATTTTCCTTGCAGATCAACCAACGGAACGAGATTGTCGTTTTCGTCTTTGATGAGCATTGGCGAAATTCCATTTTCCTTGGCAACACGCGCATCGTCTGCACCAAAAGTTGGAGCGATGTGTACAATTCCGGTTCCGTCTTCGGTGGTTACGAAATCTCCGATAATTACTTTGAAAGCATTTTCAGGATTTTCCGCCGGTAAAAACCACGGAATCAATTGCTCGTATTCAGTTCCGGCAAGATCCTCCCCGGTGAATTCGGCTAAGATTTGATATGGAATAACTTTGGATTCCGAAGTGTAATTTTGGAAATCTTCATCCGTCCCCAATGCATATTTTTTACCAAAATTTTTCTGCAAAAGAACTTTCGCAAGAATAATAGTAATCGGCTCGAAAGTGTATTGATTAAAGGTTTTTACCAAAACATATTCAATATCTCGTCCAACTGCCAAAGCAGTGTTGGAAGGTAAAGTCCAAGGAGTTGTGGTCCATGCTAAAATGTGAATTGGTTGTTGGTTTTCCTGATCAAATTCTGCCCAATGAAGTGCGCCGCCACAAGTAGCACCGGCAATTTCATCAGTATTGATGCTTCCGCTTTTCAGTTTTTCGTTTAAAGCGTTTGATAATTTTTTCACTTTAAACTGCGCAACAACAGTGGTGTCGGAAACATCGCGATAGGTTCCCGGTTGGTTGAGTTCGTGGGAGCTCAAACCGGTTCCTGCAGCGGGAGAATAAGGCTGGATAGTGTACCCTTTGTACAATAATTTTTTGTCGTAAAGTTGCTTCAGAAGCCACCAAACGGTTTCCATATATTTTGGTTCGTAGGTAATATAAGGATCGTCGAGATCTACCCAATAACCAATTTTTTCAGTTAAATCATTCCAAACATCGGTGTAGCGCATGACCGCATTTCTACAAGCTTGGTTATAATCTTCCACCGAAATTTTCTTTCCAATATCTTCTTTGGTGATTCCCAATTCTTTCTCAACGCCCAATTCTATTGGTAAACCGTGAGTGTCCCAACCTGCTTTTCGGAAAACTTGTTTTCCGTTTTGAGTTTGGTATCTGCAGAAAATATCTTTCAGCGCTCTCGCCATCACGTGGTGAATTCCCGGCATTCCGTTGGCGGAAGGCGGTCCTTCGTAGAAAACGTATTCCGGTTTTCCGGCGCGCGTTTCCACGGATTTTTTAAAGGTTTCGTGCTCATTCCAGAATTTTGAAACCTGGTCGGCAACAGCGGTAAGGTCTAGATTTTTATATTCGTTAAACTTCTTCATTGTCAGTCGGTTCAATAAGAGTTGTCCTAATTATTTAAGTTTGCGAATATAATGAATTTTAAAGAAAAAACAGGAAGAATAACAGGAGGAATATACAAAAAACGGCTTCATGAAAAACCTAAAACTTTAGCAAAATTCTATTATAACTAAAAATTCCTACTTTTGCAAAAATTTTCTTGATGTCAAAAAATTTAGTTATCGTCGAATCTCCGGCAAAAGCAAAGACCATCCAAAAGTATTTAGGTAAAGATTTTGAAGTGAAATCCAGCTTCGGACACATCCGAGATTTACCTAAAAAAGGAATGGGAATCGACTTGGCCACTTTCACTCCGGATTATGAAGTTTCTGCTGATAAAAAGAAATTGGTTTCCGAACTGAAAGCAGCAGTGAAAAAAGCCGATATGGTATGGCTCGCTTCCGATGAGGACCGCGAAGGAGAGGCAATTGCATGGCATCTTGCTCAAGAATTAAAACTTAAAGAAGAGAATACCAAAAGAATCGTTTTCCACGAAATTACCAAAAATGCCATCTTAAAAGCCGTTGAAAATCCAAGAAAAATCGACCAGAATTTAGTGGATGCTCAGCAAGCGAGAAGAATTTTGGATCGAGTTGTAGGTTTCGAAATGTCGCCGGTTCTTTGGAAAAAAGTGAAAACCGGACTTTCCGCAGGTCGTGTACAATCAGTTGCGGTACGTTTGGTGGTAGAACGTGAGCTGGAAATCAGAGCGTTCGAACCTAAATCGAGTTTTAAAGTTGATGGTGTTTTCTTAAATGAAAATCAACAGGAAATTGCCGCAAAACTGAAAAAAGATTTTGCTAAAGAAAACGAAGCGGAAGATTTTCTTACGCAATCTCAAAATACAGAATTCAAAGTTCTGAATGTAGAAAAAAAGCCCGGAACTCGTTCTGCTTCAGCGCCTTTTACGACTTCTACTTTGCAACAGGAAGCGAGTAATCGCCTCGGATACGGAGTGACCACTACAATGCGTGTTGCGCAAAGATTGTACGAAGAAGGATACATTACTTATATGAGAACCGATTCCGTGAACCTTTCTCAGGAAGCGATCAACGCTGCGAAATCTCATATTGTTACGGAATTCGGTGATGAATATTCAAACCCACGAAATTTCACCACGAAATCTGCATCTGCACAGGAAGCTCACGAGGCGATTCGTCCGACTGATTTTTCAGTGAAAAGAATTGGAGATGAACAACTTAATAAATTATATCAATTAATTTATAAAAGAACTTTGGCAAGTCAAATGGCGAATGCCAAAATTGAAAAAACCGTCATTGAAATCGGAAATCCTAAACTTCCACAGCATTTTGAAGCGCAAGGTGAAGTAATTGTTTTCGATGGTTTCCTTAAAGTTTACGGAATTGCCAAAACCGAGGATGACGATGAAGAAAACAACGAAAAACTTTTGCCGAAAGTAACAATTGGTGAAGTTTTAAATTATAAAAAAATCGAAGCCACAGAAAAATTCACCAAACCTTCCGCTCGATATACCGAAGCCGGATTGGTGAAAAAACTGGAGGAATTGGGAATTGGACGACCTTCAACTTATGCGCCGACCATTCAGACGATTCAGAACCGCGAATATGTGGATAAAAAAGAAATTCAGCCGCAGGAAAGAGAAATCATGAAGATTTCTTTGAGTAAAAGCGGTGTGAAAAAACAAGTTGTAGTAGAAAAATTTGGAGGCGATAAAAATAAATTTGTTCCAACCGATATTGGCGAAGTGGTGAATGAATTTTTAACCCAAAATTTTGCAGAAATTTTAGATTACGGATTTACGGCCAAAGTAGAGCAAGATTTTGATGATATTGCTAACGGTTCCGAAAAATGGAAAGAAGTTTTGCAAGGTTTTTACAAGGATTTCCACCCGAAAATTGAAGATGTAGAAGAAAATGCAGAACGCGCCAATGGTGAAAGAATATTAGGAGTAGATCCAAAAACAGGTAAAAATGTGCTCGCCAGAATTGGAAGATTCGGTCCGATGGTACAAATTGGAGAGCAAGATGATGAGGAAAAACCGATTTTCGCAAGTTTGATGACATCTCAAAATATCGCGACCATTACTTTGGAAGAAGCTTTGGAGTTGTTTAAAGTTCCGTTTGATTTAAAGGAATTCGAAGGACAGCCGGTTTCTGTGGGAGTCGGAAGATTCGGACCTTATGTGAAATGGGGTGATACTTTCATCAGTATTCCTAGAGGCGAAGAACCGCTTTCGATTACTCAAGAAAGAGCAGAAGAAATCATTAATGAGAAGAAAATTGCGGATGCTCCAATTGCCACTTACAAAGGCGAACCTGTAACAAAAGGAACCGGTAGATTTGGGCCGTTCATTAAATATCAGTCGCTTTTCATCAATGTTCCTAAGCGTTACGATTTCGATAATTTGTCGCAAAACGACATCAACGAACTCATCGATGCAAAGTTGGAAAAAGAAGCCAACCGCTACATTCAGCAATGGGAAAAAGAAAAAATTTCTATTGAAAATGGGCGATGGGGACCTTTCATCAAATTCGGGAAAGCGATGTTTAAAATTCCAAAAAACAAGAAAGATGAAAAATATACCGCCGAAGAACTTGCTGAAGTAAGTTTAGATGAAGTGAAAAAATGGATTTCGGCTCAGGATAAAAATGCTTTCAAAGAAAAACCGAAAAAAGCTGCTGCTAAGAAAGTTACAGCCAAAAAAACGGTTGCGAAGAAGAAATAATTAGGGTGAACTTTTTTACTAAGTAGGAAAAGGAATTAATATTTACCTCATAGCACAGCCTTTTGGTTGTGCTTTTTTTGTTACTTTTGTTACTTTCGCATCTTAACTAGTACAAACCTCTTTTTCAAATATGAACATAGAAGATATAATGATCCCTCCTAAAGAAATCAAAACTGAAAATTGGCAACTCGGCAACCTCATTTCCCACGAAATTAAAGAAAATGGGATTGTGCTTATTTTTTGTTCAGATTATCGAGGAGTAAAAAACGGAAACGCCGAAATCCAAGATTTTGCTAACATCAGAAAAGAGTTGTACAAGCTTTCCAAGCTCGATTTTGATGTTCCGGTTTGTGATTTTGGCGACCTTGTTTCGGGGCGTTCACATCAGGATACGCACTATGTTTTGCAGGAATTGCTTTCGACTTGTCATTACAAAAATGCAATTCCCGTTATCATCGGTGGAAGCAACGACCTTTCCTTTTCGCTGTTTTCTGCTTTAAATTTTCATCAGAAAAACATTAATTATACTCAGATTTCGAATATCATTTCTTTGATTAATGAAGGTGAGAATATTTCAGATCTGAATTTCTTGTCTAAAATTTTAAGTTCTAAAAATTTCAGCATTAAAAATTATCACCATCTCGGTTATCAAAAGCATTTGAACGAATTGGATTCGGTGAAATTGATGAAAGAAGTAGAGTTTGAAATCATCCGACTTGCCGAAATGATGAATTCTACCGAGAAAACGGAACCTTTTTTCCGTCGTGCGGATTTGGTGACGGTAAATTGCGATGCGGTGGAAAGTATCGGTGATGGTTTTTCTATAAATCCTCAAGTAAATGGGCTGAATAAAAGGGAAATTTGCGCTTACATGAAAGAAATTGGCCTGAGCGAAAACCTAAAATCAGTCGGGATTTTTAATTTCAATGTGTATTCGCAAGAGTTTTTGAATCACCAACTTCTGGCGCAAATGATTTGGCATTTAATTGAAGGTATCAATATTCAGAAATCGCATCCAAAAGAGCGACAATTTGAAACATTTTGGGTAATGATTGATGATGGCGAATATGCGTTTCAGCGAGATAGTTTCAGCGGATTATGGTATTTCGGTGAAGGAGATAATCTCCAAAATCTCATTCCGTGTTCTCGATTAGAATACGAAGAAGCAAAACGCGGCCGACTCGATAGGCGTTTTATGAAAAATTGATTGTATTTAATGAGTTGAGCTTTTCTGTTTATTATCTTTTTTGTATGATTGAGTTTGGATTTTATTTAGAAATGCCAATAATTTAATTTATTAGATAAAAAAATTATGCTTTTTTGAGGGTATTTAACTAAAAATTAAGAATTTCCTTAAAGCAAAAATGTTTTATATTTGCAAAATTATATATGAATATTGATGTTCAGTCATTCATGCAGAAAAAGATTATTTATTGTCTATTTACTCTGTTTTTGATGTCGGTTTCCTTCAAGGGACAACGACACGAAATAGGGGTGAAATTTGGGATGAGTAATTTAGTTGGAGATATTGGAAGAACTAATTATATTTTGCAAAAACCATTCCGAAATAGGTCCGATTATGGAATTCCGTTCTACGGAGGAGTTTTGTACCGGATGAATTTTAATCCTTATCAAACGATAAGGTTTAATCTTGGTTATAGCCATATTCAGTTTGCGGACGGGGGTGCAAAAGAGCAATACCGAAGAAACAGAAAATTGTCGGGAACCAACTCAGTGTTCGAAGCAGATGTAATTTTTGAATACAACTTTTTTCCAGTAAATGATGAACAGAAAAACCTATTGAGTCCTTATGTTTTCGGTGGTGTAGGAGCAATGTTGATGAATGTTGAAAAATTAGTTGTAGTACATGATTTTAATAGATTTGGTGGAAATGCAATTGCACCGACCAATAATCAAGATTTTGTAACTACTCCAACATATGAAAACGGTAATAAAATGACCATGGCTATTCCGTTTGGGGCAGGTTTGAAGTATAAATTCAATTACAATTGGGCGCTGTTTGGAGAAATCATGTTCAGACCTACATTCTCTGATTCTGTGGATTATAGCGTGATTGATGATAAAAATGTGAAAGTAACTTATAATAAAGAGATACCGGTGGCGGGAGGAACCAAATCGATTTTGCAGGAAAGCCCTTATTTGCAGGTTGCAGAGCAAAGAGTAGCAGATTTCTTACAAAACCGACAAATCGGAAATATCAACTCGAAGGATTGGGTAAACTCAGTGACACTGGGACTTTCCTATTCATTCGGAAGACCACCTTGTTATTGTGAACAGTAAAATGCAGTCGTTTAAAGATAAATTAAATCAGGAAAAGCTCCCAAAACATGTAGCAATAATCATGGATGGGAACGGAAGATGGGCAAAATCCCGAGGTGAAAAACGCACTTTCGGTCACAAACACGCCATCAAAGCAGTGCGTGATGTGGTAAACGCGTGTAATGAAATCAATATTCCTTATCTTACCCTTTATACTTTTTCTTCAGAAAACTGGAACAGACCTCAGGAAGAAGTCGGCACTTTGATGAGCCTGATTTCCGAGACATTATTGCTGGAAGCTGAAGATATTTTTTCTAAAGGTTTGAGGATGCATGTAATCGGTGATATCGAAAAATTACCACCGTTGGTACAAGAGCAGATGATGCATCTGGTTGATATTACCAAGGATAACAAAAGAGGAAATCTGATCTTAGCATTAAGTTACGGCTCCCAACATGAAATCCTTAACGCGGTAAAGCAAATCAGTCATAAAGTAAAAACCGGCGAGCTGAAAGAAGAGGAAATTACAGAAAAGGTTTTTGAAAATCACTTATACACAAAGGATTTGCCACCAGTAGATTTATTGGTAAGAACCAGTGGAGAAGTAAGAATAAGCAACTTTCTGCTTTGGCAGATTGCTTATGCAGAATTGCAGTTTTTAGATATCTTATGGCCCGATTTCGGAAAAGAAGATTTCTTCGAATGCATCTACAATTATCAAAACAAAGAAAGAAGATTCGGTAAAACAAGCGAGCAGCTTGACGAACATTTATAAAAAGAAAAGTTAGCAAGATAAAAAATGAAGTTTAAATTCTTACCCATCATCATGTTTGTGGCTTCGGCACATTTCTATGGTCAAATCACTCCCGAGCAACCTACAAAGGATAATAATCCGGTATACGCTCAAAACGAAGCAGGAACCTATATCTTAAAAGATATTGTGGTAGATGGCGTAAAAAAATATACACCAGCGCAAATCCTTCGTTTTACCGGCCTTAATAAAAATGAAAGCGTAGAAATACCTGGACAAAAAATAAGCAATGCCATCAAAAAACTTTGGGAAACTCAATCTTTTTCGGAAGTGGAGGTTTACGTTCAAAGTATTGAAGGTGATCAAGTTATATTGAGATTTAATCTACAAGATCTCAAAGATTTAGGCGAAGTAAAATTTACAGGAAAAGGAATAGGAAAGTCGAAAAGCGAAAAACTCGCTAAAGACAACGGCTTGAAACCAGGAACCAAAATTACCCAAAACCTGATTTCTACCTTAAAAACCAATATTCCGAAAGAATATATCAAAAAAGGGTTTGCTGATGCTAAAGTGACCATTCAGGACAAAGTGAACGCTAAAGATCCGGAATTGGTTGACTGGACGATCAATGTAGAGAAAGGGAAAAAAGTGAAAATCAGCCATATCGAATTTGAAGGAAATGAGAATGTTTCCGACAGTAAACTTCGAAATAAGGCTTTTAAAGACACCAAACAAAAAAGATTTGGTATCAAAGGAATTTTGAAACCTTCCAAATTTATCCAAGAAAAATATGAGGAAGACAAAGGTAATTTGATCAATTATTACCGTTCTTTAGGTTTTAGAGATGCGCAAATCGTATCCGATTCTGTATGGAGAAACCCTAAGAATCAATATGAAATCAATGTAAAACTTAACGAAGGGAAAAAATATTACATTGGTGATGTCAATTTCCTAGGTAATACAGCGTTTTCAACAGATTATTTGCAAAAAGTTTTAGGATATAAAACCGGCGACATCTACGACGCAGTCGGTTTCAACAAAAAAGTTGGTGAAGATGGCGGTAAAGAAGACGATTCCGACATCAAATCAATTTATATGAACAATGGTTACTTGTTCTCCAACGTGACTCCAATTGAAAAATCGGTTGAAGGCGATTCAATCAATTTGGAAATCCGTATCAACGAAGGTGAAAAAGCAACTTGGAACAGAGTAACTTGGAGCGGAAACACTACGACTCATGACCACGTAATTCTGCGTTCATTAAGAACAAAACCAGGAAGTTTATTTGCTAAAAGTGATATTAAGAGAACTTATTTCGATTTGGCAGGAATGCAATTCTTCGATCCACAACAAGTTGGACAAAATTTAACTCCAAATCCACAAGATAATACCGTTGATATTCATTGGACTTTGGTGGAAAAAGGTTCTTCACAAGTGCAGCTTCAAGCAGGTTATGGTGGAGGTTCTTTCATCGGAACTTTGGGACTTACTTTCAACAACTTCTCTTTGAGAAATTTCTTGAAATTTAAAGATTTCAAACCTGTTCCACAAGGTGATGGGCAAACCTTCTCCATTCAAGCACAAGCAGGACAATATTATCAAAATTATGGGATTTCATTCACCGAGCCATGGTTGTTCGGAACAAGACCTACCGCACTTTCGGTTGGGGTGAACCAATCTTTGGTTAGATATACCGATCAATATGGTGCCACACAAAAATTGAATATTTTCTCCGCAAGTGTTGGTTTAAATAGATTATTGAGATGGCCAGATGATTATTTCTCGCTTTATACTGGAATCCAGTACCAGAGCTACGATTTTAGCAATTATCCGTTCCAGTTTGGTAATACAACGGAGTACAATGGTTCGGCAAAGAACTTTAGTTTTAATGTAGGCTTAAGCAGAAATTCTGCTGGTTTAGATCCTATTTTCCCAACTCAAGGTTCAAACTTGGAAGCTTCAGTGAAGTTTACACCGCCATATTCATTGTTTAGTGATAAGGACTATTCCAGCATGACAGCCATTGAGAAATACAAATGGTTGGAATTCTATAAAGTGAAATTAAAAGCGGATGTTTACAATACGATTGTAGGAAAACTAGTGCTTAGAAACACTGCCGAAATGGGCTTCCTCAATGGTTATAACAAAGAATTGGGAGCACCGCCTTTCGAAAGATTTTACGTAGGTGGAACCGGACTTATGGGTGGAAGATATGACGGACGTGAATTAGTGCCACTTAGAGGTTACGAAAACTCCTCATCTGCTGGTGGTGAAATCGATGACGTTACGCCTTATGGTGGAGCAACTATCTACAACCGTTTTGCAATGGAGCTTCGTTATCCAATTTCTATGAACCAAACTGCTAAAATTTATGCACTTTCTTTCTTGGAAGGAGGGAATGCATGGAATTCCTTTGGAAGTTACAATCCTTTCCAATTGAAACGTTCAGCTGGTGTAGGGATTAGAGTTTACATGGGAGCATTTGGATTAATTGGTTTTGATTTTGCTTATGGATTCGATAAAACAATCCAAGGAACAGAACCAGCAGGTTGGAAAACGCACTTCTTGATGAATCAATCTTTATAAAAGTAAAAAAATGAAACAGATTAAATTATTCGCGGCACTTTTCATTTTGTTTTCAGGCTTTATCAATGCCCAGAAAATCGGAGTGGTGGATACGAATTATATTCTCAGCAAGCTTCCTCAGTACAAAGATGCTGAAGACCGCCTGAATGAGCAAATCAATAATTGGCAAACCGAAATCCAGACTTTGCAAACGGAGCTTGATAAAAAGAAAGCACTTCTGGAAAACGAACGCGTACTTTTAATCGGTGATCAATTGAAGCAAAGACAAAAAGAAGTTGACGATCTTGACAAGAAAATCAAAGGAATGGTGAATAACCGTTTTGGTTCGATGGGAGAACTCAATAATGCAAGAGCAAATCTCACCAAACCTTTTCAGGATCAAATTTGGAATGCAATAAAAACTGTTTCAGAGAAAAATAGTTTAGGCATCATTCTTGATAAAAGTAACAACATCAGTGTAATTTTTCTTGAAAAAAGATATGACTATACAGATAAAGTATTAGATTTGTTGCTGAAAAATTCAGGCAAAAAAACAACGGAGCAACCAGCCAAATCTTCAAATAACGCAAGAGACGAAAGGGACCGAAAGCTGAAAAATGCACAAATAAAAAAAGAGGCTCCGGCCGAGATGAGAAACAAAACAAATTAAATTTAAAACAACAACAAAAATTATTCAATTATTCCTATTATGAAAAAATTAAGCGTATTATTTGCAGCAGTAATGATGTTTGTAACCGTCGGAACGGTTAGTGCACAGAAAGTTGCATCTATGGATTATGAAGCAGTTTTATCTGCTATGCCAGAAACTAAAAAAATGACCACAGATCTAGATACTTTCAGTAAAACTAAAGGTGATGAACTAAACAAACAAGCAGAAGCTTTCCAAAAAGAAGTTCAACAATACCAAGCTGAAGGCGCAAAATTAACTGAAGCTCAAAGAACAGCTAAAGAAGGTGAATTGCAAAAAAAACAACAAAACTTGCAACAACTTCAGCAAACTGCTCAAAAAGATTTAGCTGAGAAAAGAGATGCTGCTGTAAAACCAATTATCGAAAAACTAAACAACGCAGTGAATAAAGTGGCTAAAGCAAACGGTTTCGATTTTATCATCGATTCTACAGCATTGATTTACAAAGCTGGTCCGGATGCAACTCCATTAGTTAAAAAAGAATTAGGACTTTAAAATCCTTTTCATATAACCTAAACCATCCTCTATTCGGGATGGTTTTTTTAATTTTGTAAGATGCAAAAAGAACTTTCATCCATAGAAAAAGTAAGATTCAGTGACTGCGACCCGATTGGGCATCTCAACAATGTGAAATATCTCGAATACATGTTGAATGCAAGGGAAGATCATGTAGAAAGCGGATATGGTTTTACCTATGAAGAATACACCAAACGAACCGGATGTACCTGGGTAACCATACAAAACGAAATCGCCTATCTGAAAGAAGTACGATACAATGCAAAAGTGATTATTTCCAGCAAAACGATTGATTTGGGCGACCGACTTTCGAAAGTGGAAATCCTCATGAAAAGCGAAGACGGGAAAACCATTCACAGTGTGCTTTGGCTTACAGTAATTTATTTCAACATGAAAACCCGCTCCTCCGAATCGCATCCGGAAGATACCAAAGCGCTTTTCCAGAAATTTTTGGTAAATTTAGAGGAGAAAGATTTCCAAAGCAGAGTCGCAAACCTCAGAAAACAAAATAAAGCAGCATCAAAATGATAAAGAAAATACTCGTCATCGGTGGAAACGGACAATTAGGAAACTGTTTCAGAAAGTTGGCACCGGATTTTGAATTGGAATTTGAATTTAATTTCACCGATTCTTCAACCATCGATATTACCAACGAAGATCAGGTTTCTGAGTTTTTTAATGACTATAAACCAGATTTTTGCATCAATGCTTCGGCTTACACCGCGGTTGATTTGGCAGAATCTGAACCCGAAAAAGCGTATGCGGTAAATGCAGACGGTGTTGCCAATTTAGCACAGTCTTGCAAGGAAAATAATGCAGTACTCATTCATATTTCCACTGATTATGTTTTCGACGGTGAAAGCAATATTTCATATTCAGAAGATAATTTCACCAATCCACAAGGTGTTTACGGAGCTTCAAAATTGAAAGGTGAAGAACTCGCACTCGACATTCATCCAAAAACGATTGTAGTTCGCACATCTTGGTTGTATTCAGAGTTTAATAAAAATTTCGTGAAAACCATGCTCAATTTGTTCTCAACCAAAGACGAATTGGGAATAGTGGCAGATCAGTTTGGGCAACCAACCAATGCTAACGATTTGGCGGAAGCGGTAATGAAAATCATCAAAACCGAACCGAAAACTTATGGAGTTTACCATTTTTCCAACTATCCGGAAACGAGTTGGTTTGGTTTTGCCGAGAAAATTGCTGAATTTTCAGGTTCTTCCATTAAATTGAATGCGATTGCTACAAAACAATTTCCAACGCCCGCAAAAAGGCCTAAAAGAAGCACAATGGCTTTAGATAAAATTGAAAAAAACTACGGAATCGAACCCAAACATTGGGAAAATTCATTGCAAGAATGTATCGAAATTCTTAAAAACTCATGAAAAAAACAATAGCAATTTTAACGATCATTTTTAGTCAAATTCTTTTTGGCCAAAATGTAATTCTTAATAAAGTGGTGAAAACCCATTCCAATTCTGATAAGTTTTTTTATAAAATAAATCCGAAATCTACTAACTCAGAATACCTCGCTGAGATTGAAATTCAAGGCTTTTCGGATGATGATGCAAAAGTTTTCGGAATGATTTATAAAAAAGCCAAAGAAGTAGGTGCCAACGCATTTTCTTACCAACCTTTCGAAACCATCGAAGAAGTTGGAACGCAAAAATTAGATCCGGTACATTATAAATTGAATTTGTATTATGTAAATCCTGAAAATTTTCCCAAGGAAAATAATGTGGTTTATTTCTTTGCATCGCCTTTTAAAAAACAAAACATCGCTCTGAATAATGAAAGTTTTGTTTTTGAGCCGAGAACTTTTACCAAAAAAACACTCAATTTAGGAGAAACTTATACTGTTTCTACTAAAAAACTTTTGGGATCTTCTATCAAACTTTCTGGGCAAGAGAATCAGCCGGTTCAGTATTTTCAATTTTCAACTTTTTCGGTAAATTCAAATCCTTACGGAACCGCCGGAATCAATCTGAAATCCGGTGATATCACGAAGCTTGAGCGTTCTTATGCTGATTTTTTAGCAACAATTTACCAACCGCTTCAGTAATCGTTTTATTTAAATTAAAAAATTCAATTTTCGTATCTTTGCATCATGAAAAAAGTAGATGTTTTAGCAATAGGAGCGCATCCCGATGACGTAGAATTGGGTTGTGGCGGAACTTTGGCTAAACTTATTTCCGAAGGAAAAAAAGTAGCTATTGTAGATCTTACTCAAGGCGAACTCGGAACTCGCGGAACCAATTTTACCCGTGCCGAAGAAGCAGCCGAAGCTTCGAAAATTTTAGGAATTTCATTTCGTGAAAACCTGAAAATGAAAGATGGTTTTCTCCAAAATTCAGAAGAATATCAGATGCAAATCGTGAAAATGATTCGCAAATATCAACCGGAAATTGTGCTTTCAAATGCCATCGACGATCGTCATCCTGATCATGCTAAAGCTTCTAAATTGGTTTCCGATGCTTGTTTTCTTTCCGGTTTGGTGAAAATAGAAACCGTCTCGGAAGGTGAAAACCAACAAACTTGGCGTCCAAAACATATTTTCAACTACATTCAATGGAAGAATATCACTCCGGATTTTGTGGTAGATGTAACCGATTTTATGCAGAAAAAAATTGATGCTTGCTTGGCTTATAAAACGCAATTTTACGATCCGAAATCAACGGAACCAATGACTCCCATTGCAACGAAGGATTTCTTGGAAAGTCTTACTTACCGCGCCCAGGATTTGGGAAGATTGTCCGGAGTGGACTTTGCAGAGGGCTTTACAACAGAAAAATTAATTGCACTGAAAAATTTTGACGGAATAATTTTGTAATTTCTCGAAAAGCTTTATATTTGCAACCTCAAACGGTGATTGTAGCTCAGTTGGTTAGAGCGCCGGATTGTGGTTCCGGAGGTCGGGGGTTCGAGACCCCTCATTCACCCACTTTAAAACGCATTGATTATCAATGCGTTTTTCTTTTTTTACGAAATAGGAAACTCTATCTCCTCTATTTTTATGAGATTTTTGATGACTTAAATAAAAAAAAAGCACCCGACATTGGGTGCTTTTGTGATTTATTTAAACTTCGTCGTCCGATTCTATTGTAAAAGATTTGCTTTTGAAATCTTTATCGTGTCTTTCAGAGATCACGTCTTCGCCTTTTTGACTGATGATAAAGTCTGTAGATTCTTTAAACATTTCTTCAAAACTCTTGAAATCTTCTTTATAAAGATAAATTTTATGCTTTTCGAAAGTCGCTTCACCGTTTTCGCCAAAGTTTTTTTTGCTCTCGGTGATCGTAAGATAGTAATCTCCTGCTTTGGTCTCGCGCACATCAAAGAAATATGTTCTTCTTCCTGCTTTTAACACCTTTGTGAAAATTTCGTTTTCATGGCGTTCCTTGTAATCACTCATTTGTATATATTTTTTGAAATCTTAGTGTAACAAATATAAAAGATTTCTTTTAAATGCAAAATAAATTTTTATCTTTTTCTTATGAAAATTGTATTATCAATAACGATTTTACAATTTTAAGCCGAGATTTCATTTTATATATCGGTGAGATTCAGGATTTTATCAGCGCGTTTTGCGCTGCTTTCGCGATGGGTAATGATGATCGAGCTGCTTTTCTGGATTTCATTTTCGATATTTTGAAGGATATTTTCCTCGGTTTCGGTATCTAAAGCTGAAAGTGAGTCATCAAAAATAAGAATCTTCGGCTCCTTAATCAAAGCTCTGGCAATGCAAATTCTTTGTTTTTGCCCGCCGGAAAGCATCACCCCTCGTTCGCCAACCAAGGTTTTGTATTGGTCTTTAAATTCGACAATATTTTTATGAACATCTGCTTTTTTTGCAAATTCTTCAACCAATTTTAAGGAAGGTTTGTCGATCGCGAAACCGATGTTATTCTCGATCGTATCCGAGAAAAGGAAACTTTCCTGAGGAATATAGCCAATGTGTTTTCTGTAATTTTCTAAGTTGTGATCTTTCAGATTTTTCCCATCAATAAGGATTTCGCCTTCTGTAGGATCAATCAATCGGCAGAGCAAAAGAGCGATGGTGGATTTTCCGCTTCCGGTTTTTCCCATGATTGCGAGCGATTTTCCTGTTTCAATTTTGAAACTTAAATTATCAAGAGCTTTAATTCCGGTATTTGGATAAACATAAGAAACGTTGCGGAACTCGATTTCACCGTAAATAGGATAGTTTTCGTGATTGGTATTGATGATATCGGTTTTCATGTCCAAAAACTCATTAATTCTCGCCATCGAAGCTTCCGCACGTTGATTCACCGAAGTTACCCAACCGACCATTGAAAATGGCCAAATTAAAATATTAATGTAAAGAAAGAAATCCGCGATTTTCCCTACTGAAAGTTCGTTGTTCATGTATTTTTGTCCACCAATAAAGAGGATTACAACATTAAGCAGACCAATTACAAAAAGGATGATGGTGAAGAAATAGGCTTCAGTTTTCGCTAAATCCAAGGCTTTGTCTTGATAATCTTTTACTTTAATGCCATAATTTTTCTCAATATATTTTTCTTTAGCAAAAAACTTTACCACCCGAATTCCCGAAAAACTGTCTTGTACGAAAGTTGAAATCGCGGATTGGCTTTTTTGCATAATTTTCGATTTCTGATTGATAATTGAGCTTACCTTATAAATTACAAATGAAAGTATAGGAAGCGGAAGCAGCGACCACAAAGTCATCGAAACATCCGTTTTCAGCATATAAATACTAGTGATGATGAGTAGAATCAGGAGATTCACCACATACATAACGCCGGGTCCCAGATACATTCTCACCGCTACTACATCTTCGCTCAAGCGGTTCATCAAGTCGCCGATGGTGGTTTTTTTGAAGTCGGTAAGCGATAATTCTTGGTAATGATTGTAAATTTTATTTTTCAGTTCATACTCGATTCTTCGGGAAGCTACAATGATGGTTTGGCGCATCATAAACGTAAAAAAACCCGTCAGTAATGAGGAAACAACGATAATCGCTACATAAAATAAAACCTGTTTATTAAAGCCTAAATTGGTGGTTTTTGATATTTCATCAACCGATTTTCCTACAAACTGAACTTTGTAAATGCTAAAAAAATTACTGGCTATGATGAAAAGAAAACCCCAAAACAAGAGTGTTTTGTGTTTCCAGAAATAGGGGTTCAAGGTTTTTAGTGCATTCATATTGGGCTTTCTACATTACTTTTTCGGAACAAGCGAGTTCGGATACAAAAGTAATAAATTGCGAACGGATTCTTTGTATTTAATTCATCAGAATATAAGTTGTAAGGGAAGAGTTTGCAAAAAAATACTATCTTTGCACCCATATAAAGCTCTTTGAAATGTTAGGAAGAAGACAAATTCGTGAAAAAGTTGTAGAATCAGTATATTCTTATTATCAAAATCCTATAAAATTTGATGTTTTAGAGAAAAATATGTTTTCCGAAATCGAGAAGATATATCATCTTTACATTTATCAACTCAATTTTTTGGTTGCACTGAAACATTTGGCAGAAAAACAAATTGAAATTGGGAAAAATAAGTATATCAAAACGGAAGACAACATCAACCCCAACCAAAAATTTATTAATAATCAGGTTCTGAATAAAATTGAGGAAAACACTGAAAGACTTTCTTTCACCTCGAAACATCAGGAATTGAAATGGGAGCTTCATGATGACTTGCTGGTAAAAACTTTCCAAAGGATGACTGCCGGAAAAAGATATCAGGATTTCATGAAAGAAGAAGGATATTCCTTCGAAGAAGACCAAAAATTCATTGGGAAATTATTCCTCCGTTATATCGCTGAAAATGAAGATTTTCATGAGCATTTGGAAGAAAAAGAAATGAGCTGGGCAGATGATTTCCATATTTCTAATTCGATGATTCAGAAAACCATTGGTTTTTTCAAAGAAAATGAGCCAAGTCATACTTTAATTAAAATGATTAAAGATGAAGCTGATAGCGAATTTGCTCAGAAATTACTCAAGCAAACCCTAAATCATTGGGAAGAATCCGAAAAGAAACTCAAGGATAAACTTGAAAACTGGGATCTTGAAAGGGTTTCTTTAATGGACAAAATCATTTTGATTATTGCCATCAGCGAACTCGATTATTTTCCACTTACTCCGGCTCGAGTAGTTATCAATGAATATATCGAAATATCCAAAGTATTTTCTACGGATCGTTCCAACATATTTATCAATGGGATTTTAGATAAATACACCAAAGAATTGAACAGAAATTAATAAAATATTTATGAAAAATTTAGTAAAAATATTACCGCTTGTAGCTGTATTAGGAATTACTTCTTGCAAGAAAGATCAAAAAGCAGATCAATTAATCGTTGAAGATCAAACTGCCGCCGCAGCTGCAGCTCCAACTCAGGAAGATTTGGTGAAAGAAGCTCAGGCAAAACCTTTAACTACAGTTGCTCTTTCTGAATCTGATTTCGAATTCGGAAAAATTAAAAAAGGAGAACATGTAGAACATGTTTATGAAGTGACCAACACTGGTACCAATCCTTTAATTATTTCTCAGGTAAAACCAGGTTGCGGTTGCACGGTTCCAGATTACACCAAAGATCCAATTTTACCAGGACAAAAAGGTCAAATCACTTTGAAATTCGATTCTTCTAATTTCGATGGATTAGTAAACAAGCAAGCTGAAGTATATGCCAATGTAGAAAAAGCTCCAATTGTGTTGACTTTCTCGGCAGATATTCAGCGATAATTTTTTAAGCAAAACAAATATGATTACAATATTTTTACAGGCAGCTGCTTCTCCGGAAGGTTCAATGATGCCTACAATGATCATGATGGGACTGATGTTCGTCGGATTTTATTTTCTGATGATTCGTCCACAAATGAAAAAAGCAAAACAAGAAAAGAGTTTTCAAGAAACTTTAAAAGTAGGAAGCAGAGTAGTAACCACCTCAGGAATGCACGGCAGAATCGCACAAATTCAAGAAGATGGTGTGGTAATCGAAACGCTTTCAGGAAAGTTGAAGTTCGAAAAAGCTGCAATTTCAAGAGAATTTACACAACAACGTTTCCCGGATTCAGCGCCGGACGACAAAAAATAATTCTTTGAATTTAAAATAGAAAAGCAACCAGAAATGGTTGCTTTTTTTGTTTAAATTAACTGAAAATTAGAATCAAAAGACTGGCCACAAAAATTCTGAAAATCGTCACCAATGGATAAACCTGTGCATAACTTTGAATAGGAATGTCAGAATCTAAATAGTTGGTACTGAACGATAGTGCAGCCGGATCGGTATAACTTCCGCTCATGATTCCTGCAAGTTGCAAATAATTGATTTTCATAAAGAAACGTCCGATAATCACCATGAAAATAAGCGGAATAAAAGTAATTGCAGAACCAAAAAACATCCAGTTCCAGCCGTTGTACTGAATAAAATTTTCGTAAAAACCGTCGCCGGCGTGGATTCCGACTGCGGCAAAAAACAAACAAATTCCAAAGTCTTTCATGAAATAAATCGCTCCATTATTGATATACGAATGAATGAAAGAAATTCCGCCGTATCTCGATATCAAAAGTGCTACGATAAGCGGACCTGCTGCAAATCCTAGTTTGATAGGAACGGGTAAACTAGGAACCACAATAGGAATGGAACCCAAAATAATTCCCAAAAGCAATCCTCCGAAAAGTGATAGAAAATCGGGTTCAAGGAGTTTTTTCTCGGAATTTCCGATGATTTTTTCAACTTCTTCGATCGCTTCCAAAGAACCAATTACCCTTAATTTATCGCCATAAAAAAGCTCCAACGAAGGACGCGGCAATATTTCCCTACCTGCCCGAAAAACGCGGGTAACTTTCAAATCATAAGTGTTGTATAAATCGAGTTGCGAAAGTTTTTTATGAATGGCAGAAGGTTTGGTAACGAAAATGTTTTTCTGATGAATATGCGAATCGGTTTCGATAAATAGATCGGTTGAAGGACGTCCGATTTTAGCAATAAATTCATCCAAATCGCTTTCTAAACCTACAATCATCAATACATCTCTGTCCTGAACATGAGTGTCTAAAGTTGGCGATTGTACCGCTTCGCTGCCGCTGTGTTTCAAGCGGGAAACTACGATGTCGCGACCGAATTCTTTAATGATTTGATGCAAAGTTTTTCCGAAATATTCAGGATTCGTCACCCGCATTTTTTTATGAATTAAAGGCAACTCTCGATTAATTTTTGATTTCCTGAATTTTTTCATTTCATCTTCAGGATCTATTTTCAACAATAATTTAGAAAGAATAATCGCGCTGATAATCCCGAAAACGCCCAATGGATAAGTAATCGCGTAGCCAATTGCCGGATCGTTGAAATCCCGGTCGGGAAAGGTGTTTTTAATCTCTTCAATCGTATTTTTAGCAGCTCCTAAACCCGGGGTGTTGGTCACGGAACCACTCATGATTCCTACTAAATCTTCAATTTTTAATCCGGTAAATTTGAAAAGAATAATCGTAATAATTCCACCGAAAAGAACGGTAGAAACCGCAAGAAGATTGAATTTTAAACCTTCATTTCTAAACGAGGAAAAGAACGAAGGACCAACTTGTAAACCAATGCCATAAACGAAAATAATCAAACCAAAATCTCGGATGAAATCTAAAATTCCGGGTTGTATTCGGTAGCCAAAATGCCCCATCAACAAACCGGTAAACATCACGGCTGAAACACCGAAAGTTATTTTGCCCAACTTTATTCGCCCAAAGAAAATCCCGGCTCCAATGGCAAGCATAATCGCAACGATAGATTGGGTGACATTCGGATTTTCAATGGGTAGGAGAAGCGTTTTTAACCAGTCGAACATATCATTTATTTTATACAAAATTATTACTAAATTTCTCGATAAACAGAGGTGTTGAAGTGAAGTTTATCACATTTTAAATTTATTTAATATCATCGGATTCCGCTTTCAGAAGTTGAAATCCGATTCCGCAATTTAAGCAGTTTTTCCTTTCACAAAAATTCTTGTGATGATACAGCATTGCTTGGCTTTCGAGTGCGTTTTCGATCTTGATGTTAAAAGATTTCCAACCATCGACAATGGAGTTTTTTTCTGCTGGAATCGTTCGGTAAAACTCAAGAATTTCATCGGCTATACCTTCGTCGAAATGCTTGTGATAGGTGTATTTTAAAGGTAAAACGGCATTGAGCAAAATAATATTTTTGAAATCTTCTGTCAAAAATTTCTCACCGGAAACGGAAGATGTTTTCCCAAAATTGAAACGAGTGTTCCAATATTCGCTGGCTTTTACGGGCTTAAAAACCGCATTGATTTCTTTGCTATTTTTTGCAGAAATCAGTTTTGAGAAAAGATTTTGATTCAGATGATACAATGAAGCGAGTTGCGAAAGACGAATTGTAGGAAAATTCGGAGGCCGAAGTCGTGAAAATTTAGGAAAACTGCGAAGATCGGAAAGTGTAAATTTTGACTTCAGAAAATCGAATTCGCGTTTCCATAATTTTGTTTGTTCATCTTCCGGATTTTCCAGCCAGCCGCACATTCCGAAAAAAAGAGCTTCCAACTGAAGCGGATTTTGACGGATCTTGTTGATGATAGAAAAGTCGATATTTTCCGCCAATTGACGAAAAATTGGAGCGTTTACTTTCAATCCAAAAGCGTAAGACAAATTTTGAAAAAGAACAGCTTCGTAATTGTTTTTGTTAATTTGCAGCGAATCTTCTATTTCAACAGATTTTTCATTAAGCTTTTTCAGAAGCGTTTCTTCTGCAAAATAAAACGGAATTTTTTCAGGTGAAATGAGCGCTTCACACGGAATAAATTGGTTTTCTTTCAGCAAAGCTTCATATTTCCACAGCAAATTTTCATCAATGTAGTCCTTTAAAACCAGAGTGGGAATATTTTTTTTATTAAGTTCTTCAACTTCCACATCATGCATGAAAACGACATGTAGAATAAGATTTTCAAACTCGGGATTTCCAGAGTGTTGGTGGAAAATGTAGTCGGAAGATTTTACATGAAGTTCAATATTTCCTGCTAAAACTAAATCTTTGGTTTTAATTTTCCCACACAAAAAGTCCGGCCCAGAATTGAAATTCCAAGTTCCGAAATCGAGAATTTCCAAAGGGTTTCCTTCCACATCTTTGAAATCAAAATTCTTGAAAATCTTGAAATTCCAAAGATATTGAAGGAGCTTTTCGTTCATGATTTATGGAAATTTTGACAGGAACTTATTCTAGAACATCAACTTTCTGTTTGTTTTTAAACTCAAGAAGTGTTTCTTGATACATATGTTCGTAGATAGGCAAAATATTTTTTAAATCGAATTTAATGGCTTGTTGCTTGGCATTAATTTTCATCTGAGCGAGCAGTTTTTCATCACCCAACAACTTTATCGTGTAATTACTCATGGCTTCTACATTCCCGATTTCAGCCAAGTAACCGGTTTCTCCCTGAATGTTAACTTCCGGGATTCCACCTGCGTTTGAACTGATTACCGGAGTGTTTGCTGCCATCGCTTCCAACGCTGCCAAACCGAAACTTTCTTGCTCGGAAGGAAGCAAAAAGACATCTGAAAGTTGAAGAATTTTGTACAAATCGTTCACCTTTCCTAAAAGCCTGATTTCACCAATCAAATCAGGATTTTCTTCCAAAAACTGATTGATTTTTTCCATATCTGGACCTTCGCCGATAATCACCAGTTTGGATTTTATTTTTTTATTGACATTTTTAAAAATCTGCAAAACATCTTCAACTCGTTTTACCGGACGAAGATTGGAAACATGAATTAGAATTTTTTCATCAGCATTTGCAAATTGTTTTCTTTCGCAATTCATGCACTCATCAAACTCCGAATTATCAATAAAATTGGTGATGACTTGTATTTCCTTTTTTATATTGAAAAATTGCAGTGTGTCTTTTTTTAAACTTTCAGAAACAGAAGTAATCGTATCTGATTGATTGATAGAGAATTCTACCGCATGTTTGTAACTTGGATGTTGACCAACTAGTGTAATGTCGGTTCCGTGAAGCGTGGTGACCAATGGAATATCTTTGCCTTCTTCTTTCAACATTTGTTTTGCTGTAAAAGCCGCATAAGCGTAAGGAATCGCGTAATGAGCATGCAAAATATCGAGTTTGTATAAATTGACAACCCTATAAATCATGGATGAAAGTGCAATATCATACGGCTGATACTGGAAAAGCGGATAGGTTTGCACATTTACTTTATGGAAAAAAATATTTGGATTGGTAATATCGAGCCGGGCCGGAAGTGCAGAACTAATAAAATGCACTTCGTAACCTTTGTTGGCGAGCGACATTCCTAATTCTGTGGCAACAATTCCACTACCACCGTAGGTTGGATAGCACAGGATTCCTATTTTCATTGGTTTTTATTTAATTTTTTTATGAGATTGAGTTTCTGCTGAAAAATTCAGGTCGATTCCTGCTCCAGCTTTAAGTTGATTGTTCACCAAAACGGGCAATCTGCCCAAAATTGGCGTCTTTCCACTGAGGGAATTTGCAGTTGCTTTCATCGAATCATCGTTGTTTTCATAAGCGACCAAAACGGTAGAAATGTTTGCAATATCAAGATCTTTTAAAGCATAAGCCGAACCAAAAATATTGAGAATGATTTTTTGATTTTTACTTAATTCTGCCAAAATTTTCTTGCTATTTTCTGAGATTTTATAAGGTTTATACGCGGTTGAATTGTCTTTATGTAAACCTACAATTATCTTGGAATTTGCAGGGATTGTAGCAATTTCAGTAGCTTTTTTTACAATAACGGTTGTATTTAAATTCAATTGATTGGCGAAAGTTTCATACGGAGCTTCTTCCAATGGAACATAATAATAAGTCTCTTTGCAATTTAACGGAAGCAGTTTTTGCTCATCTTTAATTAGTGTTAAAGCGTTGCTGTAAAGCTTTTGAACGAGTTTTTGATGAGATTCGTTATTGAGATCGTCGTTGATATTTTCCGGATTTCGAGGTTGATATTCATACAATCCCAAGAAATATTTGGTCAAAAGAATTTTTTTCACGCTTTCTTCCACGCGGTTTTGCGAGAT
Organism: Kaistella montana; assembly: GCF_024436175.1. Classification (GTDB taxonomy): domain Bacteria; phylum Bacteroidota; class Bacteroidia; order Flavobacteriales; family Weeksellaceae; genus Kaistella; species Kaistella montana. The sequence continues at coordinate 269,295 of NZ_JANFQP010000002.1, read as the reverse complement.
TTCTTTATTATCAATTGCCAACTGAATCAATCGTTTTCCTTCTTTCACGCCATCAGAAAAAAGCATGATGTCATTTCCTGCTTTGAAGGCGAGTGCGTCCAATTCTCCCGGTTTATAGCGTTTTGCAACAGCGCCCATGTTCAGTGCATCGGTGATGATTAAACCTTTATAGCCCAATTTTTCTTTTAAAAGTCCGGTTATGATATTTTTGGAAACCGAAGCAGGAATCCCTTTGCCTTTTTCTAACGCAGGAACGTATAAATGAGCAACCATCACGCCACCAATTCCTTTATCCATCAATGCTTTGAACGGAGCAAGTTCCACGGAATTGAGTCGATTGAGATCGTGGGAAACCACCGGCAAATCGAGATGAGAATCGGTATTGGTATCGCCGTGTCCGGGAAAATGTTTGATCGCCGCTAAAATTTTATTGTCTTGCAACCCATTGGAATAGGCTAAAGCAGAATTAACCACATTTTGTACTTCTGAGCCGAAGCTTCTGTTCCCAATAATGGGATTTTCCGGATTCGTATTCACATCAACAACCGGTGCGAAATCCCAATTGATGCCCATTCTTTTGCAGTCTTCCGCGACTTTTGCAGACATTTCTTTAATTAAATTTTTATCTTGAATGGCTCCTAAAGTCATCGCCCATGGAAATTTATGTGCCGTAGCAATTCTTTGGAAAAGGCCCCATTCCGCATCCATTCCGATCATTAAAGGAACTTTTGCGGTTTTCTGAAATTCATTGACGAGATTAATTTCTCTCGCGGCATCGTCTTGCATCAAAATCAAACCTCCGATTTTCTCGTTGGTTACGATATTTCTTACATTATTGATGTAATCTTCGCCTTTGTTGGTATAAAGCGCGACGATGAACAATTGTCCCAGTTTTTCGTCTTGTGACAGGGAATTATAAGTGTTGTTTACCCATTCGTTGGCTTTTTTCAAGTCTTCAGTGCTGAGATTTTTCGGTTGGTACTGAGCTGAGATTTTTAAAGAAAAAACCAAAATTATGATGCAGGTGATTTTACTTTTTATATTTTTCATTATCTAAACTATGATGTAGAACAAAAATACAATTTTTAAAACTTACGTTTTTAAATTTATTGGCATACATATTGAGATATTTAAAATAATTTAAAATTAAATAAAATGAAAAAGTATTTTACAATATTGCTTTTGGCAATTTTCGGATTTGTAGTAGTAAGCTGTGATGATAACAGAAATGACAATGTAGTTGGTGATGGCGACACCTATTCAGTGATGAAAGATGTTACCGGAACTTTGAGCAGTGGAAATAACTATACACTTTCTCAAGGAATTAATATTGCAAGCAGCGATGTGGTGCTTGTTTATCGTAATGTCAACTCAAATACTTCTGAATCTGCAGTTTGGCAACTTCTTCCAAAAACCGAGTATTTATCCGGAGGTAGAGAATTGGATTACAATTTCCTTTTTGACGCTGCGAATGTAGAAATCTATACCGAAGCTAACTTTGATCAAGCCACTTTTACCAGTGCAGAAGCGAATACGTATTTGAATAATCAAAGATTCCGAATTGTTTTGGTTCCAGCTTCGACAGGCAAAAACGCAAATGTTAACTATAATGATTACCAAAGTGTAATTAAATATTACAATATTCCGGATCGAGATTAAGAAATATCTTTAGCAAACGAATAAGCCACCTTTTGGTGGTTTTTTTATGATTTATCTTCTAAACTTGTAAATATATGGTTCGAAAATTTCGGGTTTGTAGAGAATTTCTTACTTTTAAAATTCAATTCAAAAAACAAAAATTATGAGTGTTCATATTGCAGCGAAAAAAGGAGAAATTGCTAAAACGGTACTGCAACCTGGTGATCCTTTGCGAGCAAAATATATTGCCGATAACTTTCTGAATGACGTAAAGTTGGTGAGCCAGACGAGAAATATTTTCTATTATACAGGTCTTTATAAAGGCAAAGAAATTTCGGTAGGTGCGAGTGGAATGGGAATTCCGAGTATTGGGATTTATTCTTTTGAATTGTACACCGAATACGAAGTGGATACCATCATCAGAATAGGGACTTGTGGCGCTTACACAACCGATTTGAAACTTTTCGATCTGCTGAATGTTGAAAATTCTGCGAGTGAATCTACTTATGCGAAATTCGCGTGGGGAATTGAAGAAGAGTTGCTAAAAAGCCAAGGGAATGTTTTCGAAACTATTAATCAAACTGCCAAAAATCTATCATTGAATCTTCAACCAACCAATATTCATACAAGTGATATTTTTTATAGAAAAGACGAAAAAATTCCTGCGATTGCAACCAAATACAATTGTTCGGCAGTGGAAATGGAGGCTTTTGCATTGTTTGCCAATGCACAGCATTTTGGGAAAAACGCGGCAACAATTCTTACCGTATCAGATATAATCCCAACGAGAGAGCAAATCTCGGCTGATCAAAGAGAAAAAGCATTGAAACCGATGATCGAATTGGCTTTAGAAACTGCTTTTCAGTTATAATAATTGAATTTTTAATAAACAAAAACCTCTTTGAAAAAATCAAAGCGGTTTTTTATTTTGGGATGTTTCGTCAGTTAATAGATGACCGAAATAATCTTTCTTTACTTTCAGATAGCTTTCGCTTTCTTTCGTAGCGGTCATTTGCAAAGGGATGCGTTTATTTAAAATGATATTGCTGTTTTCTACAATTTTCATTTTTTCAGGGTTGTTGGTGAGCAGATTTACTTCTTTCACGTCCAACATTTTTAGGATTTCAATTGCTGCAGCAAAATCTCGATCATCAGCGGGAAGTCCTAGTTTCAAATTGGCTTCTACAGTGTCGAAACCTTTTTCTTGCAAAGCGTAAGCTTTTAGTTTATTGATGATTCCGATATTTCTTCCTTCTTGTCTTAGGTAAATGATGATTCCGCCATTTTCGTGCATGAATTTCATTGCAGCATCCAGTTGCTGTCCGCATTCGCATTTTTTTGAATGAAAAACTTCACCGGTAATACATTCTGAATGGAAACGAACGTTGATGGGTTTTGTGAAATCAGTGTTTTCGGCGATAATCGCCATGTGTGGCATCCAGTCGCTTTCTTCTTCAGAAAATGCAATCATCCGAAAATTCCCGTATTCTGTGGGAACATTGGCCTCTGCTTGAATTTTTAACATGGAAATATTAGTTTTTTATAATAATAGTAGTAGAATCCTGAGGAATGTTACCGTGGATAAAGGTCATATTGGTTTTTATTCTCACCAAATATCTGTTCAAAACCTCGTCTTCATCTTTATTTAAGTATTTTCTTAATTTCTGAAGTTTCTTATATGACTTTTCGAACTTTCTGTGAGATGCGGATAGGTTCGTCAAATTATAGGATTGCATTGCAAAAATATATTCTTTAAGATTGAATTTAAGCAAAGAAACTTCGGAATTCACAGCGTCGTTTCTAAATTTAGGGAAAGAACTTATTAAATTGGTGATTTCAGAAGAATATACAATGAGCTGTTTTTTTTGATCAAAAGAGTAAGATGGACTCTGTTCGTTTATAGCCGAAACGTTATCACCTATCGGTGAAAGATTTATTTTCTCTACTGAACAGGAACTAATTAGGAATAATAATAAAATGAAACTAAAGTTTAGTTTGGTCATTTCTCACATTTTGATATAAAATCGGATTAAGGCTTTCATCATTATACATTTTCATTTGTTTGTAAACTTTCATCTTCATTTTACCGTTTTCTATATCATAAAGCAATTGGTCTATCGCTTCAAAAAGATCTTCTTTCTGCTCTAGTAGCACATTGAGCTTTGCAGTACATGCTGTTCTATGCTCTTCACTAGCTGATTCTCTATGAGCTTCTAAAAACATGTGATATACTTTAAGAGACAAAATTGAAAGGCGATCTATTGCCCAAGCTGGTGTTTCGCTATTAATCCTTGCATCCGAAGCGGGAACAATATTTTGATATTTTTGTAAAAACCAACTGTCGATAAACTCCACTAAATCAGTTCTTTGCTGGTTAGAAGAATCTATTCTGCGTTTTAGTTTCAATGCCTCGGTGGGATCTATATTTTCATCTCGAATTATATCCTCTAAATGCCATTGAACGGTATCAATCCAATTCTTAGCATACAAAAGTCGTTCCAAACTGTCCTTTTGGAAGGGGTTATTTATCGGTGTATCTACATGATCAGCGATATGATAATCGTTGATAGATTGGTTGAAAATCTCCCAAGCATTTTTCGAAAAACTCATCATTCCAAAGATTTATTGCGCAGAATTGGAATTGTTTTTTGTGTCTTCGGATGGTTTTTTGTCCTCTTCCTTTACCGCATCTTTAAATTCTTTAATTCCGGAACCTAAACCTCTCATCATTTCTGGGATTTTTTTTCCTCCAAAAAGAATTAATAAGATTACGGCAACGATTAACAAATGTTGCCAGGAAAGAGCCATTATCGTAAGTGTGTTCATGTTCTAAATTTTGTGCAAAGTTAATTTATATTTTTCAATTTACCCAACCCATAGGATCTACCGGATTGGTGCCGTTCCAAATCTGGAAATCGAGGGTGTAAGTGCCATCGAAATCTGCTCCAACGGTTCCGATAGAAGTTCCCGCAGACACTTGTTGATTAGCCGATACCATCGTGTTGGCTAAGTTGGCATAGATTGTAAAATAGTCACCGTGTTTCACAAAAACCATTTTGGATCCATCTCCTGATGCAACCACTCTCGAAACTGTTCCTGGAGCTACGCATTTCGCAACGGTTCCTTTTGCAACGGCAATTTTTATCCCGTTATTTTCTTCGATAATATTTTTGAAAACAGGGTGTGGTTGTCTCCCGAATCGGTGGGTGATGGTTCCGTAAGCAGGCATTCCCATTTTTCCGCGGTTGGCGGCGAAGTTGTTTCCAACGGTGCTCGTCACACCATAATTGGTCATTGCTTTGGTTTCGGCTGCCTTTTTATCTGCTTCGTTTTTTTTGGTAAGTGATGCTTCTGCGGCTTTTGCATTGGCAGCTTTATCTGCTGCTACTTTTGCATTTGCAGCTGCAATTTCAGCTTCCTTGGCCGCAGCTAGTCTTCGGCTTTCAGCTTTTTCGGCTTCCGCAGCTCTTTTCGCATCTTCGTTTTTCTTAGCGTCTGCAGCAGCGGCAATTTTAGATTTTTCAGCTTCTTCTGCAGCTTTTCTATCTGCGATATCCTTCAGCCTTTTGGCTTCTTCATCAGCACGCTTCTTTTCTAATGCTAATGCTTCTAACCTTGCTTTATTTTCTGCTTCAATTCTTGCTTTTTCTCTTTCAGCAGCAATTTTTGCCAGCCGAATTTTTTCGGCTTCCGCTTTTTTACGTTCTTCTTCTTTTGCTTTAGCAATTCTTATTTCTTCAGCAATAATGGAACGAATTTGTCCTTCTAGTTTCTTAGATTCTGTTTGTTTTTGCTTGAGTTCAACGGTGAGTTGAGCTTCGTTTTTCTTAAACTCTTGAAGAAGGAATTCTTTCTGTTTTTTTTCAGCTTCTATGGTGAGCAAGTCTTTTTGCTGATTGGTAAGGATGGTTTGTTTGTCCTTTACTGATTTTTGTTTTAGACTGATATTTTGGAGCAGTTTTTTTGCTGCATCAGAAATTTCTGCCGCTTTTTTGTCTTGGTAATCAGAATAATCTTTTAAATATTGTACTCTTCGCAAAGCTTCTCCCAAATTTTTGGAAGATAAAATAAAGGTTACTTTATTTTGTACGCCTTTGTTTTTATAAGCTTTTACTAAAACCTCTGCGTAGTTTTTTCTTAAAACGGCTAATTCGCGGTTTTGTCTGTTGATTTCTAATTGACGAAGATAGATGTCATCTTCAATGAGGCGTTTTTCTTTTTGAGTATTGGTATAAACTTTTTCGCGCAGTTGGATTTTCTTTTGTACTTCGGTGAGGTAAGCTACTGAAAGTTTTGATTGCTGCTGGGTTTTAGCCAAATTTGCGTTGATCGAGGCAATCTGTTTTTTAAGTTCAGCATTTTGCTTTTGAAGTTGTTCCTTTTTCTGGGAAAATACCATCCCGAACAAAAAAAGTCCTATTAAAAAGCTTAGTTTCTTAATCATTTGATCTCTGTTTTCGTATAATTATTGGGAACGGAATACGGAGTATCCATTTTCGAACTTTCAAATTTCGTGTTTTCAAGTAGAATTTGACTTGTTTTTGAACCTTTTATAATTATTTTAACATTTTTTGGGAATCTTGTTCCTTCAACATCAACCCAATCAGAATAGGTAAGTTCCAAGTTGTCGGAAGTTTTTATATTCTTTAAATTGACTTTGGATAAATCGAAATCATTGGTGTAATCCATCGAAACGGCATATTCTGAAACCTTTCCTTCATTGGTGAACTTTAGGTTTTTAGATGAACTTAAGTTGTAGCCCTGCATATTTTTCGTCAAAACAAAATCTTTTTCATTGACCGGAATAAAAGTTTTTCCTGTCAATAAATTTTGCAATGAATGATAATCAATGAAATTAACGTTGAGTAAATTATTTAGGTAAGAAAAATCCGATTCAATATAGGTTTTGTTCCATTTTTCATAGCCTTTTATTCCTTCAGGAGTGGCGATTCCACGTCCAACATTCAAGAAAACTGCAATCATATTCATCCAAACTTTTTGCCCATTTTCGATATAAATAGTTGCATCCAAAGTGGGGATGAAACTTCCTGTTTCCACATTTACTTTGGAATTGATTTTTACTTGTTCAAACTTTGGTTTTTCAGTTATTTTATTGAAAAACGCAGCATTGGAAGAGATTGGAGTTGTTGTGCTTGTCGGTTGGTTAAGAACAGTTTTGGTTTTACAAGAAACCATAAATATTGCACTTAGTAAGACTATTATGTATTTTTTCATTTTAAAATTTTACTTGAAACTTTGCAATATTAACGCCAAACCACACAAATTGTTTTGTGTGGTTTGTTCGGTAATTGTATTATTGCTGTTTTTAATAGCTTTCGTTTTTCGATAAGAAATCGAGAACAGAGTAATCTCCCAAAGAAATTTCGCGCGCAACTCCGAAGTATTGTGCAGAATTTCCGATCATGGAATTGCTCAAATTTCCGTGGTCAATTAAGGTGTTTTCCTGAATTAATGAATTGTCGATATTCGAATTGATAATTTTTGTATTATTTCCCAAAGACACGCAAGGTCCAATTTTGGAATTATAAATTTCAACATTTTCACCAATAAAACATGGTGGAATAATCATGCAATTTTCAATTTTTGCAGAAGCAGGATAATTGGAAACATTGTCTTTTTCGTAGTTGAGAACTTTTCCGTTGGTTTCTACGGTGGCATTTTTGTTTCCGCAATCCATCCAATCATCTACTTTTCCAAGCGAGAATTTTGCTCCTTTCTGACGAAGATTTTCTAAAGCGGTAGTCAATTGATATTCACCACCAACTTTGATGTCATTTTCCATGATATAATTGATTTCCGACATCAATTTTTCGGCAGAATTGAAGTAATAAATCCCAATAATCGCCAAGTCGGAAACAAAAGTTTTTGGTTTTTCAACAAAATCAGTGATGAAACCATAATCATCCAATTTAACCACACCAAATGCGGACGGATCTTCTACTTTTTTCACCCAAATTACGCCATCAGAATTTTTATCTAAAATAAAATCAGCTTTAAATAAAGTATCGGCAAATGCGACTACAACATCTCCTTGCATGGAAGCTTCTGCACATTTGATCGCGTGAGCAGTCCCTAGAGGTTCGTCTTGAACATACACACTTCCTTTTGCACCGAGCTTTTCAGCAATTTGAATCAAAGATTCTTCTACTTCCGGCCCGAAATCACCAATAATGAAAGCGATTTCATCAATTTTTTCACCGGCTACTTTCGCAATATCTTCTACCAATCGTTGTACAATGGGTTTTCCAGCGATAGGAATTAGCGGTTTTGGAACGGTGAGCGTGTGAGGTCTTAATCTGGAGCCTCTTCCGGCCATAGGAACTATAATTTTCATACGAATGTTTTTTACTACTTATATTAATATTGTGTGGTTTTTATTTTGAGGTGCTTCCGAATCCACCAGCACCGCGATCTGTTTCGGTAAGTTGTTGAGCTTCATCCCAAATGGCAGTTTCGTGTTTTGCAATCACCATTTGAGCGATTCTGTCGCCATCATTGATCACAAACTCGTCGGTTGACAAATTTACTAAAATAACTCCTATTTCACCTCGGTAATCAGCGTCAATTGTTCCGGGAGAATTCAATACGGTAATTCCGTTTTTTAAGGCGAGGCCGCTTCTTGGGCGTACCTGTGCTTCAAAACCTTCTGGAAGTTCCAAGAATAATCCAGTTGGAATCAGTTTTCTTTCAAGGCTTTTTAAAACAATGGATTCTTCAATATTGGCATACAAATCCATTCCGGCAGAAAGTGCGGTTTGGTATTTCGGCAAAGGATGTCGAGATTGGTTGATGATCTTTATTTTCATTAAATTTTATCTTTTGATTTTGTTTAAAACAAATTTTCTTTCGCTGTAAAGAATTATTCCCGTAAAGATGAGAAATAATAAATTCCCGATCCAAAAATTTGCATTAAATAATTCATAAGAAATATAACTGAAAACCGTCAAAAGTACCAAACAAAGCGAAATATTCTTGATTCGATAAGGTATCGGATAATATTTTTGACCAAGAAAATAAGACAAAACCATCATCGTAAAATAAGCAGCTAAAGTAGTCCATGCCGAAACCATAAAACCGAATTTTTTCAATAAAACCAAGTTTAAAACAATGGTAATCAGCGCTCCTGTCCATGAAATTACGGTGCCGATTTTCGTTCGGTCCGTCACTTTATACCAAGTGGAAAGGTTGTAATAAATCCCGAAACACAAATTTGCAATCACGATAATTGGGATAATATCAATCGCGGTCCAGTACGATTTATTGGGGATGAAAAGCGTTTTGAGCCACGAAATATTGGCAATAATTCCCATCGCAACAATCGAAGCGAAAAAAGTAAAATATTCGGTTACTTTGGCGTAAGTGATTTTGGCGTTCTCATTTTGCATTTGTTTAAAGAAAAATGGCTCAATCCCCATTCGGTAAGCGGTGACGAAAAGTGTCATCAAAACAGCAAGTTTGTAGCAACCGCCATAAGCTCCGGCGTCGCCTTCGTCTATGAAATAATATTGAATCGCTTTGTCGAAATTTTCATTCACCATAAATGCAAATCCGGCAACCATAATCGGCCACGAATAAGAAATCATCCTCACAAAAAGGTCTTTTACAAACTGAAATTTAACCTTAAAAATGATCGGTAAAAGCATTAAAACGCCCAAAAAACTGCCCATCAAATTACTCCAAAACGGGTAAGAAACTTTCTCGTTCATTCCCAATTTCTTGGAGAATTCTGCCGGAATCCATAAAAAAAGCAACACCACAATAACGGTTTGTGCCAAAGATTGCAGCACGCGGATGAGTGAATATTTGATAGGTTTATTGTGGTAACGAAGCCACGCAAATGGAATTACGCAAATCGTATCGAAAAATGCAATCCACGCAAACCATCGGATGAATTCGGGGTTTTTGTTGTAACCCATCGCATCAGCAAGTGGTTGATTGAAAAGCAAACAGAGCGCCAAAAACAACGTGGAAGTTCCTGCCAGAAACCAAAACGATGTGTTGAAAGTTTTATCTTTATTTTCTTCTTCCGCCGAAAAACGGAAAAATGCGGTTTCAAATCCGAAAGTTAAAATGATATTCACAAACGAAATGAGTGCATACAAATTGGTAAACTGTGCAAATTCATCCTTGTTGATGTGATGAATGTACAGCGGATTCAGAATGAAAATAATAATTCTGGGTAAAATGGCGCCAATTCCGTAGATAATGGTTTCGTTCAGAAGTTTTTTCAAAACAAAGTTTATTTTCTGCAAATGTAATTAATTAGATTTGAGATTGAAAAATTTGGTTTTAAGTATTAATTTTGTGAAAATTCAATTCTGCACTTCAAATTTTCCCTTTTATAAATTTCAATGCCATGAAAATCCTTATTAAAAATGCCAAAATCGTCAATGAAAATCAAATTTTTGAAAGCGATTTGCTGATCGAAAACGATATCTTTTCCAAAATCGAGAAAAATATTTCCGATGAAGGTGTTGAAAAAATAATTGATGCTTCCGGAAAGTATATTTTACCCGGAATCATCGATGATCAGGTGCATTTTCGTGAACCGGGTTTGACGCATAAAGGCGATATTGAAAGTGAATCCAGAGCTGCAGTTGCAGGTGGTGTGACGAGTTTTATCGAGCAGCCGAATACCGTTCCGAATGCCGTTACCCAAGAACTTCTGGAGGATAAATACAAAATCGCTTCCGAGAAATCTTTCGCAAATTATTCATTTATGATGGGCGGAACGAATGATAATTTGGAAGAAGTTTTAAAAACAAATCCTCGAAATGTGGCCGGAATTAAGCTTTTTCTTGGTTCTTCAACTGGAAATATGCTCGTTGATAATCCTGAAACTTTAGAAAATATTTTTAGCAAAACCAAAATGCTCATCGCCGTTCATTGCGAAGATGAAGCGACAATAAAAGCCAACACAGAAAAATATAAAGCCGAATTTGGCGACGATATTCCGATGAAGTTTCACCATTTAATTCGAAGTGAAGAAGCTTGCTATATTTCATCTTCAAAAGCGGTGGAACTTGCGGAAAAAACTGGAGCGCGACTGCATGTTTTTCATCTTTCAACGGCGAAAGAAACTTCGCTTTTCCGAAACGATATTCCTTTAAAAGATAAAAAAATCACAGCGGAAGTTTGCGTTCATCACCTCACTTTCACGGATTCGGATTATGAAACGAAAGGAACTTTAATTAAATGGAATCCGGCGGTGAAAACGCAAAAAGATAAAGATGGACTTTGGGAAGCGCTTTTGGATGATCGAATTGATGTGATTGCCACCGATCACGCGCCACACACTTTGGAAGAAAAACAAAATGTGTATACCAAAGCGCCTTCTGGTGGACCTTTGGTGCAACATTCTTTGCAAGTAATGCTCGAGAATTTTAAAAATAATAGAATTTCTCTGGAAAAAATCGTGGAGAAAATGTGTCATAATCCCGCAATTCTATTTCAAATCGAGAAACGTGGGTTTATTAAAGAAGGTTTTAAGGCAGATTTAGTTTTGGTTGATTTGAATGAAACTTACACGGTCTCCAAAGAAAATTTGCTTTACAAATGTGGTTGGAGTCCGCTGGAAGGAACAACTTTCCACTCCAAAATTACCCACACTTTTGTCAATGGAAATCTGGCTTTCGAGAACGGAAAAGTTGTTGAAAAGAAACATGGAGAAAGATTGCTTTTTGATAGAAAATAGAAACTATTTTGGTGGAAATTCCACAATATCCTGTATTTTCCGCATAGCAATTCCTATTTTCCGCTCATAAATTTGTTTAAATTTACCAAAAAACCAACAATATGAATCTTTATACCCAACCAATGCTCAAAGAAGGAGCTTTAAAAGATAAAGTAGCAATAGTAACCGGCGGCGGAAGCGGTCTTGGCAAGGCGATGACTAAATATTTCCTCCAACTCGGAGCCAAGGTGGTCATCACTTCTCGAAATATTGAAAAACTACAAACTACCGCGAAAGAATTGGAAGATGAAACAGGCGGAAAAGTTCTTTGCGTAGCTTGTGATGTCCGAAATTGGGACGAAGTGGAAGCGATGAAAGAAGCCGCGATCAAAGAATTTGGGCAAATTGATATTTTGCTGAACAATGCTGCGGGAAATTTCATTTCTCCAACCGAAAGATTGACGCACTCGGCATTTGATTCTATTTTGGATATTGTTTTAAAAGGAACAAAAAATTGCACCTTATCCATCGGTAAATATTGGATTGATCAAAAAATCCCAGGAACGGTTTTAAATATTGTCACGACTTATGCGTGGACGGGTTCTGCTTATGTAGTTCCTTCCGCTTGCGCAAAAGCCGGAGTTTTGGCAATGACCAGAAGTTTAGCCGTAGAATGGGCAAAATATGGAATTCGTTTTAATGCCATCGCGCCGGGACCTTTCCCTACAAAAGGTGCGTGGGATCGTTTGTTGCCTGGAAACTTGCAGGAAAAATTCGATATGAGGAAAAAAGTTCCATTAAGAAGAGTGGGTGAACATCAGGAATTGGCCAATCTTGCCGCTTACTTAGTTTCCGATTATTCCGCATACATGAACGGAGAAGTAGTCACCATCGATGGTGGCGAATGGCTTCAAGGAGCGGGAGAATTCAATATGCTCGAAGAAATTCCTCAAGAAATGTGGGACATGCTCGAAGCGATGATTAAAGCAAAGAAATCGAGTTGAGAATTGGATTGAAGTAAGATTTTGTTAGCAAAAATTTCTAATTAATTGCTGAAACTTAAATATTTGAACCGCTGTAAATCTAGATTTATAGCGGTTTTTTTTGTTTTTGTATTTGGGCTTTATGAAGGAAAATTTACCCAAATCCGAGGTTATTTCGCTATTATTTTAGGAAAATAGTATATTTATACTTTTAAAATTATAATAAATTAAACACTCACACTGAAATTAAAACAATAAATGAAATTCTTAATTATTTTATTTTCGTTTGTATTGTTTTTAAAAGATAAACAATCAAAAGTATTTATTTGTAAAGGGAAAAGTAGCGAGAGGTACCATCTTAAAAAATCGTGTAGAGGTTTAAGTAATTGCTCAACAGATATCTACTCAGTCAGCATTGTTGAAGCAAGAGAAATAGGGAGAACATTATGTAAATGGGAAGATTAATAAAGTGATTTTTAAGTCTTTTTGTTTTAAAAAGACTAACTGTGTCCTAAAATAAAAAAAACGCCCTGAAAATCAGAGCGTTAATTAAAAAAATGTAGACCCACAGGGATTCGAACCCCGACAGGCGGTACCAAAAACCGAAGTGCTACCGTTACACCATGGGTCTGTCCTTATTTTGGTGGTGCAAATCTAAAAAATATTTTCTTATCGAGCAAAACTTTTTTAAAAATAATTTTAAATATTTTCAATTTTTCATTTTCCCTTTGGCTTTTATAATATTTTAATTCCGTATTTTTGGACAAATAATTTTTACACATGAGCAGTATTGACGATAAGAAAAAAGCACTCGCATTGGTGCTGGAAAAACTAGATAAAACCTACGGAAAAGGAACCGTAATGACTTTGGGAGATGCTTCTGTGGATACTTCCATTGAAGTGATTCCTTCCGGTTCTTTGGGTCTCGACCTTGCTTTGGGCGTGGGTGGTTATCCAAGAGGAAGAGTAATCGAAATCTACGGACCGGAATCTTCTGGTAAAACAACTTTAACCCTGCACGCTATTGCAGAAGCTCAAAAAACGGGCGGTATTGCAGCATTCATCGATGCGGAACACGCTTTCGACAGACATTATGCTTCGAAATTGGGAATCAATTTGGATGATTTAATCATTTCCCAACCGGATAACGGGGAACAGGCTTTGGAAATCGCGGATAATTTAATCCGTTCCGGAGCTGTCGATATCGTAGTAATCGACTCTGTGGCTGCATTGACTCCAAAAGCTGAAATCGAAGGCGAAATGGGAGATTCCAAAATGGGATTGCACGCAAGATTGATGTCTCAAGCTTTAAGAAAATTAACCGCGACTATTTCTAAAACTAAATGTACCGTGATTTTCATTAACCAATTAAGAGAAAAAATCGGGGTAATGTTCGGAAATCCGGAAACTACAACCGGTGGAAATGCGCTTAAATTCTACGCTTCTGTGAGAATCGATATCAGAAAAGCCAGTGCGCCGATCAAAACCGGTGACGAAGCTGTTGGTAGCCGCGTGAAAGTGAAAATCGTGAAAAATAAAGTGGCTCCTCCATTTAAAATGGCGGAATTCGATATCATGTATGGTGAAGGTGTTTCGAAAGTAGGAGAGATTTTGGATATGGCGGTAGAAACCGGAGTGGTGAAGAAAAGCGGCTCTTGGTTCAGCTATGAAGATACCAAACTCGGACAAGGTCGCGATGCAGTTCGCGATATGTTGAAAGACAATCCGGAACTTGCCGATGAACTGGAAGCGAAAATTAAAGAAGCTTTGCTTAATAAATAATCGACCCAAAATAGGATCAAAGGCAGCCATAGTGTTGCCTTTTTTTATATCTGAATTTCATGAAAAATGCCAAATTGTCATTGAATGAATGATGGTATTTTTTTTGAAAAAATCTTTTCAAAATTTAAATCTAAAAAATTATGACTACAGGAAAAATTAATGTTTCGGTAGAGAATATTTTTCCGCTGATCAAGAAGTTTTTGTATAGCGACCACGAAATATTCCTCCGCGAGCTGATCTCCAACGCAACCGATGCTACTTTGAAATTGAAACACTTAACCAATATCGGGGAAGCCAAAGTAGATTACGGAAACCCAAAAATTGAAGTGAAAATCGATAAAGAAAACAAGAAAATTCACATTATCGACCAAGGAATCGGGATGACGGCGGATGAAGTTGAAAAATACATCAATCAGGTTGCGTTCTCAGGTGCAGAAGAATTTCTCGATAAATACAAAGACAGCGCGAAAGATGCCGGAATTATCGGGCACTTTGGTTTAGGTTTTTATTCTGCTTTTATGGTGGCAGAAAAAGTGGAGATTCTAACCAAATCTTACAAAGACGAACCTGCCGTAAGATGGGTTTGTGACGGAAGCCCGGAGTTTTCTCTCGAAGAAACCACCGAAAAAACAGACCGTGGGACTGAAATTATCCTCCACATTGCGGAAGATTCAACCGAATTTTTAGAAGAAGCTAAAATCCGCGAATTGCTCTTAAAATACAACAAATTCATGCCGGTTCCGATTAAATTCGGTACCAAAACTGAAACTTTGCCTCTTCCGGAAGATGCAGCTGAAGATGCAAAACCAGAAACTCAGGAAGTTGATAACATCATCAACAATCCGGAACCAGCGTGGACAAAAGCGCCATCAGAACTGAAAGATGAAGATTATTTGAATTTCTATCGCGAGTTATATCCGATGCAGTTTGAGGATCCTTTGTTCCACATTCATTTGAATGTTGATTATCCGTTTAACCTCACAGGGATTCTTTTCTTCCCGAAATTGGCGAATAATCTAAACATTGAAAAAGATAAAATTCAACTCTACCAAAACCAAGTCTTCGTAACCGATGAGGTGAAAGGAATTGTTCCCGATTTCTTGATGTTGCTTCGTGGAGTGATCGATTCGCCGGATATTCCGTTGAATGTTTCGCGTTCTTATCTTCAAGCGGACGGAGCGGTGAAGAAAATTTCTTCTTACATCACCAAAAAAGTGGCCGATAAAATGGCTTCTTTAATCAACGAAAACCGTGAAGATTACGAGAAGAAATGGAATGACATCAAAATCGTTATCGAATACGGAATGATTTCTGAAGAGAAATTCTACGAAAAATCCGACAAGTTTGCGCTTTATCCAAATGTGGACGGAAAATATTTCCTTTGGAATGAACTTCAAGATAAAATTAAAGCCAACCAAACCGACAAGAACGGCAATTTGGTGATCTTGTACGCGACCAACGAACACGATCAGCACAGCTACATCAAAGCAGCTCAGGATAAAGGGTATGAGGTATTATTGCTCGATTCGCCGATTGTTCCACATTTGATCCAAAAATTGGAATCTTCTAAAGAGAAAATCCAGTTTGCGCGTGTAGATGCCGATCACATCAATAATTTGATTAAAAAAGATGAGCCGGTAATTTCTAAATTAAACGAAACCGAAAAAGAAACCTTGAAAAAAAGCATTGAAGAAGGGATTTCTGACTCGAAATTCACTGTTCAGCTTGAAGATTTGGAAAGTTCTGACGCACCATTTGTGATTACCCAACCGGAATTTATGCGAAGAATGAAAGATATGCAAGCAACCGGTGGTGGAGGAATGTTCGCGATGGGCGGTTTCCCGGAAATGTACAATTTGGTGGTGAATACCAACAGCGATTTGGCCTTAAAAATCTTAAAAACAGAAGATACGGAAGACAAAACTGCGCAAATTAAACACGCTTTAGATTTGGCGAAATTGTCTCAAAATCTTTTGAAAGGAAAGGAATTGACCGATTTTATTCAAAGAAGTTATCAGGATTTAGCGAAATAATTTTGTAATTTTCTTGATGAAATAGTAACGGCGGAATTTTGTTTCCGCCGTTTTTTTATAATTCTTCCAAAGGATTCCAAAACAAATTCTTGTAATTCAAAATCTTATTTTCCTGAACTTCAGTGCCTTCTTTCGCTAGTTTTTCTGTGAATTTTTCAAGACAACTTGCCGTAATGTGGCCGGAAGAATTGCAAACTCGGTGCGCCGGAAAATCTTCATCATAATTCCTCAACGCATTTCCCACATGTCGCGAATGATTCGGGTAACCGACCGCTTTTGCAATTGCGCCATAACTCGTAACGCGACCTTCCGGAATAAGTCGAATGATCTCGAAAACCTGTTGGGTGAATAATGAATCCATGGTTTTTTAATTAAAAATCGTTGTTGGGAAAAAGCAAACTTCCGTCACCATAACTCAGAAATCGGAAATTATTTTCCAAAGCGTACTGATAAATATTTTTCCACTGATCACCGATTAATGCAGAAACCAACAGCAAAAGCGTAGATTGAGGTTGATGAAAATTGGTGACCAAACCTTTTACCATTTTGTAAGAATATCCTGGAGCGATAATAATCTCCGTTTCGATGGAAAGATGGTCTTGTTGCGTGTTTTTAATCCATTTTAAAAGAGCATTAATCGCTTCTTCAGTAGTACAAATCGCATCGGTTTCGTAGGGTTGCCATTGAGTGACTTTCAATGCTTCGTAACCAATTTTCGGATTTTGTACAATCTTATTTCCCATCCAATAAATGCTTTCCAAAGTTCGGGTAGAAGTAGTTCCAACGGTGATAATCGGTTGATGGATTTTTGTCGCTAAATCTTCTAAAAATCCGATCGTGATATTGAGATATTCCGCATGCATCAAGTGATCTTCCATCACTTCGGATTTTACGGGTTTAAAGGTTCCTGCTCCGACATGAAGTGTCGTAAACAGCGATGAAATGCCTTTTTGCTTTAAATCATCCAAAACATTTTGGGTAAAATGAAGTCCCGCAGTTGGTGCCGCAACCGATCCTTCGTTTTCTGAATAAACGGTTTGGTAGGAATCTTCATCCACTTTCTCAGCAATTCTTTTGATATAAGGCGGAAGTGGCGTAACGCCCGCTGCATCCATGATTTTCCCAAATGGAATTTCCGGAGGCAACCAAGTGAAAGTGACGAGATAAGCATCTTCCAATTTTCCGGTGATTTCAGCCGAAAGTTCGACAGAAAGTCCTTCAACATCAATTGTTTTCTTAAGTTGATTTTCTCGCCATTTGGAAGCTTTTCCGATAAAACAAATCCAAGTAACGGAATTTTGCTCGGCGAAATGTTTCTCATAATCAATCGCTTCACCGTAAGGTTCCAAACAGAAAACTTCGATGGTGGCGCCGTTTTCGTTCTTGAAAAAGATGCGCGATTTCACCACTTTGGTATCATTGAAAACCAAAACCGCATTTTCAGGGAGATATTCGCTGATATTTCGGTAGGTATCTTCGGATAAAATATTGTTTTTAAAGACTAATAATTTGGATTGATCTCGTGGATTTACCGGGTTGTACGCTATTTTTTCCGCGGGCAAATCATATGTGAAATCTTCAATTCTTAAATATTTCGGATGCATGCCGCAAATTTCTGAAAATCTTTAGCTTTTTCGGTCATAAATATAAAAATGTTGTGTTTTTTTTCATCTGAAACAAATACTGGGTGAAAAAACAATCATGCTTAGAATTTCTAAATAAAAAACCGCCTTTTTTAGGAGGCGGTTTGTAGTGTGTTTATTTTCCTTTCAGGCATTTATCGAGAAATTGCTCTTGTTCCCATAAGGTGTGGAGAATGCTTTCTTTTGCAGCGTATCCATGAGATTCTTTCGGGAGTAGAACCATTCGAACAGGTGCTCCTAAATTTTTAAGTGCCTGAAAATATCGTTCGGTTTGTAAAGTGAAAGTTCCAGGGTTATTATCCGCATCTCCATGAATCAACAACATTGGTGTTTTCATCTTGTCGGCGTGCATAAAAGGGGACATGGTGTTGTATACTTCGGGGACGTCCCAATAGTTTCGTTGCTCTGATTGGAAACCAAATGGAGTCAAGGTTCTATTATAGGCGCCGCTTCGAGCTATTCCGCAAGCAAAATCATTACCATGTGTGAGCAGATTAGCAGTCATAAATGCCCCATATGAATGACCACCGACCGCAACTTTCTTGCGATCAATATATCCTAGTTGATCTACTGCATCAATCGCAGCTTTTCCGTTGGCTAGAAGTTGAGGGATAAAGGTGTCGTTTGGTTCGGCTTTTCCTTCACCGATGATTGGGAAGGCGGCATCATCTAAAACAGCATAGCCTTTTGTTACCCAATAAATGAACGATCCATAACTTGGAAATGTAAAATCATTGGGATTTTGGGTGTTCATTCCAGCCGTACTTTTGTCTTTAAACTCTGTCGGATAAGCCCAAATTAGTAGGGGTAATTTTTCTTTTTTGCTTTTTCTATCGTACCCGGCAGGTAGATATAAGGTTCCGGTGAGATCTACCCCGTCATTTCTTTTGTATTTGATCACTTCTTTATATACTTTTCCCAAGCTAGCAAAAGGATTTTCGAAGTTGGTTAATACTTCAACCTTTCCGGTTTTAATATTTTTTTTGTAGGAGTTGGGGTATTGGGTTGCAGATTCTTGGCGCACCAAAATTTCACCCTTTTCAATGTCCATGATATCGATGATGCTTTCTTTCACTCCGCTTACTTGGGCGGTGTACAGTCTTTTCTTTGCTAATGATTTTAAATTGTGCTCATCAATAAAAGGTTTTTGCCCATCTTTCGTGAAGCCCTCTCCGATGAGGTATGCTATGTCCTTCTTTACATCGATTACATTTCTTCCGTATTCATTTTTAGTTTCAAAAAATTGCCCAGGATCATTATACACATCTTGAAAATTCCGATCTTCTATCATTCGTGAATTTCCGCTATTCAAATCTAAAAGAAATGATTTGGTATTCCGTGAATCATACCAGCTTTCGGAAATTACTGCGTAATTGGAATTGGACCATTCTGTCCCTGAATAACGCTGTTTAGTCCGGAAAAGGCTTTTCGGATCGGTGGTAAATGGAGCTTCCCATGTGAAAATTTCGTCTCTATACTCCGCTGTTTTATTTTGATCGCCTCCGTCCAATGCTTCTGCGTACACCAAAGTTGCCGGCTGATCATCGCGCCATGTCATGTTTCTTTTTCCGGTTCTAACAGAAGAAAAACCTTTCGGCATAATTTCAGTAAGCGGTACCTCATTAACAGTCCTTACCAAATTGCCAGCTTGGTCGTAAATGGTCGTGGTCATTGGAAATCGACTAAGCGGAACGATGTAAGAAAATGGCTTCTTAATGGTGGTAAGCATTAAATATTTACCGTCGGGAGAGAAACTCATTCCTGTATAGATATCGGCAGTTTTTTCCTCGGTTATTTCTCCATTGAGATTTACTTTTTTCAGATCGGCTTTAGTCAAAGTTTCAAAATTAATTTCATCCTGCGGATTTTTTAGCAAATCCTGATAGGTTCTGTTTTGTGAAACTTTGCCGTCAGATGTTGAAACAATTGGTCCTGTAGGCAGATCTTTGCTGGAATCAATTAACTTGGGTTTGTCTTTAGGAATTGTTTTGACTAATAGATTCTTGGAGTCTTTGTACCAAAGGTAAGGCATGCCGAGATTGGCATTAAGTTGGTCAGCGGTGAGGCGAGTAGCCAATGCGCTAGCTAAATCAATCACCCAAAGTTCTACACCTTTTTCGGTAGTATTCGTAAATGCCAATTTCTTTTCATCTGGTGATAGCGTAGTATAAGCAATTTTAGCTCCTTTTGGCAGTCCCTTCACCTGAGTTTCATCTTTATCCTTTACCTTTTTTATTTTCAGATTGGTGATGTAGGTCATTGAGCTTGAAATATTGGTAATGGGATTGATTCGCAATCCACCCAATCGCATTTCTTGTTGGTTCAGTTCTTCTAAAGATTTATAGGTGTCTCGGTAAGAGAAAATCATCCATTCTCGTTTGCTGTCCATAGATACCGATGGTGGTCTTTGGTAATCTGCTAATTTCAGAATTTCTCCAGATGGCTGTTGGTAATTTAAATTTTCTTGGCCGTTGATCAATCCAATCATTGCCAAAAATACCATTGTAATTGTTTTTTTCATTTAGTATCAGCTTTAATCACGAAAATAAGAAAATTTAATGAAGAACTGCCGTTGAAATATAAAATTCATTTTACTTATCTGGGGCTTGTGGAAAAGCTGACCACCGCTTTCGAGCTATTAATGCATCTTAGTCTTACATAGCAAACTAATACTTATCCAAATAATTATTTCTCAACCTAAATTTGGGTCTTTATTTTAAAATATCAGAGCCTTTAAATTCAAACTTCTAAAATCAACTTTTAAATAATTGACCAAGGAGGCGGAGACGTTAAGAAAATAAATAGGAAGTCCGTAAAAAAATTCCCACTGTTTGAGTGGCGGCAATAATCTAATTAGTATACAAAGCTTACTTCCGCCCGAGTTTTGGGAATTTTAGGACTTGCTATTTATTTTTAGTCGAGCTTCCAGTCTTGATTTTTTGGTACTTTTGCATTAAGGCAAAAGTACAGAAGAAAAAATGTTGATAAGAAATGTTCATTCTACAAAATTAGCTCTATAACCCTCACTAGCTCTATATTCTTATAGTCTATATATTGATTTTTGTTATGGAATTAAACATCAATATTTTTTATAATCTCCACAAGAAAAGATTTACCAAATCAACTCAAAAAAAACTCCCGCAACAAAATTGCGGGAGTTTTTTATGGTAAAAGAAAATACGATTAAGAATTCTCTAAAATATAAGTAAACATCAGTGGTGCACAAATAGTGGCATCACTTTCAACAATGTATTTTGGAGTGTCAACATCGAGTTTTCCCCATGTAATTTTCTCGTTCGGTACAGCTCCGGAATAGGAACCATAAGAAGTCGTAGAATCGGAAATCTGGCAGAAATAAGCCCAGAAAGGCACATCTTCCCATTCCAAATCCTGATACATCATCGGTACAACACAAATCGGGAAATCTCCAGCAATTCCTCCTCCAATCTGGAAGAAACCTACGCCTTTTCCTCCTGAATTCGCACGATACCATTCGGTCAAATAAATCATATATTCAATCCCGGATTTTACAGTGTGAACGTTTAATTTTCCTTTAATCACATTGGAAGTAAAGATATTTCCAGTGGTAGAATCTTCCCAACCTGGACAAACAATCGGAAGGTTTTTCTCGGCTGCAGCCACAATCCATGAATCTTTTGGATCGATTTCATAATATTGCTCCAAAACTCCGGAATTTACAACCTGATACAAAAATTCATGCGGGAAATAACGTTCTCCTTTTTCTTCTGCTGCGTGCCAAACATCTTCCAAATGTTTTTGAAGACGACGAAACGCTTCCTCTTCCGGAATACAAGTATCGGTTACACGGTTGAAATGCTGATCGAGAAGCTCTCTTTCTTGTTCTGGAGTCAAATCTCTATAGTTGGGAACTCTTTTGTAGTGGGAATGCGCAACCAAATTCATTACATCTTCTTCAAGGTTGGCGCCGGTACACGAAATAATCGCTACTTTGTCCTGACGAATCATTTCAGCCAAAATCTTTCCTAATTCTGCTGTTGACATTGCTCCGGCCAAGGTAATCATCATTTTACCGCCGTCTTTCAGGTGCGCTACATAACCTTTCGATGCATCCACCAACGCTGCTGCATTGAAATGGAGATAATATTTTTCTAGAAATTCTGTAATCGGTTTATTCATTGCTCTAATTGTTTTTGCAAAGATAATATTTTAGGTTGGAATCGGAATCTGCTAAATTTAAAAGCTTTTTCTTTCGATAAAAAAAGTACAGCCCTGTTCAAAGACTGTACTTTTTAATTTGATTTATTTGAAATGAAGAAATGTATATTAATTCTGCCAATGTTCTACCTTCAAGATTTCGATTCTTCTTTCTCCATCTCGGAAAGGCCATTCAATTACATCACCTACTTTATATCCTACTGTTGCTAATGCCATATCCGACAAAATAGAGTGTTTGTTTTTCTTCGGTCTGGCCTCAGCGATTCCCACAAAAATATATTCTTCTTCCTTGTTTTGGCTCAGATCTTTGATCGTTACTTTTCGGTTCACGGTCACCACATCTTCCGGCAAAGCTCTTCTACGAACTTGTTGCGCATTTCGGAGTTCGGAAGTCAATCGTACTTCTTCATTTATACTTACTTTTTTTCTTCTTAAATGATCTTTTATTGCGTCGTAAATTCCTGTTGTTAAAATGATTTTATTGGACATTATTCTTATTTTTTAAATGAATGAAATGGGATTCGAAATTAGGTTCAAAGCAATTTTGCAAAACATCAATAGATATCTTGTCTGCCAAAAGCACACCTCGAATTGGTTGGTTAAAAAATGAAGGTTTCCCCCGTCTTGAACCTGACAGGGATTAATGGATAAAGTCCTTGGAACTTTTCAGAAATGAATCGGTATGAAGATACATCAATGACTGCAGAAGTCCTGATAAACGATCGTGGTCGGATAAAAAGAGCGTTAAAGCCATGATGATTTAAGATTTTTACGAAGATAACAAATAACTTTCTGAAAAGCAAATATTTAACATCGATTAACAAATGAAAAAAAGAATCAAGAGCTAATCTGAAATCTGACATCTGAAATCTGACATCTTGAATCTTTAAAACCTGAATCTCCTATTCTCCTTCTTTTCAGAAATCTGCTTTTTCGCGGTAATCCGTTTTTCGATCTGTCTTTTGGAAGGTTTTGTAGCTTTTCGAGGTTTGGGTTTAATGAGAGATTTCTCTACCAATTCCAAGATCTTTTCGGTCGCTATTTTTTTATTCTGAAGCTGTGTGCGGCTTTCCGAAACAGTAAGTTGAAGAATTCCATCCAGATTGATGCGGTTTTTGAGTTTGGCCAAAATCAACTCCACCTCTTCACTGCTGAAAAACTCGGTGTCGGCAACGTTCCACATCACCGTTACGGAAGTTTCCACTTTATTCACGTTTTGTCCGCCTGCGCCGCTGCTGCGAGAGGTTTTGTACGCAAGTTCTTTCGTGAAATTTCTCATGGTAAAAGGGAACGGGTTTTAAAACAAAGTTAGCAATTCTTTCCGATTGATTTTCCCGTTCGGAAGTCGGGGAAATTTGTCAAGGAAAAAAGTCTGCTTCGGAACATGGTTTTTCGTAAAAGTTTCAGAAAGTTCCTGTAAAATAGGGGAGAGCTGAGATTTCAGTTCGTCGGTTTCTTCTCCTTCGATCACTGCAACCAGCTTTTGACCGTAAGTTTCATCTTTTAAACCTAAAAAAACAACCTCATTGGAGAGTTTTTGTTTAATGAAATGTTCCAATTGTTCCGGATAGATTTTTAAACCTGCGGAATTGATCACATTATCAAACCTTCCTAAAAACTTAAATTGTTGAGTGTTTTTCAATTCAACTAAATCGTTCGTTTGAAGAATTTCGGGGTTAAGTTGTGGAGCTTTAATGGTTAAACAAGCTCTTTCATCCAAAGAAATCTCAACGCCTTCAAATAAAGTAAAATATTCTTCCGAAACTGGATAAATTTGCTTTAATGCAATGTGGGAAAGGGTTTCACTCATTCCATAAGTTTCGTAAATCGTAGTTTCATAAGCGGTGTTTTGCAATGCGTCGGCGATTTTTTGCTTTAAAGATTCCGAAACTTGAGCACCACCGATGATGATTTTTTTAATGAAATGAAGCTGTTCCAATGAATTTTCAACCTGAAGCGGCGACATCGCACAGAAATCAATTTCCTGATTGAGTTGGGAAAGGGGCTTTGCCGATGGACTTTCAATAAAAAGTTTCAGATTTCTCTGAATAGAGCGTACCATCATCATTTTCCCGGAAATATATTCTACAGGAAGGCAGATCAACGCGGTGTCTCCTTCTTTTAAACCAAGAAAATCACAAGTCATCTTTGCAGAACTTTGCATCCGCGATTTTTCGATTTCAAAAACCTTCGGAACGCCGGTGGAACCTGATGTTTGTACCGAAACCGTCTTCGTGTCGGAAAACCAGTTTTCTAAAAAAGAAATCACTTTCTCCTCAAATTCAGTCTGAGGAAAAAGTGATTTTATTTGTATATCTTTTGAAAAATCGAGTTCCATTACATTCTATCCACAGTTCCGATTCCAAGAAGTTCTAGGCCTTTGCTGATCGTTTTTCCAGTAAGAGCCGAGAGTTGAAGACGGAAGTTTTTCGTGTTTTCGTTTTCTTGATTCAGGATCGGATTGTTTTGGTAGAAGGAGTTGTACGACTTCACCAATTCATAAACGTAGTTGGCAACCAACGCCGGAGAAAGGGTTTCCGCAGCTTTGGCAATCACTTCTTTGAAGTTGGAAAGATTCATCACCAATTCCTTTTCAGAATCGTTCATTTCATACTCGGCAATCGCTTGTTCCGAGTAGTTGGCTTTGTTCAACAACGATTGAATTCGTGCATAAGTATATTGAATGAAAGGCCCTGTATTTCCATTAAAATCGATACTTTCTTTTGGATTGAAAAGCATTTTTTTCTTTGGATCTACTTTCAACATGAAATATTTCAAAGCACCTAAACCTACCGTTTCATAAGACTTTTCTTTGTCCTCATCGGAAAGATTTTCCAATTTTCCCAATTCTTCTGCTTTTTCTTTGGCGGTTTCTACCATTTCTTGCATCAAATCATCGGCATCAACTACCGTTCCTTCGCGGGATTTCATTTTCCCTTCTGGCAATTCTACCATTCCGTATGATAGGTGGAAAAGATTTTCTGCCCATTGGTAACCCAATTTTTTAAGGATTTTAAACAGAACATCGAAGTGGTAATCTTGCTCGTTTCCTACGGTATAAATTAATTTCTGAATATTGTTTTCTTTAAAACGCTGAACGGCAGTTCCTAAATCCTGAGTCATATAAACCGAAGTTCCGTCGGAGCGAAGCAATAATTTCTGATCCAAACCTTCGTCGGTTAAGTCGCACCAAACCGAGCCGTCGTCTTTGCGATAAAGCACTCCGCTGAGTAAACCTTCCTGAATAAGGTCTTTTCCTAGAAGATAAGTGTTGCTTTCATACTGAACCTGATCGAAATCCACGCCTAATCTTTGGTAAGTCGCGCCGAAACCTTCGTACACCCAGCTGTTCATTTCTTTCCAGAGTGTACGTACTTTTTCGTCGCCTTTCTCCCAATCGAGGAGCATTTTTTGAGCATCCTGAATAATGGGCGCTTGCTTTTTGGCAACTTCCTCATCGTAGCCTTGCTCTTTTAGTTCAGCAATTTCTTTTTTATAGTGTTGGTCGAATTCTACATAATAATTACCTACGAACTTGTCGCCTTTAATTTGGGTAGATTGTGGAGTTTCACCATTTCCATAACGTTCCCAAGCGAGCATCGATTTACAGATGTGGATTCCACGATCGTTGATGATTTGGGTTTTGATCACATCATAACCATCTGCTTTTAGGATTTGAGCTACCGAATAACCCAATAAATTATTTCGGATATGTCCTAGGTGAAGAGGTTTGTTGGTGTTGGGAGAAGAATATTCTACCATGACGGTTTCGTTCTTTGGAGCTACTTTGTCGAAGTTTTCTTGAGTAGATTTAAAATTCTCTGAAAAGAAACTTTTTTTAATAGAGAGATTCAAGAAACCTTTCACCACATTGAAGCTTTCCACAAAATCGGATTGCGTGGAAAGGGCATCACCAAGTTCCATTGCGATAAGGTCTGGACTTTTCTTCAAAACCTTTACGAGAGGGAAGGTCACGATGGTAAAATCGCCTTCAAACTCAGATTTGTTTTGCTGTACCTCAACCTTGATCGAGTTTTGCTGATTCACATCATCAATCTGAAAAACCGATGCAATGACCTCCGCAATTTTATGCTCAATAATATCTTTAATATTCATGTTACAATTTTGAATGGCAAATATACGGAAATAAAAAAACCACTCCGAGGAGTGGTAATGTTTTATACAATGAATTGAGTGTGTTACATCTTTAAATACCCTGTATATAAAAGTGGCTTTTGATTGGGACCTTCAAGGGAACAATCTATTTTTCCATTTTTTTCTACTTCCATCTTAATAAGGTTAAGATCTTTCACATCGTTTAAGAAAAAATTAATCAGAATGTTTCCATTGTCTAAATCTTTACGAGCTACAGTAAAATCTTCGGATGTCGTATTGAGCGAATATTTATTAATAGTTGTCTCCTGATCTGTAGATGGAAGATTTATGATTAATTTATCGTGGGTTACTTGGATGCCGATGGTTTCATCAGGTTGAGCAGGAAGGTTAGTTTGTGTCATTCTACCGGTACCTGCTGGAACGGTATAGGAGGTATTATTTTCGAAATTCTTCGCAACAAAAGTAAAGTTGTTGCTATAAATCTTGTTTTGAATCTCCTCAAAAGAGACTTTGGATGAGGTACATGTAATTGTAATCAGCATCATACTAATTAGCCATCCGGTTAAATTGATTTTTCTCATAATATTTGTATAATTTTTGGTGTGATAAAAAAAACCACTCCGAAGAGTGGTTGAAGTTTAGGCTATATTTTATTAAAATTTATCCCAGAATAATTTAGTTGTATACTTATCACCACCAATTGCAGATGCAGCAGCTTCTACATTTGTTTTATTGGTGCTGTATTCGTTTAGAGAATAAGGCATTCTGTAAACCAATCCATCAGCTACACCTGGTACTTCAAGTACTGGATAATCCAATCTTCTGAAGAAATACCAAGATTCATATCCTCTGTTGTGTAATGCAACCCAAGCTTCCATACCAATAGACTGTTTCCAGTTAGCAGCATTAAATGGATGTGCAAGCAAATAAGCAGCAGCATCTGCAGTACTTACTCCAGAATCGGTCATTGACTGATTTACTGCGCTTGCGTACAATGTTGCAGCATCACCACCTACATTAAATCCTCTTGCAGCAGCTTCGGCTAACATCAATTTTACATACAATACATCAAATATTTTTCCAGCATTCGCAGCACCTGTGTAAGTAGAACTGATATGAGAAAAGTTATTAAAAGTAGCTGTTTCTCCATAAGGACCTCCAACATATGTTCCATTTGCTAATGGTGTAAAGTATTTAGATAGTCTTGGATCCGCTTTTGCAATCAAATTATTGATATAAACATCTGAAGGCAAAAAGTCATCACGCCCACTCGCTACTAGGTTTTGATAAATTGGATTTGCAAATTGACCCGCTACAAATGGATGGTTGTAGCTATCCGCAGCTGCTAAGATTACACCTCCAGCATAAGCAGACTCTACCAAAGACTTGGCAGCAGCCGGTTGAACATCAGCAAGGTTTAACCCCATTTGAAGTTTTAGGGTGTTTGCAAATTTAACCCACTTGCTCATATTCCCTTTGTAAACAACATCAGTTGAATAACCAGGTAGACTAGGAGTAATAGTTCCTAAAACAGCATTTAATCTGGTTTGCAAATCCGCATAAATTGCAGCTGCATCATCATATTTAGGCTGAAGAACTAAGTTATCTGTAGTGTTTTGTAATGCTTCTGTATAAGGTACATTTCCAAAAGTATCTACCAAGTTTGCCCAAGCAAAAATTGATAAAAGTTCAATAGTAGCTTTCTTGTTTGTTTTGATCTTTGCTTGATCAGCACTACTGTAGGTAGTAGCTTCTGCTTCAGAATCAAGGAAAACGCTAGCTTGCTTCAATGGTCCTAGAACATCTCTCATCAGAGTATTATAATGATTTTGAGGTTGGTTTCTAGTTACGAAGTTATAGTTGGTTTCGTCAACATATTGTGTTTCAGTCCATTGCTGGGTAAAGAAACGGCTAATGTTTGAATTCACGCTCGGTGTAACCCATAGTGTAGCAAGATAGTTCTGCGAAGATGCTACCAAGTTTTGTGATGGTACTACTTCGGGTTGCTTGGGATTGACATTCAGACTCGATATGTCTCTCTCACAAGAAATTGTTGTCGCTGCAGCTACAAATAAACTACATGCTATAAAAATTATCTTTTTCATTGTTTGTAATTAAAATTTAATATTAACATTAAAACCAAAATCCCTAGTTGTTGGTAAAATACCAATAGAGTTACCTCTTGATCTTAGACCACCACCAACTCCTGCTTCAGGATCTGCATATGGTAAGTTTTTATGGATAATCCATAAGTTTCTTCCTACTAGTGATAAGCTTACATCCTGTACGAATGTTCCTGCTAATATACTTTTAGGTAGAGAGTAAGAAATACTTGCTTCTCTTAATTTTACATAAGAAGCGTCATAAACGAACTCACTGTTAGGTGCGTTTCCATAACCTTTTGCTTGGTAGCCGTAATAGCTGTGAGAATCTAATGCTCCATTACCAATTTCTGTGGTGTTAGGATTTCCATTTGCATTAACACCAGGTAATACTACTCCAGATGGATCTCTGAACTCATCACCTGCGGTATCTGCATAAAGTCCACCTGCATATCCATACCATAAGTCGGTTGAGAATGTATCACCTCCATGTTGAACATCGATAAGGAAACTCAAGCTAAGACCTTTGTAGCTGAAAGAGTTTCTTACACCGCCGGTCCAGTCTGGAGTAATATTTCCAATAACTTTGATTGGAGATTTTTGCCATAAACCGTTAGCTCTTACAATTCTTTGTCCATTTTCATGGTAAGTGTAATCTGTACCTCTTAAAGTACCCATTGCTTCACCAACTGTAGCATTAAGGGTTACCCCACCTTGATAAGCACCTAATTGGTAGTTATCAACACCGTTTAAATCAATAACTTCATTGACGTTTTTCGCCCAGTTTAGGTTTACATCCCAAGAGAAGTCCTGAGATTTCAATGGTGTAGCATTTAATGAAACTTCGATACCTTTGTTATCGATTCTACCTGCGTTAAATACAGTAGCTGCATATCCTGTACCAGAAGAAACTGGAAGACTGATAATCTGATCAGTTGTTTTAGTTTGATAAGCGGTTACATCAAAACCTAATCTTCTTTTGAAGAATTGCATTTCCATACCAACCTCAACTTCTTTTGATCTTTCAGGCTTAAGTTCACTGTTTGCTCTTGTATTAGGAGAATCAAAAAGTACAACTCCAGCAAAATTACCTAAAGTACCATAGGTATTTTTTAGCTGATATGGAGAAGCAGTACCCCCTACTACAGCATAGTTACCTCTAATTTTCCAGAAGCTTAACCAATCTTGTTTCAATAGATTTGAAAGTACGATAGATCCTGCAACAGAACCGTATCCGTAAGTATTGGTTTCTTTTGGTAAAGTTGAAGATTTATCTACTCTATAAGTTCCATCGATGAAATAAGTATCCATATAGCCTAATGATGCAGTAGCGAAAAGACTCGCGGTTGCGCTCTTATTAAGCGTCTCTGAAGTTGGTAATACTGTTCCTAAAGAGTTCGATAATGAATATAAACCAGGAATTACTAGCCCACCTTCTGTAGAAGCATAGTCTGATTCATATTGATTTCTTCTAACGTTTCCTCCTACAAGACCGGAAATATCAAGGTTGTCAGTTAAATCAAAGTTATAATTTGCGAACAAATCGAAATTAGTTTCTTGTTGCTTAATGTTTTGTTTAGAATATCCGGATGTTACGTTGGTATTTCCAGCACCGAATGTACGTGGTACAGAACCTTGAGCTACTCTCTGCTCTATAAGCATACTTAATAAGTCATAAGACAATTTTGCTGTTGCACTTACATTCTTACTGAATTTGTATGTGGTAGATGCATAACTGAATGTTCTTGTACGGTCATCAGACTGATAACTTTGGTATCTTTGGAAATATGGGTTGTCCCAATATGCAGGTGTTGCATTAGTTGGTGACTTTCTGTTCCAAGAAATATTCTGGTCAGTTCTCATGTATGCATCCCTTAGTTGTAGAATGTCAACATCGGTGTTCCACCATTGTCTGAAGTTAGACATCAAGTTGTCTGAATATCCAGTTTCGTTACGACCTTTAGTATCTTGCAAAGTCAAACTTGAGTAGATGCTTGCTGATAATTTGTCAGTAAAGTCAAAATTAAATTTCGTTGAAAGGGTGTTTTTTCTCAAATCAGAGTTAGGCATGATACCACTTAACATCTGATTGGTATAACTCAATAAAATGTTAGATCTGTCTCCTCCTTTTTCTAAGGAAATGGTATTGGCATAATTACTAGAGGTGTCAAAAAACTCAATAGGAGTATTAGCACCTGCTACGTAAGGTCTAGTTTTTCCATAGTTTGGAGACGAAGGATCAAATGAATCCCAGTGGTAAACTTGGTGACCGTCGTACTTTGGCCCTAAAGAAGCATCATCATTGTAGTTAGTGTACTGATTTCCAAAATTGTAATCGTCACCAGCATATCCACCACCATATTTAGTTTGGTATTCAGGGAACGTAGACTTGTCAATAACACCAAAGTTAGCACTTGAACTCAAGGTTACTCCCCAAGTCTCATCATTCTTACCTCTACCATTTTTTGTTGTAATAACAATAACACCATTTAAACCTCTTTCACCATATAGAGCAGAAGCCGCAGCACCTTTCAATACGTTGATGGACTCAATATCCTCTTGGTTGATGTCTGATAAAAAGTTACCATAATCGTAGAACCCTGATAAGGAGCTGTTGCTCACTGGAGATCCATCAATTACGATTAAAGGAGAACCTCCGTTAAGTGATTTGTATCCTCTAATTACTAGGTTGGTAGAACCCCCAAAGTTGTTGTTGGTGTTTACCTGTAAACCTGCAACTTTACCAGATAACTGAGAAGCTACGTTACCAGTGTTCGTAGTTCCTTTAGTAATTTGGTCTGCTTTTACTTCTTGTGAGGAATAAGTAAGCGACTTTTTCTCTCTTTTAATACCAAGGGCCGTTACTACAACGCCTTCGATATCTTGCGTTTTTGTGGTGTCAACCTGTGCATTCACTAGTGCAAATGACGAAGTCAAAACTACCGCTAAAACGCTTGTTGTTAGTTTCTTCATATCAAATTAAATTTTTTCATTGGAGCAAAAGTGCAAAACTTTCTTAATATAACCAAACTTTTTGTTAATTATTTCTTAATTATCTAACAAATGGTTTTTTTGAATGTGTTTTTATTAACAAATTGGCTTTTTGTGTTAATTTATCAAAATTGGGGGTGGTTTTTTGCTGATTTTCTTTTAAATTTTAACATATGTTAAGGTATCAATTTTTTTTAACCTCTTTTTTTTTCAATATTGTAATGTTTTTTAGGTTAAATTAAGTTAATTTCAATTTGCGTATTTTTTATTTTTGGGCTATTGTTTTTCTCAAAACTAAATAACCGAGACCGAATTCTTTCTTTTTTTAATTTTTTCTTGCCCCTTTTTTTGTGATTATTCTCATGCTCGTTGTTTTGCATTATGAAGCGCAAAAAAAATGTTTCAATTTTTATTCATCACCGCATTATTAGGGAAAGTTTGTACTTTTACCACACAATTTTTAGTCAAAAAGTATCATTATAGCAGTTTATGGAATTACTCAAAAGTTGGTCTCAGCAATATATAGAAGCAGGGTGTGATGAAGTGGGGAGGGGTTGCTTATGCGGCCCGGTAGTAGCTGCTGCGGTGATTATTGATGAGGGTTTTCAACAAAATTTAATCAATGATTCCAAGAAACTCACCTTCAAAACCCGCCTGCATTTAGACGAGTACATCCGAAATAATGTGTTAGATTATGCCATTGCGGAGGTCGCTCCGGATTTTATCGATCAACATAATATTTTGAATGCGAGCATCCACGCCATGCATTTGGCTTTGGATCAATTGAAAACTCGCCCTGAATTGATTTTAGTTGATGGTAATAAATTTCACCCTTACCCTTTTATTCCTCATCAGTGCATCATTAAAGGTGATTCTAAATTTCTTTCGATTGCGGCGGCTTCTATTTTGGCTAAAAATTATCGAGACCAACTGATGATCAAGCTTCATCAAGAATTCCCACAATATGGTTGGGACAAAAACATGGGTTACGCTACCAAAAAACACCGCGATGCCCTCAATGAATTCGGCCCCACCATCCATCACCGAAAATCTTTCCGCCTCGATTATACCACCGATATCATCGAGTAGCTTTATCATGGGGTTGACTTTTTTATGCTTTTAATTTAATTTTGGATGTTATGTGATTAGGAAGAGCAATCAGCATTGTAAGCAATTACTTGATTACGACTTAGGAAACGGAGGCGTTAAGAAATTTTAAAGAATTTCCGTAAAAAAATTCCCACTGTTTGAGTGGCGGCAAAAATCTCATTTTATGAAAATATTATGTTTCCGCCCGAGTTATAGGAATTTTAGGAAATACTTTAAAATTTTAGCCGGAGTTTCCAGTCTTGAACTTTTGGTTCTTTTGTTTCAAGACAAAAGAACATATAATAATCTAGTTATCAATTAATTTGTTGAATACACAACATGTTGAAATTGTTTTTTACAGAATTGTTTAGATGCTTCCGAAGCTTTTTTTATTCTCTTTTCTCAATCTTCCCACCCCAAAGATAGCTGTTGGCCGCACAAAGTAACGGCGATATTTGCTGAATGCGCGTCTGCTGAAACCGAATTTCTCCGATGACAAACAACAATTGCCCCTCAGGAATATCCGTTAGGGTGAAATGGGTTTCCTCAATTCCCTTTCCTGAACCGATCTCCAAATCAACTTCTTGCAATAATTCGATATTCTGGTAATTCTCCTGATCGGGGAGTGCAGCGATGCATATCAGTCGCACGGTCGCACTGCTCATCTTTTTTGGAGGTTTCACTTCGCGGTTCCACACCAGCTCGGGAATGGTAATAGACAAGGTGCGCGCTTCCTCATCCAATTGTATTTCCGGGAAAAACCGACAAATTTTTTGCCACTCGGTATGCCTGTTAAACCCGAATCCTTCCATCATTTTCGGTTCGCCTTCCACAATCGAAACGGGGCCTTCCAAAGTTTGCCTGTGACTCGTTGCCATTTTATAAAACTGACTTCGATGTCGGTAGGCGTAGCGATCATCGGTTACGAGTTTACACAATTGCATCAGCTTTCGGCGGTACTGCGCATCTCGCTTGCTGATGTAGCCAAAAATACTTGCCGCTTTTTTGGTATTCGCGCTTTGTCTAACCTGATCTGGTTTGCTCCGAAGAATATTCCTATCCCCCTGATTCACATAAACCAGATGGGCAATTCCACCACTAATTAATCCGTTTTTATTCACTCGTGCCATAATAAAAGTATTTTTTAATGAAACAAATAATTGCCTAATCATTCATCAGCAAACCCTATCAACTTCCTATTATCTTCCACGAATATACAAATTTTTAAAATAGATAATCAGTAGTAAATCAATATTTTATATAGTTGGTCTATGGACTTACTATGGACTTACTATAGAGTAATATTGAAGTTAATAGCAATAAAATAGGTCTTAAAAGGTAATTATAGGTTAAGTAAAACCACAAAAAAAGCGGAAAATTACTTTCCGCTTTGTATAGAGTTTTGGTTTAAGAAAGGTTATTTTTTTTTGTCGGTTTGTTGTTGCTGTTGAAGTTTTTGTTGTTCCTGCGCTTTTTCCATCATTTCTCGCATTCTTTTTTGGAACTTTCCTTCTTTTTTCGGCTCTTTTTGTTTGTTGGCTTGAATTTGAGCATGGATTTTTTCCTCGTCAAGAATCCAGTATTTAATGACTAAGATGATGAGGATGTTGATTGCATTTGAAACGAAGTAATACCATGAAAGTCCGGATGCTGAAGTGTTCAAGAAGAAGAGGAAGGTAATTGGGAAGATGTACATAAGTACCTTCATATTCGGCATACCTTCTTGTTGTGGCTGTTGGATATTGCCAGAAGTCATAACGGTATAGATGAGGATTACCACGGTACAAGCAATCGCAAAGATGCTTAAATGCTCCCCTAAAAAAGGAATATTGAAAGGCAATTTGATGACATCATCATAAGCGGTTAGGTCTTTTGCGAACCAGAAGCTTTTTCCTCTTAAATCAATCATGTTCGGGAAGAAACGGAAGAGGGCGTAGAAAATCGGGATCTGAAGCAATGCCGGTAAACAGCCTGCCATTTGGTTAACCCCTGCTTTTCGGTAGATGGCCATGGTTTCTTGTTGTTTTTTCATAGGATCTGCATCCTTGAATTTGGCATTTACCTCATCGATTTCCGGGCGGATTACTTTCATCATCGCGCTCAGTTTATGTTGCTTGAACATGACTGGAGACAAAATAATCTTCACGATAATCGTCATTAAGAAGATCACCCAACCTGCTGCTAAGCCCCAACTGGAGATCAAGTTGTACATCGGGATAAAGAACCATCTGTTCAAACTTCCGATAAACGACCAGCCTAGTGGTAACAATTCATCGAAGTTTTTATTATATGATTTCAATAATGGTAAATCTAATGGCATAAAATACCATTTGAAGTCTTGGTTCAATTCGTTTCCAGCCAAATCTACTTGTCCATTAAAGTTGAATTTTTTAAGGAATTCGCCTTCTTCGATCATTTCCTGAGAGCCTTTGGAATTTTTGAATCCGTGCTGTGGTTCAATTACGGCTGAGAAAAACTGTTGTTTCACGGCAAGCCAATTCAGGGTTTCATCGGGTTCGTCCATGGTGGTTCTGCCATCATAATCGAAACTCTTGTAATCGTCGAAACTATAATTAAATTCGGTGTGGGTTTGCTCCTGAGCACGGCCTTTTTCCATTTCTCTTACGTTGTAATCCCAAACAAAATCAGCTTTGGAATCGGAAACTAAACGTGACAAACCTTGGGTTTTCACATTGAAATCAACCGTATATTTATCTAGCAAAGTATAGATGAACTGGATAATCGCCCCATTGGCATTAGCCTGCATGGTTACGGTGTTTCCGTTCTGAATTGGGGTAAAAACTAAATCTTTAGTATTAAAAGTTTTTCCGGTTTTATCTTTGAACTGAAATCCGTAGCTGGAGTTGTTTTTATCAAAAATTAAAAGCTCCTTATCGTTTTTGTCGGTATTTTTATTGTAAGCTTTATACTCGTTGAGCTGTACCGTGGTAATTTGACCACCCAAAGTAGAAATTCCTAAACTTAATTCCTTATTTTTCAGCTGTACTTGCTGAATAGAAGTGGTTTTCACGCTATCATTCAGGTTGGTCACCAAAGCGGGTTTGGTGGCGTTTTGTACGGCGGTTTGCGTAGTTTTAGCTTTGTTTTGAGCATCTAATAATGCCTGTTCTTTGGCTTGCTTGTTTTGAAAATAAAACATGGCACCGATAAGAATGAGTGAAAACAGTGCGAAACTGATCAGTTGATTTTTATCTAAACCGTTATTTTGCTGCATCTTTTTTTTATTGAATTTTTGATGATGTTGCTGATTTTTAGTTCAATCAGCGGGGTTTAATTTTGGCTGACAAAAATACAGATTTTTTTGGCAATCAAGAATTTTTTGTCAACTCATTTAAAAACAAAGAGATAAAAAACGGGGTGTCTTTTATCTCTCGGTAAATTATTTTTTGGTTGCTGCTTTAATGAGGGCTTTAAACAAAGGATGTGGCGAGGCAACCGTACTTTTGTATTCCGGATGGTACTGAACACCGATGTAGAATGGGTGGTTTTTCAGCTCCAGGGTCTCTACCAATCCTGTTTCGGGATTGAAGCCGGAAGGAGTTAATCCGTTTTTCTCGAATTCTTCTTGGTAATCAGAGTTGAATTCGTAGCGATGGCGGTGTCTCTCAGAGATGTTTTTGGCTCCGTAGATATCATAAAGTTTGGAGTTAGGTTTCAAGCTGCATTTCCATGCACCTAATCTCATGGTTCCACCCTTGTGAACTACGTTTTTCTGTTCTTCCATTAATGAAATTACTGGATCAGGAGTTGATGTATCGAATTCCATGGAGTTGGCTTTTGCGTATCCTAAAATGTTTCTTGCAAATTCGATGGTCATGATTTGCATTCCTAAACAGATTCCTAATAATGGGATGTTGTTTTCTCTGGCGTATTTTGCTGCAGAAATTTTACCTTCAATACCTCTGTCTCCAAATCCTGGTGCGATGAGCATTCCATCGATTCCTTTCAAGGTTTCCTGAACATTGGCTTCGGTAATGTCGCCACTATAAACCCAACGTACTTTCACTTCGGTTTCCAAATCGGCTCCTGCGTGGATGAACGCTTCTGCAATAGATTTGTAAGAATCTTGAAGAGAAACATATTTACCTACCAATGCAATCTCCACAGTTTTCTTAGGGTTCTGGTATCTTTTGAGGAAGCCTTTCCAGTCTTTCAGATCGGCAACTTTATCGGATTTCAGGTTGAGTTCTTTTAACACTACATCGTCGAAGTTTTGTTTCTGCAAATAAAGCGGAACTTCGTAAATGGTATCTAGGTCTCTGCATTCGATGACGTTATCTAAAGATACGTTACAAAACTGAGCAAGTTTTGCGCGTTGTTCTTTTGGAATTTTATGCTCGGTGCGGCATACCAAAACGTCGGCTTGGATACCACTTTCCATCAATTGACGAACGGAGTGTTGCGAAGGTTTTGTCTTCAGTTCACCGCTGGATGCAAGGTAAGGAAGCAGCGTAAGGTGGATTACCATAGAGTTGCTTTCGCCAAGTTCCCATTTCAGCTGTCTTACACTTTCGATATAAGGAAGCGATTCGATATCGCCGACAGTTCCACCGATTTCGGTGATGATGATATCGTAGTTTTGCTTGGCAAGAATTTTTATTCTTCGCTTGATTTCGTTGGTGATATGAGGAATTACCTGTACCGTTTTACCTAGGAAATCACCTTTTCTTTCTTTTTCGATAACGGTTTGGTAGATTTTCCCGGTCGTTACGTTGTTGTTTTGCGAAGTGGCAGAATTGAGGAATCTTTCGTAATGACCTAAATCCAAATCGGTTTCTGCGCCATCTTCGGTTACATAGCATTCGCCGTGTTCATAAGGGTTTAAGGTTCCTGGGTCGATGTTGATATAAGGATCAAGCTTTTGAATGGTGACATTGAATCCGCGGGATTTTAGCAGAAGTCCCAAAGAAGCGGAAACAATTCCTTTTCCCAAAGACGAAGTTACACCCCCCGTTACGAAGATGTATTTGGTGTTCTTTTTACTCATTAGATTAGGTTTGTGCAAAGTTAGGGTAAAAAATAATACAGTACAATTCCACAGTTTTAATTTACCGAATGAATGTTATGATAACAAATGGAAGTTTTTTTAGAATAAACCTTAGTGTATGATCTAGTAGGCCTTCAAAAATTAAAGGAATAGGTGATTTTTAATTGTGTATGGAAATAAAAAAAAATTGTTAATGTCGAAATTATAAAAACCGCGTAATTAAAGTTTGTATTTTAACTTTTAATGCCGGTTTATTTTTGGTGTCGTTTTTTGGAGGAGTTGATGTGTAATAAATATTTGTTCCGTATTTTTACCCCATGGCAAAAGTGAAAAAAGCATATTTCTGTCAGAACTGCGGTTCCCAATATCCGCAGTGGCTAGGACAATGCAAAAATTGTGGCGAATGGAATACTTTGGTAGAAGAAATTGTTGTAAAATCCCCTGCTAAAAGCTACTCCGAAAGATCGAAACAGCATATCATTAACATAATTGAAGTAGAAACTTACGAGGAACCGAGAATTAAAACGCCTTCCGAAGAACTCAATCGTGTTTTGGGTGGTGGAATCGTTTTAGGTTCCGTGACTTTAATTGGTGGCGAACCGGGCATTGGAAAATCTACATTGCTTCTTCAATTAGCTTTGAAAATGAAGAAAAAAATTCTTTATGTTTCCGGTGAAGAAAGTGCCTCGCAAATTAAAATGCGTGCCGATCGGTTGACGGAACTTCAGAATCCACATTGCTACCTTTTCACTGAAACTTCATTAGAAAAAATCCTTCATGAAGCCAAAAAATTAGCTCCCGATTTTGTTATTATAGACTCCATTCAAACCCTTCAAAGCCAGTTGATTGAAAGTTCTCCCGGAACCGTTTCCCAGATTCGGGAATGTTCGAACGAAATCATCAAATTCGCGAAAGAAACCAATACGCCGGTTTTTCTGGTTGGTCATATCACCAAAGACGGACAAATTGCCGGTCCGAAAGTTCTGGAACACATGGTCGATGTCGTTTTAAATTTTGATGGCGACCGAAATCACTTGTTCCGTTTATTGCGAGCGAACAAAAACCGTTTTGGTTCCACCGCCGAAATCGGAATTTATGAAATGGTTTCACAAGGTTTGAAAGAGATTAAAAACCCATCTGAAATATTGATTACCAAGAAGTTTGAGGAACTTTCCGGGAACTCGGTTGCGGTAACTTTGGAGGGAAATCGACCAATGCTCATCGAGATTCAAGCACTGGTAAGTACCGCCGTTTATGGTACGCCGCAAAGAAGCTGTACCGGTTTCGATTCGAAGCGGTTGAATATGCTTTTGGCGGTTCTCGAGAAGCGAGCCGGTTTTCAATTGGGCGCGAAAGACGTTTTCCTGAACATCACAGGAGGAATTAAAACCGATGATCCAGCTTTGGATTTGGCCGTGGTTGCCTCGGTTTTGTCGAGCAATGAGGATATTGCGATTTCAGAACATTTTTGTTTTGCCGGCGAAATTGGGTTGAGCGGCGAAATTCGTCCGGTTTCCCAAATCGAGCAACGAATTTCTGAGGCCGAAAAACTTGGTTACGAGAAGATTTTTGTTTCGAACTTAAATAAAATTCCGAAGAAGAAATTTGGAATCAACATTGTGGAAGTAAGCAAGATTGAGGATTTTCACGAGCATCTATTTTAGAAGTAGGAAGGATGGAGTATGAAGAATGGAGTATGAAGAATGGAATATGGAGTAGGGAGTAGGGAGTTTGAAGTAGTGTTTATTGGATAGAAGTTAATTTATAAAAATATAAAGTAATGAGTGATATAGTGCGTGAATTGAGTTTCCAATTTGCTTTGGATATCATTGAACTTTATAAATATTTGGTTTCCGAAAAGAAAGAATTGGTGATGAGTAAGCAGTTGTTGCGCTCTGGAACTTCTGTAGGAGCAAATCTTCGCGAAGCTAAAAACGCACAATCATCTGCAGATTTCATCCATAAAAATGCTATCGCTCAGAAAGAATGTGATGAATCCCTCTACTGGCTGGAACTTTTGAAAGTATCAGGATATATTTCTGAAAGTAAATTTCAAGAACTGAATGAAAAAGCAACTTCATTATTAAAGATCATTAAAAGCATCATCCTCACCAAAAAACAAAATTTAAAATAAATATACCTTCAAACCAAAACTCCAAACATCATCCTTCATCCTCCATACCTCATCCTTCAAATCATGAATTTCCTCGCCCATTCTTATCTCTCGTTTTCCGATGAACAGATTGTCGGGCAGTTTTTGGAAGATTTCATCCGAAATAAAGACCGTTTTTCTTTCCCAGAAAAAATCGGGCAGGGAATTACTTTGCATCGCGCGATCGATACTTTTACCGATGCGCATCCGGAAATTCATGAAGCCAAGAAAGTATTCAGCCCTTTGGTGAGGCTTTATGCAGGTGCTTTTGTGGATGTTTCTTTTGATTATTTTTTGGCTAATTCTTTACCTGA
This sequence comes from Kaistella montana, assembly GCF_024436175.1. Lineage (GTDB taxonomy): Bacteria > Bacteroidota > Bacteroidia > Flavobacteriales > Weeksellaceae > Kaistella > Kaistella montana. Next base: position 229,553 of record NZ_JANFQP010000002.1, on the reverse strand, counting down.
TAAAACTTTGAAATCACATTCCGAAAAAGTGTATCGAGTTTTGAGAAATCATGAAAGGTTTTTGCCTGAAAACTTCCTCAGAATGCTTGATCGCATGGAAAAAGACAATTGGTTGTACAATTATCGGGAAGATTGGGGGATTAAGTTTTCCATTCAAAATGTGCTCAATAAAGCGAAATATTTAGAAAAAGATACTGCTGTTTTTGATGCTTTTCTGAAAAACAAAGCGCAGTTACAGATTCATTTTGATGCCTTTTTTCCTGATCTTTTGGAAGAAGCGAGAAGAGTGAATGAAACTTTCAGCAATTAAAAATTTTGATATAAATACCGATCCGGGTAATTTAATCGCTGACTTTTCCGCGTTCCGTTGACGATGATGTGGATGATATTCATTTGGTCATCAAAAAAATTGTAGAGCATGCTCACTGCAGTTTCCACTTTTTTCGGTGGATTTGTTTTTTCAGATTCTAGGTAAATGTTCACTGATTCGCTATCTTCTTCGTAGCCTATATAGTTGATTTTTAGGAATTTATTGTCCGATTTTAGTTTTAAATATTCTTCACAATATTGAACCAAGTAAGCATTGATTTGGTTTTTGTAATTTTCATCATTAAAATGAACGGCTTTTCCGTATTTTTCTTTCAAAGCATTTTCTAAATCATCTAAGAAAAACTTTCCACTGATTTCAAATGTTTTGGTTTTTGAATTATAATTAAATTCAACAGAACCAACATGATACGGATGTAAATCTTCGGTTGGCAATGACTTGGAAAAAGCTGTCGTAAATAAAAAAGCGAAAAGGATAAGGAGGAATTTTTTCATTTTAAAAGTTCGAGTATTTTTTTAGGATCTTGGCGAAGGTCGAAAAACAAAAGAATTTTGATTTAATTTTCGTCTTCTTTTCGGAAAAATATTCTGATGTGTTTTTTGCCAATCAGAGCGCTTCGGGTTTTAGATTGAGATTTTTGGTATTGTTCTATTTTTACTTCAATGAGGGAGTTTAGCACAACTTCTACATCATCCAAAAAAATAGCAATTTCTTTTGGAGTCCAGTTATTTTCTAGAAACTCTAAAATTTCCAGGAAAGTAGAGTTGGCTATTTCGGAGTATTTAATCTGCATCTTGCATCATCGATAATCTTCATAAAATCCTCATGGGAAATCATATCTTTTTCCTTTAGGTTTTCTCCATATTTATCGATGGCTTCAAAGATATGAGCCGGAACTCCTTCGATCATTTCGTAGGGTTGTGGTACGACTTTAACGCCTTTTAAACGCCCCAGAAGTTGCTTGATAAAAGCGTAGTCTTCCTTGTTTTCTATTTCTATCGTGAGATTCATCTTCGTAATTTTAAACAAAGTTAAAATAAATTTTGTATTATCGTGCCTCTAAAAATTATACGACAGATGCAGGATTTTATTCTTTATTTAAAGTTAGGTTGGGAACATATTGTTTCTTTGGATGCACTTGATCATCAGCTTTTTGTTTTGGTTTTGATGGCTATTTTTGTTTTCAAAGATTGGAAAAAAATCCTTTGGGTGGTTACCGCGTTTACCATTGGCCATTCGATTACTTTGGCGCTGAGCGTGTTTGATATTTTGCGCGCACCGGCGAAATGGGTGGAGTTTTTAATCCCTTTAACCATTGTGATCACGGCTTTAGATAATATTCTGATGCGTAATAAACCACAGAATTTGATGAAAATGAATTATTATTTAGCTCTGTTTTTTGGGTTGGTTCATGGGATGGGATTTGCCAACACCGCTAGAATGATGATGTCGAAAGAACAAAGTATTTTTGTTCCACTTTTGGGATTCAATATTGGGTTGGAAGTTGGACAAATTGCTGTAGTCATTGTCATTATGACACTTCATTTTGTGATGCTCACTTTGTTTAAAGTCAACAGAAAAGAATGGGTGATGTTCGTTTCATCCGCCGTTTTTGCATTGGCTTTGAAAATGACTTTAGAAAGAATTCCTTTTTAAACTGTTAAAATCGTTATTTATCATTCATTTTTTGTAACGATTTCGTAGTTTTGAAGACTCTTAATTAAAACAACAACATTCCATGAAGTTTAAATCCATCATTTTGTCTTTTTTTATTCCATTAGGAATTTATGCTCAGGATATTCAAAACAATCCGAAAAGCAATCATGGCAACAAATTCGAGCAATTGGGTACCATTTTGCCAACTCCCAATGTTTATAGAACTGCTTCCGGAGCTCCCGGACAAGGTTATTGGCAAAACCGAGCAGATTATCAAATTGATGCTTATCTGGATGAAGATAAAAGAAATTTGAAGGGGTCAGAAACGGTAACTTATTACAATAATTCTCCCGACGATTTAGAATATCTTTGGTTGCAATTGGATGAAAATGAACAATCATCTGTAAAAAATGCAGGCTATGATTCTGAATCCAAAATTCCTAGACAAACGACTACGGAACATCTCAAAACAAGTGAGTTGCCAGCAAATGACAATGGTTATGGCGTGAATTTGGAGAAAGTAACCGATGCTTCCGGCAATCCTTTGAAATACATCGTGAATAAAACCATGATGAGAATTGATTTGCCTAAAATACTGAAGAAAGGCGAAAAATTTGTTTTTAAAATCAATTGGAATTATAACATCCCGAACCGTATCGTGATGGGCGGAAGAGGTGGTTATGAAAACTTTGCGGAAGATGGAAACGATCTTTACACCATTACCCAATGGTTTCCAAGAATGTGTGTGTATAGTGATTTCAAAGGTTGGCAAAATAATCAGTTCACTGGAAGAGGAGAGTTTGCTTTGGTTTTCGGAAATTATAAAGTGACGATGAATGTTCCAGCAGATCATATTGTGGCTTCAACAGGAGTTGGAAAAAATTATGATCAAGTGCTTTCTTCAGCGCAATTGGCAAGATGGAAGCAAGCTCAAAGTTCTTCTGAACCTATAGAAATTGTAACTTTAGATGAAGCTAAAAAAGCGGAAAAGAATAAATCAAAACAAAGAAAAACTTGGGTTTTCGAAGCAGAAAATGTAAGAGATTTTGCATGGACTTCTTCCAGAAAATTTGTTTGGGATGCTATGAAAGTCGTAATTCCTGAAAACAACAATCAGGTGATGGCGATGAGTTTGTATCCGAAAGAAGCCTACAATCTTTACAGAAAATTCTCAACAAGAGCAGTTGCACATACCATCAAAACCTATTCAGAATTTACCGTTCCTTATCCTTATCCCGTTGCGCAATCCATCGAAGCTGCGAACGGAATGGAATATCCGATGATTTGCTTTAATTACGGAAGAACCGAAAAAGACGGAACTTATTCCGAAGGAATTAAAAACGGAATGATCGGCGTGATCATTCACGAAGTTGGACATAATTTCTTCCCAATGATCATCAACTCTGACGAAAGACAATGGAGCTGGATGGATGAAGGGTTGAACACTTTTGTGGAATATTTAACGGAAGAAAAATGGGACAACAAATTCCCTTCAAGAAGAGGACCAGCTCACACGATTGTTGATTATATGAAATTGCCAAAAGATCAGCTGGAACCGATTATGACCAACTCAGAAAATATCATTCAATTTGGTCCGAATGCCTATTCAAAACCAGCTACAGGGTTGAATATTTTGAGAGAAACCATTATGGGACGTGAACTTTTCGATAAAGCATTTAAAACCTATGCGAAAAGATGGGCGTTCAAACATCCGGAACCTGCAGATTTCTTCAGAACGATGAATGATGCAAGTGCCGAAAACCTCGATTGGTTCTGGAGAGGTTGGTTCTACGGAATCGATCCAGTGGATATTTCTATCGATAAAGTGACCGTGGCTTCACCAAATTTGGATATCGAACCTAAAACCCGCGAGATTAGTTATACTGTAGATCAACCACAGCAAAATGACTTCGAAGATATCTCGAAAATCCGAAATAAAAACGATAAAAATATTCAGTTTTATACCGATAAAGACAAAGAAACTCAAGATTTTTATTGGAGATACAACCGTGGAATGGAAAAGGTAGATGATGCCAAAAAATACACTTTGAAAGTGGATAATTTGGAAAAAATACCTGCCAGCGAGAAGTCGAAATTACAGAATATTTATGCTTATCAAATTGATTTCAGCAACAAAGGAGGTTTGGTGATGCCGATTATTCTTGAATTTACTTTTGAAGATGGTACCAAATTGAATGATAAATCTTCCGCGCAAATTTGGAGAAAAAATGAACAAAACATTTCAAAAACTTATTATTTTGATAAGAAGTTGAAATCCATCCAACTCGATCCGATGAGAGAAACCGCGGATATCGATACTTCCAACAATTTCTGGGGTGAAATTCCTGAACCGACTTCTAAATTTGAAGTTTTCAAACAGAAAAAAGGAGAAGCTGCACGAGGAGCTGCACAAGGAAAAGTAAACCCGATGCAGGCCGCTGGAAAGAAAAATTAAAACAATAAATGAAAGTCATTCAAATTACTGAATGACTTTTTTTTCTGCCAAAATTGCACAACCTTTATTTTTTAAATGACAGTTTTGCAGTTTGCTTTCGTTGGCATCGTTTTGGAGAAAAGACGGTTGTACATTAATAATTTAAACCCTAAAAAATATGTCAGTAAATTTCAAACCATTAGCAGACCGAGTTCTTGTTGAACCGAATGTTGCAGAAACTACCACCGCTTCAGGAATCATCATTCCAGATACAGCAAAAGAAAAACCACAAGAAGGAACAGTAGTCGCTGTCGGAAACGGAAAAGCAGACGAGCCAATGACTGTAAAAGTGGGCGATAAAGTTCTTTACGGAAAATATGCAGGAACCGAATTGAAATTAGATGGAAAAGATTATTTAATCGTAAAAGAAAACGACTTATTCGGAATTTTGGGGTAAGTTTTTGTGCGAATTCCACTAATTTTTTACGAATTTCTCGAACAAATTAAATTTAAAAAATAGTACATATTACTTTGTACATCATACATTAATACAGCAAAAAATGGCAAAAGAAATAAAATTCGATATCGAATCAAGAGACGCACTGAAAAGAGGTGTTGATGCATTAGCGAATGCAGTAAAAGTGACTTTAGGTCCTAAAGGTCGTAACGTTGTGATCGAAAAATCTTTCGGTGCACCACACGTTACTAAAGATGGAGTTTCCGTAGCAAAAGAAATTGAGTTAGAAGATCGTGTTGAAAACATGGGTGCTCAAATGGTGAAAGAAGTTGCTTCTAAAACCAATGATATTGCCGGTGACGGTACTACAACTGCGACAGTTCTTGCACAAGCAATCGTTCGTGAAGGATTGAAAAACGTTGCTGCAGGAGCAAATCCAATGGATTTGAAAAGAGGTATCGACAAAGCAGTTATTGCAGTAGTTGAAAATCTTAAATCTCAGTCTCAGGCAGTTGGAGATTCTTCTGAAAAAATTAAGCAAGTAGCTTCGATTTCTGCAAACAACGACGATACTATCGGGACATTAATCGCTGAAGCTTTCGGAAAAGTTGGAAAAGAAGGTGTAATCACCGTTGAAGAAGCGAAAGGTACTGATACTACTGTAGATGTAGTAGAAGGAATGCAATTCGACAGAGGTTACCAATCACCTTACTTCGTTACCAATCCTGAGAAAATGATTGCTGAACTTGAAAATCCATATATTCTTTTGGTTGAGAAAAAAATCTCATCAATGAAAGAATTGTTGCCAGTTTTAGAGCCCGTTGCACAAGCAGGAAAATCTCTATTAATTATTTCTGAAGAAGTAGAAGGTGAAGCTTTAGCAACTTTGGTAGTAAACAAACTAAGAGGTTCATTGAAAATCGCTGCGGTAAAAGCTCCAGGATTTGGTGACAGAAGAAAAGCAATGTTGGAAGACATCGCCATTTTAACAGGAGGTCAAGTAATTTCTGAAGAAAGAGGTTTCACTATGGAAAACGCTACTTTGGAAATGCTAGGAACTGCAGAAAAAATCGTTATTGATAAAGACAATACAACCATCGTAAACGGTGCTGGTGATGATGCTCAAATCAAAGGTAGAGTAGCACAAATCAAAGCACAAATGGAATCTACAACTTCTGATTACGATAAAGAAAAACTTCAAGAAAGATTGGCGAAATTGGCCGGTGGAGTTGCTGTACTTTATGTAGGAGCTGCGTCTGAAGTGGAAATGAAAGAGAAAAAAGACCGTGTTGATGATGCATTGCACGCTACAAGAGCAGCAGTAGAAGAAGGAATCGTTGCTGGTGGTGGTGTTGCTTTGGTTAGAGCAATTTCTGCATTAGAAAACCTTACAGGAGCTAATCAAGATGAATCTACTGGGATTAAAATCGTTAAAAGAGCGATCGAAGAACCATTAAGACAAATCGTAGCCAACGCAGGTGGCGAAGGTTCTGTAATTGTAGCGAAAGTTGCTGAAGGAACTGGAGATTTTGGTTTCAATGCAAAAACTGATGAGTATGTAAACATGCTTGAAGCTGGAATTATCGACCCAACTAAAGTAACCAGAGTGGCTTTAGAAAACGCAGCTTCCGTTTCCGGAATGTTGTTGACTACAGAATGTGTTATCACTGAGGTGAAAAAAGACGAACCAGCAATGCCAATGGGAGGCGGAATGCCGGGAATGATGTAAATCATCGCGCGCTAAGCTATAGGCAGTAGGCGCTAAGCTTACGGCGTACAGCATAAAGCGTATTGCAATAAAAAAATCCGTTCAGAGTTTTCTGAGCGGATTTTTTTGTGGAAAATTGAGGTTCTCGACCCCAAAATTGCGGTTCTGAAGTGCGATGATGAGGTCCCAAGCCCCAAAAATGAGGCTTTGAACCTCAAAGATGAGGCTCGGAACCCCAAAAATGAGGTTCAAAGCCTCATTTTTGGGGCTTGGAACCTCAAAAATGAGGTCTGGAACCCCAAAAATGGAGGATAGAACCGCATCGATGGATTATTTTAATGCATTGCTTGGGTAGAGGACCACAACCGACCATAAAAAAAGCCCACCAAATAGGCGGGCTCAATTATCTTTACCGATTTTTATTAAATCGTTGTCAATCTTAAAGTATTGGTTTTACCACCTTCATAAGCCGGTGTTGCGTTGAGGTTGATCACGAAATCACCTTGTTCCACGTAACCTTTTGTATGAGTCAGCATATTCACCTGAATAATCGTTTCGTCGGTAGATTTCTGCATATCATAGTGGAATGCACGAACTCCCCAAAGTAAGTTCAACATCGTAAGCACTCGTTTGTTTGAAGAGAATACGATGATGTTGGAATTAGGTCTGTGCGCTGAAATTTGAAAAGCCGTATATCCTGAGTAGGTCAACGTGATAATTGCTTCTACATTGGTTGTTTTTGCGATTCTCACTGCTGCCAAACATACACGGTTGGTAATGAAACGCTCGTCAACACAATTGAATTCGTGCTCAATTGGAGCGTTTTTGTTTTGGTAAAAATGAGTTTGCTCGATATTTTTTACGATTTTCGACATGTTGGCTACTACATCTACAGGATATTTTCCAACAGAAGTTTCCCCAGAAAGCATTACTGCATCCGCACCGTCGAGTACCGAGTTTGCCACGTCATTCACCTCCGCTCTGGTTGGCGTAAGGCTATTAATCATGGTTTCCATCATTTGAGTAGCGATAATTACCGGTTTTGCATATTTTCTTGCAATTGCTACTAAATTTTTCTGAATTGCCGGAACTTCTTCCATCGGAACTTCCACACCCAAGTCTCCTCTAGCAACCATCAAGCCGTCACATTCTAGCAAGATTTGCTCGATATTTTTCACCCCTTCCGGTTTTTCAATTTTCGCAATAATTGGGGTTTTGTGTTTGTTGGTTGGGTGTTTTTTCATCAATTCTTTCAAATCGATGATGTCTTGTGCGTGTCTAACGAACGAAAGAGCGATCCAGTCGAGTTCTAAATCGAGCATGAAGTTCGCATCTTCAATATCTTTTTCGGTAAGTGCAGGCAACGAAACATTGGTGTTCGGAAGGTTTACTCCTTTCTTAGAACTCAAAGGTCCCCCTTGAATGGTTTTCGCTTTTACGGTATCAACGTTGTTGGTTTCGATTACTTCCAAAACCAGTTTACCATCGTCGATGAGAATTCTTTCACCAGCTTTCACATCTTGTGGAAACTGCTGATAAGTCATGTAAACTCTAGTAGAATCTCCTTCGATTTTTTCGTTGGTGAAGGTTAGGATATCACCAGGATTGAGGTAAGAACCTTCCTTTACAACTCCAACACGAAGTTTCGGACCTTGTAAATCCCCGAGAATACCAACTGAATAACCATATTCTTGGTTAAGTTCGCGGATGGCATTTACATTTTTCTTTACTAAATCGTAATCTGCGTGCGAGAAATTTATTCTGAAAACATCTACACCTGCCTGTATCAGTTGCAACATTGTTTCTTTATCGGATGAAGCAGGGCCTAAGGTGGCAATGATTTTTGTCTTTTTTAAATATTTATTCATAATATTGAAATATGTGGTAAAGTTCCTCTTCGGAACTGAGGGTAAAATCTTGTATTTGAAACATAAGATTTTCCGGGAGCAAAATTAAGGAAAAATCATCAAATGGCTCCGATGTTTTGATGATATAATCAACATCTTGAAAATGATCGAGCAGATATTTATTTTCGAGCTCTTCTGAGAAGAGTTCTGTGGAGATTTTCTTCTGCTTGGAATTGCAGCATTTATTGGCAATAAAGTGAATACAAATCTTGGAATCAGAGTGAAAAGCCTGAAATCTCGGAAAGTGATATTCAAAATAATTTCCGTGGTAAACAAGGTCATCGATGCGGCTGAAATTAAAAGAATTGATTGTATTGAGGTGATAGAAAAGCTCGTGTTGCGGGATTTCTTTAGCCAGCCTTACCAGACCTAACGAGATGTTTTCATCATCGTTTTCAATATCAAGCAGTATCTTTTGGGTTTTCAATGATGCTTTGTTTTTTGTTTAAAATATAGAATGCTCTTTGAGCGGCTTTTTCTTCTGCCTTTTTCTTGGAAGTTTCGGTAGCGTTTGAAATTTTCTCATTATCCAACCATACATGACTGCGGAATACAAGGCTTTTATTGGGCTGCATTTCTTCGCAAGTTTCGTATCTTAGGATGAGTTTTTTCTTTTGGCTCCATTCCAGTAGCAAGCCTTTGTAACTCACTATTTTATTTTCCAATTTATTAATTTCAGAAGGTGTTAAAAGCCTTTCCAAAACTACCTTTTTACAGGTTTCGTAATCCACATCCAAATACAGCGCACCAATTAAAGCCTCGAAAAGATTTCCTGCGATGTTTTCGCTGAGTGTAGTGGCCGTTTCATTCTGTAGAAATTTTGTCAACGAAAGTTCTTCCCCAAGTTTATTAAGGTTTTTTCTGTTCACAATTTTCGATTTCATCTGTGTGAGATAGCCTTCGTTGGCTTCCGGATAAGTTGAAAATAAGTGACAAGAGATAATTGCTCCCAAAACCGAATCCCCTAAAAACTCTAGCCTTTCATAATTTTTGGCTTGTTTTTTAGAAGCATTTTTTAAAGAGAAAGCTTCGCGGTAAAGGCTGATATTCTGTACATTGCAACCAGTAATCTTACTGATTTCATTGCTCAGATAATAATCTTTTTCCGAAAGGTTTTTTTTTCTGTTGACTAGGAAGTTAGGAAAATATTTCTTTAACTCCATTGTATTTCTACTTTAGATTTTGGAGAAAAGTACACAAGCGTTGTGTCCACCAAAGCCGAAAGTATTGCTCATAGCAACTTTCACTTCTTTTTTCACTGCATGATGGAAAGTGAAATTGAGACGGCTGTCGATTTTTTCATCATCAGTAAAATGATTGATGGTAGGAGGAACAATGTCGTGGATAATAGTGTTTATGGCAGCAATTGCTTCGATTACTCCAGCAGCACCTAATAGGTGACCGGTCATCGATTTGGTAGAGTTAATCTGGATGTCATACGCATGATCGCCCAATAATTTGGAAATTGCATTAGATTCAGCGATGTCGCCCAATGGAGTAGAAGTACCATGCATATTGATGTGATCTACTTCGTTGGTCGTTACACCTGCGTCTTCTAAACAATTTTTCATTACCAAGTAAGCACCCAAACCTTCAGGGTGTGGAGCCGTCATGTGATACGCATCAGCGCTCATTCCACCGCCTTTCAACTCGGCATAGATTGTTGCACCGCGTTTTTTTGCGTGTTCATATTCTTCCAAGATAATTGATCCTGCACCTTCGCCTAGTACAAAACCATCACGGTCTTTATCGAAAGGTCTTGAAGCGGTTTTAGGATCATCATTTCTGGTAGAAAGTGCCATCATGGCATTGAAACCACCTACGCCACTTGCAGTAACTGCTGCCTCGGAACCTCCGCAAACGATCACATCAGCTTTACCTAATTGGATAAGCATTTTGGCGTCGATAAGTGCGTTGGCAGAAGAAGCACATGCAGAAACGGTGGTGTAGTTCGGACCATGGAAGCCGTATTCAATAGAAATTTGCCCTCCGGTAATGTCCGCAATCATTTTAGGAATAAAGAAAGGGTTGAAACGGGGAATTTCAGTATTTGCCCAACCCAAGACTTCGGTTTCGAAAGTTTCTAGACCTCCAATACCTGAACCCCAAATTACTCCGACTCTGTTTTTGTCTAGATCATCCGAAATAATTCCGGAATGTTCTACAGCTTCACGAGCGGCCACGATTCCCAATTGGGTATTTCGATCCATTTTTTTAGCTTCTTTTTTATCGAAGTGATCTAGAGGATTGAAATTTTTTACTTCGCAGGCGAATTTGGTTTTGAAGTTTGTGGCATCAAAAAGAGTAATAGGAGCAGCACCGCTCTCACCTTTTACAAGGTTTTCCCAGTAATCCTTAGCATTATTTCCGATTGGTGTAATGGCTCCGAAACCAGTAACTACTACTCTTTTTAATTCCATAAATTTTTCTGATTCTTGTTAATAGAATATTATTTGTTCACTACTTCTTCGATGTAAGTAATAGCGTGTCCTACAGTTGTAATTTTTTCTGCTTGATCATCAGGGATTTGAATGTTAAATTCTTTTTCAAATTCCATGATTAATTCTACAGTATCCAAAGAATCTGCTCCTAGATCGTTTGTGAAGCTTGCTTCTGGAGTTACTTCTGTTTCCTCAACGTCGAGTTTATCAGCGATAATAGCTTTTACTCTTGATGCAATGTCTGACATAGTAATTTATTTTTAATTAATTGTTAATTGGTGCAAATATATAAAATTCTTTATCATCTATGATTTTTTTTACCATTTTTAATAAATAATTATTCGCAGGTCTCACTCTTTTCAGAAGAATTTTATATGCTAATATAATATATTTTATTGAAGTGGTTGCTGTTGTAAATTATTTATGCTTCGTTGTGTGTTGGCTAATTTATTAGAAAAGTAAGAATAATGTTCTGATTGTATTAGAAATGTGATTTTTACTAAAATCATATTTTAAATCATCAACCATTCATTCCCTAAGCTTGCAGCCAATCTAGCGGTTCTTTCGGCGATGTCTAGGCTTGGATTTACTTCCGCAATATCCATTGCGATGAGTTTTTTGTTTTTTAGAATGTGTCTGAACCAGTGTATAAAAGTTGGATCCACCATTATTCCGTTGTAAGCGGTGGCTGAAACTCCCGGAGCGATAGCTGCGTTGAAAACATCCATACAAATGGTAAGATATAAAACATCCGCTTCGGCAATAAAATCATCGATTTTTTGGTAAATATTGGGAAGGTTTTCAAAGAAGAGTTCGTCTGCCAATAGATATTTCATTCCAAATTGATGGGCTGTATCGAAAAGTTTTAGCGTATTTGAATTTCTCTGGATTCCGATATGGAGCGAATGAATTTTCCCTTCTTGTGCAATTTGCCAGAATCCGGTTCCAGAACTTGCGCCCACTTTGGGATCGATATCTCGATTATCGAAATGCGCATCAATATTAATGATTCCTATTTTTTTATCAGAAAAAACCCTTTTAATTCCGGAATAGTGTGCGAAAGTTACTTCGTGACCACCACCGAAAACAATAGATTTTCCTTTTCTTTTTAAAACTTCCGCGACTTTATTGGCAAGTTCTGTTTGTGATTGCTCTAAATTTCCATCTTCACAAGTGACATTCCCAAAATCTTTTAAAATAAATTCAGGATTGACCACCGGAAAATTGGCAGCGTTTTTTCTGATGATATCGGGAGCGTCTTTTGCGCCGACTCTTCCTTTGTTTCTTTTCACGCCCTCGTCAACGGCAAAGCCGTGGAGAATAAAATCGTTTTCCGAAATATTGTTGTAATTATCTTCCAAAGAAACTCTTTGAAAAACCCGGTGATATAGCGGATCATCACCGTCGAAACGTCCTTGCCAAATCATATTTTTAATTTGAGAATTTGGGAATGTGTTAATTTGAGAATTAATTATTATTATTTATAGGCTCATTCTTCATTTTAGAAGCATACGCCATTGCCGCTTCTTTTACCCATGAATGTTCGCGCTGTGCTTTTCTTTTCGTTTCCAAGCGTTTTTTGTTGCAAGGACCGTTTCCTTTCAAAACTTCCATGAATTCATCCCAAGGTAATTCGCCGAAATCATAATGTTGTGTTTCTTCATTCCATTTTAAATTTTCATCAGGGACTTTTAAACCTAAAAATTCTGCTTGAGGAACGGTCACATCGATGAATCTTTGTCTTAAAGAATCGTTGCTTTCGCGTTTCACTCGGTAATTCATTGATTTTTGTGAGTTTGGAGAAGCGTCGTCATTCGGGCCGAACATCATCAAAGCCGGCCACCAGAAACGGTTTAAGGCTTCTTGTGCTAAATCTTTCTGCTCTTTGGTTCCGCGACAAAGTGTCATCAAGATTTCATAACCTTGTCTTTGGTGGAAAGATTCTTCTTTGCAAATCCTCACCATTGCTCTGGAATATGGACCGTAAGAATTTCCCATCAACATGACTTGGTTCATAATCGCTGCGCCATCAACCAACCAGCCGATTGCGCCGATATCTGCCCAAGAAAGCGCCGGATAATTGAAAATACTAGAATATTTTGCCTTTCCGGAAAGCATGTCGTTATAAGTAGAATCGCGGTCTGCAGCGATTTCTCCATTATTTAAAGTTTCGGTAGCGGCATATAAATAAAGTCCGTGTCCGGCTTCATCTTGAATTTTTGCCAAAAGTGCCATTTTTCTTCTCAAAGAAGGCGCTCTCGTGATCCAGTTGGCTTCTGGAAGCATTCCCACAATTTCGGAATGGGCGTGTTGAGAAATTTGCCGAACTAAAAGTTTTCGGTAATCATCGGGCATCACGTCTTTCGGTTCTACCTTGTTTTCTGCCTGTACGTAGGCTAAAAATTTTTCTAAATGTTCCATATTTCACCGCGGATGCGTGTTTTTTAATTAAATTTTAAATCAAAGTTTGGTGTCGCTCAAATCATCTTTAAGATAAATTCCCACTTTGGAATCGATGAATTCTCCTGCAACAAAATTGATGGTTTTGTCGTTGCTTTCGATTTGGTATTCTTTGAAGAAATAAACATTTCCTTCGTAAGGTCCTTTTACTTCTACTTTTTTGTCAACGCAATGCCAATAATGGTTCCAGATGTTGATTCCGTCAATCTTGAATTCTTCATTTTCGTTGATTGCTTTAGCAAATTTCCATTGTGCCATAATGAGTATTTTTTAATCCGTTACGGATTGTGTTAAACGTCGTAATTCAGCATCACCACATTCGTTGTTGGGTGACATTGGCAAGTCAGTACAAAGCCTCTTGCTACTTCGTCTTCGGTTAGCGCGAAATTTTTCTCCATGAAAACTTCACCTTCCATCACTTGCGCTTTGCAAGTACAGCAAACTCCGCCTTTGCAAGCGAACGGAACTGGTAATTTGTCATTCAGCGCCTGATCTAAAATGCTTTTTTTCTTTGAATTCAGGTGGAAAGAATATTCGTCGTCATCGATGATTAAAGTTACCATGCTTTCGATATTCGGAATTGATTTGAATTCATCGCTCATTTCGGCATTTTCATCGTCATCTGGAGCAGCGTAATATTCGTACATGATTTGCAACGAGGGAACTTTTTTGCCTTTTTTTAGAAATTCGGCAACGTCCTTGATCATTTCTGCGGGTCCACAAATAAAATAGGTTGCTTCCTGAGTTGGAATATCCGTGAATTTTTCTAGTAAAAGATTCAGTTTTTCTGAGGAGATTCTTCCTTCAAAAAGCTCATCTTCAAAGTGTTTTTCGCGCGAAAGCAAATAAATAACTTTTAGTCTTCCTTCGAATTTTTGTACCAGTTCGTCAATTTCTTTTTTGAAAATAATGTCGTTCACACTTTTATTGCTGAAAAATAAAAATGCTTTGCTTTTCGGTTCTTGGTAAAGAGCTTCCTTTAAGTTAGACAGCACCGGTGATATCCCGCTACCTGCTGCGATTCCCACATATGTTTTTTCATTAGAAGGATGATAATGCGTGTAAAAATGTCCCATTGGTGCGGAAACTTCTACCGTATCACCGGATTTTAATTCTTGGTTGAGAAAAGTGGAAACTTTACCATTTTCCAAATGTTTTACGAGAATTTCCAAGGTAGTGTTTCCTTCGGTGGGAGCGTTCACAATTGAATACGAACGGCGCAAATCTTCTTCCCCAAAAACAAATCTTACATTCAAATATTGTCCTTGTTTGAACGAAAATTCGTGTCTTAGATTCTGTGGAATTTCGAAAGCGATATTCACCGAATCATTCGTTTTCTTCGCTACTTTGGTGGTTTTTAATTGATGAAAATGATGCATATTTTAGTCTAAAACTTAAAAAAATCTGATTTAAACAAATATACTTAATTTTTAATGGTAAAAAAGACGTTTTGAAAATTGCGGGTTTCAAATGAAATTGAAGTGAAATTCAAAATAAAGAACTTTTTGTCTACAATTGAATTTCGTTTTCCTGTGTTTTCGGAAATTTTGACTTAAATACTTAGTTTTCAAATGTTTGTTTCGGAAAATTTGTCTTTAAAAATAAGAAAATTTGGTTTGAGAATGGTTTTTGCGATTTGTGTTTCGATTAAAAAAATGATTGATAACGATATTAAGAATTCGTAAATTTGTATGGGTTCTTAATATCTTTTAAACGAAAAAAAAATATTAAGATGAACTTAAATCAATATACTGTAAAATCACAGGAAGCCATTCAGAAAGCGCAACAAATCGCGATGGAATTTGGCAACCAGAGTATTGAACCTCAACATTTACTTGAAGGAATTTTTCAGGTAGATGAAAATATTTCTGAATTTTTATTGAAAAAATCAGAAGCGGAACTTGCTTTAGTAAGAGAAAGAAACCGCGAAAATCTTGAAAAACTGCCTAAAGTTGAAGGCGGAAACATTTATCTTTCGCAATCGGCGAACCGTGTTTTGCTCGATGCGCCGAATGTTGCTAAAAAAATGGGTGACGAATTTGTGACCATTGAGCATCTTTGGCTTTCGTTATTCGACGTGAATTCGGATGTTTCGAAAATGCTGAAAGATATGGGAGTTACCAAAAAAGGCTTGGAAATGGCGATCGGTGAAATCCGAAAAGGTTCTAAAGCAACTTCCGCAAGTTCTGAAGAAACCTATCAAAGTTTGAATAAATATGCGAAAAACTTCAACGAACTCGCAGCGGAAGGAAAGCTCGATCCGGTAATTGGTCGTGATGAAGAAATCCGAAGAGTTTTGCAGATTTTATCGCGAAGAACCAAGAATAATCCGATCCTGATTGGTGAACCAGGTGTTGGTAAAACCGCGATTGCTGAAGGGATTGCTCATCGAATTATTTCCGGAGATATCCCTGAAAATCTTCAAGATAAAACTTTATATTCTTTGGATATGGGAGCATTAATTGCTGGCGCAAAATACAAAGGTGAATTCGAGGAAAGATTAAAATCTGTGGTGAATGAAGTGATCAAATCCGACGGACAAATCATTCTTTTTATTGATGAAATTCATACTTTAGTCGGAGCTGGTGGCGGAGAAGGAGCGATGGATGCTGCAAATATTCTGAAACCTGCATTGGCGAGAGGTGAATTGAGAGCGATTGGCGCAACGACTTTAAATGAATATCAAAAATATTTTGAAAAAGATAAAGCCCTCGAAAGACGTTTCCAAAAGGTGATGGTGGAAGAACCGGATACCGAATCTGCAATTTCGATTTTGCGTGGAATTAAAGATAAATATGAAGCGCATCATAAAGTTCGAATCAAAGATGAGGCGATTATTGCTGCGGTAGAGCAATCTCAGCGCTATATTTCCGATCGTTTTCTTCCGGATAAAGCGATTGACCTGATTGATGAAGCTTCCGCGAAGCTCCGAATGGAAATCAATTCAAAACCTGAAGAACTTGATGTTCTCGACCGAAAATTGATGCAAATGGAAATTGAACTTGCTGCAATTTCGAGAGAAGGAAATGAAATAAAAGTAAACCATTTAAAAGAAGATATTTCCAAAATCCAGGAGCAACGAAACGAAATTAATGCAAAATGGCTGAAAGAAAAACAAAAATCTGAGGATTTAACTCATATTAAAAAAGACATTGAAGCTTTAAAATTAGAAGCCGAAAGAGCTTCTAGAGTGGGTGATTATGCTAAAGTTGCTGAAATTCAGTACGGAAAACTCCGCGAAAAAGAAGAGGAGCTTCAGAAGTTGGAACTTGAGATGCAAAATAATGAAAATGAGTTGATTAAAGAAGAGGTTACGGCGGAAAATATATCGGAAGTTATTTCAAAATGGACTGGAATTCCGGTGACGAAACTTCTGCAATCTGAGAGAGAAAAACTCCTTCATTTGGAAGATGAACTTCATAAAAGAGTTGTTGGTCAAGAAGAAGCGATTACCTCCGTCGCGGATGCGATTCGTAGAAACAGAGCGGGTCTTAATGATGAAAAAAAACCAATCGGAAGTTTCTTGTTTTTAGGAACTACCGGAGTTGGGAAAACCGAATTGGCGAAGGCTTTGGCAGAGTTTCTTTTTGATGATGAAAATAATATGACCCGAATTGATATGAGCGAGTATCAGGAAAGACATTCTGTTTCCCGTTTGGTGGGTGCTCCTCCGGGATATGTGGGTTACGATGAAGGTGGTCAATTGACCGAAGCGGTTCGCAGAAGACCTTATTCTGTGGTGCTTTTAGATGAAATCGAGAAAGCGCATCCGGATGTTTTCAATACTTTGTTGCAGGTTTTGGATGATGGAAGATTGACGGATAACAAAGGAAGAGTGGTGAATTTCAAGAATTCAATTATTATCATGACTTCCAATTTAGGATCGCATTTGATTCAGGAAAATTTTGAAAATATTACCGATGATAATGTTGAAGAAATCGTAGATAAAACCAAAGACGAAGTTTTCACGCTCTTGAAACAAACTTTAAGACCGGAATTCCTGAACAGGATTGATGAGACCGTGCTTTTCCAGCCTTTGAACAAAAAAGAAATTGGAAAAATCGTACATTTTCAACTTCGTGGTTTCAATGAAATGCTTGAGAGGCGTGGCATTTATATGACCGCAACTGAGGATGCTATTGATTATATCACCAATAAGGGTTATGACCCAAGTTTCGGTGCGAGACCGCTGAAAAGAGTGTTGCAGCAAGAGGTTTTAAATAAATTGTCTAAAGAAATTCTTGCCGGAACCGTAAATGATGGTGACCGAATTACCCTTGATTATTTTGAGGAAACAGGGCTTGTTTTCAGGCCAATTGAATAAATTTTTAAATATTGATAGTAAAAAGAAGCAATCGGAAACGGTTGCTTTTTTTTTATTGAATTTTTAGTAATGTTTGGTATTTATTAGGTTATTTTAATGTAAATTTTAATATTAATAAGTTTTATGTAATTATTTTTAAGTGTTCAAATTGATTATAATTAATACAAATAACATATTTGTTTAAAAATTAATAATCTGTAATTCATTTATTTAAATATTTTTTACCAAAATAATTGATTTGTTTGTTGAAAATCTATTGCACAGTAATTTTCAACTCTATAAATTCGCTTCTTCAAAATTAAAATTTTAGACTATGAAAAAATTGTTAATGGGAGCATTTGCTTTGTCAATGCTTGCTGCGTGTAATGCAGGTGATGATCAGCTGCTCAACCAAGAAGGAAATGATGGTTTAACTGCAAGTTCTAATGGAGCGATTGCCTTAAGAGGTTGTCCTTCGGAAGATATTAGAAAAGAAGCTTTGGCGACAAATCCTGAGTTGATGGCGAAATTTACCGAAAACGAAAGATTTACCAAGCAATTTGCTACTGACTTGTCGCTTGGAAAAGTATTGGCAGACGGAACTGTAGAAATTCCTGTGGTGGTGAATGTCTTGTACAGAACTTCTGCTGAGAATATTTCTGATGCACAAATCGCTTCTCAAATTGCTACTTTAAATAAAGATTACGGCGGAACCAATGCAGATGTTACCAACATTCCTGCGGAGTTTGCTTCTGTTGCAGCTGGTGATACCAAAATCAGATTCAGATTGGATCGTGTTGTACGTAAATCGACCACAGTTAGATCTTGGAGAACCAATGATGCGATGAAAAAATCTTCATCTAAAGGTCAAGATGCTTATCAACCAGCTAGTTATTTTAATATTTGGGTTGTTGGAGACATGGGAGGTGTTTTGGGTTATGCAACATTTCCAGAATCTGCGGGGCTTTGGAACGATGGGGTAGTAATTGCTGCTAAATACTTTGGTAATACTTCTTCTGCACCATATAACTTAGGAAGAACTGCTACTCACGAAGTAGGACATTATCTGAATTTGCGTCACATTTGGGGCGATGGAAACTGTGCTACCGATTATGTAGATGATACTCCAACACAACAGGACAAAAACTTCGGAAAACCAACTTATCCTCAGTATGACCTTTGTGGAGGTGTAAACAGATCAATCCAATTCATGAACTATATGGATTATGTGGATGATGCTGCAATGTATATGTTCTCTGCAGGTCAGAAAGCAAGAATGCAAGCAATTACCAGTACTTCTGGACCAAGAGCTGGGCTTAGAGTGTACTAGATTATGTTGTTATATAAAGAGAAGGTCTGTCGGTTTTTCCGGCAGATCTTTTTTTTATTATTATTTGATTTCCTAAGAATGTTAAATTACTAAAAAATGTTAGAGTTTCTCTTGGAATTTAAGATTAAATTAGAAAGAGACTATTTTTATTGGTCTGATTATCAGTGCAAATGCGTTATTTTGAGAAAATAAGAAGGATTAGATTTTGCTATGTCAATTATATTATTTTTCTTTGCTTTATTCTTGATCCATTTATGGCTGAAGAATAATTTTTTTTTCATCATTTGTGTTTATCCATCGGAGTCATCTGATGGATTTTTTTATCTAAATTTCAGTTCAGCCAGAACCGGAAAATGATCCGAAGGATACAACAAGTTTTCCCGTCTGTCATTGATGGTGCGAAGTGTTTCGCAATCGAAGTTTTTCACGAAAATATAATCAATCCTTTCTTTAGGAATGCTATTGGTATCGAATGCAGTGAAAGTTCCGTTAGGGCCGTAATGTGGCTTTTTGGAATGATAATACGTGTTGGAAAGCTGCTCAGAAAGTATTTTTATTGGGGTGGTTTCATCCGTTAAATTAAAATCTCCGGTAAGAACAACAGGAAGATTTTTGGTATTAAACTGATTTATTTTTTCCAGAATTAATTTCGCCGAATTCGCTCTTGCCACATTTCCCACGTGATCGAAATGAACATTAAACGCCCAGAATTTTTTACTGCCTTTTTTCATTTTAAATAAAGCATAAGTGCAAACTCTATTGTAAGCCGCATCCCAACCTTTCGATGGCTTTTCCGGGGTTTCACTCAACCAAAAAGTTCCTGATTGCAGAACTTGAAGTTGGGTTTCGTCATAAAAAATTGCAGAATATTCGCCTTTATTGGCGCCGTCATCACGACCCACTCCTACAGAATTATAGTTTTTTAAACCGTTTTTCAAGTCGGTCATTTGTTGCGGAACAGCCTCTTGAACCCCGAAAATATCAGGATGATAATAGTCGAGCAGTTGTAAAACATCATTTTTTCGGTTATTCCAAGAATTTTCTTGATCAGATTCTACAGAAAGCCGGATGTTGAAAGTCATCACATTCAATTGTTGCGCATGAATCCATAAATTCATTAGCAATAAAAGGAAGGCAGAAATTTTTTTCATTTTAATGATTTTAAAGCGCATTAAAGTTAAAAAAAATGCTTCATCCTTCGACAATATTTCTCTGGCGTCGAAAAATAGAGCAATTCAATAAGTTTCCGTACTTTTGCCGCTCGAAAATACTCATTTCTAATTGCTTAATATATATGTTGTCAGTTCAGGGCTTAGGTCTTCATCACTCAGGGAATTATCTCTTTCAAAATGTGAATTTTACCATTAAAAAAGACGATAAAATCGGTTTGGTTGGTAAAAACGGAGCCGGAAAATCTACTTTGTTGAAAATGCTTACCGGAGAAATCAATTTCTACGAAGGTAGCATTGTTCCAGAAGGAAATATCACCATCGGATTTCTAAAACAAGATCTTGATTTTGTGAAAGGTCGAACCGTGTGGGACGAAACTTTGCAGGCTTTTGAGCAAATTAATGCCATGAAAAATGAGCTTGATGAGGTGAATCATCAATTGGTGACCAGAACCGACTACGAAAGCGATTCCTATGAAAATCTGATCCACAGAATGACCGAGTTGAATGATCTTTTGATGCATCATGACGCTTATAATTTGGAAGGCGATGTAGAAAAAGTATTGCTGGGATTAGGTTTTAAAGCAGATGATTTCCGAAAAATCACTGACGAGTTTTCCGGAGGTTGGCGAATGAGAATTGAATTGGCCAAACTTCTTCTTCAGAAAAACGATTTGATGCTTCTCGATGAGCCGACCAACCACCTCGATATGGAATCGATCATCTGGTTAGAAGAATTTTTGAAGGATTATCCTGGTGCAATCGTTTTGGTGAGTCACGATAAGCAATTCATGACCTCAGTTTGTAACCGAACTTTCGATATTAATAATAAAAAAGTTGACGATTATAAAGCCAATTATACCAAATATTTGGAGTTAAGTAAAGAGCGTAAAGAAAAACTAACCCAAGCCAAGAAAAACCAAGATGCCGAAATCAAACAGATGGAAGATAACATCAACCGGTTCCGGGCGAGTGCTACGAAGGCTTCTTTTGCACAGTCTTTAATTAAAAAACTCGATAAGATCGAACGAATTGAAATCGATAACGAAGACGTTTCCAAATTCAATATTCGTTTCGTACAATCTATTGTTCCTGGAAAAGTGATTTTCGAGGCAAAAAATTTAGGTAAATCCTATGGCAATAAGCAGGTTTTCGATAAAGTAGATTTCTTTGTAGAACGTGGCGATCGTATCGCTTTGTTGGGACAAAACGGACAGGGGAAAACCACCTTGGCAAAAATTCTATCCGGAGAAATCAAAGATTATTCCGGCCAGTGGGAATTAGGACATAACGTGAATATTGGCTATTTTGCCCAAAACCAGGAAGAGGTTTTAACGCCTAATAAAACAGTTCTGGAAGAAGCAGAAGATGCTGCAACCGAAGAAACTCGACCGAGAGTGAGAGATTTGCTAGGAAGTTTCCTTTTCCAAGGAGAAGATGTGCAGAAAAAAACCAAAGTGCTTTCCGGAGGGGAAAGAAACCGTTTGGCTTTGTGTAAATTGTTGCTGCGTCCGTTCAATACTTTGATTATGGATGAGCCGACGAACCACCTTGATATTCAATCGAAGGAAATTATCAAATTGGCTTTGCAGAAATTCGAAGGAACGCTGATTGTGATTTCCCACGACAGGGAATTCTTACAAGGATTGAGCGATAAGATCTTTGAATTCCGTGATGGAAGAATGAAAGAATTTTTAGGTGATGTGAATGAATATCTGGATTTCCGCCAGAAAGAAAGCATCAGAGAAGTTTCTGCTGAGAAATCGAAATTGCAGGAAATGAGAAACGAGCCTGTAGTTGAAAAAATCGTAGAAAAACCAGTAGAAAAGAAACCGGTAATTGTTTCGAAAGATCAAAAAAATATTCAGAATAAAATCAAAAAAATCGAAGAGAAAATCTCTGAATTAGAGTTGAAAATTGAAGAAATGGAAGCGGGTTTTGCTAAAGAAAATCCGTCTGAAGAAACTTTAGAAATATATAAAGCTAAAAAAGAGGAACTCGATTTGGCGTTGCAGGAATGGGAATTCCTCGGAACTCAGCTGGATTAAAAGTCTTTTAAAACCAAAACATAAGGTCACCGAAAAAACTCGGTGACTTTTTTGTTTGAAGAGGATGATAAAACTTCCGTTCTGCAACTTCCTCTTCCGACTAAAAATCGCTATCTTTGAAACTTAATTAAATTGCTATGAATCATCAGCCGGTAGAAGGCTTTTCCAAGCTATCAAAACAAGGAAAAATTGATTGGATTGTCAACGAATATTTAGAAGGAGACCAATCTTACGAAAACGTACTCAAACAATATTGGAACGAAAATCCGGAACTTCAGAAGCTCCACGACGAGTTTTCGGAGAACACGATTTCCAATTTTTATATGCCTTACGGAATTGCTCCGAATTTCTTGATTGATGGGAAATTATTGGCTTTGCCAATGGCGGTAGAAGAAAGTTCGGTGGTGGCAGCAGCATCAAAATCTGCTAAATTCTGGATCGACAAAGGAGGTTTTAAAACCACCATCATTAATACTAAAAAGCTCGGTCACACCCATTTTATTTTAAATGTAGAACCTCATAAAGTGCTTCATTTTTTTAATTTTAAATTAAAGAAAAAACTCTTTGAAGCGACTGAAGATATCACCAAAAACATGCGCAATCGCGGCGGTGGTATTCTCAATATTCGTTTGATCGACAAAACCGCGGATATGGAAAATTATTTCCAGTTGAAAGCTAGTTTTGACACGGTAGATTCAATGGGTGCAAATTTCATCAACTCTTGCTTGGAGCAGTTTGGAAAAACTTTGAAGGAAGAAGTTGCGAATGAAGAAACCTTTTCCCAAGAGGAAAAAGATTCTTTGCAAATTGTGATGAATATTCTGTCGAATTTCACTCCGGACTGTATCGTAAGAGCGGAGGTTTCTTGTAAAATTGAGGATTTGAATGATGACAGCGGAATTTCTAATGAAGAATTTGCTACCAAATTCAAACGCGCCGTAACCATTGCCGAAATCGAACCTTTCCGCGCAACTACACACAACAAAGGAATTATGAACGGCGTAGATGCGGTAGTAATCGCAACTGGAAACGATTTCCGTGCAACAGAAGCTTGTGCGCATGCCTACGCAGCAAAAGACGGAAAATACTCGAGTTTGACGCATTGCACGATTGATAACGGGGTTTTTAGGTTTTGGATCGATCTGCCGATTTCCGTGGGCGTTGTCGGTGGTTTGACGAATCTTCATCCTTTGGTGAAATTTTCTTTAGCGCTTTTAGGAAAACCTTCCGCACAGGAATTGATGAGTATTTTGGCGGTTTCCGGATTGGCGCAGAATTTTGCGGCTTTACGATCATTGACCACCACTGGAATCCAGAAAGGTCACATGAAAATGCACCTTCTCAATATCCTGAACCAGTTGGGTGCAACAGAAGAAGAGAAACAGTATTTTGTGAATTACTTTAAAGACAAAACCGTGACGCATCACGAAGTGATTAATGAATTTAACAATTTAAGAAATAAATAAACCGACGATGTTTCAACTATTTTTAGGGCTATTGCTTTTAATTTTCGGAGTGTTTCTGAAACTCACCAAAGAACAAGGATTTTCAAAATCGAAGCGATTTTGGTGGATGTTTGTTTTAATCGGCATTTTATCGGTCGTGGCACAAATTTTTATCATGTATCAAAAAGGAGAATTTTAATATGAAAACATTTACATTAGTTGTTGGCGCGGTTTACGGACTGCTTTCTGTGATTTTAGGAGCGTTTGGAGCGCATGCTTTTCGGAAAATATTATCGGTAGAAAAACTCGAAACTTTCGAAACAGGTGTTAGATATCAAATGTATTCCGCGTTGTTTTTGCTGATTGTCGGATATATTTTAAAGTTTGAAACGCCTTCAGAAAAATGGATTTCTATTTTAATGATTGTTGGAACATTTCTGTTCTCGGTGAGCATTTACTTCTTGAGTTTCAGCGAAGTTTGGAATGCCAATTTGAAATTTCTCGGCCCAATTACGCCACTTGGAGGACTTTTGATGATTATTTCCTGGGCGATGTTGATTTTTTATTTTTTAAAACATAAAATCTAAAATCACTTCCGAATATGTTCTTTTTCATAGCGGGAAATACCAAAAAATTAGTCGGACAAGAAACCCGAAAAATCAATAAAAATGGTTTTATGGTGAATGCTGAGATTAAAATTTTCAAAAGCTATATCACTTTATTTTTTATTCCGCTGATTCCTATTGGGAAATCGTATAGTATTTATATTCCGCATTCCGATGAATATTATGAGAGCAATTATTTCTCGAGAATGCCCGAAGCGTATTTGGAAATCTGCAAAGAAGCCGCAAGAAATTATTAAAAATTAATGGGTTCTGGCATCAATCTTCTAACTTTTTCTTAAATTTGTCAATCTTATAAAAAAATTAAATCTAATTCAAATATTATGAATCTTCACGAGTATCAGTCAAAAGAGATTTTAGCAAAATACGGCGTAAATATCCAGCGCGGTTTTGTAGCAAACAATGTGGATGAAGCAGTAGATGCAGCCAATAAATTAAAAGAATTAACCGGCGGTGCGGACGGTTGGGTGGTAAAAGCTCAGGTTCACGCAGGTGGACGTGGTAAAGGTGGAGGTGTAAAGTTCTCACCAAACTTGGAGAAACTGAAAGAAAACGCACAAAACATCATCGGAATGCAGTTGGTAACTCCACAAACTTCTGCTGAAGGTAAAAAAGTAAACTTCGTATTGGTTGCAGAAGATGTGTACTATCCGGGAGCATCCGAAACCAAAGAATATTATGTTTCTATCCTTTTGGATAGAGCTTTAGGGAAAAATACCGTAGTATATTCTACCGAAGGAGGAATGGATATTGAGCACGTTGCTGAAGTAACGCCTCACTTGATTCATAAAGAAGTAATCGATCCGGCTTTAGGATTGCAAGGTTTCCAAACAAGAAAAATCGCTTTCAACCTTGGCTTATCTGGAAATGCTTTCAAAGAATTCACTAAATTCATCACCAATCTTTACAATGCTTACGTAGGAATTGATGCATCACTTTTCGAAATCAACCCGGTTTTGAAAACTTCTGATGATAAAATTATCGCGGTAGATGCAAAAGTAACTTTGGATGGTAATGCACTTTTCCGTCACAAAGATTTAGCAGCATTAAGAGATACAAGAGAAGAAGATCCTACCGATGTTGAAGCTGGTGAAGCTGGTTTGAACTTCGTGAAATTGGATGGTGATGTGGCTTGTATGGTAAACGGAGCTGGTTTGGCAATGGCAACTATGGATATCATTAAATTATCCGGAGGTAACCCAGCCAACTTCCTTGATGTAGGTGGAACTGCTGATGCAGAAAGAGTACAAAAAGCATTTGGAATCATCTTGAAAGATCCAAACGTGAAAGCAATCTTGATCAACATCTTCGGTGGAATCGTACGTTGCGACAGAGTTGCACAAGGTGTTGTAGATGCTTACAAAGCAATGGGAAGCCTTCCTGTTCCTTTGATCGTTCGTCTTCAAGGAACCAACGCGGTTGAAGCAAAACAATTGATTGATAACTCTGGTTTGCCAGTACATTCAGCAATTACTTTGGAAGAAGCTGCTAATAAAGTAAAAGAAGTTTTAGGTCACTAAAATTCTCATCTTATAAAAGAAAAACGCACCTTTATTTAGGTGCGTTTTTTTGTTATGAGTTGGTGTTGGTGGAATCAATTTGTGTTTGTGTGGCCAGTTGAATTCCGTTTTCGTCTAGTTTTTTCTTAATTTTCAATAGTGCTTCGCTTCGTACTTGAGCAATTTTTTCGCCGGCTTTCATTTGGAATCTCGCTTCCAGATAGAAAATACCGAGACTTTGTTTTAAGAAAATAACTTCAGATTGATCTGTATTATCAGCAAAATCGAAGGTTTTTATTTCGTCAATAATTACTTTTTTCGCTTTTTCTAAATCTTCGTTATTGGGAATTTCCAGGTCGATAAAAATCTTTCTTTGAGAAGAAGCGGAATAATTGATGAATGGTGCGCTGAAAATCAGCTGGTTCGGAATGTAAACTTTTTTACCTTCATCAGTAATTACTTTGGTTGTGAGAAACCCAATGGTTTCTACGGTGCCGGAAATCCCTTTAATAGAAACATAATCTCCTACAGCAAAGGCTTTATCGAAACCGATCAGCATGCCGGAAAACATCGAGGAAACCAAATCTTTCAGCGCAACCCCAGCGATAACACCGGCAACCCCTAAACTTCCG
Source organism: Kaistella montana (assembly GCF_024436175.1). Classification (GTDB taxonomy): domain Bacteria; phylum Bacteroidota; class Bacteroidia; order Flavobacteriales; family Weeksellaceae; genus Kaistella; species Kaistella montana. The sequence goes on along the minus strand of NZ_JANFQP010000002.1, from coordinate 203,113 downwards.
AGGAATTTCATTACAAATCCTCCCAATCCCATAATTTCGAATGCGATGAAGGCTCCCATTAGGATAATCAGGAATTTGAAAACCCCGATCAAGGTAACGATAGAGTTGTTTTTGCTTTTAGGAAAAAAACGATGAAAAATACTCACCGAGAGTTTACTCAGATAAGAACTCATCATTAAAATCAACACAAATACGATGATTCCGACCACCAGATTTGGGGTGATTTCAGCAAATTTGGTGTACCAACGTTCCAAAACCTGGTAAACTATATCAATATATTTTATTTGGGTTACATCTACTTCCATAGGGGTAAAATTATTTAAAAAAAAAGAGTTCACTGCAAATTTCTTTCCAAAAATACATACTCTGCAAAATTTGTTATCTTTGTCCGCCACAAGAAGAACGGCTTGTTGATTCCGGGAAACCGGGGTAGGAAAGTCCGGACACCACAGAGCAGCAAAGCGGGTAACACCCGTCGGTCGCGAGATCAGGACAAGTGCAACAGAAAGTATGTATATTAATTTATAGTGAAACCAGGTAAACTCTTTGCGGTGCAATGTTAAGTATATCGGATTTTTTCAGCAATGAAAATAGGAGTTGCTCGCTCCAAAAACCGAGGGGTAAACAGCTAAAGCTTTGCAGCAATGTAAAGCGCAGATAAATAACAGGCATTTTCGCTTCGGCGAATTTACAGAATCCGGCTTATAGTTTTTCTTGTGGTTTTTTAATGGGATTTTATTCGCTTTCCAGTTGTTTTCTTGCTCCTTCCAACTCTTTTTGATCTTCCGCTGAAAGTTTCGGGAATTTCAAATTCATTCCTTCCAAAGCATCGATGATGATTTGAATGGCCGCAACCCGCGCGAACCATTTGTCATCCGCAGGAATCACAAACCAAGGTGCGTAATCTTTTGATGTTTCGGTGATGGCTTTTTCATAAGCGTTCATGTAATCGTCCCACAGTGCGCGTTCCGGCAAATCGCCCATTGAGAATTTCCAGTTTTTTTCCTGTTCATCGATGCGATCCAGAAATCTTTTTTTCTGTTCTTTTTTAGAAATATTCAGGAAAATTTTAATGATTGTAGTTCCGTTATTGGCCAAGTGTTTTTCGAAATTGCGAATACTTTCGTAGCGGTTTTCCCAGAATTCATCATCAAATTCTTCCACTGAATCCCAAACTTTTTCGCTGAGGTTGTATTCTGGATGTACTTTGCAAACCAAAACACTTTCGTAGTGACTTCTGTTGAAAATTCCGATTTTTCCTTTCTCAGGCAGTGCAATATAATGTCTCCACAAAAAATCGTGGGAATATTCCTTAGAGCTAGGCGTTTTGAAACTGGTAACTTCGCAACCTTGTGGATTTACACCTCCGAAAACGTGTTCAATCAGAGAATCTTTTCCGGCACCGTCCATCGCTTGAAGAACAACCAGAAGCGACTTTCCGGAATCGGCGTACAATCTTTCCTGCAATTCCCGAAGCTTAATTTTTTCGTTTAAAAGCATTTTTTCGCCGGCTTCTTTATCTAAATCTCCTTTGTATTCGGTTTCTAAATCTTTGATTGAAAACTTTCCTTTTACAATGAAATTGTCGCTGAAATCTAAATCCATATTTTTTATTTTAGTTAAAAATAAAAAAATCACTCCAATGATGAAGTGATTTTAAAATATATTTTTTCTGCAATTACTTTGCAGCTACTTTTTTCACTGCTTTTTTAGCTTTAGCAGGGATAACGGTGTCTTTCATTTCAGTTTTTGTAGGAACTTCACCATTTTCTACAATGCCTTTAATATTGATTACTGATCTGCTATTTTCTGGATCGTTAGAATATACTTCGATGATTTTAGTGAAAGGACCAACAATCGTGGTGTTATAACCTACTTTAATTTGTGCTGTTTTTCCAGGCATAATGGGATCTTGGCTCCATTCTGGGGTTGTACATCCACAAGATGCTTGAACTTTAGAGATGATTAATGGTCTATCTCCTGTGTTTTTCACAACAAACACTCTATGACCGTCTGATCCGCTTTTCACAGTTCCATAATCAAAAGTAGTTTTATCGAAAGAAATCGTTTGTGCAGAGGCAAATGCGAAAGATGCAGTTAGAAATAAACCGGCTAATACTTTTTTCATATTTTTTTAAATGTTATTTAAATTTTTGATGAAATTATCGGGGCAAAGTTAAAAATTATTTCTGTAGGCGAATAATTTTTTTTATTTACCTATTTTTGCAACGATTAAGATAAAGTAAAGATTTATGCAGATTTCAGAAAAATACAATCCTCAGGATACCGAAAATAAATGGTACAGCTATTGGCTCGAAAATAAATATTTCCATTCAGAGCCCAACGAAAAACCACCATATACCATTGTGATTCCGCCACCAAACGTTACGGGGATTCTCCATATGGGACACATGCTGAACAATACCATCCAAGATGTTTTGGTGCGAAGAGCCAGAATGCAAGGTTTCAACGCATGTTGGGTTCCGGGAACCGATCATGCTTCTATTGCAACAGAAGCTAAAGTAGTAGCCAAACTGAAATCTGAAGGCATCAACAAATCCGAGATTTCTCGCGATGAGTTTCTGAAACATGCATGGGATTGGACCGATAAATACGGCGGAACCATCCTCGAACAGCTCAAAAAACTCGGTTGTTCTTGCGATTGGGACAGAACTCGCTTCACCATGGAGCCAAAACTTTCCCAGCAAGTCATCAAATCTTTCGTGGATTTGTACAACAAAGGCTTAATTTACCGCGGTTACCGAATGGTAAACTGGGATCCGGAAGCAAAAACTAATATTTCTGATGAAGAGGTGATCTTCAAAGAGCAAAACGGAAAATTATTTTATCTTAAATATAAAATTGAAGGCAGCGAAGAATTCCTTTCAGTAGCAACCACGCGTCCTGAAACCATTTTCGGCGATACTGCCATTTGTGTGAACCCGAATGATGAAAGATATGCCCATTTGAAAGGAAAAAAAGTAATCATCCCGATTGTAAATCGTGTAATTCCGATTATTGAAGACGATTATGTAGATATCGAATTCGGAACAGGAGCGCTCAAAATTACGCCGGCTCATGATACCAATGATTACGAAATCGGACAAAGACACGGTCTTCCGATGATTGATTCTTTGGATGATGATGCCAACTTAAACGACCACGGACAACACTATTCCGGGAAAAACAGATTCGAAGTTCGTAAACTGATTGCAAAAGAATTAGAAGAAAAAAATCTTTTGTTAAAAGCAGAAGATTACGTGAATAAAGTAGGAACTTCCGAAAGAACCGGCGCAGTGATTGAGCCGAAAGTTTCCGTGCAGTGGTTCTTGAAGATGAGTGAATTAGGCAAACCTGCTTTGGATGTGGTTATGAATGATGAAATTAAATTCCACCCAGAAAAATTCAAAAACACCTATAAACACTGGATGGAAAACATCCGCGACTGGAATATTTCCCGACAATTATGGTGGGGACAACAAATTCCTGCGTTTTTCTACGGTGATGGAGAAAACGATTTTGTAGTTGCCGAAACCATCGAAGAAGCTTTAGTTTTAGCAAAACAAAAAACCAACAACGATCAACTAAAAACGGACAACTTAAAGCAAGATGAAGACGCGCTCGACACTTGGTTTTCTTCGTGGTTGTGGCCGATTTCGGTATTCGACGGAATGTTGGATCCTGAAAATAAAGATATCAATTATTATTACCCAACCTCCGATTTGGTGACCGGTCCGGATATTATTTTCTTCTGGGTGGCGCGAATGATCATGGCAGGTTTGGAATATCGTAAAGAAGTTCCTTTCAAAAATGTTTATTTTACAGGAATTGTGCGGGATAAACAACGCAGAAAAATGTCGAAATCACTCGGAAATTCTCCGGATCCGATTGAACTGATTGAAAAATACGGTGCCGATAGTGTTCGTGTAGGAATTTTAATGAGTTCAGCGGCCGGAAACGACTTGCTTTTCGATGAAGAATTGATGTTGCAAGGAAGAAATTTCGCCACCAAAATCTGGAATGCTTACCGACTTGTTCAAGGTTGGAATAAGGATGAAAACATCAAAGCCAATGAAGCAGATCGACAAGCCATCGATTGGTTTGGTCAACAAATGGACAAAACAATTGCCGAAGTTGCCGATCAATTCGAGAAATTTAGAATTTCGGATGCGCTGCATTTGTTGTATAAATTGATTTGGGACGATTTCTGTTCTTGGTACCTCGAAGCCATCAAACCTGGTTATGGAGCGCCGGTTTCCAAAGAAGTTTATGATCAAACGATTCTTTATTTTGAGGAATTAATGAAACTGATTCACCCATTCATGCCGTTTTTGTCGGAAGAATTATGGCAGAATATAGCCGAAAGAACTCCGGAAAACGCTTTGGTAATCGCACAACAAAGAAAGCCGGAAGTCTTTAACCAAGATTTAATTAAACATTTCGATTCCGCGAAAGAATTGATTTCCGGAATTAGAAATTACCGCCAAAGCAAAGGGATTTCACCAAGAGAAAGCGTGGAAGTTTTCACCAATGCAACCGCTTTTGAGAATGAAAATTTAATTAAGAAATTAGCCAACGTTTCGGAAATTAATTTCGGACAAAAAACCGATAAACCAAGTTTTACTTTCTTGGTAGGTTCTGTTGAAATTTCAATTCCATTAAGCGAAAACCTCGATTTAGCCGAAGAAAAAGCGAAAACCGAAGAAGAAATTAAATACCTGAAAGGATTTTTGCTTTCGGTGGAAAAGAAACTTTCTAACGAGAAATTTGTGGCCAACGCAAAACCGGAAGTTGTAGAAGCTGAACGCAAAAAACAAAAAGATGCACAGGACAAAATTGCATTGTTGGAAGCCAAACTAAGTACGCTGTAAACCCTTATTAAACCCGCCAAAACCATGACGCATATCGAGAATATCTCCAAACTTTTCAGCAAAAACTTTGTCGAAAATCCTTTATTAGAAACCTTTGATGTTGGAAAAATCAATCTTCCAACGGGACAGATTGTCGCTTGTGATCCACTGATTACGAATGATATGAAGGCGTTTGAGAAAGCTTTTCCGAAAGGTGAATTTCCGGTTTTGGTACACAAAGAAAGAGAGAGCAATTGTATAGCTTATGTAGAAATTGTTTTCAAGGATGCTCCCGTTTCAGAATGGAAACTCGCCACTACCGAAGGTCAGGATATTGCGGAATTGAAAGGCGAAGAGATTTTTGGTTATCCGGTAGAAAGCGGAATGGGATGTTTGATGGATGCAGAAACCCAAGATTGCCTGAATCATCTGGAAAAAAGATTGTTTCATCGCAAAGGAGCCGATTTTATGGGGATTTACGAAGAGTTTTTCCATGAACATTTTTTTGATGAAAACGGAGCCATCGATCAGTTTGCTTTCCTAAAGCCGGATGAAGAAAAGTCGGGAAATATTTTCGCTTTTGAGACCGGTTATGGAGAGGGATTTTATGCAAGTTATATCGGTTTCGCCAACGATAGTGAACCCGTAAAAATTATTACAGAATTTATCGAAATTGGGAGTTAATTTAAGTTAAATAATTTCTTCAATTGTAATTAAAAGGATAAATTTGTTCAGCAGTCATAAGGCGCGATATATCGCGCCTTTGCTATTTAAAGCATAAATAATTTCAAATTTTATGAATATCACGTCAGAGCAACCCAAAATTATTGTTGTAGGCAGTTCTTCCATCGATTTGGTACTCAATACTGATCATCTTCCGCAGCCTAATGAAACGGTAATGGCCAATAAGTCGGAGAGTTTTTTCGGTGGAAAAGGCGCTAATCAAGCCGTTGGGACAGCAAGACTTGGAGCAAGTGTATATTTTATTGGCTGTGTTGGGATGGATCCTTTCGGGCAGCAGATTCTAAGAAATATGGTTGATGAGGGAATCAATGTAGGTTTTGTAGCAGAAAATCAAGAAAGCTCAACAGGAACGGCCTATGTTACTTCTTCCGCAGAAGGAATTAATTCCATCGTTGTAGTTCCCGCTTCTAATTATGCCTTAAAGACAAAACACGTAGCCAATGCAGAAAAATATTTTGCTACTGCAGATTTGGTTTTGCTACAGCTTGAAATTCCTATGGAAGTAGTGGAATTCACTGTTGATCTCGCTAAAAATAACCAGACACAAGTTGGAATTTACGCTTCTCCGGCCAAAAAATTGTCTCAGGAAGTGATCGAAAAAGCTGACTTTATCGTCGCAAAAAGCAATGAATTGTCCATCGTTTTCGGGGAAGATCAGCGAGAAGAAATTTTGAGAAAATATCCCAACAAACTTTTTGTGCGAGATGATACCAATTCTACTACATATTTTAATGGTTCCGAAATGAAATATTACCGAAACGATCACGATTCGATGCTTCATAAAATGGGAATGGGAGATGCCTTCACTTCTGGGTTTGCGGTGGCGCTTTGTCATCAAAATTCCATTGACCATTGTGTGCGTTTCGGGAATGAAGTTTCCTTAAAAGTAGCCAAAAACAGAGGTTCGCAGAGCGGTTTGCCTTATCTGAAAGACGTGATTGGTCAATAGAGTCCTATGTCGATCATTGTGAAAATTCTTTTTTATCAGTGATAAATTAAATACTTTTAAAAAATTAAAATCACTTTCTTATAAGTGATTTTTTTTGAGCCATGAAAGAATTATTTCTGAAAAACACAGAAGGTTTTGCTCTTTCTGTAAAGATTTTCGAGCCCGAAAACCCGATAGGGAAATTGTTGCTCATCAATTCCGCAACGGGAGTGAAGCAGCAGGTTTATTTTTCGTTTGCGAAATACATGAGTCAAAACGGATTTACAGTCATCACTTATGACTACAGCGGAATCGGTGAATCGAAACCTCAAAAAATGAAACATTTTCAAAGTTCAATGCGGATTTGGGGAACTTGTGATTACAAAACGCTCACCGATTTCATTAAAAAAAAATATCCCCACGAAAAGAAATTTGCTCTCGGACATTCCGTTGGTGCGCTGATTATGGGAATGAATTCAGATTCTGCAATCTTCCAAAAGTTTGTTTTTGTCGCTACTCAGGATGCATATTTTGGAAATTTAAATTTTAAAATTGGTGCAACTGCACTTCTCGGATTCGGAATTGCATTGCCGATTACCACCGCTTTGTTCGGTTACTTCCCGGCGCATTGGTTTGGTTTGGGCGAATCTTTGCCAAAAGGCGTCGCATTCGATTGGCAAACTTTAATTCTTCATCAAAAATCAACCAGCCGACTTTTTGAAAAAATTGAGGAAGATTATTCCAAAAAACTAACGCAGGAAACAATGATTATTCACGCTGAAGATGATCCATGGGTGACGAAGAAAGGAATGGAAAGCTTGATGAATAAGGCATATCCGAATTTAAAAAAGCGTTACAGAGAAATCAAAACCGAAGAATCTGATCAAAAAGAAATTGGACACATCAATTTTTTCAGAAGTTTTAATAAAAAATTATGGAAAATTGTTCTCGATGAACTCTCCGAAACTGTTTGAGAACTTAAATATTTTTTGGTAAAAAAGGGATAAGAAATTGCGCGAAAAAAAATCATTACTTTTACCTAAAAGAAAAATTCATGAAAATCTATACCAAAACCGGCGATAAAGGAGAAACTGCACTTTACGGCGGAACACGTGTTTCCAAAGCTTCCGCAAGGGTTGAATCTTACGGAAATATCGATGAGCTGAATTCTTTCATAGGATTTGCAAAAAGCGAAATTCACGACGAAAAAGTATTGGCACAACTCAAAAAAATACAGTTTGATTTGTTTACCGTGGGTTCAGAATCGGCTACACCGACCGATAAATTGACTTTGGCGAACGGAAAATCTCGACTTTCACTGATGATTTCCGAAACTGAAATCGAGGAACTCGAAAATTGGATGGACGAATTTGAAAAAGAATTGGAACCGCTTCAGTATTTCATTCTCCCTGGCGGTGGTAAAGCGGCAACATCGCTTCATATCTGCCGAACTGTTTGCCGAAGAGCCGAAAGAAGTTTGGTTTTCCTGAATGAATCCGAAGAAGTTCGTCCGGAACTCATTAAATATCTCAACCGATTGTCGGATTATTTGTTCGTATTGGCGCGTTATGTTTCAAAATTAAACCAAGAGACCGAAGAATATTGGAATCCCAACGAACGATAATTTCAATGGAGAAAGCCCTTTTATTTATCAACGGAATTCCGCCCGAAAAACTCCCCGAAACAGAAGGTTATTCATTGATTGCCTGTTCTGATGGGGCTTTTCATTATTTAAAAGAAAAGAACTTCCCACTCGATCAACTCGATTTTATTTCCGGAGATTTCGATTCGCACTTGGGAAAAGATGAGAATATTTATCACGAAAAATTTATTCATACTCCCGACCAAGATAAAACCGATTTTGAGAAATCTTTAGAAATTATTGCGGAGAAAGGATTCAGTAAAATAGATGTTTACGGAGGAAGCGGTGGCGAAATGGATCATTTTCTGGGCAATTTAACCGTTGTGTCGCGCTTTAAAAACCAAATGGAAATTACTTTTTACGATGAATTTTCAACCTATTTTTTTGCACCGAATCATTTAGTATTGGAAAATGTAAAAGGGAAAATGATTTCCTTGTTTCCATTTCCTTTGGCAGAATCGATTTCTACAAAAGGACTCAATTGGCCTTTAAATAAAGAAAATCTCAACATCACCGGGAAAATAGGAACCCGTAATTTTGCTTCAGAAGATCAAGTGATAATCGATTTTGAAAGAGGCGAATTGGTGGTTTTTGTCGCTCATTAAAAAGAAAGCTGCTGCTATAAAAGTTTCACCTTCTGTGGTTTTTTCTCGGAATTTATTTTTTGTGATAAATTTAAAATAAAAAACCAACTTTTTTCACCAAATTTGCACTCTCAACCCGTAAATATGACTCTTTAAAAATGAAAATTAAATATTCAGAATTGATCGACCAGACCCTGTATTTCCCGACTGAAGAATTCAATGTCTCGGAAAATACTTTGCAATTTCACGATATTCCGCTGATGGAGGTCGTCGAAAAGTTTGGTACTCCTTTGAAATTTAATTATCTCCCGAAAATTTCCACCAATATCCAACGCGCAAAAGCGTGGTTCAAAGAGGCCATTGAAAAAAACGATTACAAGAAAGGATATCGCTATTGTTATTGTACCAAGTCAAGCCATTTTGCATTTGTATTAGAAGAAGCACTGAAAAATGATATTTCACTAGAAACTTCGTCTGCTTATGACATGGATATCGTGAAATCGCTCTTCGATAAAGGAAAATTCGACAAGAACGTGGAGGTGATTTGCAACGGCTTCAAAACCGATGATTATTTGGCGAAAATTTCCGATTTAATCAACAGTGGCTTCGAAAACATCACCCCGATTCTCGATAATTACCGGGAACTCGATAAACTGACCGAAAGTATTGATACTACTTTCAATATCGGAATCCGAATCGCTTCTGAGGAAGAACCGAAATTTGAATTTTATACCTCAAGATTGGGAATTGGTTACAAAGACATTATTCCTTATTACTCACAAAAAATTGCGGAACATCCGAACGCGAGATTGAAAATGCTGCATTTCTTCATCAATACCGGAATTAAAGATACCGCGTATTATTGGAACGAATTGTACAAATGTCTTCGAGTTTATGCACGTTTGAAGAAAATTGCTCCTGAAGTGGATTCCTTGAATATCGGTGGCGGTTTCCCAATCAAAACTTCTTTGAATTTTGATTATGATTACCAATATATGGTGAACGAAATCGTTTCGCAGATCAAGAAATTCTGTGAGGAAGAAGGCGTAGAAGAACCTAATATTTATACCGAATTTGGTAGTTTTACCGTTGGTGAAAGTGGTGGACATTTATATAAAATTATTTCCCAAAAACGCCAGAACGACAGAGAAAAATGGAACATGATCGATTCTTCTTTCATGACGACTTTGCCGGATACATGGGCGATTTCGCGTCACTTTATCATGCTTCCTTTGAATCGTTGGGAAGATACCTACGAAAGGGTTTTCTTGGGCGGATTGACTTGCGATTCCGATGATTATTACAATTCCGAGCAGCACACGAACGCGATTTATTTGCCGGTTTTCAGCGATACCAAACCTTTGTACATCGGGTTTTTCCATACAGGAGCATATCAGGAAACGATTGCTGGTTATGGTGGTGTTCACCATTGCTTGATGCCGCAACCAAAACATATTCTCATTAATAAAGATGATGAAGGCAACTTCACTTACGAAGTTTTCCGGGAAGAACAGCAACCGGAAGATGTCTTGAAGCTTTTGGGATATTAAAAAAAATAAGGAGTAACAGAAATGTTGCTCCTTTTTATTTGAATTACTCTTAAAAAACTTCCGCTAAAAATAACGCCCGATTTTTTCAAAAGAAATATCGCCATAATCTGAGACCAACAAATTGGCTTTGTCGTAAACCTGACTTTTAGAATGAGCACTTTGATACGCCACACAGAAGATTTCAGCTGCTGATGCGGCTTCAATTCCGTTGGTAGAATCCTCAATCACCATGCAATGTTCTTTGGGTTCGCCGGCGATTTCGGAAGCCAGAATGAAAATTTCCGGATGAGGTTTAGATTCCTGGAGATCGGCGCCGCTTATTTTTCCTACAAAATGTTTTTCGAGGTCAAATTTTTCGAACACCCAGTTAATCGTATTCATGTGAGCGGAAGAAGCCAAAACGAGTTTGATGCCGTTTTCATAGTAATTTTCGATCAAATTTCTCACTCCGGATATTAAATCGAAATCCGGATCATGATCAAAATAATGTTTGAAATAATTCCTTTTGATGGCGGCGAGGTCTTCGTGAGATTCCTCCAGATTGAATTTTTCAACCAAAGTGGTGCAAACTCTTTTCGTTGACGAGCCGGTGAAACTGGTGTAAAGCTCTTCGGAAACCTCGATTCCCAAATCGTCAAACATTTTGAAATAAGCTTTTCGGTGAAGCGGTTCGGTATCCACAATCACCCCGTCCATATCGAATAAAACAGCTTTTAATGGCATTTTAAATTTTTTACAAATTTAAGCATTCATTAAAGAAAAATGAGAAAAAGCCATAAGAGGAAATAGGATAGAAATAATTATCTTTGAAAATCCAAAATTTATAATTCAAAATCTATCATTTTTATGAAAACATACGCAGGAATTCCCGAGGAAAATGCACAGTTGGAAACCTCAAAAGTAATGCTCGTAACCGTTCCTTACGATGGAACTTCAACTTGGGGAAAAGGTGCCGACAAAGGTCCGGAACTTTTTCTTGACGCTTCTGAAAACATGGAGCTTTATGACATTGAAACCGGAACTGAGCCGTATTTGGAAGGTGTTTATTTGGCCGGCGAAATCACTGAAAACGCTTCACCGGAATCGATGACAGAAGCAGTTTACCAAAAAACCAAAGAATTGCTGAACGAGGAAGGGAAACTTTTCACGCTTTTCGGTGGGGAACATTCCGTTTCGATTGGTTCGATTCGTGCGGTGGGAGAAAAATATGAAAACCTGACCGTTTTACAACTCGATGCGCATACCGATTTACGTCCGGATTTTCACGGAAGTACTTCCAATCATGCTTGTGCGGTTTTTGAAGCGAGTCAGAAACATAATTTGGTACAAGTCGGAATTCGTTCTGGAGATATAGAGGAAATGCAATATGTACAAGATGGAAATTGTTTTTGGGCACATGAAATCGCGGTTAATCCAACTTGGATCGACGATGTTTTAGAAAAAGTTTCAGGAAATGTTTATATCACCATCGATTTGGATGCGTTTGATCCATCGATTGCTCCTTCTACAGGAACTCCGGAACCGGGCGGTTTGCAGTGGTATCCAACTTTGGAACTATTGAGAAAAGTCTTCGAAAAATGCAATGTAGTTGCATTTGATATTGTAGAATTAATGGATTCTGCGATGCCGAAACCAACAGCTTTCCTTGCTGCGAAATTGTATTACAAAATGTTGGCGTATTATCATATTTCGAAGTAGAAGAAAGAAGAAAGAATCAAGATGATTTACTTAAACACAAACATTAATTAGTGCGTTTTGTGGTAAAAAATAAAAATCTCTTTCAACAATTCGTTGAAAGAGATTTTTTTATGTTTTAAAAGGAAATTATTTTAAAATATCGGCTTCAATAGAGCTGTCTCCGAAGATTTTAATGAATGCTTTCGTATAATCTTCTTTGGTTGCAAAATTAGGATTTTCCATAAATTTTTGAGGATTCACAGCAAACAGAGGAAACCAAGTGCTGGAAATCTGAATCTGAATGCGGTGTCCTTTTTTGAAAGTGTGCATCACATCTTGAAGACGGAAATTCACCGCCGTTTTTTGATTGGGAACCAAAGCTTCCCCTTTTTCTCGTGAATTTCTGAATCTTGCAGGCATAATTTCGCTACGCACCATTTGATGGTAGTTGCCATAAATCACGCCGTCCTTTTTTTCTTTCGGAACAAAATCTTCCGGATAAACATCGATTAATTTTACCGCAAAATCCGCATCTGTGGAAGTTGAAGCGATGTTGAGTTTCGCCATAATTTCACCACCAAAAGTCAAATCTTCCATGAGCGGATCGGTCGTGAAAGTGAGAACATCAGGTCTGCCTTCTGCGAAACGCTGGTCTTCACTCATGTAATTTCTTGGTGTAAATCCGTTGAAATCTTTAAGATTATCCGAACTTAAAACCGGATTATTCGGATCGCTGTAATATTCGGAAACGCCTGTTGATGGACCGTTTTTCAAAGTTCCATCGGCAAGATAGAAGTTAACTTTCTGTGCGTTTTTCGGTGGATAATTAGCAAATTCTTTCCATTCTTTGCTTCCGGTGTCATACATTACGGCTTCGGGCAATCCGGCGTCGGTTTTGGCATTTTCTTTTAAATAATGATGAAAGAATTTAGTTTCTAAATTTTTCTGATAATACGTCGCAATACTGTCTCCAAAATAGATGTCATTGTGAAAACCTTTTCCTGTTTCTCTCGCCCAAGCGCCATGAGAAAATGGTCCCATCACGATGGTGTTTTTGGCTTTCGGACTGGTTTTTTCAATAGTTTTATAAATATTCAGCGGACCGGATAAATCTTCTGCATCGAACCAACCTCCAACGGTCATTACCGCATGGTTGACGTTTTTCAGGTGCGGAAGCAGACTTCTTTTTTGCCAGTATTCATCATAGTTTGGGTGATTCATAATCTCGGTCATGAAGAAATTGTCTTTGTAATATTTTTCATAGCCGTCTTTCAAAGTCCCCATTTCGCGGTAGAATTTCAAACCGTCTTCGGAAGTGGGTTTTACGAAAGAATCCATATACCAACCTTCCTTCTCAGCTTTGGTTTTTTGCACTCCGAAAACAGGAAAAGTGCGGAAATAGCCGAGCATAAATCTTCCGTTGTGCAAGAAATCATCATTCCAGAAATCGGAAATGGGCGCTTGAGGAGAAGATGCTGCCAAAGCAGGATGATCTGCTAAAATTCCAGCTGCAGTATAAAATCCCGGATAAGAAGTTCCGTATTGTCCTACTTTTCCGTTGTTGTTGGCGATGTTTTTCAGCAACCATTCGATGGTGTCGTAGGTATCGGTACTTTCGTCAACGTCTTTTTTAGTTTTCCTCTCAACTTGCGGCGTCATGTTGGTGAAAGTTCCCTCGCTCATGTATCTCCCGCGAACATCCTGATAAACGAAAACGAATTTCTCGTTCATCAAATATTTGTTAGGTCCCAAAGCAGAACGATATTCATTTTCCCCATAAGGAGCCACGCTGTAGCAGGTTCGCTGCATCAAAAAAGGATATTTTTTGGTTTTAGAAATATCTTTCGGAATGTAAATGGAGGTGAACAATTTTACCCCATCTCGCATCGGGATGTACACTTCTTTTTTGGTGAAGTTTTCTTTTACAAAAGTATTATCGGGCGCTTTTTGAGCAATCGCCATTACCCAACAAAAGAGAAGGATAAAAGGGAGGTGTTTTTTCATTGAAATTAATTTTAAACGAATTTATAAAAAAAATAAAGAAATTTGGGTTTTAAAAATTGAAGGAATGGATTTATTCGGAAACCTTGCAGACGCGAATAAGAACTTGCTGCCCAAAGATGGTACGGTGAATTATTATGGCAAAATTCTCAATCAAGAAGAAGCGGATGCGTTCTATCATCAACTTTTGGAAGATATCGAATGGAAAAACGATGAAGCCGTGATTTTCGGGAAGAAAATTCTAACCAAAAGAAAAGTGGCTTGGTACGGCGACGAAAATTTCGAATATACCTATTCCAATTCTACCAAAAAAGCCATTCCGTGGACACGCGAACTGCTCGAGTTGAAAGCTTTAGCAGAAGAAAAAACTGGGGAAGAATTTAATTCCTGTTTGCTGAACCTTTACCATAACGGGGAAGAAGGCATGGCATACCATAGTGATGGCGAAAAAGATCTGAAGAAAAACGGTGCCATTGCTTCACTGAGTTTCGGGGCAGAAAGAAAGTTTTCATTCAAACATAAATTTACTAAAGAGAAGGTAGAATTGCTTTTGGAACACGGAAGTCTGCTGGTGATGAGAGACCAAACCCAAAGTTTTTGGTTGCACCGTTTGCCGCCGACAAAGAAAATTCATACTCCGAGAATTAATCTGACTTTCCGGACGATTGTGAAGGGTTAAATGATTGGAAATCAATAATTATGTATGGCGTTTTTGATAAAGAATTACAACTATTTTGGATGAGGAAATAGAAAAAATTAAGAAAAATTTATCATAAATAATTGCTTCGGCATCCTTTTTATTGTTTAAATTTGGTAGTATAATATTTTATAACATTAAATAAATTCAACTATGAAAAAAACATTTGCAATGGCTGCTTTGGCGCTAGCTGTGTCATTCGGTTCAATCTCTTGTAAAAAGAAAGTTACAGATGCTGAACTTCAAACCCAAGCTACCACGGTAGTTACTTCTAATCCTACTGCTTCTGTGGAAGTGAAAGATGGTACTGCTCACCTTAGTGGAACTTTTAAAGATCAAGCGTCTAAAGATGCGATGATTGCTTCATTAAAAGCGATTCCTGGAGTTAAAGATGTTATGGATATGGCCACCATCGAAGCACCGGTAGTGGTAGAAACTGTTTCTGCAGTTGATCCTGCTGTTCAACAAAAAGTGACTGATGCGGTGAAAGATTTCCCTTCAGTGAAAGTAGAAGTTGTAAACGGAGAGCTTACTCTTACCGGAAATGTTTCTCCAGAGCAAGCAAGAAAAATCAAAATGTCTGTGGACGCTTTGAAAGCTGGAAAAGTTAACTATAATTACACTGTTAAATAATTTACTATGAGTGCATTACAAGATAAATACGCAGGAGTAATCTCCGCAGCTCAATCGGCAGGAGTTTCTAATCTTCAAGTAACCGAACAAGACGGAATTCTTTATGTTTCAGGAAACGCAGGTTCTACCGCAGCGAAAGATGCAGTATGGAACGCACTTGGAGCAATCGATTCTACTTATTCCGCATCTGATATCAACGTGGATGTTCAGGTAGTTGGTTTAGCAGCTGGTGCAGCATTAACTGTAGCTACAGAAGATTCAAACCTTAATATCAGACAAGAACCTTCAACTGACGCAGCAATCGTTGGGAAAGCAGCAAAAGGTGAATCAGTAACTTTGGTAGAACAAACTTCCGAAGATTGGTGGAAAGTAAAAACTGCTGATGGAGAAGAAGGTTACGCTTACGCAAGATATTTGCAAGCTTAATTCATCCTCTTTAAAATAATTCAACCTCCGGATTTTCCGGAGGTTTTTTTATGCTTTTTCGGGAAACATAAGACTGGATCAATCTTTCCGTTAAAAACAAAATCATCTTTTCTGTTTTTTCCCTTTTTTTAATAAATAAGAAATAGTATTTTTAATTAAAGGTAAATTTTTGAAAATCAGAATGATAATCCGTTACTGGTGAAATTTATCAAAGAAATGCGATGAAATCATGAACAAATTTGCCTCATCATGCATAAAAAACAAAAAAACATATATTTGTAAATCTTTGAAAAATTAATTGGAAACCACATTGTTTCACACGGTTTCATTTGAACATACAATACAAAAACTATGAAAGGTCAAAACAAACTCTTCTTTGCCATCATTATTGCACTGATTTTAGGGGTTATTATGGGCGGCATTGTTCACACCCAATATCCTGAAAGTGCGGAAGGATTTTCCAAAAACATCAAACTTCTCGGGACCATCTTTATCCGATTGGTTCAGATGATCATCGCGCCGTTGGTATTCACTACTTTAGTCGTGGGAATTGCCAAAATGAGTGATATCAAAATGATTGGAAGGGTAGGAACCAAGGCGATGCTGTGGTTTATCACTGCTTCTTTGGTTTCGCTGTTTATCGGTTTGGTTTTGGTCAATTGGCTAGAGCCGGGACACGTTACCAAACTCCCAATACAAGATGTTTCTTCGGCGGATGAACTCCTGAAGTCGAGCAAAGGTTTCTCGATGGAAGATTTTGTAAAACACATCATTCCAAAGAGTTTATTTGAAGCATTTGCCACCAACGAAGTCTTGCAGATTGTGGTATTTTCCATCATGTTTGGCGTGGCTTTGGCGAATATGGGCGAAGAGTATGTAAAACCGATCATTAAGGCATTCGATATTTGCGCACACGCCATCCTGAAAATGGTAGGCTACATCATGTGGTTTGCACCGTTTGGAGTTTTGGGAGCCATTGCTGCTGTAGTAGCAACCAACGGTTTTGAAATCTTTAAAGTATATGCCATTTACCTTCGCGATTTCTTCTTTGCATTGGGAATTTTATGGTTGGTTTTGCTTTTGGTAGGTTATTTTATCTTAGGAAACCGACTTTTCGAATTGTTGAGAAGAATTAAAGAACCATTGTTGATTGCATTTTCTACCACCAGTTCAGAAGCAGTATTCCCGAAACTGGTAGAAGAACTCGAAAGATTCGGCTGCAACAACAGAATTGTTTCTTTCATTTTGCCTTTAGGATATTCCTTCAACCTCGATGGAAGTATGATGTACATGACCTTCGCTTCTATCTTTATCGCGCAGATTTACGGCATCGAAATGTCTGTTGGTCAACAAATCACCATGCTTTTGGTGTTGATGCTTACTTCCAAAGGAATTGCAGGAGTTCCGAGAGCCAGTTTGGTGATTATTGTGGCCACTTGTACCATGTTTGGGATTCCGCCGGAAGGTATTGCACTCATTCTCCCAATCGACCATTTCTGCGATATGGGACGAAGCATGACCAATGTATTGGGGAATGCGTTGGCTACTTCTTCTGTTTCCAAATGGGAAGGGCAGCTTGAAGACCATGGTGGAACGTTGTAATATTTTTTAATAGGGCTATTTTCGATTCAAAAATAGAATGATGTTGTTGAAGGGTGAGAAAAATGAAAAATAAATTAGGTACTGCGGTCACTTTAGGATTTGCACTTTTTGCCATGTTTTTTGGAGCAGGAAATTTAATTCTGCCTCCTTTTATCGGACTGAAAACTGGAGATGAATGGTTTTCTGCCATTGCCGGTTTTTTTACCACAGGGATTGTTTCTCCGTTTTTAGGAGTACTTACCGTGGTGCTTTTCGGAACATCCTTTACCGATCTAGGCCGAAAAGTAAATCCCGTGGTTGTCACAGTTTTGGCAGTGCTGATTATGCTTTGTATTGGTCCGTTGGTGGCGATTCCAAGAACAGCTGCTGCTACTTTCGAAATAGGGGTGAAGCCTTTGTTGCCGGAATTCAACAATATTCTTTTTTCCTTAATCTTCTTTGCAATCGTGTTGGCTTTATCGGTTTCCGAGTCTAAAATTGTCGATATTATTGGAAATTTCCTCACACCATTCCTTATTCTCAGTTTGGGAATTTTGGTGACCATAGGCATCATGAATCCTACTGCAGCTGCGGAATCTACCGGTGTTACCACGCAACAGTCTTTTGTTTTTGCGTTTCATGAAGGGTATCAGACTTTAGATGTGTTGGCTTCGGTGATTTTTGCAGGAATTATTATTTCTGCAGCAATTGATAAAGGATATACCAATGCGAAAGACCGTTTTAAAATTACCATTGCGGCGGGATTGATTTCTATGGTGGCGTTGCTTTTCATTTATGGAGGATTGATTTATCTTGGTGCCCATTCCGGTTATGAATTCTCTGAAAAAGTTTCGCGTACCGAATTGCTTTTGAATATTTCACACAACCTCATGGGTGAAAGCGGAACGTTGGTGATTTCTGTTGCAGTGGCTTTGGCTTGTCTTACGACTGCAATTGCGCTCACATCTGCGATGGGAAGTTTCTTGCAGGAATTTTCAAAAGGAAAAATAGGTTACAAAGTCGGGGTATTGCTTACTTGTTTGGTCTCTGCATTTTTTTCCGTTAAAAGTGTCGATGAGATTATAGAATATGCAGTGGTAATTCTTGGTTTTGTGTATCCAATCACCTTTGCGCTGATTCTTACCGTCTTGTTTTTTGGGAAAATCATCTTTTCCAGAACGCCTTATGTAGCTGCGGTAACCACGGCAGGAGTTGTTGCATCGCTCTCTGTACTTCAGCAATTGAATGTCTTGGTGGAACCTATTGAAACGCTAAAAAGTTGGTTGCCATTTTCGGAACATCATTTAGAATGGCTTTTGCCATCTTTTGCAGCTTTCTTTATTGCTGCAGGATTCAACAGTGGAAGAAAAGCGCATCGGGAAGCGAATGCGGCTGATTGATGAGGTCAATAATTCTTTACATCAATAAAAAATTCCTGCTTTTTAGGGCAGAAATTTTTTTATGGTTTTAATGAACTTTATTCTGTAAAGTTTTTGGGATTTTCAATTAAAAATCCATGAATGAAAGCAGCTGCGATGCCTCCTAAAACTGGCGCAACCAAAAATAGCCAAAGCTGAGATAATGCTTCTCCACCTGCAAAAACAGCTGGTCCGATACTTCTTGCTGGGTTTACTGAAACACCGGTCACTTTAATCCCAACAATATGAATCAAGGTTAAAGACAAACCAATCGCCAATCCGGCAAAACCGCCGTTGATATTTTTGGTGGAGGTGGAACCTAGGATGACCAACAGGAAAATAAAAGTGAAGATGAATTCAGCGACAAAAGCAGCAGTCGTATTGTATTCTCCCAAATATCCTGTTCCCCAGCCGTTCGCTCCTAATGCCCAAGGCTTCATCTCAAAACCGGGATGATTGCTGAAAATAAGGTATAAAACTCCGGCACCGATGATGGCACCAATCACTTGTGCAACAATATAAATCAGGGCTTCTTTGGCTTTCATCCTGCCGGCAACCACCATCGAAATGGAAATCGCAGGGTTGATGTGGCAACCCGAAATGTGACCAATAGCATACGCCATTGACACGACACTTAATCCGAAAGCAAAAGCAATTCCTAACAATCCAACGCCCGTAGTTCCGTCGGCTCCTGCGATTACGGCACTCCCACAGCCCATAAGTACCAAGACCATGGTTCCCAGCATTTCTGCAATAAATTTTGCGTTTAAAGTAACATTCATCTTTTTAAATTTTTAATTAATTTTTTTTAATGGATCTTAAATGTTTCATTTCCATTGAATACCAATGTAAATTTATTCATAATTTTATAATAAAAACAGCTTTTAGTCATAAAAATGCATATTTATTTAATATATGATGATGAAAATATTAATATTTGGCTTAAATAATAGATGAACCGGATTTTCAATTAAGATCAAGATCCTTCATTTCAAACCAACAATTATCATTAATTTTACTTATTCTAAATAATTTAAAAATCGTAAATTTGTAAACTAATTTATTACATACAATAATGTTGACGAAAGAAAAAGTTCAGGCATTTCTGAAAGAAATAGAAGTAGATGATTTGGTACACAATTTCCAGTTGATGGGAAATGATGTTTATATTGATATGACGGCGCATTCCCCGGCGATGCACGAGAAAAAGAAACTCGAAGCAGCGATGAAGCAGGCTTTCGCCTCCGAATTTGGGGAAGATATCGTTTTGAAACTAAAAATTGCTTCTCCGGAACCTTCCGAAGTACAGCAAAATTTAATCAAAGGAAAACAAATTCCTGGAATCCAGAATATTATCGCAGTAGCTTCCGGTAAAGGTGGGGTTGGAAAATCTACCGTAGCGGCGAATCTTGCGGTGACTTTATCCAAAATGGGTTTCAAAGTAGGAATTCTGGATGCTGATATCTACGGACCATCCGTTCCTACCATGTTTGATACCGAAGGCGCAAAACCTATTTCGGTGGAAGTGGACGGAAGAAACTTGATGAAGCCAATTGAAAATTACGGCGTGAAAATGCTTTCTATCGGATATTTCTCAGGAGCCAACCAAGCAGTAGTATGGCGTGGACCTATGGCGAGCAAAGCTTTGAATCAAATGATCCGCGATGCAGCATGGGGAGAACTCGATTTCCTTTTAATCGACTTGCCACCGGGAACTGGGGATATTCACTTGTCCATTATTCAAGAAGTTCCGGTAACCGGAGCGGTGATTGTAAGTACTCCACAGCATATTGCACTTGCCGACGTAAGAAAAGGAATTGCAATGTTCCAAATGGAAAGCATCAACATTCCTGTTTTAGGATTGATTGAAAACATGGCGTATTTCACTCCGGAAGAATTACCGGATAACAAATATTATATCTTCGGAAACCAAGGTGCTCAATACCTTGCTGAAGATTTGGGAATCCCAGTATTGGGAGAAATTCCATTGATCCAAAGCATCCGCGAAGCGGGAGATGTCGGAAGACCTGCCTCTTTGCAAGAAGGTTCTAAGATTGCGGAAATCTATACCAAAACTGCCCAAAACATGATTGAAAGTTTGGTGGAAAGAAACAAAAACCTTCCGCCGACTGAAGCCGTAAAAATTACAACCATGGCGGGTTGCTCACCTAAAAAGTAATACCGAAAGGATCAGCTTATTCAACATAAATAGAAAAACATGCAAACTAAAATGGAAGAAATCACCGCCAAAGTTCTCGGAGCACTGGAAAGCATTCGGCCGTTTCTCAATAAAGATGGCGGCGATATCGAACTGATCGACATCAAAGACCACAAGGTTTATGTGAAACTGCAAGGCAATTGCAACGGATGTCCGATGAGTTTCTCAACCATGAAACTGGGGGTGGAAAATACCATCAAGCAGTTTGCCCCTGAAATTTCGGAGGTGATCAGTGTGGAATAATATCAAAATTCCTTCAGACTATAGTAAATTAACGGGCTTTAGCCCGTTTTTTTAGTCCCTTGTTTTTCCGAAAAAATTTTAGGTGAAGATGCAATTGGTTCAATGCTTCCTGCATTGCATAAAATAAATGCTTCTTTCGGAAAAGGTTTAAAATTAAATTAATATTTTAGCAGATTAAACTGTACAACGTATGATTGCTATTATCGACGGTGGGTCCACGAAATGTGACTGGGTTATTCTGGAAAACTCCGGAAAACTAAAAACAAGAACTACCACTTTGGGGTTCAATCCTAACATCATCAATCCTGATTTTATCATGCAGGAAATCGATAAAAATCAGGAACTCTTCACACTTAAAAGCCAGATCGAAAAAGTGTTTTTTTATGGATCCGGCTGCGGAACTCCCGATAACGCCCAAAAAGTGGCGGATGAATTCCAAAAAACCTTTCCTACGGCTGAAATCAACGTCAAAGAAGATATGACTGCTGCGGCTTATGCGGCCTATAACGGGAAGCCTGCTATCATTTGCATACTCGGAACCGGCTCCAATTCTTGCTATTTCGACGGGAATAAAATCCGAACCGATTTGCCGTCTTTGGGATTCCTTATCGGCGACGAAGGCAGCGGAAGCGCGTTGGGAAAACATCTGCTGAGAAGATTCTTCATGAAAAAACTTCCGAAAGATCTCGAAGCCGATTTCATTGAAACCTATCATTTAACCATCGAAGAGGCAATCCGAAGCATGTACCACAATCCGCGTGCGAATGCGTATTTGGGCGAGTTCAACAAGTTTGTGGCAGAAAGAAAGAAACATCCGTATTTTCAGAACATGGTGTTCGACGAGATGAAGAACTTCCTCGATTATCAGGTACTTCCTTATCCGGAAGTGGGCGAATCGGAAATCAATTTCATTGGCTATATCGCCTATATTTATGAAGATATTTTAAGAGCAGCAGCAGCAGAACTCAACCTGCAAATCGGAAAAGTGGTACAAAAACCTATCGAAAGTTTGGTAGAATACCACAAGAAATACATCCTCAATTTAGAATAAATCGTGCCCATCGAGGCTCGATCAATCATACACTTGCAATTTGCAAAAAACCGTAATATTATGTCAAGCAAAAACAACCGAGACGAAAAAAACTTCAACCAGGCAGCACTCGATTATCACAGCATCGAGCCGAAGGGAAAAATTGAAGTCATCCCTTCCAAACCCCATTCCTCACAGAGAGATTTATCTCTGGCGTATTCACCGGGAGTGGCAATTCCGTGTCTCGAAATTGAGAAAGATCCTAAAACCGTTTACGATTATACCGGAAAAGGTAATTTGGTAGCCGTGATTTCTAACGGTACCGCAGTTTTAGGTCTAGGAAATATTGGTGCCGAAGCATCCAAACCAGTAATGGAAGGTAAAGGATTGTTATTCAAAATTTTCGCAGACATCAATGTTTTTGATATCGAAATTAATGAAACTGATCCTGATAAATTCATAGAAATCGTTAAAGGAATTTCACCGACATTCGGGGGCATTAACCTTGAAGACATCAAAGCACCCGAAGCTTTCTATATCGAACAAAAACTTAAGGAAGAACTCAATATTCCTTTGATGCACGATGATCAGCACGGAACAGCGATTATTTCTGCGGCAGCGTTAATCAATGCTTTGGAAATTGCCAACAAGAAAATCGATGAGGTGAAAATCGTGGTGAATGGAGCCGGTGCTGCAGCGATTGCCTGTACCAAACTCTATGTAGAATTGGGATTGAAGAAAGAAAATATCCTCATGTGCGATTCCAAAGGAGTCATCAACCAAAAAAGAGAGAATTTAACGCCTGAAAAACTCGATTTCGTTGCACAAACGGAATTGGAAACTTTGGAAGATGCGTTGAAAGGTGCTGACGTTTTCATAGGATTGTCTAAAGGGAATGTGATGACTCCGGAAATGTTGCTTTCAATGGCTGAGAATCCAATTGTTTTTGGACTCGCGAATCCAGATCCGGAAATTGAATACAACTTGGCCATGAAAACCCGAAAAGATACCATCATGGCGACCGGACGAAGCGATTATCCTAACCAGGTGAACAATGTTTTGGGATTCCCTTACATTTTCCGTGGAGCGCTTGATGTGCAAGCAACGGGAATTAACGAAGCCATGAAACTCGCAGCGGTACACGCGATTGCAAATCTTGCGAAAGAACCTGTTCCGGAAGCGGTGATTTTGGCTTATAATTTAAAGAACTTAAGTTTCGGTAGAGAATATTTCATCCCGAAACCTTTCGATAATCGTTTGATTACCAATGTTTCGATAGCTGTGGCGAAAGCAGCGATGGAAAGCGGAATTGCCGGAAAACCAATTGAGAATTTCGAGGATTACGAAAACGCATTGCTCGACAGAATGGGCCGCGACGAAAAACTCATCCGAATGATGCAGAACCGCGCCAAAGCCAATCCGAAAAGGGTAACTCTCGGGAATGCTGAAGAATACAACGTATTGAAAGCTGCGCAAATCCTTTACGAAGAAGGAATTGCACAACCGATCCTTCTCGGAGAGAAAAAATACATCAAAGAACAGATGAAGAAATTCGGCATCGAGCTCGATGTACAGATTGTTGATCCTGCCGATGATGATCAAGAAGAAAACCGCAAAATCTACCGCGAATCTTTGTGGAAACTTCGCCAGCGAAAAGGAATGAACGAGTACAAATCGAAACGATATGTTCGCCAGAGAGATTATTTCGGTCCGCTGATGCTTAAAAACGGCGACACCGATGCTTTGATCGTAGGATTCTCCAAAAACTATTCTTCTACTTTGAGACCGGTTCTTGAAGTGATTGAAAAAGAAAAAGGCGTGGACAAAGTAGCGTCGATGATGATGATCCTTACCGAGAAAAAACCAATCTTCTTCTCAGATGCTTCGATCATCCAGAACCCGACTTCTGACGACTTGGTCAATATTGCTAAAATGTCGGAAATGGTGGTGAAATCTTTTGCCATCGAGCCGAGAATTGCGATGTTGTCTTTCGAAAACTTCGCGGCGATTTCGGAGACTTCCAAGAAAGTAGCGAAAGCAGTTTCTATCCTTCATGAAAAGTACCCAAAAATGATTGTGGATGGAGAAATACAACCCGATTTTGCGATGGATGCGGATCACCTTTCCGATTATCCGTTCTCGAAACTCGGTACCACTCCGGCGAATGTATTTGTATTCCCGAACCTCGAAAGTGCCAATCTTTCCTACAAAATCATCCGTGGAATGAAGGTCGCACAAGTCGTAGGACCAATTCTAATGGGACTGAAACAACCGGTTCACGTTCTCCAGATGCGCGCAAGTGTAGACGAAATCGTCAACCTCGCTACCATCGCAGTACTGGATGCTCAAAGAAGAGAGGCTGCAAAAAAATAGTTTTATCAATACCTTATCAAACAACTGCATTTTCTGGATTTGCAGTTGTTTTTTTAGAAACACTAGTCGTAATCCGATTGTATTTTCATATTTCAAAAAATGTAGTGCTTTTATTTTGAATTCAATAATAAGAGTAGGTATAAGGTTTGTATAAGGTAGCCTTATCAAACTTTCATTACGAATAATTTAAAATATTCACGAATAAATGAGAATTACGCAATGGAATTGCCAAGTTGGATGAATATATTGTGTGGTTTTGAAAAATGTTCAAAAGAGTTTTGTGGGATTTTCAGATAGGTTGAACTGCACCAAAATGTTTCGTTTTTTTATGCGTTTTTTGTAATAAAAACTTTGTCTTTTCGAAAAGATACGTAAATTTATGTGTTGTACGATATATTCAAATCAATGTTTCAAAATACTTCTAAATGCCTATTAATAGGCTACATTTGTTTTTTAACTGTTAAATTAAAAGCATAAAAAAGCAACGGAAAATAGAATTTGTTGTACTAAATGTTGTACCTTTGTATCAGGTTGCATCCATTTGAATATACAGTATTTCAGCGGTTTGCGTTCCTTTTCAAAAAACAGAATTTTTAGTACAACATCGAAAATATATTTTGCTTATGGCCTCAGTGAAATTTATCCTCAGAACGCAGCAGCCTGATAAGGAAGGCAAATGCCCGCTTTACATCCGGCTTATTCATGACCGACAGTCAAAGTTTATCAGCACCGGCCTAAAGGTTCACCCGTCCCAATGGGATGACGACAATAAGAAAGTCCGCAAGAGTTTCCCCAACAGTGCCCGGATGAATGCGATGCTTATGGCAAAACTTGCCGAAGCTTCAGCAACTATTGCCGATTCCGAAAGAAAATCAAAATCTGTTACTGCCAGAAAATTAAAGGAAGCCATCAAGGGAAAAGACCATGTAAAATTCTTTGAATATTCCGAGAAAAAGCTGAAAAAGCTGGAACACATCTACTCTCCGCAAACTTACAAAGTTTACGCATCGCAACTAAAAAAATTCAAAAGCTTCGTCAATGACGACAGTATTATGTTTGATGATATTACAGTTGGCCTTCTAAAAGACTATATGCTGTATGCCGGAAATGTTCTGAAAAACAATAAGACTTCCCAAAAGTTAAGTATGATTGTTCTTTCTATGATGTTCAAGCACGCCCAGGAAGAGGAAATCATTGATGAAAGCTTGTATCCATTCAAGAAACTCAAGTTGGAGACGGAACCCAGCAAAAGAAACTTCTTGACAGAAGAGCAGTTTGAAAAACTAAAGAAGCATAAGTTTGAAGGACGGTCTAAGGCAGAACTATACCGGGACCTGTTTATGTTTTCGGTTTCTGCGGGAGGTTTAAGATTTTCAGATGTTGTAACGCTTACGGTATATGAATACGATCCAGAAACACACATGATTCGTAAAGAGGTCGAAAAAACCGGGCGTGTACACCATTTCAAAATTGGCGAAACCGCGCAGAAAATCATCAAAAAATACAGAAACCATCCCGACAATCTGGGGGAATTTCTTTTTCCTGCAATTACGGAAAAAAATTATTTTTCGATTGATGCAGAAGGAAGGAGAAGAGCTGTTTCAAACCAAAACGGACTGTGCAATGTCTATCTCCGTAAATTAGGTAAGGATTTGGAATTCCCCTTTACACTCCATTTCCATTTAAGCCGTCATACATTTGCCACAATGGCTTTAAATAAGGGCATGAGGATTGAGCACGTTTCAAAACTTTTAGATCATAAAGATATTTCCACCACGCAGATTTATGCCAAAATCGTAAATGAAGAACTTTCAAAAGCGGTCGATCAGTTTGTAATTTAATTTCTATTCTGTTGATAACCTAAAAAGTAGATATTCAAAGCCTTAAAATCTTTTTTTAAGGTTTTTTTTATTTCAGAAAATTTCTTTTTTAAAAGTTTGCATCCAATTTCCTAAATTTACATTTAGTCGCTAAAAGTGAAAATCTTAATGTTTTCGGTTATGATTTTAAAAGATTTTTGCTTAAAAACCAAACAATGCAGTTAAAAGCAAACAATACTTTCATAAAAGAAAGTCTAATATATCATAGCCATGGCTTCCAGGTATCTCATAAAGGAAACTGCACCCTTCGTGCAATTTTCGTCTGTAAAGGTTACGGACGCGTTCAACGCCTTATTTGATATTGAAAAAATCCCGGAGGAAACCCTCGAAACATACTGCCAGGCACTCTTCACAAAGGCCTTCAACCAAAACAATTCCAACATTCCCGACTTTCTGAACCACCATTGTAGCCTGGTCAAAGATCCCATGTTTTGGCTCAACAAGTTTGAGAAGCTCATTTCCGAGAATGAGGAAATCTTCCATGAGGCAAAGCGTGATTCTAAACTGATGAAATTTCAGACCTGCATTGAACTGTAAAGGCAGGAACTCAAAATTGAAAAATCAAAAGAAAAAACTAAGAGACCACCGGCAAGAGAAATAAACGCACAGTCAGAGGAAAGATATTTCAGTTTTAAGGAATCGAAATTAAAATGCCATTCACTCCCTACGATACAGGAAAAGGTGTTCTTTCTCACAACCGAAATTTTTGAATACAGTACAGCAGAACTGGAATTGATAAATAACAAATTGCCGGACTTTGAACAGGAATGCCAGAAACTCATTGGAAAACTTCAAAGTTATGCCAAAGCAAAAGCAGAAATGCAGAATGCTCTGCCTTCCACCCCGGAAGGTTTATTGCCATATTCCAAACTAAGGATCAACTGCAATGTAAATCAGATTGTTGATGTGTTTTTCCAGTTGAATCGTGAGATGTTTGAGGATGGAAAGCCTTTTATTGACGGTTCAGTGCAGGATATTGTTGCGGTTATCGTAAATTCATTTGAAGATCGAGCGGGACTTTCATTAAGTCCCGCTACAGTTGAAACTATTTTGCGCCCTTCAAAAAATGATAAACGACCTAACTCTCACAAACGCATAGACTTAGATAAACTGTTGTAAAAAGAATAGTCCCGGCGAGACCATTTCGGGACTTCCGGACTTTTTTCTTTCCCACAACTTTGCTTCATAATCTTAAACCCAAAAATATTATGGAAGCAATTATTTTATCAAAAGAGCAATTTGATGGTCTAATCTCAAAAATTAATGAGATTCACGAAAAACTTAACGCTAAGACAGCAGCAAAACAGGAAGTATTCCTGGACAATGAAGAATTAATCGCAATGCTGAAAATCTCACGCAGAACAGCACAGACCTGGCGCGATGAAGGGAAGATTTCTTTTTCCCAGGTAGGCAGTAAAATCTACTACAAACTGTCTGATGTTGAAAAGACCATGCAGGATCACTACAACAAGTCTTTCGCGAAAAAGTGACTGACAATGTTCCAAGCGCTGAAACCTTTAAGCCCTCAAATTCAGTGAGGGCTTTTCTCTAAAATCTAACTTCTAAAATCTAACTTCTAACAAAATGAAATCCACCATATTTAAAAACTTCAACGAAGTAACCGAACAAAAAGATATTCTGAAAATCCTTTCCGATATTAAAACCGGAGTATATCAAAACGCTATCACTTATTTAAGAAAATCTCTTGCCGACGACAAGAAAGAAGCCGCAGAAAGAGCAAAAAAATCCCTTCCGGCATTTACGCCCAGTGCAACATTTAACGGCGGCAGAAAAATGGAATTCCTTACCAATTACAACGGATTAATGGTATTGGATATAGACAAACTCGAAAAAGAAAAACTCCAGCAATGCAGGACTAAAATAAGAATGGATGATTTTGTATTTGCTTCATTCGTAAGTCCTTCAGGAAATGGACTGAAAATTTTCGTGAAAGTTTCGACGGATAAAGAACAGCACAAAGAAACCTTCTTGGAATTACAGCGATATTTCGAAGAATTATTGGAGGTAGAAATCGATAAATCAGGAAAAGACATTACAAGACTTTGCTTTATGTCCTTTGATCCCGAATTATACCTGAACGAAAATTCCGAAATCTTTGCTGATAATCCGAAAATAGAAGATTGTCATTCCGCGCAAAAGCGAGGAATCTCAAAACATCAAAATAATCCGCAAGCGGATTATGATGTTTTGTATGAGCATGCTGTCCGCTTCACCGAAAAGAAAATCCAGTTCACTGAAGGCAACCGTAATAACTTCGTTTTTGCTTTAGCCAACAATCTGAACCGTAAAGGAATTTCGGAAGCAATGGCATTGGGCTATATTTTAGCGGATTATGGCTATGATGCAAGAGAAGTTACAACAGCAGTCCAGAGTGCCTACCAAAACACCGCAGAACATAACACAGATACTTTTACACCAACAAAAAAATCTGCGAAATCCGATCGATTGACGAGTAATAGAAAAAATTCCGGTGAACCGTTCGCGACAAAAACCGAAGACGGAAATTTCTCTGATGACGATGAAGAACAACCGTCCTACATTGACAAACTGGAAATGTTTCTCAACAACCGTTACAACTTTCGTTACAACACTGTTTTAGGGAAATTAGAATTTAAAACGTTAAAAGCATACAAATACAAACCAATGACCGACTTCACCGAAAACTCAATCCTTCGCGAAATCTTAAAAGCCAAAGTGAAATGCAGCATCAATTCCTTACGGAATCTCCTGCATTCCGACTACTGCGAAATGTACGATCCGTTTGAAGATTATTTCAACAATCTGCAGGCAAACACTGATGAAACCGACTATATAGAACTGCTTGCAGATACTATAACCACCACAAAACAAGATTTATGGAGAGTGTGTTTCAAAAAATGGTTTGTGGCTATGGTGGCTTGTGTACTCGATGAAAAGCAAGTCAATCAAACAGTAATTGTTTTTAGTGGAAAGCAAGGTTTAGGAAAAACAACGTGGATAGAAAAACTGATGCCTAAACCTTTGAAAGAATATATCTTTTCCGGGACTATAAACCCAAGCAATAAAGACACTTTAATTCACTTAGCAGAATGTATGTTAATCAATTTGGACGAATTGGAAAACTTAAATAAAACTGAAATAGGTTCCCTTAAAGAAATCATCACTAAAACCCACATCAGAATGCGAAAAGCCTACGGACACAACAATGAAAATATGCCAAGACGTGCATCATTCGCAGGTTCTGTAAACACCGCCCAATTTTTAAATGATACAACCGGCTCACGCCGTTTCCTTTGCTTCGAAGTAGAAAATATCGAATACACCCATAATATTGATATCAACAAAGTGTATGCTCAGGCAGTATCACTCTACAAATCAGAATTCCGCCATTGGTTCAATCAGGAAGAAATCAAAGAGATTAACGCCAACAACGAACAGTATCAGTTAAGAAGTCCGGAAGAGGAATTGCTTTTAACTTGGTTTGAAAGTGCAGAAAAAGAAACCGCCCAGTACTTTTTAAACACCACACAAATTCTGCAAATGATAACAAGCCGGGCAAATCTAAATATATCGGATGCTTCTGTAAACAAATTGGGAAAAGCGTTACGAAAACATGGTTACAACCGGGTGATGAAAAATAACTCCTATGTGTACGCAGTTAATTTTTTGGAACCAGAAATAGTAGATGCTAAAAATAAAGAGGGTTCAGAGGTTAAGAAGGTATGTGCTGTGCAGCAGGAAATTCCGTTCCGCTTTAAATCGTAATTTTTAAATATGTTAAAATAGGGATGTTTTTGTACTAAGTCTGTTCTGCTGCAGGCTTTACGCTCACTTTTTCAATCCTTTTCTTATCAGTTTTAAGAATGGTGAAAATATAATCGTTCCAAAAAACTTCTTCTCGCTCTTTTGGGAAATGTTGCAGTTGGGAGATGAGGAAACCATCCACGGTGTTATAGTCACCGGGTTCATACTCATCTTCCAATTATAATTTTTGCAATAGTTCGTAGTAGGAAAATTGACCGTCCAATATAAAACTCCCGTCAGTATTTTCAGAAATCTGCATTTCTCTTTGTCCATAATCGGTTGCATCACCTATTAAGGCATCCATTAAGTCATCCATCGCAATCAATCCTTCCAGGAAGCCATATTCGTCAACAACAAATGCGTAGTAAATTCTTTTAGTTTTAAACTGTTCCAAAACCCGGTAAGCAGCAGTGTTTTCATGCACAAATAGTGGTTCGCTTATAAATGACCTAAGTTGAAATTCTTCAGAATCAGTAACTTGAGAAAAAAGCTCTTTTACAGATACATATCCTATCAAATTATCCAGGTTCTTATCTACCACAGGATAAATGGAATGGGATTCTATATTGCTTTTTTCTTTTATCATCTGCAACCCGTCGGTAATGTCGAAATAAATTAGGTCTTTCCTTGGCGTAATCAGTTCGCGCACACGTCGGTCTCCCAATGCGAATACACGCTCAACAATATTGTGCTCTATTATTTTCACATCACCACCTTCCACACTTTGGTGCAGCATGGCTTTTATTTCTTCTTCGGTTACCAGTCCGTCATTTTTTTCTTTTATACCGAAAATACCAAGGACAAAATTATTGGTGCTGGTAAGCAGCCAGATAAACGGCTTTGCAATGGTGGAAAGCAATATCATGGGTTTTGCCATCATCACGGCGATTTTTTCCGGAAAAATCAGGCCCATTCTTTTCGGAATGAGTTCCCCAAAAACAATGGAAAAAAATGTTAATATAACAAGTACCAACACCACGGAGATTGAATCAGAATATTGCTGCAGTGACTCGAACCTCGAAAGGAATACTTTTACATCTTCAGTAATTTTATCGCCGCTGTAAACACTTGTAAATATGCCGATTAAGGTAATGCCAATCTGTACGGTGGATAAAAATGTATTCGGTTTTTCGGCGGGTGGTATTACTTTTTTAGCATTGGCACTTCCTTTTGTAGCCAAATTTTCAAATTTGAATTTCTTTGCAGATACCAATGCGATTTCACTCATTGAGAAAATGCCGTTTAATAATATCATTAAGAATAGAACCAATATTTCTATGTAATACATTTAGTGCTTCCTGAGGAACGAATTTGCTATGAAAAATATAATTAACCTAAATAATAATATAATTTCTAAAGGTTTTGATTATATTCCAGTAGATAGCAAGCCTCTAGTATTCACGAATGTAAATTGTACCACCATCCGCCTAAATCTTCCCACACTGAAAGTATGGTATATTTTACCTTTGCACTAAACTTTTATGAAGATGAATAATGCAATAAAAAATATACTGATTCCCCTAGACTTTACCCGTAGAAATGAAAAATTTCTGAACATCGCTGCAGCAGTAGCTAACCGTCACGGTGCTAAGGTGCATGTGCTTAATGTGATCCCTATCTCATTGTTGGGAACAGGAAGTGTATCGAGCGGAAAATTTTTTTTCCACGGAAACGCAATGATTGAGTCTGCGGAAAAACAATTAGCAACTTACAAAATGGTGATGAGGAAAATTACAAATGAAGATGTTATCGCCCAACACGCCATTGGATCTGTCGCTACACAAGTTCTGAAATACAGCAAGCAGAAAAACATAGACCTCATTTTGATGCCTGTGCAATATCCAAAAAGAAGACCGGGCTTTATCAGTTCGAATACCTATGAGATTATCGCAAACAGTGCGGTACCGGTCATGACGATTCCTGAAAATTTCAATAAGGAAAAGTTTGAAAAAATCCTTTTTCCGATTCGCAATGTAAAGGCGGTGGAAGATAAACTGCAGTCTGTAATGCCAATCGCCAAAAAGAATAAAGCCAATGTTCGTCTTGTGGCTATCGACGCTTTCGATCGCAAGAGTAACATCCGGAATTTAGGAAATAAAGTACAAATTTTTAGTGAAAAATTACACAATTCTGAAATTTCTACTATTAAAGAGGATTTAAAATTTTCTTTGGAACCTCACAACGATATTTTGGCAATCGGAGACGAAAATAATTCGGATTTGATTGCGGTAAATGTTTCTACGGAAAAATCTTTTACCCAACTATTCAAAAATAATTTTACTGAAAATATAGTCTATAAATCCAAAAGACCGGTTTTGTTCTTCCCTAAAGAAGAAGAGGCTACGCCTGCCCAGGAGTATGTGGCTATGCCTTATCCAATGATGCCGGTTTAAAAATAACGAACACAAATGCAAATTATAAAGTTTTCCAATACACACATTCCGCTGTCTTACCGTCACGAAGTTGCTAATTTTCTTTTCGAACATTTGCAAGAATTTGGTGACCCGAAAGACGATATTATGCTTGCCTTAAACTACGTTTCCGAAAATGAAAACGGAAAAGGCGGTTATCTGCTTGTCGCTACAGACAAAGAAATGATTGTGGGTGCAGTCGTAGTCAATAAAACAGGGATGCAGAAATACATTCCCGAAAATATTTTAGTTTACATTGCTACCCACGAAAAATACAGAGGCAGAGGAATTGGAAAAAAACTGATGCAGGAAACAATCAAGGTTTGCGATGGTGCTATTGCGCTGCATTGCGAACCTGATAATCCCGCAAAATATCTTTACGAAAAATTAGGCTTTACTTCGAAGTATCTCGAAATGCGCCTACCAAACGAAAAAAATGTCAATAGTAACACTCAATAGAAGAAAACTAAGGGAGAATTTCAATTATCTTAATCGTTTTTTTTCTAAAAAAAATATAGAATGGAGCGTGGTAACCAAAGTGCTGTGCGGTAACGATACATTTCTGTATGAAGTGCTTTCGTTGCCTATTGGCGAATTCTGCGATTCCAGAATTTCAAATTTAAAAACAATAAAAGCCCTAAACCCGGACGTACAGACCGTCTATATTAAGCCCGTCCCTTTAACTTTTGTGGATGATGTTGTAAAATATGCTGATGTGAGTTTTAATACAGAAGTTGAAACCTTGTCCTTATTGTCCAGTAAAGCAGTCTCGCTGAATAAATTTCATAAAGTTGTTATAATGATTGAAATGGGTGAATTGCGGGAAGGTGTCGTTCGGGAAAAGCTTTTAGATTTTTTTGGTAAAATATTGAAACTTCCTAACATAGAAATAGTGGGTATCGGAACCAATCTTTGCTGCATGAACGGCGTGTTGCCCGATTACGACAAAATGAAACTGCTTCACGAGTCGAAACAAGAAATTGAAAAGACCTTCAATATTCGTATTCCCTATATTTCAGGAGGTGCATCTGTTTCGATACCGTTGGTGTTGAACGACGAAATGCCACCGTATATCAACCACTTCCGGATTGGCGAAACTTTGTTCTTTGGAACCAATGTTTACGACGATACCTTTATTGAAGGCATGCATCACGATGTCTTTAAACTGAACGCCGAAATTATTGAGATTAAAGAAAAACCCAATATTCCCGAAGGAAAATTAGGAACAAATCTCACCGGAGAGAAAAAAGATTTTAATAACCTGAAAAAAATAAAAAATACCACAAGGGCGATTGTGGATATTGGTCTGTTAGATTTGTCACCCAAAAATATTAAGCCCGTCAATAAAAATCTCGAAATCGTGGGGCAAAGCAGTGATATGTTGGTCTTGGACCTGCAAAATTCCTACAAGAATTATAAAGTGGGAGACACGGTTGCTTTTGAGCTGAACTATATGAGCTTGTTGAGTGTGATGAACTCTTCTTATGTGGAAAAGAAAGTCATTTCGGATATTGGCTATCAAATAAAAAAAAGAAAAAACCATTTCGTGAAACGCATTTGATAAATAACTATTTCATAATTTAAACTTATAAATTGTTCCATGACAGTGTTAAAATATACCATAATTTATTTTATGGTATATTTTATCTTTGTGGTATATTTTAAATCGCTTATGGAAGATTTTGACACACTGATAAAATATACTGTTAAAAATATAAAAGAGCATGATGCGGACGTGGTAGATTTTGACTTTTACCGCTTTGCCCACTTCTTAAAGGATGCCCCGCATCTTTCGGAACCACACCGCCACGATTTTTACGCTTTAATTTACACCGTTGAGGGTAATGGCTCGCACAGCATCGATTTTGAAGAATACCCAATCGCACCCAACCGACTTTTTTTTATCAATTACGACCAGATACATTCTTGGAATATTGCTTCCCATGTCGAAGGCTACATCCTGCTTTTTTCAAAATCCTTTTACAATCTTATATTTACCGGTAATGATTTGGTGCAAAGCGATACGGCGGTAGAAAGTCTGCCGGTATATATTGACATACCCGAACGCGAGAAAAATTTTTGGCTGAACATTTTTGAAAACATCAAACTCGAATTCCAAAAAAAGAATGGCTATTCTCGGGAAGTCATCTGTTTGTTGCTGAAAACCTGCGTGTTGAAGATGTCCTCGGCGTCAGAGAATTCTAAATTCGAGGCTTCTGTTTCAGACCATAAGGGTTTATTGGTTTCCGAGTTCCGTACTTTGGTCAATCTGCACTTTCGGGAGAAAAAAATGCCTAAGGAATACGCTGCTCAATTGTCCGTAACGCCTAATTACCTTAATGCAGTGGTAAAAGAATATCTTGGCAAACCGGCAGGTAACGTCATTAAAAACCGTATTGTATTGGAAGCCAAACGGCTGCTTTCGCACACAAAACTTTCCGTGAGGCAGATTTCTTTGGAATTGGGTTTTAGCGACAATTCTCATTTTGGGAAATATTTCAAAAATTCTACAGGTCAAACACCCGAAACGTTCCGTAAAAATCTTCAGCATTAAAATTTTCCTTACTCCGAACCGTTTTCTTAAACTTCAGGAAAACAACATTTAACATTTAAAATCTAAAATTTAAAATCAGTAATATGATGAATTCAACACAACATATAGAAATTTGTGCTCTAAAACCTGAACAGTATTCAGAATTATTGACCGTCATGAAGAAGGCATATCCCAATTGGCAGGGCAGTTATTGGAGTGAAAAATCCATTCAAAAATTAACAGAAATTTTTCCGGAAGGGCAGTTGGTTGTCCTTATTGACGGAAAAGTTGCCGGATGCGCACTCTCGCTAATTGTAGATTACGATACATTCGGAGACAGGCATACCTACGAACAAATCACCGGAAATTACACTTTTTCTTCCTTTGATGAAAACGGAAAAACGCTTTACGGTATAGAAGTCTTTATCCACCCGGATTACAGAGGGTTAAGATTAGGAAGAAGATTGTATGACGCGCGAAAAGAACTTGCCGAAAAACTGAACCTTAAGAATATTATTTTCGGTGGCAGAATTCCTTTTTATCATAAATACGCCGATGAACTTTCACCAAAACAGTATCTTGAAAAAGTAAAACACAAGGAAATTTATGACCCCGTGCTGAGTTTTCAGATGAGCAACGATTTCCATGTGAGAAAAATTATTAAAAACTATATTCCGGAAGATGTGCAGAGCAAGGAATTTGCAACGCTTTTAGAATGGAACAATGTCTTTTATGAAGAGGAAGATTCCGACAGAAAAACACCAAAGAAAAACGTCCGTATCGGCTTGGTGCAGTGGAAGATGAGGATGTATAAAAATTTGGATGATTTGTTTACGCAGGCAGAATATTTTGTGGACGCTATTTCCGGTTACAAATCCGATTTTGCCTTATTTCCGGAATATTTCAACACCTCGCTGATGGCGGAATTCAAAAATGTTTCTGAAGCCGAAGCCATGCGTTTGCTTTCCAAATACACGCTTAAAATCCGGGATAAATTTAGTGAATTGGCTGTTGCTTACAATGTAAATATCATTGCCGGAAGTATGCCTTTCTACGAAAACGGCGAACTGAAAAACACGGGTTTCCTGTGTCACAGAAACGGGAAAATAGACCGTTACGACAAAATTCATATTACGCCCGACGAAACCAAATATTGGGGCTTGAAAGGTGGAGATACTATTAAAACTTTTGACACCGATGCCGGAAAAGTGGGCGTTTTGATCTGTTACGATGTTGAATTTCCGGAACTTCCCAGAATCTTGGCAGACCAGGGCATGCAGATTTTGTTTGTGCCTTACCTTACCGATACGCAGAATGCCTATATGCGTGTAAGAAAATGTGCCGAAGCCAGAGCCATAGAAAACGAATGTTACGTGGCAATTACAGGAAATGTGGGCAATCTTCCGCAGGTGGAAAATCTCGATATTCATTATTCGCAAAGTGCGGTTTTCACGCCAAGCGATTTTGCCTTTCCGAGTAACGCCGTGAAAAGTGAATCCACACCAAACACTGAAATGATTTTGATTGCTGATGTAGATTTAAAATTATTGGACGAGCTCCACGAATATGGCAGCGTAAGAAACCTGAAAGACCGCAGAAGTGATCTTTATAACATTATGTCCTGCACCAAGGAGTTTGAAGTGAAAGAAATTGCTTCGGACCGAAAATTGCCTGTAGAAGTGGAGGCGCGTTATACCAGCCTCAGAAACCGTGTTGATATGCCGGTGGGAACTATAGGAATGATTGGCATCAACGAAATTATGCAGGAAAAAACTAAAGAAAAAAATGTAAGAAATGGAAAAGTCCGTTCATAAAAAACTCAACGAGCTACAGTCCACTGCAATCAGCGGAAACGACATTAGTTCAAGTTGTCTGTATGTTTCAGCGCTTACCGTGATGTATGCCGGTCAGTTTGCCTGGATTTCACTTTTGGTAGTTGCTGTGGTCTTGTTTCTATTCAGGAAAATATATGGAGAAGTTGTGGGTGCTTTGCCATTAAACGGCGGTGCTTACAATGTATTGCTCAATACGTCCTCAAAAAAAGTGGCTTCAGTTGCGGCGGCTTTAACGGTGCTGTCTTATATGGCAACGGCGGTAATCTCCGCTTCGGAAGCCATGCATTATCTCGACCATTTAATTCCGGTGAATGTAATGTTGGCAACAGTAGTGGTTTTAGGCATTTTTACGCTGTTAACCATTATAGGAATTTCGGAATCGGCAATTGTTGCGGTGGTAATCTTTATTACCCATTTAGCCGCTTTAAGTTTATTGCTTATTACGGGAATTGTGTTTGTTTTGGGAAATGGTTTAGATGTTTTCGAACTCAATTGGAGTTTGCCGGTGAAGGGCGGAAATTTACTCACGGCACTTTTCTTAGGATTTTCTGCAGCAATGTTGGGGATTTCAGGCTTTGAAAGTTCAGCCAATTTTGTGGAAGAACAGAAGCACGGCGTCTTCCCGAAAACATTAAGAAATATGTGGGCGGTCGTTAGTTTTTTCAATCCTGTGATGGCGCTTTTGGTGATTTTTATAATTCCTGTGGCCGATGTTCAGGAGCACAGTTCGGCATTATTGGCTTACCTTGGCAGCAAAACCGGCGGAAGTTGGCTTGCAACCATTATTTCCATTGATGCGGTTTTGGTGCTTTGTGGTGCAGTTCTTACGTCTTTCGTGGGTGTTTTGGGTTTGGTAAACCGTATGACTTTAGATAGAATCTTGCCCAATTATTTTCTGAAAACCAACAAAAAAGGCTCTTTTTACAGAATTGCAATAGGTTTTCTAATTCTGTGTGTTTCCGTATTGTTTGCTACAAAAGGCGATTTGGCTTCGCTTGCAGGGGTTTATACCTTTTCATTTCTTTCGGTAATGGCACTTTTCGGAATAGGGAATTTACTGCTGAAAATCAAGCGGCGAAAACTTCCGCGTCCCGAAAGAGCAACTGTTTTGAATGTTTTGATTGCGGTTTCATTTGTAGTTTTAGCATTTTTTGGTAACATTTTGCTTAACAAAGCGGCTTTTTATACGTTTTTGCAATATTTAATTCCGGCATTATTGGTGGTGGGCGTTATGCTGAACCGAACCATCATTATTTCGGCTTTAATTTCGGGTTTAGAAGCATTTTCCAGACCTTTCAGGAAATTTTTCGTCGGGTCAAACAGATATTTACGGCGTTTAAACCGCAATATTCATTCGCAGGAGTTCGTGTTTTTTACAAAAAAAGATGATGTGGCCATTATGAATAAGGTGATGCAGTATGTGCAGAATAACGAGACCACCAAAAAACTTAAAGTGGTAAATGTTTTCCGAGCAGGTGATGACAACGGAGATTTAAAATCGGACCTTCGTGTTTTGGACCGTGCCTATCCGGAAATTGATATCGAGTTTGTAGAAATTCCCGGCGAGTTTACACCACAACTGATCGATGAGCTTTCCCGCCATTGGAATATACCGAAAAACTTTATGTTCATAGCCTCGCCAAGCGACCGGTTTAGTTATCGTGTGGCAGATTTGGGTGGTGTAAGATTAATTATGTAGAAATTATGAAAAATATAGAATTTACGTTCAGAGAACTCTTGAACTTCAAACTTTTTACCATTGGTAAAGCCGATATTTCGGTTTCTTCGCTGATATTTTTAGTCATTTTTATTTTGGCTTTGAATTTTATTATAAAACTCATTCGGAAACTGATTTACCGCTCTCATAAACTTGACGAATCTAAAAAGTTCACCATTTTCAGTCTGATTAAATACGTTCTTTATGTTGTTGGTTTCATTCTCGGGATGGATATGATCGGCATAAATGTTTCTGTTTTGATGGGCGCTTCCGCAGCTTTATTGGTGGGTATTGGTTTGGGTTTGCAGAATATTTTCAGCGACTTTGTTTCAGGAATTGTGTTGCTGTTGGATTCGAGCATTAAAGTGGGCGATATTATTGAAGTGGATAACCTGGTGTGTCAGGTGAAGGAAATTAATTTGAGAACCACCACCGTTTTAACGCGGGACGACAAATATGTGATTCTGCCGAACACTTTTCTCACCAAAAACAATCTGTTCAATTGGACGCACAGCAATCTCAATTCACGGTTTGATATTCAGGTGGGTGTTGCTTACAGTTCAGATGTTCAGACTGTTATGGATATTATAAAATCTGTAACTGCCGCTAATCCGAAAGTGGCAAAAACACCGGAACCGTTCGTTAGATTTAATGATTATGCAGATTCTGCCTTGATTTTTAATGTTTATTTCTGGTCAAGTGATCCGTTCAGGGTAGAAAATCTCAAAAGTGAATTGAGAGTTAAATATTTTGAGGCGTTCAGACAGCACGATATTGAAATTCCTTTTCCTCAGAG
Source organism: Kaistella montana (assembly GCF_024436175.1). GTDB lineage: Bacteria > Bacteroidota > Bacteroidia > Flavobacteriales > Weeksellaceae > Kaistella > Kaistella montana. The sequence continues at coordinate 163,542 of NZ_JANFQP010000002.1, read as the reverse complement.
AGTTGTTCACCAGGCAAATTGATGAGGGTATATTAATTAATATGAAATATAAATGGAAACCGGAAAATTAATACAGTCATTTCAGGACAGTTGGAACAGTTTTGTAGAACAGATTCCCAGTCTCCTTGCCGCAATTTTGGTAATTGCATTGGGCATTTTTATAGCCAATAAACTCACGGACCTTTCACGGAAGTTTATAGCAGGCAAATCGACAGACCCGTTGATGACCAATTTTTTGATCAAAGCCATTAAAACCGTATTTGTCATTATCGTTATTATGTTCGGACTGAAAGTTGCCGGCTTGGACGGAATTGCTACAGGAGTTTTAACAGCCGCAGGTGCTTCTGCCGTGATTTTGGGATTTGCCTTTAAGGATATCGGAGAAAATTTTATTTCAGGAATTATTCTGTCGTTCAACAGGCCTTTCAACATTAATGATACGGTGAGTATCGGCGATATATTCGGCAGGGTAAAATCCATGGAGTTCCGCTACACCAAACTGAAGACTTTTGACGGCAAAGATGTCTATATTCCGAACAGCGACGTGATAAAAAAACCGGTGTTCAACTTTACTGAAGACGGCTATTTCCGGATGGATTTTATGGTAGGTATTGCTTACGAAAATGATATTGACCAAGCCAAAAAAATCATTTTGAACACGATGAACAGTCATCCGCTTTCTTTAAAAGATGAAGACCGCGAACCTTTCGTAATGACGGACGAATTGGGTGTAAATTCCGTCAATATAAAGGTATTTTTCTGGGTGGCAGCCGAAGATTACCGTCGCGATGCCCTGATGATCCGCAGCGAAATGATTGATCAGGTGAAAATCAATCTGCTTACCAACGGTATTTCTATGCCGGCTAATATTCAGGAACTGAAATGGTATAAAGAATAAAATTGTAATTTTAGGGGCTAAATTATCCTGTAAATGAACAAACTTTTCAACCTTCACAACGGCGAAGAGAACAAGGAAAAAGTATTAGAAAATGTAAAGAACAGTATTTCCTTTTCGGGTTCCAATTTCTGGATTTTGGCTTGTGCCATTATGGTGGCTTCCGTTGGTCTGAATGTCAATTCAACAGCGGTGGTTATCGGTGCAATGTTAATTTCACCTCTAATGGGACCAATTGTGGGTGCGGGTTTCGCACTGGGAATTTACGATTTCACGTTGTTAAGAAAATCCCTCAAAAATCTGCTGATTTCTACTTTAGTGGGTTTAATAGTCTCATTTTTATACTTTTTACTTTCGCCTTTCAAGGAAGCGCAGTCTGAGATTTTAGCGAGAACAGCACCTAATATTTATGATGTTCTCATTGCATTTTTTGGTGGTTTGGTTGGCGTAATTGCCGTAACGAGAGTTGAAAAAGGAAACCCGATTCCGGGTGTGGCTATTGCTACGGCCTTAATGCCACCGCTCTGCACGGCAGGTTATGGATTGGCAACCGGAAACTTCGGGTATTTTGCCGGGGCGATGTTTCTCTATACCATCAACTGCGTTTTTATCTGTATTGCGACGTTCATTATTGTGAAATACCTCAATTATCCGGCAGCAAGTTTGGTGGATAACAAAAAAGCAAGTTCCGTAAGAAACTGGATTACGGGAATCACCTTGCTGATGATTATTCCAAGTGTATATTTTGCTTATCGCTTTATTCAGCAGCAGAGGTTTTATGACAAGGTTTCGCAGTATATCACCAAAGAATTTGAAGATAAGGGAAATACTATTGTTTATCGCAAAACTTATTATTCTACAGACCCGCGCAGAGTGGAATTGGCGTTTCTTACACGACGCTTTACGGCGGCTCAAATTGCTGAAGAAAACCAAAAAATGGCAGACTTCGGTTTGGAAAATACGAAACTCATCATTCGTCAGGACAGCGCTTTTTTGGCTAAAGCCAATAAAATTCAGAATAATGAGGCAGCCAATGATGCTTCCAAAATTGCAGCCGAACTGAATGCTAAAATCAACCGCTATACTTTTAACACCGATAATCTTTATAAAGAAGCCAAAGCATTTTTTCCGGAACTAAAATCGCTTTCCGCTTCCAAACAGGAAGTTTTAACCGAGGCAGATAGTGCTTCCGTAATTCCGGTGGCCATTTATGATGCAGATGGCGAACTGTCTGCACAGGAACGGGAGAAACTGCAAAAATGGCTTAAAGTGCGCCTGAAAGTAGATACACTCGAACTTTACAACAGAGAAAAATAATGATACCGTATTACTATTTAATACTTCTTATTTCGTTGTCTGCGGGTTTGGCGTATGTCAATCAGCGGTTTATCAAACTGCCTTTCGTTATTGGTTTGTTTTTTCTCTCTGTGGTTTTGTCGCTTGTGGTAATAATCACCAAAAATTTTTATGCGGAACCTTTTCTTCAGATTCGTGATTTGGTGGTAAAATCCGATATCAGCAGTTCGGTATTAAATATCTTTTTGGGTTTTCTGCTCTTTGCCGGCGCGCTTCATACCAATTGGTTTGCGCTGAAAAATCATTTGAAAAATATCAGCGTTTTGGCGGTTGGCGGTGTTTTGTTTTCCACGGTTTTCATTGCGTTTGTCTTTCATTATGTGGCTTTGCTTTTAGGATTGGATATTCCGATGCTGTATTGCTTTATTTTCGGGGCGCTCATTTCGCCAACAGACCCTATTGCAGTTTTGAGTATTTTGAAAGAAGCCAAGGTTCCCGAAAAAGTGGAAATTACGATTGTGGGCGAATCGCTCTTTAATGATGGTATTGGCGTGGTTTTATTTATTGCGCTAACGGAAATGATTGGCGTAAATGCGGTAGGTTTTGATGCCGGTCATTTTGCGTGGCTCTTCGTTCAGGAAGCCGTGGGCGGAGTTATTTTTGGCTTAATTATCGGTTACATTTTGCATTATTTACTTTCCACGATAGACCATTACGAAACGGAAGTTTTATTAACGCTTGCGTTTGTGATGTTGGGCTATTTTATTTCTTCCACTTTGCATATTTCCGGGGCTTTGGCGATGGTTATTATGGGTTTGATGGTCGGAAATTTCAGGAAAGGACAGGCCATGAGCGACAGAACTGAAGAATACGTCGCCAAATTTTGGGAATTGGTGGATGTCATTCTGAACGCACTTTTATTTATCTTAATCGCCTTGGTTTTGGTAGTCATTGATTTCGATATTAAATATTTGATTTTGGGCGTTTTATCCGTCCTTATCCTCATATTTTCACGTTTTTTGGCGGTAAGTGTACCGAGGAGGCTATTCCCAAGAATTTTAGACATCCGAAAAGATGAAGCAAAAGTCATCATTTGGGGCGGTTTGCGTGGTGGTTTGTCGTTGGCGTTGGTGCTGTCGCTTCCCGATAATGAAACCCGCGATATTTTGTTGGTCGTTACCTATATTGCGGTGGTGTTCAGTATTCTTATTCAGGGAATTACCATTGGCAGATTTTCTAAAAGAGTCTTGAGGGAAAAATAAAATTTTATTCATCTTTCCAACCATAGAACTAAGTTTTTAACATTAAAATCAGGCATCTTCCTGTAGATGTTTTCTGTGGGCAATAAAAATTAAGACAGCCATAATTCCGACGGAAACCAGTGAAGCATTCAAAGTTCCCAAATCCAAACCTCCCTTTGCAAGTGGTTTTGTAAGGAAATCGCCGAAAGTTGCACCAAAAGGACGGGTGAAAATAAAGGCAATCCAAAACAACAGAATATGATTAATTTTCGTAAAGTAGTGCAGTAAGACAACAATCAAAATAATGCCGCCGCAAATCACCGCGCCCTGAAAATAGGAGAGGCCCAAACTATCGCCCAAAAAATCACCAAAAGCGGTACCCAAAGAATTTGAGAAAAGAACCGCCACCCAAAAATAAACTTCTTTGGTACGTTCCGTGATTGGGTACACTTCCAAGTTTTTATACTTTTTGTACCACAACAACAGGGAAATCGCAAGTCCGGACAGGAGAATTATTGTTCCGCCCGTATAGCCGACCTTCAAAGTTCTGTCAATAAAATCTGAAATTTCTGTGCCGAAAGTGGTGGTTCCGATAATCACGAACCAAAAAATCCACGGAACATATTTTTTGGCATTCAATTGAAGAAGAAGTGCCACTAGAAAAATTCCGGCCGTCACCGCTAAACCGACATAATAACCGAGATTTAAGGTTTGTGAAATAAAATCCCCGAAAGTTTCGCCGAGGGTGGTCGCCACAATTTTCATGAGCCAAAAAATCAGCGTGATTTTCGCGACTTTGCTAAAGGTTTCTGTGTTCATAATTTTTGGTTTTTATGTGATAAAACTCTTTCAGCGTTTGGAACGCTGAAAGAGTTGGGAAAAAATTTTAATCTTTATCCTGATTGATTTTCAGGAAATTGCCGTTTTGGTCAAAAATGGCGTCTCCGTTTTTCACTTCCGCTTCGTAAGTGGTTGAACCGTCTGCATTTACAATTTTGGATGCCTCTTTTATTTTGCCCAGATTTTTTTTTTGTGCGTAGGCTTGTATATTCGCAGGAAGTTCACTAAGCGCAATCTCAGTTTCGGTTTCCTGCTTTTGGCCGGTTGCAGAGTAAGTTACAGAAATTTCCTGTTTGTTGAGGTCAAATTCTGCTTCAAACGCGCCGTCTTCAGCATCCCAATCTACATCTTTCACATTGGGGTAATCCCTCTGAAAAGCCTTCAGAACTGCTTGCGGAACTTCACCCTCTGATTTTTTTTGATTTTGCTGTGCGAAAAGGGCACCGCCTGCTAAAACTGCTACTACACTTGGAATTAAAATTGTCTTTTTCATTTTGTTAAATTTTTAGGTTAGACATTTACTTTGTTTTTACAGGACAAAATTGCCAACCAAATCTGTATGAAAACTGAATTTTGAAGTTAAGTAAAAAGTTTAACGAAATTTTAACAAAACCTATGGTTTTTAGAAATCAATTTTGAAAAAATGCCGTGCGTTCCTGAAATCATAAGTAAGATTCCAACCATACATCTCGCAGATTTTTTTAGAAATTTCCAAGCCTAATCCATTGCCGGAGCCATCAGGATTCTGCTTCTGAAATCTTTTGAAAAGCCGGTTTGTATCTAATTCTTGAGGTTTTCCCACATTAGAGATTTGAAAATACCTCTCATCCAAATCCACATCTATTTCTGAATTTGGTGCTGCGTACTTTATCGCGTTGGAAATCAGATTTCCCAGAAGCGTACGCACTAAATTTTCATCAGCGGAAACCGTCTTTTGAGTCTTAAAATTTTCGACGAAAATTAGATTTTTCTGCGGATAAAATGCTTTAAATTCCTCGATAATCATTTCCGCCAATCGAGAAAGTTGGATTTCCTTACGCTCCTGAAATTGTCCGTTATCCAGTTTAGAAAGCAACAGCATACTTTTATTCAAACGTGAAAGCCGGTTGTTGGTCTCATAAATCTGTCCGATAATCTTCATTTGTTCTTCAGATAGGTTTTCGGTTTGCAACAGCAGTTCGGTTTTATTTTGGATGATGGCCAGTGGTGTCTGCAGTTCGTGCGAAGCATTTTCGGTAAATTCTTTCTGCGCGAGAAACTGTTTTTTATTTCGCGTCACCAAATCGGCAACCGAGGTGTTCAGACTTTGCATTTCTGCAATTTTAGTTTGTTGAAGATAAATTTCCGAATCTTTCTCAATGCGGTACAACTTCAGAATTTCAAGCATTTTGTAGAAGGGTTTCCACACGTTTTTTTCCACATTGCGGTTGATGAGCAACAGCGAAGCCGACATTAAAACAAACAGCAGAAACTGAAGAAGTGCAATGGTTTTCAGGATGTCTTCAGATTCCACCAACGAACGGTGCAGAACGATTTCGTAGTTTTTTTTGTCTTGGGTTTTATAAAAAATCAGGCTTCGCGTTTTGACGTTTTCCTGTTCTCCTTCATCGTAAATATTAGCGGTAGAAAAAGTTTCTTTTCCGGTATTTTGAACTTCGCTTACCTGAATATTTTTATTGAAAGCGGGCAAATTTCTTACATCTAAATGGTGCTGATTTTCAATCCAGTGTTTTTGTTCCTTCAGGTTATCATCCACATTTTTCAGCATAATGTGTTGCAGGGCAAAATAAAATGCAGGAATTGAGGCCAGCAAAATAACCATTGCCAAACCGATGTAACGAAGCGATATGTAGTGGGAAAGTTTCAAAAAACCTCGTATTTATAGCCCATTCCGTAAACGGATTTCAAAAAATCTCGGGCTCCGGAATTGGTAATTTTCTTTTTCAAATTTTTGATGTGGGCGTAGATAAAATCAAAATTATCGAAAAATTCGGCTTGGTCTCCCGAAATATGTTCCGCAATGGCACTTTTTGAAACCACTTTGTTTTTGTTTGAAATTAAAAAAGCGAGCAAATCAAATTCAGTCCTCGTCAAATCAAGAAATTGATGCTTAAACTTCACGGTTTTGGCAACAGCATCAATATCTAAATCATTAATTTTCAATACATTATTTCCGTCGAAATTTCGCCTTCGGATGACGGAAGAAATTCTTGCAGAAAGTTCGGAAAGGTGAAAAGGTTTGGGAAGATAATCGTCTGCACCCAGTTCCAGACCCAAAATTTTGTCGTCCAGCGAATTTTTTGCGGAAATGATGATGATGCCTTCGGTTTTATTTTCCTCTTTTAAAATTTTCAGAATATTCAGGCCGTTTCCGTCGGGAAGCGTGATGTCCAGCAAAATGCAGTCGTAATCGTAATTCAGCACTTTTTCTTTTGCAGATTCAAAATCCTGTGCAATTTCGGTTTGATACTGCTTCTTCAGATATTCCTGAATGCTTTCGGCAAGAAATTTTTCGTCTTCTACAATAAGGATTTTCATTTTGCTAAGTTGAATTTGAAATCTGTACGAATTCTGAATTTACAAAAAATATTTCATATTCCGAATAACCACAAAGGTAAATAACATCACTTTTGTCTGTTAGAAAGTTGGTTTTATTTGTTGCGTATCACCTATTTTAATTGAGATAAGAAACTGACATTTCCTCAAAGTAAGTAAAGTAACCAAAGTTCGCCAAAACAAAATTTTTATTTTTTCTCTCAGAAAAAAAATGCTGAAACAGAAACTTTCAGCGCAAACGGCGCTTAGCACTTCCTTATTTTTCGCTTTTCTTCATTGTTTTAAATAGTTTTTTTCGCAGTCATTTTTTATAAAAAGTTTTTGTTTCTAAACTTACTTACTTTACTTACTTTTTTTTTACTTCATTGCTTTTCTGTAAATTGCATTATCCTTTTTTTAACCATAAAAACTATATGCTCCAAAACGCCTATCTTAAAACAAGAGAACTCATTGAAACTTTCAAAGCCAATGAAGCGCATTATCTTTCGCCGTCTTATGTGGAAGCCCGTGTTCGTCAGGATTTTATCGATAAACTGTTTATGGCTTTAGACTGGGATGTTCTGCATGACATTCAGAAAAACCCTTTCGAGCAGGAAGTTAAGGTGGAAAAGCCGCAAAGGCAGGAAGGACATCAGGCGCAGAAACGCGCAGATTATGCGTTTTATCTCGCTCCAGATTTCAAAAAAGTGCAGTTCTTTGTGGAAGCCAAAAAACCATCCCGTACTTTAAGACAAAACCGTGACGATTATTTTCAAACGGCAAAATATGGATGGAACTCGCAAACTGGTATCTCAATACTTACTGATTTTGAGGAAATTGTTTTGATTGACTGTCGGTTTAAACCCGATTTTGATACCATTCTTTCCAATGAAATCAAATACTACAAATATTTGGATTTGTTGGACGAGGAGAAGTTTTCAGAATTCTATTGGCTCTTTTCCCGCGAAGCCGTCGACGCAGGCAATCTTACCAAATTTGTCGAAAATCTTCCGCAGCCAAAAGGAAAGGCAAAACAACTCAAACTTTTCGGAGGACGCTACCAAAGTATCGACGACAGTTTCCTCGATTATATCGACGATATCCGTCTGCAAATGGCACAGGCATTTTATCAAAACAATCCTACGCTCGACCATTACGACCTTACTGAAGCCACACAAAGAACCATAGACCGTTTGGTGTTTATCCGTTTCCTCGAAGACAAGCAGATTGAACCCGAAGATTTAATGCATGGCATTTCAACTTCCGAACATCCTTGGCGCAAGTTTATAGAACTGTCCAAAAGGTTGGATGCCAAATACAACGGAGTGGTTTTTAAGGAACATTTTATCGATAAAAACGCTTTCCTCGGTGCCAACGAAGAACTCTTCAAAAACATAGCGCAGGATCTTGACCATACCAATACACCTTACGATTTCAATTACATTCCCATCCACATTCTTGGGAATATTTACGAAAGATTTTTAGGGAAGATTATTGTGGTGGAAGACGGTAAGGCGCGCATAGAACTGAAACCCGAAGTGCGTAAAGCAGGCGGTGTGTTTTATACGCCGAAATACATTGTAGATTATATCGTAGAAAATACCGTTGGCAAAAAAATAGCCGACAAAAAGCCAAAGGAAATCGCCAAACTGAAATTTGCGGATATTGCCTGCGGTAGCGGTTCCTTCCTCATTGGTGTGTATGATTTTTTGTTGGATTATTATAAAAAATATTACAACCAAAACTCCGACGACGCCAAAAAGGACGGTTGTATATTCGATACCGAAAACCAGATTTGGGTATTGAGCATCAGGCAGAAACAGCAGATTTTGCTCGATAATGTTTTTGGGGTAGATATCGATTTGCAGGCAACCGAAGTATCGCAGGTTTCCCTGTTTCTGAAATTGTTGGAAGATGAAACAATGGCAACGGCAAATGATATGAATGTGTTGTTTGCCGAAAAAATTCTGCCCGATTTATCCGGAAATATCAAATGTGGAAACTCGCTGATTGGTTACGAAATTATGGACGGCGTTTTGGAGTTTGGAAAAGAAGAAATGCGCAAACTCAACCCGTTCGATTTTGAACAGGCATTTCCAATGGTGTTTTCATCTGCACGAGGAACGAAGCAATCCGGTTTTGATGCGATTGTGGGAAATCCACCGTATGTGAAAGTTTTAGATAAGTTTATTTTGAAGTTTTTTCAGCAGAATTATCAGCACCAAAACTATCAGTATGATTTGTATTTATTGTTTTTGGAACGCTACCACCATTTGCTGAACAAAACAGGTTTGTTAGGCGTAATTATCCCTAATACTTGGTTGCAGAGTGTTACGTTTACCAATATTAGAAAACATCTACTAAATGCTTATAGTTGGAAAAAAATTCTGCATAGTAAAAAACATATTTTCGATGCTGTTGTAGATACACACGTCATTATTTTTGAGAATGGAAATGCAGGAAAAGAAAACTACTTTGATGTGGATTTGGTGCAAGATGAAAAAGCAATTCCTTATCAGCAATTAGACCAAAATGCTTTTGAAAAAAATGGTGAAATCGTCAATGTTTTGGCAAGACCGGAAGAAACGCAGTTGTATAAGAAAATTTTGGCAAATTCTATCTTTTTGAAAGAATGTTCTATTTCGACAGTTGGTGTGAAACCTTTTCAAGTTGGCAAAGGTGTTCCAAAACAAACTCGTGAAATTGTTGATGAAAAACCTTTTGTAAAAGAAAATCAGCATAAACCGGAAGGTGAAAATTGGTTGCCTTTACTTCGCGGAAGTTTAATGAACAAATATGTTAATTTTTGGAATGAAAACAGTTGGATACAATATGGTGAATGGTTGGCAGAACCTAGAAAACCGGAAATTTTCCAAGCCGAAGAAAAAATCATTATTCGTCAAACTGCAGACAGAATCATTGCGACAATTATTGGTAGAAATATAATAGCACGTGATAATCTTAATATTGTAATTCCTCAGTATATTAATGGAAATTTTGTTTTAGGAAATTTAAATTCAAAACTTACTGATTTTTATTATCAGCAATTAAATCCCGAAAAGGGTGAAGTTTTGGCGCAGGTTAAGAAAACACACGTAGAACAACTACCCATCCCCAAAATCACGCCCGAAAACCAACCGCTCCACGACGCTTTGGTAAAATTGGTAGAGCAAATGCTTCAAGCCAAAAAAGATGAGCAAAAAGCCGTTTCAGACCATGATAGAAATTTCTACCGAAACCTTATTCAGTCTTTAGATAATCGAATTAATAAAACCGTTTACCAACTCTACAACCTTACCGACGAGGAAATTGCTTTGGTGGAGGGAGCGTAACAATTACAGATATAATGGAAACAATAAAAGATTTAATTTATTTTGATTTTGAAAAGGTAAAATCAATCAGTAGTCAAATTTCAGGTGGTTTCTTACAAGAAGTTTCACGTGCATTTGAAGATGAAAGTAATTTTGAAGGTGGTATAGGTTTTAACCTTCAAATTGTCAAAGGGAATACAGGAGGAAAAACTACAGAGAAAACTATAAAAACTGAAAAAGTTGAATTATTTCACGAGGTATTAAACCAACTTGAACGAGATTTATCGGAGAAAAATATTCTGACAAATATTAATGAAACATTTAGAAATGGTAATATTTCTTTTTCTGACTTCACTAAAAAATTTGAAGAATTATCTTTTGTGAAAGCAAGCGGTTGGTCAAAATTTGAGGACTTTAAGAAATTGAAGTTGATATCTTCGAACATTAATGATATATCGAGATTTATAAATTACGACAATCTTAAAAATAATCCTGAACTTAACAGTTTAAGAATTCAGGTAAATGATAAGAAAAAAGAAATTTCTAAAAATAAAAGTGCGCACCATAAAGATTTTATAGCCCTTTCAAATATAGAGAAGAAATTAGATAAAATGATTGAGGATAATCTTGGTGTTACTCTTTTTGATGAAAAGTGGATTGAGGGTATGAAGACTTTTTTAGATACTTTTTCACCCGATAGATTAAACTTTAGATTATTACCATTTGATGAATTTTCAGATTTTCAAATACTTGCTTCCTTAGAAGAAAAAAACTTAACAATTGGCGACTACAACAGGCTCATATACACATATGGTTCTAGGCCAAATTTAAAACTAACCGTTCTTGGGATTTTGACTTCAAGCCCTGCAGAAGAAGATAAGAGAAAGCACACAGACGACGAATTTATACTGTTAGATGATGAAAAGTTAAATGAAACAATGGCTTTTGAAAAAGCATTTAGGAATATGTTTTCAACATTTGAAAATTTAGATAAATTCTTTTTCGTACCAACTTATCCAAAAATTGGTATTTATCCATTGGCAATTTATAGAGAAATCACATATTAGAAATTATCCAACCTTTTTAGATTATTATTTTAATGATTTTCCTTAAAATCCCCAACGACATAAAAAGCGATTATGAAGGTTATAATTTCTTTGTAAACCTGTTCCATTCTGTGAAAGATTTAAAAGAACAGGAAATTATTTTTGATTTTAAGGAAGTATCTTTTTTTGAAGCCAACTTGTCCGCGGTTTTTGGCGTAATGCTCGAAATGCTCTTTTACAATAATAATAAGGTGAAATTTCATAACGTAATTAACAGGGTTGAAACCATACTTAGAAAAAATGAATTTCTTACGCAATTAGGTTATGCACCGGTTCATGATGACTATGACACTTCGCTACGATATATGAGGTTCGAACCGGCAGACGATGAGGGATTTAACAACTATATCAAGAATCAGTTGTTGGGCAAGAGAGATTTTCCTGCAATTTCAAAAATGCTCTCTAAAGAAATTTTGCGTAATATTTTCGAGATTTATGAAAATGCAAGAACTCACGGCAAATGCGACTTTATACACACCTGCGGCCAGTTTTTTCCAAGAAAACCAAATAAACCTTTACATTTTACCGTCGTAGATAAGGGTTTGAACATCAAAGAGAATGTTTCTTCATTTCGTGGTAAGGAAATTGATGCACGTGAAGCAATAGAGTGGGCCATGGTAAAAGGAAATACAACGAAATTGCAGACTTCAGGTGGTTTAGGTTTGGCACTCATTTTTGAGTTTATTAAACTGAACAGAGGAAAAATTCAGATTGTTTCCGCAAATGGATTTTATGAATACAGAAATGGCTTGGTTACAACAGAGATTTTAGACAATTATTTTGAGGGAACCATCGTGAATATTACATTTAACTTTAATGACACAAGTTTTTATAGTTTAAATGACGAAAAAGAAGATTTAAGCAATTTATTTTAAAATGATTACATTTGTCATCCACAGATATCTTTATGATACATTTAAAAGTTATTGACGTTATCGGGACCGATTTGGCTGTTTCCACTGAAAACGGCAACTTGGTTTATGAGCAAATCCAAAGGCATTTGGAGAAAGATGAATCTGTAAACCTTGATTTTGAAGGTATTTCATTAATTATTACAGCATTTCTTAACGCAGCAATTGGTTCTCTTTTTAAGGATCAAAAATATTCGGGAGATTTTTTAAATAGCAAAGTCTTTCTATCTAATGTTGATTCCAATGATGTTTCACTTTTCAGAGACGTTATTAATAGAGCAAAAGAATATTTTGCCAATAAGGATTTCTTTGAAAAAAATAATAACGAGTCCATTTATGGCGGTAGTTAATATTGATAATCACAAAATTAGTTTTTCAGACCAATATTTTTTTGATACAAATATTTGGTTGCTGTTATTTGGAACAGTAGCCAATTTTCAAATTAAAGAACAGAAAATTTATTCTGCGCTTTTTGCGGATATCCTACAGCGAAATAACTCTATTTATTCTACATCATTAGTATTTTCTGAATTTTCTAACGTTCTCCTCCGCAGAGATTTTAATCAATGGAAAGAAAGCAATAACTTTTATGGAAAAGATTTTAAGAAAGATTTTGTAGGCACTGCTGAGTATAAAAATTCCGTGAACTCGATCAAACTTCTTTTAAACAAAATACTTGCACTGCCAAATTTGATTAGAGTTGGTGACAGTTTTCATAATTTGGATTTCACGAATATTTACCAGGATTTTGAGAATATTGATTTTAACGACAGTTATTTTACCGAAGTTTGCCGTTTGAATAACTACAAAATGGTGTCTAACGACGGAGATTTAAAGACGGTTGCTCAAAAAATTGATGTGATTACAATTGTTTAAAATTGTTATCAATTATCCCCGCTCTGCCACAGCAAGTTACATAATCGAAATTATACGCACTTGCCAACCGCTACAACGTTGCCCTCCAGTCCGCAGGCTCCCTTACGTGCAAACCAGCATCATATGTGCCTATAATTTGAGATTATGTAAAATGCTTTCCTTTCCTTCGGGCAAGCCCTCAGGAGCCACCGCCTTCCAGCCGCCAGTGCAGTTATAATTTACACGGGCAGTTTCCCAATCGAAAACCTACATTATCCCCGCCACCCATTCAAGGATGCAGAAAAATGGTGCAGAGAGTTTGGGGATTTAGCCAGTTCCTTCAGCCACTGTATTGCTTTTTTTTAGCGGAAAAGTTTAGTGGCAATACAGTCGCTTTCGTCACCGCGCACAGTCGTATTCCATACTGAAGAAAATGCATTAGCATTTCGCGAATTCCATTAAAAAGAATAAACAAGGTCATTCGCAAAATTGCTTTTTCCATTCCATTATTTTCATCACACACCAAAAACACTTTGGTTTCATAGGCAAAGGTTTGTATTGTGTTTGTGGCGCGTGCTGAAAATTCCCAAGCAAAGCATTTTCTTTCAGCATTCCATACCACAGTCTTTGCAGCCGCTTGTTACCATTCCGTCTTGAGTTTCGGTTCTCGTATCTTGCCTCTGATGTAAAGCACCATTTTCCTGCGAGTGTTTTTCCCCGTTTTGCCAACACCTTCCCAAGTTCCTCCAGTCTATAGCCGCCTTTCCCTTCGCGGACTTGATGGGCCGTTTCATTCCAGGCGTCTATACACTTCCGTCACCGCGCACAGGAGCATAGCACTGTTCCAAGTATTCACAGCACTATGCACCTGTCTTTTCCCATTCTTCCCACAGCCTTGATTGCGCCTCAATCGAGGATCAGGCACCAAGAAAAAATAAAAAAAAAGAAAGTAAAGTTCTGTTGTCAGGAAAATGTGCTGACAATATCAAGCCGTAAACGGTTTTTTGCAAAAACTATTTCCGTGAAATAAAATACGGCAATACTTTTTGCAAAAAAATATTGCATCGCATTTTCCTTCCACGAGGGTGGAGCACTTTCTTTTTTTTCTTTTTTTTCTTTTGAAAAATTTTTCGCGGAGCAAAATTTTTTAAACCAAAATTATGCTTCAACACAAAGTACGCACTTACTCAGTTCACAGTCCAGCCCCGAAAACGGCTCTTTACATCCTTTCAAGAGGGAGAAACGCAGGAAAACCAATGTTTGAACCCTGCCCGAACTGCTTTATTTTTTATTGCAGCAGTCCCGAAGAAATTGAAACCGTTTACTGGACCTTTTACGCCCTCTGGAAAAACGGTTTCTTTCACCCGCACCTTTGCGGCTCAGTCATTGAAATGCTTCGCCTTTCAGACTTGAAAAAACTGCTTTTGCAATGGATTCAACCCGGCATTGAAAAAGCAACTAGAAACCCGGAAATGGTTAACAAAATCAAATCCACCTGGGAACTGGAGCAGAAGATCCAAGAGCAGTCCAAAGCCATTCAGGAACTGCGGCATTCGTTAGTTCGCAGGTATTATTTAACAATGTAAAATTCAAAAACTTCCTTCGGGAAGTTTTTTATTTGCCCGGCTTCCCAAATTTTAACGCGCCGACCAGCCGCCGGATGCCCTCGCTAATTTTTCCACACCCTGACTTTGACTTGATTCACCCTGATTTAACCGATAAGCGCAACATAAAGCATACATATTTCGCCCCTTTATAGCAAACAGTGCAAACTGAGGAAAGCAAATAATAAAGCCGGTCTTTTGAACCGGCCTGAATAATTTTCGTTGAAGTTAAGCACCTGACTATGGCTGATTTCCTGACTCACCTGGTGAATTTTCCGATGAATTTTCCCGGGATTTCCAGTTTCTGTCGCCATATTCTTCCTGGCTTATTGCTGTCTGACTAACCGCGCCAATAATCGTTCCGCTCAGAAGCAAATACCCACCGACGGAAACGACTGCTGCAGGAAGAGCCACCGGAGCAGCCACAAGAACACCGCCAACTGCTGATAAAGCCAGTCCAAGATTTCTAACAATTCTGAACCATTTTGGCGTTGGTTCCAATACGCGATCCACTAAGTTTAAATTTCTATTTTTCATTGTCTTGATTTTTAATTTGATTCAACTCGATTTTATTGATTCTTTGTTCCAAATATTCAACCTTCTGATTGAGAAGATCGTAACTGTTCTTAAACTCGGTTTTGATGACCAGTGCCATTGTCTTGACTTCCGACATATCCTTTTCCATACTTTTAAAGTCGGTGTGCAGTTGCCGTATAAAGTATGCGACTACCGCCAAAAGAACACTACTGATAAAACCAAAGAACACGCTCACTGTGATTTCATTTTCCATTAGTGCCATTTTTTAGAATTGAAAATTGTTACTGATTTCAATCTGATTATCCTTTTCGGTTGCCACTTCATACAGTTTTCTGTAAACCTGTTTGTAAGCGTCCACGCTCTGCAGAACCTGATAATCGCCGTCCTTCCTGATATAGGAAAGTCCGACAAGCGGACATCCTGCCGTATGTTCAATCGTATTTCCAACGTGAATGTAAACCGAGCTGAATGTTGGAAGATCGGCAATTTCAATCATTCCTTTATGGATTGGTCCATATTTCGGAAAATAGGTCTTGTTCATTCCTCCCCAGGTATTAAGACGGAGTTTAAAAACACCTTCCGGAATGGCAGTTTGCTTCATTATCTTAACGGCTCTGATTTTATCTTCAAGCAGAAAGCACTGAAAAATGCCGTCAATGTAGAGATGGGAAAGCGTAGAGTTTTTGCCCTGTGCAACCCTGATTATTTTTGCTTTCATTTTTTGTAAGATTTGGAGATTAAACAAAAAAGCCTTCCCGGTTTGGGAAGGCCTTAGAAGTTGTTTTCCTAAAAAACTTCCTCGATTTTGAGACAGTTTCCACTCGCGAACGGATAGTGGTTTCCGTTGACTTCCTGGAAAAACTCAATTCCGATACACTGAACCACCGAAACTTTATTGTCCAAAACAGGAGCACCCGGAAATGTTGCTGTAATGGTATCACCTGCATAAGGAACATCCAACGGAATGTACGGCGAATAAGCGATGTTGGTCAGCTCATTGTTCACCATGTCATCAGGTTCGTATGTTCCTGTGGTCGGATTGTAAGAAAAATCAGAAAGAACCGAAATCGCGTTAATCAGTCTGAAATGAGTTGCACCTGACGGAGCAGTAATCAGATCAGCAGGATTAAAAGCTGCAACGATAAAATCTGAAGAAGTTCTTCCTGCATCCGGCTCGATGTCGTAAGGAGCATTAAAAATACCGGAGATAGAAAGGTTTTTGTTGAATTCAAATCCAAGCAGATAATTCCTCTGAGTGGACACTTCAACTTTTCGGTAACCTCTGGCTTCGGTACCGTCCTCCAGATTGATTTTCTTCATGATAGAAGTTAAACGACCGGTTACCTGTGGATCCGTAAATTTTCCCATAAGAGCGGAGAGAGCCGTTCTTAACGATTTACCGACCTTGGCGCAACCGCCAAATTCGTTCATATTTTCGCGTGTTCTTTCGAACTCCGGTGCAGAGTGCACCTGCTGTGCAGTTGGACCGCCGACCATACCGGCGAAAAATCCTTCCTGACCTTTGATTTTAAAATGCCTAACGTCACCGATTGTTCCGACGTATTTCATAAGGCCTTTTTGTCTTGCCATTGTTTTAAATTTTAAAAATTAGAAAAGAGAGAAAAACACTGTTGTCTAGACAGATACAAATTTCATTTATTAACTTTGAAAAAACAATAGTTAAAATACTGTAAATCAATGAAATACAATGCAATTAGTGTAAGCCTTAACGAAATGGAAGGCAGCACAACAGGAAATCCGTCCGCAAAATATTTTCAGATTAAAAACATCCATGTCCAGCCATTTTGGATTGTGGAAGAAGTCTTGGACGGAGACAGTTTAAAAGTGAAACAGGAATTCACACAGCAAAGGCGTGAAATAAGACTTTATGGTTTGGATGCACCGGAAGTTCATTTATCAAGAAAGATGCGCGAGGATGAAGCGAAAAGCGGTGCGCCTGCCTCCATACTGCAAAACCTCGGACTGCAATCCCTGGACTATGTTTTGAATGTATGTCCGCCAGGCACACGAATCACCTTGCTCACCGAACCAAAGAACCGCACAGATTTTTGGCTAAGGGATCTGGCGTATGTTATTCTGCCTTCCGGCGAATGTCTGAATGAACTAATATTACTAAACGGATGGGCAAAAGCAGCAAATTCATATTTTTGCGCTCAATTACCTTATTTTCAGTATATTTGTTTCCAAGCCCAAAAGCAAAAGAAAGTTATTTACAGTTTTATAGAACATTTTTAATTTGTTGTACTTATGTTGTACTTAGCCGCCAATAAATCTACTATTAAGCCCTGTTTAAAGCACCTCTCAAATGAATTACATGTATTTGAGTGTTACCTGCAATAGTACCAAGACAATGCTCACAACAAAAGAATTAACCGAAGCCTACCAGAAATTTAACGACCAAAAAATAGTTAATCTTGCGATGAATGAAAGCAAGAGTTTGCGTGGGGATGCTATTCCAATTCTTGAGTCTGAAATTTTAAGGCGGAATCTTGACAAAAACCTTCTTGACTGGATAAAACTAGAAAGAAACTTTTTCAAAGGCGCTGAATTACAAAAGTTGAAGAAAGAAATTCAAAACTCTGAATGCAGTGAATGTGGAAAAAAATTTAACAATGTGCAAGGTTTTAATATTCATTATCTTTCAGCACTTGATTCAACTTTCAATTCTGAAATAATTGTTTGTGAATCTTGCGGGAAACAACTTCGAAAAAAGAGTTATATCAAAACTGCAACTTTAGGATTTTTGTCTTTCCGAGGAATAATAAATGTCCCATTTTATTTTATAGGAGAATTAATTGCAAGTTTTTCACAACAAAAAAGAAGTGAAAAGATTATTGAGGAATTTATTTTCCAAAATACAGGATTAATTAGAGAGTATGGAATCGAAAAAGTTCACGTGTTAATTGCTCATCACAATATTCAGCAAGCCAAACAAAATGAATAAAACTACTGTGGGTAACAAAGTGTTTCTATTAGCGGGTTTGAAGTTTATGAGGCAAAGATTTCACGTTGTTCTTTTTATATTTATAAAGTCCAGTTTGTATGTCTTCAAAAGAAAGTGTACTATTTCTTAGAGAGTGTTTTCTGTTTCAAATATAGAATTTAAAGTTTAGTTTTTTGCTTTTAAAAAGAAAAAAATTAGGTTTCGATTAATTTTCTTTTGTAATATTCCTTTTTTCTTCTTTTTAGAGTTTCAGATTTTATCTGCTGTCTTATTTTCAACACTTCATCGGCTCTTCCAAAGTACACATCCGCTGGAGTGAGATTCTTCAAAGATTCGTGATAACGCTCATTTTTATAGCGGTTTACAAATACTTCCAAAGCCGATTTCAATTCCTCTGGACTGCAATAATGATGCAGTTTCACCACATTTTTCATCGTCCTGTGGTAGCGTTCAATCTTGCCTTGCGTCTGTGGATGAGCGGGCTTTCCGTGGATTTGCTTCATGCCGTGATTATCGTGTAAATACTCCTTTAATTCCTCGGTAATATAGCAAGAACCGTTGTCCGACAAAAGTTTCGGAACTTGCCCTTTTCTTAAACCTGCTTTCTTCACAGCTCGGTCAATGGTTCTTTGAACATCATTCACCTTCATATTTCGGCACAACTCCCAATGAACGATATAGCGGCTAAAATCGTCAATCACGGTGCTTAGATAGTACCAGCCCCAACCCAGAATTTTAAAGTAAGTAAAATCCGTCTGCCACATTTCGTGAACAAAATTGGTTTTATCTTTAAATTCATTCGAGGCAGAAATCAGGATGTGTGATGGAGCCGTTATCAGTCCTCTTTTCTTTAAAATACGGTAAACACTGGATTCTGATATAAATACGCCCTTCTCATCGGTGATTTTATGAGCCAGTTCTCTGCTGGAGAGTTCAGGATAATTCAAAGCGATTTCTACCACCAGATTTTTCTCTTCTTCAGGAATGCTGTTCCACTGCCTTCTGCCAGAAGAAGGGGAAGAATGAAATCCCGCTTCACCTTTCTCAAGGTACAGATTATACCACTTGTAGAAGGTGCTTTTGTGAATGCCAAGTTCCCTGAGTGTCCTGTTGACACCGATTTCACTACGGGTAACCATTTGGATGATTTCCAGTTTTTCTTCAGGTAACAACCTCATATACTTTCTGTATTTTTCGGTTATTCCAGAATTTCCAAACTTTTTTTTACGATGTCGTAGCGGATGACAAGGTCGGCAACCGTTTCTTTAAGCTTGCGATTCTCTTCCCGAAGCTGAGAGACTTCTTCGGCGGTTGCTTGGCGAACAGTATCTCCCGAGAGTTGTTTTTTACCAGCTTCAATGAATTCTTTGTTCCATTTGTAGAAGGTAGATTCCTGAATAGCGTGCTTGCGGCAGAGTTCGGCAATGGAAGTTTCTGCCCGAAGGGCTTCCATCACAATGAGGATCTTTTGTTCCGCCGTGAAAATCCTTCTGGTTTTGCGACGGATGTCTTTTAAATAATTTTCAGGATTGCTGATGGGTTTTTTGGCTGTCATAATAAATCAAATTTAATTATTTTTTTTGTTCTGTTTATTATGAAAACACTATCTTAGTTCTGAACTAAATCAGTACACTTTTTGCTGACGATTTACAAGTCAGGAGTAGAGAATCGAGAGTCAAGATGATAGAAGGGACAGGCACAGATGGTTAGCTATAAGTAATAGGCGATACGCTTTAATTTCTCGCAGATCCATCAAAACCCACAGTTGTCTTTTTGAAAGCGAAGTACCTTTGTACTGTTAATAAGAACGATATCAATAAAAAGTTTTTGCTTTTTTGGCGGTAGAAAAATTATATGCAGTACGCTTTAATAAGTAGTAGGAAGCTAAACTAAATGAATACAGCCTCCCCAATGGCTTTTTTTTAAAATTTAACAAAAACAAAAAGATATTTAACCTTTTTTTGAGAGATTTGACCCGAGAATTTTTAGTAGTTTGCAATCAAATTTAACCTATGAAAAAACTCAATTTTCTATTTGTCATTTTTGTATTCTTCACTTTTCAGGCACAAACCATTTCTGGAGTAGTCTTATCAAAAGAAGACCATCAACCGATTCCTTATGCTAAAATTGGAATTGTGGATGGTAATTTTGGAACTCAAGCTGATGAAAACGGGAAATTCCAAATTCAATTGGATGCGATTTCCAAAGACAAAGAACTGATGGTTGCGGTTCCCGGATACAAGCAATTCAGGACTACAGTGGGGGATTTTGTAAAGGAGAATCCTCATCCCATTTATCTGTATGAAAAAGTAACAAATATTCAGGAAGTTGTTCTTGTGCCCAATCAATACAAAGACAAAAATCTGGGAGTGAACACCAAGTCGAAATCGGTGATGTTTACCCCCAATATGGAAAAAGGAAATTCGGTAGTGGAAGAAACTGCGGTGGAATTCAGCTCAAGCAAAAAACTGAAACTCAGCAAAATCAACATCAACTTTTCAAGATTCGAAGCGACAACGCCCATCAAAGTTCGTTACACGATTTATGATGAAAAAGACGGAAAGCCCAACAATTTGCTTTTAAATAAAGACATTATCGCAACGATTACTCGAGATCAGTTACAAGATTCTACTTTTTCTGTGGATATAAGCAATGAAAAGATTTGGCTTCAAGGCAAATTCTTTGTAGGCATCCAGTTTATCGGTCAATCGGATGGAAAAGTGGCATTGAGTGGTGCGCTTTTCAGACCGGGATATTACCGTTCATTTTATGGAAATTGGGAAAAAATCGGAATAGCAGCACCAGCGATCAACATCGACGTGAAAGTGAAAAAGTGATTTAAGAAAGCTAGATGCGGGAAGATGGGAGATTGAAGTAGGAAGTAGAACGTAGGGAGTAGGAAGTAGGTGATTTTTTTTGGTCAACCTATATCGGGGAAGGACATCTTACTCCATCCTTTATCCTCCATCCTCCATCCTTAATTAGTAAGTCTAACGAATTCCCATTTCCAGATGTTCAGCGTCAATGAAGATTTCGTTGTTTAAAAACAATGCGTTTCCCAACATTCCCGACATTCCCGAAAATTTCATCAAAAGATATTGGGTTTTAGAATAGCCTTCCACATAGGTTACCTTATTCAGAGTGACTTTCGTGCCTCCGAAGTCGATTTGGTTTTCCGAAGTTGCCGTATAGGTCGTCAATATGTTTCCCCAAGAATTTCCGTGTTCCTTTTCAATTTTTGCATGTGGAGTTTTCAGTTGTTCCCAATTTTCTTTGTTGGTGAGCAATTCATAAGCGCTGCTGCCCGAATCGTATAGGTATTTTTCCTTTTTTCCATTGAGTAGAGCGGGGATGATGATTTTCCTTTTCTTCAATTCAAATCCGAAAGTTTTTCCACGGAAGTGGGAAGGAATTGTTTTCAGGTTGAGTTCAATGGTATTGTCTTTAAAATTAAGAACCGTTTTCCTGTTTTCCAAGACATCGGCGCCCAAAGTACCAATGATTTTAAATCTTGCGGAATCGTTTTCCTTTCCGAAATCCAGAATCTTTATTTTTTCAGATTGTATTTCAGTATTCCCGATGGTGAAAAGGCATTTTGCTGTATGGTCTTGAATCTGAATTTTAGGAATTTTTTGAATCGCTTTTTTATAGAAAACGGTTGAAGGACTTCCGGTATCCCATTGAAGATAATAAGTAACCGAATCTCCTTTAAAATGAATGGGCAGAAGCAATACGCTTTTGGATTCATCTACCCATTGAATAGGGATTTTTCCGCTTTCGTTTTTAAGAATCAATGTGTTTTCTTCGGGCGTAAATTTGCGGTCGAAATAGAAATAACCTGCCAATAGGGAAAGTACAAACACTGTGAAAATACCCACCATAATCTTTTTGATTGTTTTCATGCTTTTTTTTCTGCAATGTTCAGCAATTTAGGGATTAAAGAAGCAAAAAAACAGACGACAGTTTTACGACAATTGTATGATGGTATTTATAAGAAATTGGTTTTCAATCGAATATACAGATTGTTGTTTCTGTTTAAAGAAATTCCGTTGACGATCACTACAACTAGTTTGAGCAGTAGAAAAGCAACAATTGCGACCATAAAAAGGGAGAATTTCAACGTAAGATTTTTCTGAATAAATGGGATCATCATCAGCACAACAGAAAAGATTGCCGTTAAAATAATTTGGATTTCTACGATGCTATTGCCTAATTTTTTATTGGCAGTGTCTTTGGTTTTCGAAGTGAGGATTAAAGGGAAAATAATTCCGCCGAAAGGAATAATCAAACCCGTCAATACTGAAAGGTTGATCAATTTTGCTCTTTCCGTGTCGATTACTTGTTCTTGCTTCAGAAGCAGATTTTCGGGAGCAGTGTCCAGTGATTGAGCAATCGCATTCAAAGTAAAACCTTTCAGCGTGGCACCAGCCTCAATGCGCTGAATGGTTCTGAGAGAAATTCCTGAGCGTTCCGCAAGCTCAGCTTGCGTCATGTTTTTTCGTTCTCTTAGGATTTTTACTAGGTTCATTTTAATAGAAATGGTCTCGGGAAAAACATGTATTGCTTATTACCGAATCACTTCTGCCAATTTACAATAAATTCTCAATTCAAAAAAGAATGAGCTGCTTTAAACAGCAAGCAGTAGGCTTTATGCCTAATATTTATAAATTAAATAGGCTCAATCTACAAAATCAGCGAGAGTCTAAATCCTCAATCACTCAAAAACTCAAAACCTCACTCTCACCGATCTCTTTGCTAAGCGAAGCGGCTTTGTTCCACTAAAAAAGTTAAAAAGTTAGAGGGTTAAGAGGTTAGAAAAGCCAGAAACTAGAAGAAAGATTGTCTCGCTGATTGAGCGGATTCTATAGCACCCTTTTGAAAGCGAAGCGTCTTTGCACGACCAAATCTTTCCTCATTCTTCTTCCTTCTTTTCTCTAAAAAAAATCGCCATCTTTTGCGATGAAAAACAGAAGTTTATGTTCATTGCAAAGTCATACCCCAGGAAAGAATAATCTGTCATTTATTGCAAGTGGAAGGAATTGATTAATCGAAGCTATTCATTTCTCTGATCATAAAAGAAAAACAATGTTCCGTATTTGCCTTTTTCATTCGTGAAGGTCAAAAAGGTATATTTTGAGCCCGGCTTTTTCCACTCTTTCCTTTCCTCTTCCTTGTTGTCAGCATCGATAACCGATACAAATCCTTCTTCCTGCAGTTCCATTTCAATGAAAGCATTATTCATTGCACCGCCATAATTAAGGATAACCCCCATAATTTTACCCTCGGTGTTATACATCACTTCAACATCATGATACGTTTTATCAAAATAGAATACATCACCATTCTCTTCTGTTTCAACTTCAGGATCGCCGAAACCTTTGTCTTTCATAAATGAGCTGACTGTCTGCTTCGTGGTTTTATAAAAAATATCATTGACCAGGGCTAGTTTTTCGTTGCTGAATTTTGTTTGTCCAAAAAAAAGAGTTGCCTGTAGGCAAAAAATTAAAAGAAATAAATTTTTTATCATTTTGTTGTTTAAGGTTAATTTCCTTATCAAATGTACAACAAAAACAACCTCATTTACTTTTATTGACAATATATAATGAGGTGAATGAAGATAAACCTTCTGGTTTCCCACGCAAAATGAAATACGACGAAGTTAATCCTTTCATATAGCCATTATGTCTTTACGCTAAACCACTACATTATATTTTTCCCCTTCAGTCAGAAACACCTATCTTCTAAAAAAATGCCTTTGTGTTGAAAAACAGAAATTTACACTCATAAGCTATACCCGAAAGAAAGGATAGTCTGTCACTCATTACAAAAAGCGAGACATATTCATCATTAATTATTCCTCCTCCATCCTCCATCCTTAATCAGTAAGTCTAACGAATTCCCATTTCCATGTGTTCAGCGTCAATGAAGATTTCGTTGTTTAAAAACAATGCGTTTCCCCACATTCCCGACATCCCGGAAAATTTCATCAAAAGATATTGGGTTTTAGAATAACCTTCCACATAGGTTACCTTATTCAGAGTGACTTTCGTTCCTCCGAAGTCGATTTTGTTTTCCGAAGTTGCCGTATAGGTCGTCAATACGTTTCCCCAAGAATTTCCGTGTTCCTTTTCAATTTTTGCATGTGGAGTTTTCAGTTGTTCCCAATTTTCTTTGTTGGTGAATGGCGGCGTTTATCCTTTCTGCAACGAAATAATTTAACACTATTTTTCTAAATTCAACAATTCACCGAGCTTTTTAGGCGAAGCGCCTTTGCATTAATCTCATTATATAATACCTTGTTCTAGAGCCATCCGGGTTAATTCGGAGCTGTTCCTGCATTCCGTTTTTCCCAGAATCTTTTTGCGGTGAGTTTCCACGGTATAGTGGGAGATGTTCAGGAGTTCTGATATTTTTCGTGTATTGAAACCATTGGCAATTAGTTTTATGATTTCAATTTCACGTTTGGTGAATCTTTGAGCAAGTTGATTTCTATTGGGGCTTAGGAATTGTATTTGATAAAAATCGTCCCTTTCTCCGATGCCTGTAACGAGTGCAGTGTAATTGTTACAGGAGGTGATATGCTGGATGTTGGTGTGGATATTGATAGTCTGCGCCACCTTGATTTCTTCGGTGATATGGGTGTGTATGGCCTGATGGTGGAACAGCTCGTACTTGTTTTTGTCTGTCTGCATCCTAAAGCAATAGCTGGTTTTTAATTGAAGCAGATGCTCTCTTCCTATTTCTTGTACTTTTTCATAACACATTCTTTCAGCTTCCAATACGAAATGAAGATCATCGGGATGGATGAGTGCTATGATTTCACTTAATGTATTGGGTATTTCTTGAATGCCGTGCATTTTCAAAATGTTTTCATGTACATTTCTTATTGTGCCACTTGCGACATCAATGGTGTAATGATAATATGGTCCAACAGCAATAAAATCGCTGAATACCTTTTTCAGTGGAGGACTTTTGAGCTTTGTAATTTCCCGGTGAAAAATCTGAGTGTGTTCCCATATTTCAATAAGCGGATGGAAACTTTGTGTTTGCAGAGGTAATTTTTTTGAGTCCATTTGTACAAGGGGTTAAAAAATTATTATAAAATACCGTTTTTTGGGTATTTTAAATGGCCATTGAAAAGTTTAATTTTGTTTAAAATTAATAAAATATTTAAATATTTATTGATTAATGAATAATTTTTATGTTAATCTTTTAAAAACACAACAATGATTAAAACGACCATGACTTCAATTTTTGCGCTCTTTGTTTTGTTGAGCGCGGAACAGTGTGATTTTTCGGAACTTTTTGGTTCAAGAGACACGGAGGAAGATGTTTCTCCAAGTACGCAAGATAATTCTACCTATACTTATAAGTATAAATGTCCAACAGGGGTAGAAAATACGATTCAAATTCCTAGTAGATTATCAGCGCAATGCAGAGCCAACTGGGAGTTTTATGCAAGAACTTATGGTTGTAATGATGCTGATAATTTTGAAAAAGCAGAATCACTTAAAAGACAATGCCCATGAAAACTTTTTTATTTTTAATGAGCCTTCTTTATAGCACTTTATTTCTTTCTCAAAATCAATTTCAAAAAGGAATATTTGTAATGGAGGGAGGAAATTATTCTATACAAGCACAACTTGAGGCTGGAAAATTTACTGTAGTAGAGCCAAATCGAACTACTCCTTATACCCTGATGAGTGGCAATACCTATCAGTATTACCATTCTGGTTTTAATAAAACTTATTATGTAGAGATAGTGGATAATAATACCCTGAATTTTACTTCTTCAAATACTGGAAATGCAACTGTTTTTCATCGCGAAAGTTCCGCATCAGCATCGGATGAAGTAAATACCCATTATATGGAAGTTGCCAATAAATATAAAAAGTTGGCAGAAGATGGGGCTGATCAAGAAGTTCAGGCCTGGGCATTCTGCTCAGCTACGGCCTTAGCAGGTGCTATGAAAACAAATAAAGAATATAGGGATTATGCAAAACAGGCTTCACAATCTTTAAAACTCATCATTGTGAATCCAAACCAGAATCCATGTTCTGACGCAATACCCGATGATATATGGAATGCAACCGGTGGAAATGATAATTAAACAATGATGGAAAAACAGGAAAGGATCCGTCTTACCAATAAGACGGAATCTTTTCTTGTGTTCCTGCCTAAATCATAGGTTTAATACCGTCAATCTTTCAGATGAGCATTATGAAAATTATTTTAATCCTAGCTTCAACCATTAAAATTATTGGAAAATGAAAGTAATAACCTTTATAATCACAGTAATTTTACTCCTGTATCCTGTATTCATTTTTTCACAAAATAAGGAGCATAAAACGTATTATCCGAATGGGAATGTGGAACAAACCGGCAACTATGATTCCGAAGGGAAATCTATCGGAGAATGGAAATTTTATCATGAAAACGGAAAATTACAAACTACAGCCTACTACAATTCCAATGGGAAGCCATTTGGAGAATGGAAATTTTATCATGCAAACGGAAAATTAGATGGAATTTTAAATTATACCTCTCCTACAGAAGTGACAGAAACATTATTTTATGAAAATGGAAATGTTTATTCCGAAACACACTTATGGTTGCCAGATACAGATGTGGCCAAACTGATGTATGGAAACCAAGTCGAAAGAGGGCCCTTTAAATCCTACTTTGAGAATGGAAAATTAAATAAAGTAGGAAGTTACAATAATGGAAATCCTGATGGAGAATGGAAAATATATGATGAAAACGGCATTCTAAGAGAAGTTTATTCTAGTTTTATCGGAATGACTCCTCTCAAAAGTCAAAAATATGACGAAAAAGGAAACCTGATTCAGTAAAATTGGGTATCACTATAGGTTATATATTGCTAAATTAGTAGTTTCATTAACCTTATGCTACAATCGTGGCGAAGCAAGTCAGGAAAGTAGTGCTAGGCGTCTTTTCACCTTTCGCAAGCTATGAAAATGGAGTTTAGTGTCGAAAATTTCAGGTTGGGTTGCCTAAAATAAATTTTTTTCAGATTGAAACATTGATGGTCTTTGGCACGAACAAAAGAATATTAAAAGGTACATTTCGTAACAACAATCTTGGGATGTTTTTTCTTGAACTTAGCACGACGAGCATTATAAGAAAATGAAATGATCTTTAATTGATGTTAAATTATACCCTAAAAGAGGTATTGTATGTTTTTTATTTATTATTCACATTTGTAATTGATCAGTGCATATTGAAATAGGGGGAGAGATTATTCATAATAGCTTTTGTAGATGGAATGATACCCTGGATGAGAGAAAGAAAAAGGATCTACTAAAAAAATAAATATGAAAAATTTATTAGGATTAATTATGAATAACAAAAACAGCAGAAAGTGGGTTCCTCTTGCAGTGGCATCAGCTCTGATGTGTGCTGCACTTTTTACATTCAGTTCTTGCGAACGCGCTGAGGGAAATGCAGTGAAAGAGGTCGCTAAGCCGTATTGTTACTACGAAAACGGACAGACCGTTTGCTACGAGAGTCCGAAATAGAGGAGTTCCGAAATTCAGGGATACTAGTAAAAGACCAAGCGTAAATCATAAAAAAATCTTCTTTTACCTGTAAGGCCTAACGGTTATTTACTTTCTGTACTTAACCTAATCTCTGCAAAGTTGGCCGCCGACAATTCATAACCTGTTGCGTGAGAGTGGCCTATTCTGAACCTATGGCTCATTTATATTTGTGCAATTGTTTCAATTTTCTGCTGATCAATTCCCAATTCGGATACATGGAATTTTTGGCAGACAATCTTTATGTTTTAATGGCTATCTCATATCTAATATCTCTGCCTGGTATGTGAAAGCATACTACGTAAGGCGTACTGTTTATTGTTTACTGCTAATTTTTTTATTACCGCGATTCACAATTCTAATCATAGTCTGATATCTAAAATCTCCAATCTCAAAGCCTAGTTTTCTCCCAGTCAAAGCCCAGTCCTAGCCCACCATAAAGGCACTAACCTCCTAACGGCAAAAAGCTCCCTTTTCGGCAAAAAAAGTCATTTTCGGCAAAAACGGTCGTAACCGGAACTTACACTTGACTATTTTAATTTTTTTTGCTAATATGTACGTCTCGCTGATTATGCAGATTCAACCGAACTCATTGAACGATTTAATTAGAAACACACCGCTGAAAATTCTGCCGATATTTCATTTAAATCCGAAAAATCCTGTGATTTCTTCTTAAAATGCTCCGTAGGGATAACACCTTAATAGAAAAATAAATAGTGACGCACACAAATCCCATAGGGACGATATCATAATCATCCATTTCTTTTAATTTCTTAATGGTTAAAATGAGTTAGAAAGTTAAGAAGTTAGAGGGTTAAAAGGTTGGAAAATTCAGAAGCGGGAAGATGGGAACAGAACAAAGACTGCCTAGCTGATTAAGCAGATTCTACAGCAACCTTTTGAACGCGATGCATCTTTGTACCGCTAAAAAACATACTCCATACATCATACTCCATACTCCAAAAAATCTTTCTTCTTTTCTCTAAACAAAAACTTTTGTGGTTAAAAACACAACATCACTCTGTTGAGTAAAATCTTCAAAATCCTAAGGATTAAAATTTTAAAAATCCTATATTTGGATTCTTCAAAAATAACTCATGATTTACTCTTTAAAGGGAACCGTTCAGGAACTCAATCCAACTTCGGTAGTGATCGATGTACACGACGTTGGTTACTATGTGGGAATCAGCCTTCAAACCTCCGAAAAACTTCATTTAGGGCAACCTGCTTTTCTCAATATTCAGCAAATTATCCGCGAAGATGCACACTTGCTCTTCGGTTTTAACACAATTTTAGAAAAAGAAATGTTCAATCTGTTAATAAGTGTTAATGGAGTAGGACCTGTTTCAGCCATTATTATGCTCTCTTCTTTGAGTTTGGACGAGATTGCTTCAGCCATCCTTTCAAACAACAGTGCGTTGCTTCAAAAGGTAAAGGGAATCGGTACCAAAACCGCCGAAAGAATCATTGTCGATTTGCGTGATAAAGTCCAAAAATTCAACAACTCTGAGGAAAATATTTCTTCGGTGGTGAATAATAAAGTGAAGGAAGAAGCGTTATCTGCATTAGAGGTTTTGGGAATTGCCAAAAAGATTAGTGAGAAGATCGCAGACCGGTTTCTGAAGCAAAATCCGGAACTCTCTGTCGAAGATTTAGTGAAGCAAATTTTAAAAAATATTTAACATTTGGAGAAGAATAATTTTTTTCAGAATCAATTTATACTTTTAGTAATCCTGTGTTTTTCATTTGCCAGCATCAGTGCACAGGTAAAACCTGCTGATAGTTCCTCTGTAAGAGAAGATTATTCCTTGCCCAATCCTATCCGATATGATGCCTTCTATGACGTGGCTAGCGGAAGGTATTTTCTTTACCCCAAAGTAGGAAATATAGTGGTGGGAAATCCCATATCTATGTCGGTTGCAGCATATCATCAATATATGCTCACCAACCAATTGAGTGAATATTACAAAGAAAAATCGGCTATCAATAATATCGGCTACCGAAAAGACCAAACGGATGCCCTGAAAAAAGGACTTCTACCCAGTGTAAACATCAAAAACAAACTCTTCGAATCCATTTTTGGTGGGAATAAAATTGAAATTATTCCTCAAGGTTTCGCCTCTTTCGACATTGGCGGATTATACCAAAAAATAGATAATCCACTGATTTTACCGCAAAACAGAACCAGTTTTGCGATTGATATTCAACAAAGAATTCAATTGGGATTATTGGGTAAAGTAGGTGAAAATCTGCAACTTAAAGCCAACTATGACACTCAAAGTGGTTTTGCCTTTGAAAACCGGATGAATTTAGTTTGGCAAGCAAAAGGAACGTGGAAAGACTTGCAAACCAAAGGTTTAAATGATAAAACAACCGGTGGCGAAGACAAAATCATCAAAAGGGTAGAGTTCGGTAACGTGAATATGCCGCTTTCTACCAGTTTAATCCGAGGTTCAGAATCGCTTTTTGGTTTGAAAACTGAATTTCAATTAGGGAAAACGACCGGTACTTTGGTATTCTCACAACAACAAGGGGAATCCCGAACTATAGTTGCACAAGGCGGTGGCGTGATGAACACATTCAAACTCAACGCGATTGATTACGAAGACAACCAACACTACTATCTCGGTCATTACTTCCTCAATTCTTATGACAATGCGCTGCTCAATTATCCTCAGATTAATTCCAGAGTCAGCATCACAAGAATTGAAGCGTGGGTGCTTGATCAGGGTTCTGGGAATCTTCAGGACCAGAAAGGAATTCTCGGAATCCGAGATTTGGGAGAAGGAATTTCCGGATATCCGGACAACTCGCAAAATAGTTTGTATCAAGGGATTACAGGTCTTGGAGCGGGAATCAGAGATGTCAATACGGCGTATAATGCCATCAACGGACAATCGTTTCCCAACGCGAATGGTTCTCCTGAAAATTATTCCGATGGCGAACAATTCATCTTCAACAGAAAAGCCAGAAAACTTACCCAAAGCGAATTTACCTATCATCCACAGTTAGGGTATATTTCATTGAACCAAAGATTGAATGATAACCAACTTTTGTTGGTCGCTTATACCTATACCTTGAACGGAGATAGCAAAGTGTATAAAGTTGGGGAGTTCTCCGAAGAAAGCCCGGTTTTGATTACTAAATTATTGAAATCGAATACCAAAACTACGACCACGACGCCGATGTGGGATTTGATGATGAAGAATATTTATTCTTTGAATTCGAACCAGATCAATCAGGACGGATTTTTATTAAATGTCTATTTAAGAGATGCCCAAAACGGAAAGGTGAATTACCTTCCGGGAACGGCGGTGCAGGACACCAATCTCCTTAAATTATTCAACTGGGATCGCCTGAATATGAATAACGATTTACAGCAAAATGGCGCTTCCACCGGAGACGGTATTTTCGATTTTGTGAACAAGATTACCATCGATCCTGAAAACGGAAAAATTATTTTCACCAAAGCGAAACCTTTTGGAGTGTATCTGCAAAACGTTTTGGGAAGCAGCGATCCTAAATTTGTCTTCAATGATTTGTATGATAAATTCAAAAACGTAGCTTCGGAAAACCGTTTGGCTTTGGCTTATACCTTAGAAGGTCGTTTTAAAGGCTCGCAAGGAACCGGAATTTCTCTTGGGGCAATCAATGTTCCTCAAGGTTCTGTGAAAGTAACCGCCAATGGAGTTCAACTTCAGGAAGGAGTCGATTTTACTGTAGATTATATGCTCGGAACGGTGAATATCATCAATGAAGCAGTGAAACAATCCGGACAAGCCATCAATATTTCTCTTGAAAATCAATTAACCTTCAATACCCAAAGAAAAAGATTCTTGGGATTGAATTTAGAAAGAAAATTTAATGAGCATTTGACGGTCGGTGGTACTGTGGTTAATTATTCTGAAACTCCTTTAACTCAAAAAGTAAATTTCGGACAAGAGGCGGTGAACAATACCATGGCGGGTTTTAATATTCTATATAATAACGAGCTGCCTTTCCTTACCCGATTGACGGATAAAATCCCATTAGTGAATACCGAAGCGCCTTCCAACCTAAGTTTTATGGCAGAAGGAGCCTATCTGATTCCGGGACAAAACAAAGGAATCGGTGACCAATCTTATATCGACGATTTCGAACAGAGCACCTCGAAAATTTCTTTGAAAGAACCTGCAATGTGGAGCTTAGCTTCCAAGCCGGAACACAATCCCGAACCTGTTTTCTCGAATGCCAATGCCAATGACGACTTGTCTCACGGCAACGGAAGAGGTTTGCTGACTTGGTACAATATCGATCCAAGGTTTTATGGAATTGGAGGAAAAGCACCGAACGGAATTAATGCTGAAGCGTTATCCAACCACGCTTCCCGCAGAGTGCAAACCAAGGAACTCTACAATTCCAGAGATTTCGTGGCGGGCGAACAACTTTATACCAATACTTTCGACATTACCTATTTCCCAAATGAAAGAGGTCCGTACAATGTGAATCCGAACAATGAAACCACCCAAGAAAGATGGGCAGGTTTGATGAGACCTATCACCGTATCCAATTTCGTAAATTCAAATATTGAATACGTTGAATTTTGGATGATGGATCCGTATGCTGATGGTAAAAACTTAGGTGCCAATCCGAAATTATTGCTGCAATTAGGAAATGTTTCCGAAGATGTGTTGAAAGATGGAAAATTACAGTACGAAAATGGATTGCCAACTCCAAATATACCGGCAAATACTACGACGACCAACTGGGGAACTCAGCCGAACCAATTCCCAATTTTGTATGCTTTTTCTACGGAAAATGAAGAAAGAGCCGCACAAGATTTAGGGTATGACGGCCTTGATGCACAAGGTGAAAGTGCAAAATTCGGAACTAATTTTATCAATCCGGTGACAAATACGCCAGATCCTGCATCCGATGATTTTGTGTTTTACCTTTCAGATCAGTTCCAAGGTGCGCAAGCTTCATCACTTTTGGAGCGCTACAAATATTTCCGTGGTCCCGAAGGCAATTCCCAAAGCAATTCATTGGAAGTAGCCACCCAAACTCCGGATGCGGAAGATGTAAACCGCGACTACAACCTGGACCAAAGTGAAAACTATAACCAATACAACATCAATCTGGATAAAACTAGTCTTACTTTAGGACAGAACTTCATCGTGGATGAAAAAGTAGTAGAAGCAAAATTCCAAAATGGGCAGACTTCATCCAACAAATGGTATCTTTTCCGTGTTCCGGTTTCTCAATTTGTTACCGATGCCGGAGATCACGATCCTGCGGTTCTTAACAATGTTCGTTTTGCCAGAATTTTATTAACAGGTTTTGATCAAACTTCAACCCTGCGTTTCGGAACATTGGATTTGGTAAGAAGTGATTGGAGAAAATACACCAAAGATATTGCAACAATCAACACTGATACAGAAGGCGTGAACGTGGTCAACAATGACAACCTGGATGTTGGAAGTGTAAACCTTGAAGAAAACGGACTGAACAAACCGCCATATGTATTGCCACCGGGAATCGAGAGACAAGTTCTTAGCGGAAATGCTGGTGCGCAAAGACAAAATGAAGCATCTCTATACATGAAAACCGCACCAATTGAACCTAAATCTTCAAGAGGAGTTTTCAAAAATGTAGCATTGGATATGCGCAGATACAAAAAATTAGAACTTTTCGTACATGCTGAAGATGTAAGAGCTGGAGCACAAAGCAATGGCTTGGATGCGGATGCGAAATTCTTTATCCGTTTTGGTAGCGACGCAACCGATAACTACTATGAATACGAAACTTCATTAACCTATACGCCGAAAAATGCAACTTCACCACTCGAAATCTGGCCGACAGACAATACCGTGAATTTGGAGGTTCAGAATTTCATTGATGCAAAACTTAGAAGAGACCAGAATTCTTCTGTAACCATCGATCAGAGAACTGAAGACTTGGATTATGGAACTTTGGATCCTAATAAAAAAATCTTTATCAAAGGTAGACCGAGTTTAGGAAATGTGACCACCATTATGTTAGGGGTTCGCAACAAAAGTGTTTCCACGACTAAAGAGTTGGTACTTTGGGTGAATGAAATCCGACTTTCGGAAATTGAAAACAAAGGCGGTTATGCCGGAAATGCAAGTGTCAACTTCAACCTCGGAGATTTTGCTACCGTTAACGCGAATGGATCATATTCTACCATCGGTTTCGGCGGAATTACCCAGAAACCTTCCGAGAGAGCACAGTCTACACTTTCAGCATTCACCATCAATACGACCGTAAATGCGGATAAATTATTGCCTGAAAAAGCGGGAATGAAGATTCCTGTCAACTATTCCTATACCCAAACCATCGAAGATCCTAAATACAATCCGCTGGATAATGATGTAACTTTCGAAGAGGCTCCGAATAAAGCGGAACTGAAAAAAGTAACCAGAACTTATACCCAGCAAAGAAGCATCGGAGTGGTAAACATGCGAAAAGACCGTATGAATCCTGACAAAAAACCGAAGTTCTATGATGTAGAAAACCTTTCTCTTACTGCGGTGTATAATGATGATTATTATCGCGATGTATACACCAAGAAAAACTACCGCCAATATTTGAGAGGATATATTGATTACAATTATTCATTCAAACCGTGGGTGTTGAGACCGTTCAACAAAATCGTGAGCGATACCGCAAAATCTTATAAGTATTTAAGATTCATCAAAGAAGTTAATTTTAATCCAATTCCTACCAGATTATCGTTCCGAACTGAAATCGATAGAAATTACAACGAACTTGAATTCCGAAATATCGAAGCGATTCTTAATGGAAATTCCAACCAGAATTTTGATGTCATCAGAAACCGAAACTTCTATTTTGGGTGGCAATATGGTTTAACATTCAATTTTACCAAATCATTGAAGTTGGAAATCAATTCCGCAATGAGAACTCTGAATGATAATTTGAACGTCAACGAGATGAACAACAAGTCGATTTTCGCTAATCCATTGCGAGCGGGAAGACCGGTTTTATACAACCATCGCGTACAGCTGAATTATAAATTCCCGTTCGAGTATCTCCCATACCTTGATTTCATCAACGCGGAACTTGGGTACGGATTTACTTATAATTGGAACGCGAGAAGTACTGTGATGACAAGCTTCGTCAATCCAGAAACCAACGCGGCCGAAAGTTTGGGAAGTATCGGACAAAACACCAACAATATCGTGGCGACTTCTACTGTGGATGTTCCGAAATTCTTCAGCAAGTTTAAGTATTTCCAGAAAATCAATACCACAATGCAAAAACGCAAAAGGGAAATTGATTCCCTGAATAATGCATACAACTTGGTATGGCAGAAAAAAAACTCTAAGAAAACGTTTAAAAGCTATAAATTTAAAAACAAACTGAATCCGTTGCAAAGTATTGCTTTCGCTTTAACCTCGGTGAAGCAACTCGATATTTCTTACAATGAAAACAATGGAACGGTGCTTCCAGGTTTGCTCTCTGCGCCGAATTGGTACGGATATGGACAGACTTTAGGTGGACCAACTTATGGATTCCTTTTAGGTTCTCAAGCGGATATCAGAAGAACTGTTATCGAAAACGGCTGGCTTTCGAATTCTGCTTATATGAACGATGCCTACACCCAGATGAAGAACCAAAACTTCCTGGCCAACGTACAAATTATGCCGGTTAATGATTTCAGAATTGATCTGAACGTGTTGAAAAACTACAACAGCAATTTTGTACAAGGTGGTTATAATGTGGATGCTGATTCTAACCCAGCCAATGGATTCCAACTTTCATTCGGTACCGATATGATTACCTATTCGAAAACCGCATGGACTTTCAATACTGCTTTTGTTGATGGGAAAACCATTTATGATAACATGTACGAAAATGCCAAGCAGATTTATCTTCAGTCCGGCGGTGTTTATAATGAAGCCGATTTCGCCAGCGGAAAAGGTTTGGGAGATGCGTATGTATTAATTCCGGCGTTTCAAGCAGCGGTAGAAGGGAAATCGGTTAACGGTAAACTTTCAGATCCTAAAAAATCAGGGTTCCCACTTCCGAACTGGAGAGTGACCTATTCAGGACTCAAAAATATCCCGATCGTCAACAGCCAGTTCTCGAAATTTGATATTCTGCATTCTTACAGTTCTACTTATACCGCATCGGGAATTCAATCGAGTGTAGATTTCTATAACATGCAGAACAATGCTACGGCTCCGCAAACTGATGCTTTCGGAAATGAATTCAATCGTTATACATTCTCACAAGTAGGCTATGTGGAAGCTTTTGCGCCGTTGATTGGTGCTGATGTTACCATGAGAAACAATATGCAGTTCCGGGCGCAATACAACCGCGACAGAATGTTTATGCTTGGATTGGTAAACCATACCTTAACCGAAGATGTGGGTAAAGAATACATTCTCGGATTTGGATATATCATCAAAGATTTAAAACTGAAAATGAATTTCAAAGGAAAAGCAAAAACCATCAAAAGTGACCTTAATATCCGCGGTGATTTCTCCTTGAGAGACAGCCAAACCAGAATCACTAATATTTTACAGAACGATTCGCAGGTTACTGGTGGACAAAAAATGATGAGCATTAAGCTTTCCGCAGATTATAACATGTCGCAGAATTTCAGTTTAAGATTCTTCTACGATCAGTTGCTCACCAAATACAAAATTTCTACCGCGTTTCCGCTCTCTACCATTCGGGCGGGACTCACAGCGACCTTTACTTTCGCTGGAAGTGGCGGCGGATTTTAAAAATAAAAAACTCAGGATTTCGGTTCTGAGTTTTTTTTTGTGGCAAAGATGCGCTCACCTCTTAATTCTTTATCATTTTAAAAAATTAAATCCCTAATTTTGTCTTTTTATTAAAGAGATATGAATCAAGAGATTGATAACGACGACGATCTGTTCACCGGAAAAGACCATACTCCGCTCCGAGCTGATGCTTTCGAGAAAACGCCTCAGGAAAAAATTGAAATTATCCAACAACATTTTCATCAGATTATGGAAACTTTAGGGATGGATATGACCGACGATTCCCTGAAAGATTCCCCGAAAAGAGTGGCGAAAATGTATGTGAACGAAATTTTCGGAGGGCTTCTTCCAGAAAATAAACCCGGAATTTCCACGTTTTCCAATAAATACAAATACCGCCAAATGCTGGTGGAAAAAGACATCACCGTCTATTCTTTCTGCGAACATCATTTCCTACCGATTATCGGGAAAGCGCATGTAGCTTATATTTCTAATGGCGAAGTGATCGGACTTTCCAAAATCAACCGATTGGTCGATTATTACGCAAAACGTCCTCAAGTTCAGGAAAGATTGACGATGCAGATTGTGGATGCGCTGAAACAAGCGTTGGGAACCAAAGATGTGGCCTGTATCATCGATGCGAAACATCTCTGCGTGAATTGTCGCGGCATCAAGGATACCGCAAGCTCAACAATTACCGCAGAACTCAGTGGCATTTTCAGAACGAATCCTATTACCAGACAAGAATTTTTGCATTACGTAGGAAGCCACGCTAAATTCGACTAAGCGACAAGGATTCAATTAAAAAATAAGAGCTAAGATTCTATTTTTTTAATCCTTCAATTTTTAATCTTTTAATTTTAAATAATGGAACTCAAAATATACAACTCGCTTTCCGGCGAAAAGGAAATCTTCAAACCCATTCACGAAAAAAATGTCGGGATGTATGTTTGTGGACCTACCGTTTACAGCAATGTACACCTCGGAAACGTGCGTACTTTTATGTCTTTTGATTTTATTTATCGTACGCTCATGCATTTGGGTTACAAAGTACGCTACGTAAGAAACATCACCGATGCTGGTCACCTCACCGATGATGGCGATGTGGATAACGACCGTTTTGTGAAGCAATCGCGCCTCGAAAAGCTGGAGCCAATGGAGATTGTACAAAAATATACCGTCGATTTTCATAAGGTTTTGGATACTTTCAACCTACTTCCTCCAACCATCGAACCTACAGCGACCGGACATATCCTCGAACAAATCGAACTTACCCAAAAATTACTCGATAAAGGTTTTGCCTATGAAAGCAATGGTTCCGTGTATTTCGATGTGTTGGAATACAACAATAAAGGCTTGAATTACGGAGAACTTTCCCGAAGAAATATCGAAGAACTTTTCGCCAATACTCGCGATCTCGATGGACAAAACGAGAAGAAAAATCCACAAGATTTTGCACTTTGGAAGGCGGCTTCTCCGGCTCATATCATGCGTTGGAACTCGCCTTGGGGTGAAGGTTTTCCTGGTTGGCATTTGGAATGTACCGCGATGAGCACGAAATATTTAGGTGAAAAATTCGATATCCACGGCGGTGGAATGGATTTGAAATTTCCACATCACGAATGTGAAGTGGCTCAAGGTAAAGCATGCAACGGTACCGAACCCGTAAATTATTGGTTACACGCGAATATGCTCACCATGAACGGACAAAGAATGAGCAAATCTACCGGAAATTATATCCTTCCGATGGAGCTCGTTTCTGGAAACAACGATTTTTTTGAAAAACCTTTTCATCCAACGATTGTGCGATTTAATTTTCTGCAAGCGCATTACCGCAGTGTTCTCGACATTTCGAATGAAGCGATGGTTGCAAGTGAAAAAGGTTTTCAACGATTGATGGAAGCGATGAAGATTTTAAGCCAAATTGTGCCTTCAGGTGCGCAAGAATCTTCATTTAATATTAATGATTGGAAAGAGAAATGTTATGCCGCATTAACCGATGATTTCAATTCTCCGATCTTGATTGCGCATCTTTTCGAAGCGGTGAATTTTATCTTTAAATTAAAAGATGGAAAAGAACAAATTTCTGCTTCGGATTTGGAACTTCTGAAATCTCAGATGGAAAGTTTTGTGTATGAGGTTTTAGGGCTTCAAAATATTGAAGAAAACAATAATGAAAAACTCGACCAAACTTTGCAAGTATTGATTGAACTGAGAAATCAGGCGAGAAAAGCAAAGAATTTCGAACTTTCAGATCAAATTCGTGATCGCTTGTTGGCCGAAGGAATCGAACTGAAAGATGGCCGAGACGGAACGACGTATTCTTTGAACTAAATTTCGTTTTTATCCTATTTTAAAACCTTTTCAGCGCTTCGCTGGAAAGGTTTTTTTGTGTCCAGAGCGTTCGGGTTCGTAAATATTTGTAAATCAACAAATAAGCTATTGAAATAAATTTCACTTTTAACGGTTTAATTGGTTTTAAAAACATAGAATTTTCCTAAATTGCAACTCAAATTAAAGCCTTTTATGAAACTTTATTTCAATATTAATTTCAGAACGAACCTGGGCGAAAAAATTCAGGTTCTCATCATGGAAGAAGGAAGCGAAGATAAAATCCATCTTTTGCAATACATAGATAACGGAAATTGGCAAGCTGAGGTTGATTATTTTTCGAAATCGATCAGCTACAAATATCAAATGGTGAATGAATACGGCGATATTCTTCAAGAGGAATTTTCACTTCACCACCTGAATTTTCCGCATCAATACACCGAATTTGCGATTTATGATGCTTGGAATTCCAAAAATTTCCCTGAAAATTATTTGAACAATAAAATCCTTAAAAATAAATTAAGCGGTTTCAAAGCGGAGAAAGCTTCGGTATTGAAGAAACACACGCATTTGTTCCGTCTGGAAGCTCCGATTTACCAAAAAAACTGGCAAGTGG
The DNA here is from genome assembly GCF_024436175.1 of Kaistella montana. GTDB lineage: Bacteria > Bacteroidota > Bacteroidia > Flavobacteriales > Weeksellaceae > Kaistella > Kaistella montana. The sequence continues at coordinate 124,189 of NZ_JANFQP010000002.1, read as the reverse complement.
TTTTGCTCGGAAATTGTGAAGCTTTGGGAAATTGGGAATACCCGAATGCGGTTCATATGCTTCAAACCGATTTCGGAATCTGGGAGGCAGCGGTAGAATTACCTGCAGACCAATTGATTCAGTATAAATACGCGCTTCTGGATATTGAAAAAGGAGAGGTTTTCGACATTGAATATGGTGCAAACCGATGGGCGGTTTCTAATCCGGATAAAAATACTTTGCAAATTAAGGCGGATCATTATTTCCGTTTCAAAGGTTTCGAAATGTACCACGCGGCGGGTGTTGCTGTTCCGGTTTTCGCATTGAGATCGGAAAATGGTTTTGGAGTGGGAGAGTTTTCTGATTTGAAAATGCTTGCCGATTGGGCGAAAGAAACTCAACTTTCTATTCTTCAGATTTTACCGATTAATGATACCACTGCAAATTATTCATGGACAGATTCCTATCCTTATGCTGCGATTTCGGTGTATGCACTTCACCCGCAATATCTATCGATTGCTCAATTGGAATATTCATTACCGAGCGATTTAGTTGAAGAGTATAATGCGCAAAAAGACGCGCTTAATGCATTAAGTTTAATCGATTACGAACAAATGATTTCCGGTAAATGGAAATTTGTGAAAGCTGTTTTCGATGCGCATCAAAGCGAAATTTTGAAAGACAGAAACTTCAAAAAATTCATTAAAGATAACGAAGAATGGCTTTTGCCTTATTCCGCTTTCTGTGTACTTCGCGATAAATACAATACGCCAAACTTCAACGATTGGAAAACTCATAAAAAATATATTGCTGGTAAAATTGCCTCTTTTTTCTCGTCGAGCAGTAAAGATTTTGCTCCCGCGATGTTGCATGCGTGGGTTCAGTATCAACTTCATTTGCAACTGAAAGAAGCGATTGATTATACACACGGTTTAGGAATTTCAGTGAAAGGAGATTTACCAATCGGGATTTACCGTTATTCTGTGGAAGCTTGGACCGAACCTGAACTTTTCGGAATGGATTTCCAAGCTGGTGCACCGCCTGATCAGTTCACCGATTTGGGACAAAACTGGGAATTCCCGACCTACAATTGGGAAGCGATGAAAGAAGATGGTTACCGCTGGTGGAAAAACCGTTTCAAAGCATTGGAACAATATTTCGATGCGATGAGAATTGATCATATTTTAGGTTTCTTCAGAATTTGGAGAATGCCGATGAGCGCTACACAAGGGATTTTGGGATATTTCTATCCTGCAGTTCCTGTAAGAACCGAAGAGTTTTACCACCGACATATTCCGTTTGATGACTACAGATATTGCAAACCTTTTATTAATGATCAAATTCTTTGGGATTTCTTCGGTGATGAAAGAGATGCGATCCAGCATCAATTTATGAACAATCATTTCAATGGGACTTATTCCTTTAAAGAAGAATTCGATACCCAACGAAAATTGGTTGATTATTTTAAAGAAAATCCTCATCCTTGGGCAGAAAATCAATTGATTTCTTTGGCCGCAAACGTGCTTTTCTTGAAAGAAGAGACTGAAAACGGCGAAACAGTGTATCACCCAAGATTTAATATTGATAAAACTTCTTCATTCAAATATCTTGCAGATTGGGAGCAGCGTGCGATTTATGATTTGTATGTTGATTATTTCTTCAAGCGACAAGACGGACTTTGGTACCAAAAAGCAATGGAAAAACTTCCGATGATTTTGAACGCAACTGATATGCTGATTTGTGGCGAAGACCTAGGTTTGGTACCCGATTCGGTTCCTGTGGTGATGGATCAACTCGCGATTACCGCATTGAAAGTTCAGCGAATGCCGTCGGATGATATCTTATGGTACAACCCGAAAGACGCAGGTTATATGAATGTAGTGACGGCAAGTTCGCACGATAGTTCAACCCTTCGCCAATGGTGGCATGAGGACAGAAACCTCACTCAGCAATATTTTAATCAGCAATTGGGACAACAAGGAGGAGCTCCTCAAAATTTGGAACCTCACTTAGCTGAAATTATTATGAAGCAACATCTTTATAATGATGCGATGTTAGCGATTTTCCCGATTCAGGAGTTTTTGGCGACGGATAGTGAGTTGGCGAATCCGAATATGGATGAAGAAAGAATCAACAATCCGGCAGTTTTTCCACATTATTGGAGATATCGAATACATTTGAACCTAGAAAGCCTGATGTCGAAAGATGAATTTAACCAAAAAATTGCAGGTTGGGTAACCGATTCGAACAGAGCATAAAGAATTTTGAAAATTTTTATGAAATAAATAAATCTTTTTTTTTTAAATTATTGAAAAAAAGAAGTTCATAGAGCAAAATTTATATTTACTGAAAATCAGTGATTTACATATTTTTAAAAGGAAGTTGAAACTGAGGTTTTAACTTCCTTTTTATTTTAGCATCAAAGAAACAGAAATCTTATGTAGTCCTTTTGTAGAAGGGGTTTCGGGGGATTTTAAAATTAAAATTTGGCACACTTTTCTAATGTTCTTTATTGAACAATTAAAATAAGTTTAAATAAAATGAAAAAAATACTTTTTGGAGTTTCGGTGTTTTTTGCAACATTGATTTCCGCTCAGAACTATCCGGATTATTATCCAACCAATGGTAACAATGGTTACTATGGTGATTATGATGACGAATATTACTTCCCGGATGATTATTATTACCAATATCCAGCTGATTATTATACCAGTGATTTGTATCAAAACTATTATAATGATTATCAAAAAAGCATTTATGATGTAAACTGGAACCGTTTTTTTTCAGCGTACAGGCTTTCACCATGGCAGATTCAGCAAATTGTGATGTTGAATGATCGCTTTCCAAGTTATTCTGCATGGAGTTCCTATTACCGCTACAACCCGGATCGTTGGTATTATGACCGATTCTATGAATTGGAAAGAATCTTAGGGTCAAGAGTTTATGTGATTTTTCAGAATAATTATTACAATGGTTACAACCCTGTGAATTACTGGCGAAACTACAGAAGACAACATTATGTGAATTATGTTTACATCGTTCCGAAATACCGAAATATCAACATCAACCGATATAAAGTGGATAGAAAGGTGTATCATCAAAACAATCCGAGAAGCAATTTCGGATTTAAAGATACTCCAAGAACAGGAAACGGAAATTGGAACGCTACTCCTAGAAACAATAATGTGAGAAACGAAGGTTCTTTACAAAACAACAATGGAAATAAAGGTTTGCGTGAGGGAACAACTCTTGGAAATACGCCAAGAACCCAAAACAGCGGTACAAGAAATGAAGTAAGAACCAATTCGAACAGCCAATCCAATTCCGGTGGTTTTAGAAATAATGATGCTGAATTGAGAAATTCCGCTCCAGAAAGAAAAATAGAAAGCAATAACAAGGGTTTTAGAAACCAAGCTCCAGCAACCTCTGCACCGAGAAGTTCGACCAGAATTTCAGGACAGAGATTTACCTCTCAATAATATAGTTTTTTTAGTGTTAGTAATGAAAGGAGTGGCTTCGAAGGAAGTCGCTCTTTTCTTTTTGGCACGATTATGGGAAATATAACAACGTAACAACTTTAAAAAAAATAAAATGAAAAAGTTAATCACCATATTAAGTTTAGGAATGTTTTCCTTAGGTTTTTCGCAATCAGCGTATTATAACGATTATCAAAGAAGTATCACTGATGTCAATTGGCAAACTGTTGCAGCGAATTTATTATTAAGCAACCAGCAAAAGGCAGATTTGTTTGCATTAAATAACCAATATCCTGATTATTATTCATGGAACAGAGTATATGCAAATAATCCTGACCAATGGAGAACCGATCGATATACTTCCATCCAAAGAATTATGGGAACTGAAAAGTACACCAAATTCAAAAACAAGTATTACAAAGGACAAAATCCGGTAGCAGTTTATAATCGAAATAAAAACAATTATAAAAGCACCCAAGCTAAAAAATACAAAACCATTCAGACCAAAAAAAATGCACAAAATAGCAAATCAATGTCTGAATATAACAGAAGAAAACAAGCGGGTGACCAAAGCCACCTTCATATAAAAGGAAACAACGGTAAAAATAAAAAATAACCGATCGAAAGGAGTTCATTCAAATGAGCTCCTTTTTTGTTTTACATTTATGTTAATTTTAATTGGAAAATAAGCAAAGGAAAGCTATAAACTGTAATTTTGGAAGGATGAAAATTCTATACGCACTCCAAGGAACCGGAAATGGGCATGTAAGCCGAGCCAGAGAAATACTTCCGTATCTGAAACAGCACGGTGAAGTTGACATTCTCATCAGTGGAACTCAAGCTGAAGTGGGACTTCAGTATGAAATTCAATATCAATTTAACGGTTTTGGATTTGTTTTTGGCAACAAAGGTGGTGTCGATTTTGGGGAATCCTGGAATCGGTTTCACATGAAGCAGTTTTTTAATGATGTTAAAAATCTCCCCGTGCATCAATATGATTTGGTGATTAATGATTTCGAACCGGTTTGTGCATGGAGTTGTAAGTTGCGCGGCAAAAAATCAGTAGCAATGAGCCATCAGTCGGCTTATCTTTCACCGAAAACACCACAGCTGAAAGGATTCCATTGGGGGAAATTCATCATGAATCATTATGCTCCTGCGCAAAATCATGTAGCTTTTCATTTTGAAAAATACGACGATTTCATCCATACACCGGTGATCCGAAGCGAGATCCGCCAACAAATTACCGAAAACAAAGGTCATTATACCGTCTATCTTCCCGCATATTCGGATGAATTTATTTTACAGCAAATCAGGAAAATTCCTCATGTGCAATGGCATGTTTTTTCGAAACATTCTTCCCAGCATTACCAAAAATTCAACGCAGAAGTTTTTCCAATTGACAATACACTTTTCCAAAAATCATTAGCAAGTTGCGAAGGTTTCCTCACCGGTGGTGGCTTCGAAGGTCCTGCTGAAGCGCTTTTTATGAGGAAAAAAGTTTTAGCAGTTCCTATGCATCATCAATATGAACAGCAATGTAATGCTTTATCCCTCGAAAAAATGGGAGCTCCTGTAATCTGGAAAGAAGCAGATTTTTCAAAAAAACTGAAAGATTGGGTGGATTCCGACCATCAAATCATTGTAGATTTCCCTAATGAAACTGAGGAAATTGTAAGAAACATGATCCGAAAATACCGTTGATTTCTTTTTTAACATAAGTTTATGATTGCAAAATTTAACATGTAACCGTTATTGGTATCAAAAAACCAAATAACAACATATAAATATTTACACATGAAAAAAATTGTTTTAAGCGCAGCTTTTGCTGTAATAGGAACTTTCGCGATGGCTCAACAATCCCCACAAATGCATAAAAAAGATCCTGCACAAATGGAACAAAAAAGAGCAGAAAAAATGCAAGAATTGAAAACAGAACTGAACCTTACGGATGCACAGGTAGCACAAATCAAATCTTTGCACGAAAAGAGAATGGCGGAAAGAAAAGAAAATGCTCCAAAAATTCAGGCAGAAAGAAAAGCTAAAATGGAGCAAATGAAAGCGAAAAAAGAGCAATGGAACGCTGAAATGAAGCAAATTCTATCTCCTGAACAGTTTCAAAAATGGCAAACCAAGCAAAAAGAAAGAATGCAAAATATGCATCACAAACAAATGAAAAAAATGCCTGCAAAGGCCGATTCATAATTTTAGTTTTTTTTTAAAGAGAGCGGAGAATTTATTTTTCCGCTTTTTTTTGTGCACTATCCCCGAATTAATTATATTTGATAAAAAGACAACTTAATTATGATTAGTACAAAAATTGGAGATTTGATTAACGAACAAATCGCTAAAGAACAATACGCAGCACATTACTATCTTTCTATGTCCGCATGGTTTTCTGCCAGAGATTTGGATGGAATTGCCAATTATTTCCGGATTCAAAGCAAAGAAGAGTTGATGCACGCCGATAAAATGTTTGATTACTTGAATGATGTAGGCGGAGACATTATAATTGGGGAAATCCCGAAACCACCTCATGAATTTGCGAATGCGATAGATGTTTTCGAGAAAGCACTAGCACACGAAAAAATTGTAACAAAAAGTATTTTCAATATCCTTAAAAATGCTAATGAAGAAGGCGATTTTGCTACCGTTTCTTTCTTGCAGTGGTTTGTAAATGAGCAAGTTGAAGAAGAAGCCAGCGCGTCTCAACTCGTAAGCAAAATTAAAATGGTTTCCGACAATCCTTCCGCACTATACCTCTTCGATCAGGAGCTCGCACAAAGGGTTTTTAACCCAAATCCGGCGAATTAATAGAAAGGAAAATTATAAAAAATCCTGCTGCAACTCCTTCGCAGCAGGATTTTTTATACATATACAATTTCTGTTTTCAGAACTTTTTTGCCGAGTTTTTCCAGAACGGTTTGGTACTCGTCGATTTGGATTTGGTGTTTTTCCTTCTCGTCGCCAGTCTTGAAATCGAGGATAATGAAGCCGTTTCCGGTGTCGATTAATCGGTCGGGTCTATAGATTTTGGAGTCGCCGTTTTCGGAAATCATGAGGTCTTTTTCATTAATCACGACTTGATTTTCTACAAAATATGCTGAGTATTTTTCGTTTCTGATGATTCCAAAAATTCTTTCGCTGATTGCAGTTTTCTCTTCATTCGTGATGATTCCATCCAAAAGATAAGCTTCCAGAGTTTTCTCAACATCTTTTTCGGAGTTTATTTGGGCTAAAATTTCATGGGTGAAAATTCCGATTCTCACTTTTTCCATTCGGTTTTGATAATTTTTCGATGGTGTAGCAATTTTCACGGCTTCTGGATTGGCTTTTTTTCCGGTTTTAAAAACAATCGGTTGAGTCAGTAGGTTTTTCTTCTCGTCCTTTTTTTGTTTTTTTAAACTTTCTTCAGAAACTTCGTACCAATCGAAAGAAGAAATTTCTTCCCCAGATTCATCTTTCGGAATTTTAGGCTCTATAAAATCATAAATTTCCAAATGATTTGCTGTTTTATTAGGCTTTTCAATATAGAAAAACAGTTGTTCCACCGCCCGCGTCGTCGCTACATATTGCAAACAAAACCGATCGATTTTATTTTGGTAGATATTTTCTTGATTAAATTTGGCCATATCTTCATCATAAACTTCCAGTTCTTTGCTGAAAGAATCAATGTTCACCGCTGCAAGTCCATTTTCAGGATCAATATCGAGCCAGTTGGTGAATTTTCCGTCTTTATTTTCGTTTTCCATTGGAAGCATCACCACCGGAAATTCCAAACCTTTGGCTTTATGAATCGTCATTAAGCGTATCGCATCTAGGTTTTCCGATGCTTGAATGGTGTTTTTCTGCGCTTCTTCGTCCCAATATCTAATGAAATCTTTCAGGGTTGAACCGGCGTTTTGCGAATAAGCGTAAAGCATTTCCAAATAATTGAAAAGAAAATCGGTTTCTTTCTGCTGCACTGAAAATTCCTGAAGAAAATGTTCCACGAAATTGTACAGATTGAGCTGCAGCAAACCGTCGTTGCTCAGTTGCAGATCATATTTTTCGGCAAGAAGCACTTGTATTTCCTGCTTGTTTTTTAATGAAATAATTTCCATGATTTCCGAGCTGAAATCTTTCATTTCAATTCTGCCTAAAACTTTTAAATAATAAAGCATTTTCACCGGAAACTGAAGATTTTTAGGATCTTCTTCCCACCTTAAAAATTCCGTTAAAGCCAATAAAGTTGATGAAAGATTCAGTGTTAATCCCGATTCCGAGATGGTTTTGATGTAATCTTCTTTGCCTTGATAATTAATTTTCAAGTTACCAAGCAATTGGGAAAAATTAAAAATGTCAAAATTTCCGCGACAGAGAATGGTGATATCGGAAAGCCGGAAACCGTTATCCAGACAACTTTGAATATCTTTTTGCATTTTCTCAACCACTTCTTCGTAATAGATTTTTTTCGTTGCATTTTCAACCAAATTGATGCGAACTCGACCTTTAAGATTAGATTTTGCAATTTGATGTGAACCGATTCCAAAGATATTTCGGTGCGAATTATTGGTAAATTCGGAAAGATATAAATAGAGTTGGTTGTTGAAATCCACAATGTTCTTCGCGCTTCGCCAGTTGTGTTCTAGATTTTCGAGTTCGGCTTTAACCAGAGAATTTTCATTCTTATTAATTATATCGAGCATCAGTTGTGAATCTCCACCACGAAAACGATAAATACTTTGTTTTGGATCGCCGACCAACGTAAAACTCATTTCGTCCGAAGAAACGGCGTGATCTCGTAGCGGAATGAAATTTTGCCATTGAAGCGATGAAGTGTCCTGGAATTCATCAAAAAAGTAATGAGAAAATTTTGTCCCCACTTTTTCATAAATGAATGATGAAGGCTCCTCACGAAGGTTTTCATGAATTAAAATATTGAATTTGGAAAGCAAAACCAGATCATTTTCTTCCTCAATAATGGCGAGTTGATCTTGGATGTCTTTGTTTACTTTTAAAGGAAGAATGGCTCCTAAGATTTTTTTCTGTTTTTGTGATTTGATGTGATTTAGAATTATTTTCTTGCGACTTTCGAGCAAAAAATCGAGGATTTCGAGGATTTCTGATTGGCGTTTTTTGCCTTTTGCGGAAGCGCCTTTCAATATTTTATCCACTCGGGTTTCTTCTTGCTCGATGGTTTCGTAGATTAATGGAACTTTTTTGTCCATGAATTTTTTGAAAAAACCACCAATTCCGTTGATTCCATCTGCAAAATCACCAATTTCGAGATTTTTCTCGTCTAATAAATTCAAAACGGATTCTGCTATGTTGATGGAATCTTCACTCAAAAATTTAATGCTTTTGCGAAGGTTTTCCTTTGATTTTTCATAGACTTCCCAATTGAAACCTTTGTTGTCATTCAACTTGAAATAATGTTTATCCTGAACATATTCTTTGGCAGAATCGTACAGACTTTTGTTGAGGTTTACCCTTTCATTATTGTCTAAATTATAATTTACAAAATCCATGAACGCTTCAGAAATATTATTTTCGCTGCCAATATTTTCCAGCATTTTGTCTACAGCTTCCATTAAAAACGGTTCCGCATTGATTTCGAGGTTGAAATTTTGCGCCAATCCCAATTCATAAGAAAAGCTTCTCACCAAGCGCGAATTAAATTTGTCAATCGTTCCGATATTCAGGGTAGAGTAGTTATGGAGCACGTAATCGAGAATTCTTTTTGATCGTTCGTGCAGGTCTTTCAATGGAATACGATGTCCTTGATCTTCAAGTTTCGTTTGAATATTTTTCAAATCCTGATTGGTTTCATAGGAATCTGCCGAAAAATTTTTCAACCATTCGATGATTCGGTGTTTCATCTCATTGGCTGCTTTATTGGTAAAAGTGAGCGCAAGGATATGTCTTATTTTATCCGACTGCGACGGGTATTTCAGGCATATCGCCAAAAGGTTTAGCACTAAAGCATAGGTTTTTCCGGAACCCGCGGAAGCATTGATGACGGTATAGTTTTTTTGCATCGTGAGAATAAATTGAGTTTAAAAATAAAGAAAAAATTTGTCATTTAGAAAAAAAATATTACTTTTGCAGTCCAAAATGAGATGTAAATTATGTTAATAATCCCAGTAAAAGATGGCGAAGCTATCGACAGAGCGTTAAAAAAATACAAAAGAAAATTTGATAAAACAGGAGTTGTAAGAGCTTTAAGAAGCAGACAACAATTCATTAAACCTTCTGTAACATCAAGACAAGCTAAATTGAAAGCTGCTCACAAACAAAGAGGTTTGAGCAGAGACGAACAAGCTTAATCAACATTTTCTTTAGAAAATACTTCAATCACTTTTCAAATACCTATATTTGAAAAGTGATTTTTTGTTTTTATACCATCATGATAGAACGATTTCTCGAATATATTGCTGTAGAAAAGCGCTATTCTCCTCATACTTCGATAAGCTATCGGAAAGATTTGGAAGATTTTACATTGTTTCTCCTCGAGACCGAGGCTCATCAAGATTTCACAAAGGTGGATAAAAAGGTGGTGCGCAATTTCATGATGGACCTTACGGAGAAAAAACTTTCTAAAAGATCCATTAACCGAAAGCTTTCCAGTCTTAGGAGTTTTTATCTTTTTCTTTTGAAAATAGGAGAAATAGAAGTTTCGCCGATGGAGAATATTACTTCTTTGAAATTTTATGCGGAAAAACAAATTCCCTTTTCCCAAGAGGAAATGAGTAATCATCAACTTCCGGAATTTCAGCCGAAGAAAAAAAGTTTATTAAAAGAAGTGATCATTGATTTGCTTTACCAATCCGGAATTAGAAAAGCGGAATTGGTGAACCTGCTCATGGAAAACGTAGATTTCAGTAATATGGAAATCAAAGTGATCGGAAAAGGAAATAAAGCACGAATAATCCCGATTTCTGTTGGTCTTGCAGAGAAGATGGAAGCTTATTTAAAGGAGCGCAAACCTCTGAAAGACCACGATATATATTTTTTCATTAATGCAAAAGGAAAAAAACTGAATGATAAATTTGTTTATTCAGCAGTTAATTCCTACCTTAGTCTTGTAACTTCAAAGAAGAAAAAAAGCCCCCATATTTTGAGACATAGTTTTGCAACACACGTCTTGGAGCATGGGGCTGAAATTTCTAAAGTGAAGAAGATCATGGGACACTCGTCGCTTGCGTCAACGCAGGTTTACACCAGTTCCAATATCGAACAATTAAAAAAAGTTTTTAACAATGCTCATCCACGAGCGAAAAAAAATGTAGAGTTATGAAAATTTCAGTACAGTCAATGGGATTGACACCACACGCACCGCTTGAAGAATATATTGAAAAGAAATTAAGCAAACTGGATACTTATTATGATAAAATTGTAGAATGTAAAGTTTACCTGAAAGTGGAGAATAAATCTGATAAAGAAAACAAAACAGCTGAGATTATTTTGGCAGTTCCAGGTGATGATATTGTAGTAAAGAAGACGACTTCAAGTTTTGAGGAAAGTTTAGATCAATGTGCTGAAGTTGCTAAAAAGCTGTTAATCAAGAAAAAAGAACTCGCGTAAAAAAAAATATAAAAAAAATTAAAAAATAATTTGTGGATTTCAAAAAAACTCCCTTATATTTGCACTCGCAAAAAGAGATAAGCGTTCTTTTGAAATCTATTTGCCTCCATAGCTCAGTTGGCTAGAGCAGCTGATTTGTAATCAGCAGGTCGTGGGTTCGAGTCCCTCTGGAGGCTCATTTTTGTAAAAAAGATTTTGGGGAGATTCCAGAGTGGCCAAATGGATCAGACTGTAACTCTGCTGTCTTACGACTTCGCAGGTTCGAATCCTGCTCTCCCCACTTTTTTTACAAAAATATTTGCAGGTTCAAAAAAAAGTTTTAAATTTGCAAACCGTTTGCCAACAAACACAAAAATGCGGAAGTAGCTCAGTTGGTAGAGCGTCAGCCTTCCAAGCTGAATGTCGCGAGTTCGACCCTCGTCTTCCGCTCAAAGAAAAAATCACAACCAACAACAGGCTTGTGATTTTTTTTTAAGTTTTTGCCGACTTAGCTCAGGGGTAGAGCGCTTCCTTGGTAAGGAAGAGGTCGTGAGTTCAAATCTCATAGTTGGCTCTGAAGGAAATCTCTCAAGCTATTTGAGAGATTTTTTTATTTCTTAATTTCGTTGAATAAATATTTATATTATGAAAATTCTCTTACTAGAAGATGACCTTATACTTTCTGCGGAACTAGGAAAATTTCTTGAAAATAATGACTATGAGTGTAAAAGAGTGTATGATGGTGATGTTTTTATGAGAGAAATTAAAGCGAACCAGTATGATTTTTACCTTTTGGACATTAATGTTCCTAAAATTAATGGTCTAGATGTTTGTGAGAAAATAAGAAGTGTAGATCAGGATACTCCCATTATTATGATATCTGCCTATGGTGACATTTCTGATAAAAAAGATGCTTTTAGCAGATTGGCAGATGATTATTTGGTAAAACCGTTTCAGTTTGAGGAATTGCTGATGAGAATGGAAGCTCTTAAAAGAAGGAAACATCTTACAGAATCTCCCTCAGAAATTATTATTATAGATGATTTAGTAATAGATAAAACAGAGCAAAAAGTTTCTAGAGCGGGTAAAGAAATTAATCTTACCGTAAAAGAATATCAGCTTTTATTGCTCTTGGCAGAGACTCCTAAAAGAATTTTTTCTAAACAACAGATTTCTGAGCAAGTTTGGGACATTAATTTTTCTACCAATACGAATACAATAGAGGTTTACATTAATTTCTTAAGGAAAAAAATAGATAAAGAATTTGATACAAAATTGATACACACTCGTCCTGGATTTGGTTATTATATAAAATCTGAGCAATAATTCATGAATTTAAAAACCAGAATAGCCCTTAACCTAAGTATTGCATTTTCTATTATTATGGGAATTGTGATGACGGTAATCTATATTTCTTTTGCTAATTTCAGAAAAGCAGAATTCAAAGAAAATCTGGAACATAGTGCTGTAGTAACCGCTAATTATATTTCTAAACTACCTCAGAAAGTATTAAATAATGATGATAAAACGGTAGATGATATCAATAATGATGAAGATGATTTTTTGATTAAAGAAAAAATTCTGGTCTTTAATAATGAGAAAAACCTTATTTTTTCTAATGTGCTAGACGAAAGATTGGTTTGGGATAATTCTCATCTGAATAATCTAGACAAGAAAAAAAAGATTTTTTGGATTAATGATTATCAAGAAAATATTGGGATTAAAACGAAAATTAGAGGAGATTTTTTTTACATACTCACTTCTGCGGAAGATGTAAATGGCAATCCAAAACTTAATTTTTTAAAAATTTTGTTGATTTCTATTTTTATTACAAGTCTTGCATTTATTTGGGTTTTCAGTTTTTATTTTATGAAAAAGCAATTGAAACCACTAGATGATTTCAAAGACAAAATTACAGATGTTACTTCTCATCAATTAACCATTCAGTTGCCAGAGCAGAAATCTGATAACGAAATTAATGTGCTGATAAAAGCCTTTAATACAATGATGAAAAGGCTGAACGAAGCTTTTTTGGCTCAAAAAGAATTTACTACCAGCGCTTCTCATGAGATTAAAACTCCGCTTACCAGAATGTCTTTTCAGTTAGAAAATTTGTCTAATCTTACTAAAGAAGAGAAATCTAAAGATTATATAAATTCTATTCAGAACGAAGTCTTTCAGCTTTCAGATACCGTAAATTCACTTTTAATTCTTTCTAAAGTAGAAGAAGGACATGATGTACACTTCGAAAATGTGAGAATGGATGAGGTTATTTTTGATGCTTTTAGCAAAGTCAAAAAGAATTTTAAAGAATTTGAAATGGATTTTGAAATCAAAGAACAAAGCGCAGATGGAGATTTAACAGTTAAAGGAATCAAATCCTTATTAGAAATTGTATTCATTAATCTTCTAAAAAATGTATGTCTCTATTCTTATGAACCAAAAGCCAAGGTAGAAATCTCTGAAACTGATGACGAGATTGTGGTAAAAGTAATAAATGAAGGCGAAGTACTTTCGGAAAAAGATCAAATAAAAATTTTCGAAGCTTTCCGAAGAGGGAAGAACTCTCAGAATATTTCAGGTTCTGGGTTGGGGCTTAGGATTTCAAAAAGGATTATGGATTTTCACCACGGCGAAATATTTTATACTTCGGATAAAAACCATAATATTTTCACTATTAATTTTCCAATTTAAGATTTTAAGTGCTTTTTAATTTTTTTTAAAGTAGGTTTTAATTCTCATAACTGATTTTTGTGGCATAAAAATTAGTTATGAGAATTAAAATTTTAATGTTTTTTTTTGGCAGTTCCATTGGTGTTTTTGCCCAGAAGAATATGTCATTGCGGCAATGTGAAGAAGCTTTTAGGAATAACAATTTACAATTATTGGCAGAACAGTATAATATTTCGCAGGCAGATGCAGATATTATTCAGGCAAAAATCTGGGATTTACCACAAATTTCTTTTACTGGAAATGCATATAATCCTGAAGATAGAAGGACTATTGATATTCGGCATTCTAAAGATGTAGAAATACAGCAGCTCTTTGTGCTAGGTGGAAAAAGAAAGAAAGAAGTTGAGTTTGCAAAAACTAACAAAGAATTGGCTCAGCTTCAATACAACCAATTATTGGTAGATTTGCGTTCGCAGATTAGACAGACGTACTATTCTCTCTACTATGATGGTAGAAAAATTCTTAGAATAGACAATCAACTCAGTTTTTTAAATGATTTATTAAAAGCGTATAAAACGCAAACTGCTAAAGGAAATATCTCTTTGAAGGATGAAGTGCGCTTGCAAACTTTAGTTTTAGGTTTAAATAGAGATAAAACAGAGGTTACTAATAGTATTTTGGCATCTCAGAATGCTCTTAGAATTCTTACAGGTATTAATGAGAATATCTTACCAGATTTATCTGTAGAAGAGGCAAAAGATTTATTAGATGATGTTCCGCTAATTTCTCTAAATGATTTACAAAAAAGAGCAGAACAGAATAATGCCGAATACCAATTTGCGCTTAAAACAATAGAAAGTAGTAAAGCATATTACAACTGGCAAAAATCACTCAATACGCCAGACTTAACCGCAGGATTACAGTATAGCCAGTTGGGAGGTTCGTTTAAAAATGAACTTAATTTTACGATAGGGATTCCTATACCACTTTGGAAACAAAACAAAGGAAATATACAGAAAGCCCAATTTATTTCAGAACAAAGCCAAAAAAACGCTGAATTCAAAAAAAATGAACTCTATAACCAAGTTGCTCTGGCGTATCAAACTTGGGAAAATCAATATAATCAATTAATGAGCATTACTCCGAAAGATTTAGATAATCTGGAAGTGGTGTATAAAGGTATGCAAGACAATTTCAGAAAAGGAAATGTTTCTCTTATAGAATTTACAGATTTTTCGGACAGTTATAACGAAAGCGTTTTGCAAATGAACGAAATGAAAAAGCAAATTATGATTTCCGCAGAAGAACTCAATCGTTTAAATCAAACTCAAATTTTTAAATAATGAATACATACAAATATATAGGATTAGCCATCGTAACTACCATTTTTTTTTGTGGTTGTAATAAAGATAAAATAGAAGACAAATTGCCTATACAAAAAGGATTTGTTATAAGCAATGAAATGATGAAGACGACCACTGTAGAAAAAGTGCAAAATGATTTTGTGGAAACAGAAATGAGTTTTTATGGCAAAATATCTGCGGATAAAAATCAGTATATAGATATCTATCCTTTGGTTGGTGGTAATGTAATGTCTGTAAATGTAGAGTTGGGAGATTATGTACATAAAGGTCAAGTGTTGGCAACCATTCGTTCTACTGAAGTAGCAGGATTTCAAAAAGATTTAAGTGATGCCAGAACCGAAGTGGCGGTAGCCGAAAATAATCTAAGAGTAGCACAAGATTTATATTCCGGAAAGCTCAATACAGAAAAAGATGTACTAGAAGCTAAAAGCCAACTTCAGAAAGCGAATGATGAACTAAGAAGAAGCCAATCTGTAAACCAAGTTTATAATATTAAAAACGGAAATATTTACAGTGTAATAGCTCCAATATCGGGTTACATTGTTCAAAAAAACATCAATAAAGACATGCAGTTGAGAAGTGACCGAAGTGATAATATTTTTGATGTAGCCAATACTACCAATGTATGGGCAATTGTAAATATTAACGAGAGTGATATTAATAAAGTTTCTCTAGGGATGAAAGCTAAGGTTTCTACATTAGCAAATCCTTCCAGAATTTTTACCGGAACTATTGATAAAATTTTTAAAATTATAGATCCAGAAACCAATGCTATGCAAGCAAGAGTAGTACTAGAAAATGCTACCGGACAGCTTATACCAGAAAGCAAAGCAACTATTAAAATTCTTAAAACTGAAAATACTAGGGCAATATCTATTCCAAAAGAGGCATTGATTTTTGATGATAACAGGTATTTTGTAGTGGTTTTTAAGTCTCAAAGCAATGTAAAAATACAGGAAGTAAAACTAGACAAAGAAACAGGTAGTAGAGCATATATTTCAGAAGGTTTGCGCCAAGGTGACCAAGTGATTACCAATAATCAGTTGTTTATTTACAGAGCATTAAGCGAATAATAATGATTGGGTTTTTTCTATCATCAATAATTACTCATTAAATATAATCTATGAATAAATTTATTAAAAATATTATTGCATTCTCCATCAAAAACAAAGCGTTTACGTTTTTTTGGGTTGGGATTTTAGCAATTGCAGGATTTGTTAGTTTTAAAAATATGCCTATTGATGCATTTCCAGATGTTACCAATACACAGATTGTCATCATTACGCAATGGAACGGAAGAAGCGCCGAAGAAGTAGAGCGCTTTGTAACTACGCCTATAGAATTGTCTATGAGCTCTGTACAAAAGAAAACATCAGTAAGAAGTACCACTATGTTTGGACTTTCTATTATTAAAATTATTTTTGATGATGGAGTAGATGATACTTTTGCAAGAATTCAGGTAAATAATCAACTGAGAACAGTTTCTTTACCAGAAGGTGCAGAACCAGATGTACAACCACCATACGGTCCTACAGGAGAAATTTATAGGTATGTACTTAAAAGTCCTAAAAGAGATTCTAGAGAATTACTTACTTTACAAAATTGGGTAGTAGATAGAGCATTGCGCGGAGTACCTGGCGTAGCAGATATTAATGTTTTTGGCGGTCAGGATAAAATTTTTGAGTTAAGTATAGACCCCAGAAAATTAGATACATTTAGTTTAACAACATCTGAGGTTTATGATGCGGTTTCTAAAAGCAATCTAAATGTAGGAGGAGACGTTATCGAAAAAAGTGGTCAGTCTTATGTAGTAAGAGGTATTGGTCTGCTGAAGTCTATTCAAGATATAGAAAATGTAGTCATTAAAAATGATAATGGAAATCCTGTTTTGGTAAAAAATGTTGCCAATGTGCACGAAGGTTCTATGTCTAGAGTAGGACAGGCTGCTTACAATAATGGCAAAGATGATGTGGAAGGAATTGTTGTAATGCGTAAAGGTGAAAATCCTGAAGAAGTAATAAAATTAGTTAAAGACAAAATAGAAGAACTCAATACTAAAATTCTACCAAAAGATGTACAGTTAGAAACATTTTATAATAGAGAAACCTTGATGGATTTTACCACCAAAACAGTAATGCATAATTTGCTAGAAGGTATTATTTTGGTTACCGTTGTGGTATTTCTGTTTATGGCAGATTGGCGAACCACCGTAATCGTCTCTATTATTATTCCATTGTCATTACTTTTTGCATTTTTATGCCTCAAAATGGCAGGTATGAGCGCCAATTTACTTTCGCTAGGTGCAGTAGATTTTGGGATAATCATAGACGGAGCTGTAGTGATGGTAGAAGGCGTTTTTGTGATGCTAGACCAAAAAGCGCATAAATATGGGATGGAGCGATTCAATAAAATGGCTAAAGCTGGCTGGATTAAAAACACAGGTACAGGGCTGGGAAAAGCAATTTTCTTCTCAAAAATGATTATCATTACATCATTACTTCCCATTTTTGCTTTTCAGAAAGTAGAGGGAAAAATGTTTTCGCCTTTAGCTTATACTCTTGGTTTTGCATTAATGGGAGCTTTAATTTTTACTTTAACCTTAGTGCCGGTTCTCAGTCATCTTTTGCTCAATAAAAATGTGAGAGAAAAACACAATGTTTTTGTTATCTTTTGGGATAAACTCGTAGAGAAAGGTTTTATGCTTACTTTCAGAAACAAAAAAATGAGTCTGATGGTAGCGTTAGGATTGTTGGTAACTACTTTATTTTCTGCTACCTTTTTAGGAACAGAATTTTTACCTCAATTAAATGAAGGCTCTCTTTGGATTACCGCAGAAATGCCTATGAGTACGAGTTTAAATCAAAGTTTAAAAACAGCTGATAAACTGAAACAAGAAATATTGAAATTTCAGGAAGTAACAGGAGTTATTGCCCAAACTGGTAGAAGTAATGATGGTACAGATCCTAATGGTTTCGGATTCGTGCAATTTGCAGTGAATTTGAAGCCAAAAGAAGAATGGTCAAGGAAAATTTCTATGGAAAAATTAATTGATGAAATAGATCATAAATTAAAGCAATACCAAGGGATTACATATAATTACTCTCAGCCTATCTCTGATAATGTGGCAGAAGCAGTGGCTGGTTTCAAGGCAGAAAATGGGATTAAAATCTATGGAGACAATCTAAATACATTAGATAAATACGCCAAACAGGTTTTAGCTGCTATCAAAGAGGTTCCAGGAGTTAAAGAACCTGGTATTATCAAAAATATTGGTCAGCCAGAAGAAACAGTGATTCTAGATAGAGATAAAATGGCAATGTATAATGTTTCTCTTACAGATGCGCAATCGGTCTTAGAAACTGCTTTCGGAGGAAAAACAGCATCTACTTTGTATGAAGGAGAAAGAAAATTTGACATCAGGATTCGGTATGAACAAGAATATCGAAAAGACGAACAAGATTTGGAAAGGTTAATGGTGCCTACCCAAGACGGAACCTTAATTCCGTTAAAAGAAATTAGTGAAATTCGCCAAGAAAATGGAGCGGCATTTATCTACCGAGATGGTATTAAAAGATATATTGGGATTAAATTCTCTATCAGAGATCGTGATTTGGGAAGCACAATTGCTGAAGCACAAAAAAATGTAGATAAAATAAAACTTCCAGATGGTTATTCTTTCGGGTGGACTGGTCAGTTCGAAAACCAACAAAGAGCTACCAAAAGGTTGGGGCAAGTAGTTCCTGTGAGTTTATTGGGTATTTTTCTTCTCCTTTTTATCCTTTTTGGTAACATAAAAGATTCTCTTTTGGTATTAGCCAATGTTCCATTTGCGTTAATCGGAGGAATTATTGCCTTGCATCTTACAGGGATGAATTTTGGAATTTCTGCGGGAGTAGGTTTTATTGCGTTATTTGGAATTTGTATTCAAAACGGAGTTATCTTGCTTTCAGAGTTTCATCAAAATATTAAATCTGGAATGGATGTAGCCAAAGGAATTTTTGAAGGAGTAAGAGTAAGAACTCGCCCAGTAGTAATGACCGCTTTGATGGCGTCTATAGGATTGTTACCAGCAGCAATCTCTAGCGGAATTGGTTCAGAATCCCAAAAACCATTAGCCATTGTGATTATAGGAGGTCTGGTAACTGCCACCATTCTTACATTGCTTATATTCCCAATTATTTTTTGGATTTTCAATAGAACAAAGAATGAGGAATTAAGTTAAAAACTAATTAGATTTGTTACTAAAAAATATTCAGATGCTTTTAGGGTGATTTTTTGTTAAACTTGTCTAAAAAAGAAATATAAATTTCGTAAACGAAAATAAATTCATAAATTTGTACCCTCAAAAAACAAATAATATCATAGTGTCAAATAGATTGAAGCTGAATATTGATTTTTTTTGAAAAAAAATTTCCAATATTCAAAAAATCACTATATTTGCGCACTGAAAATTTTAATAAATAATTAAATAAATAATTAAATCATGGCAAAGGAAACGTTTAATCGTAACAAACCACACTTGAACATTGGTACCATCGGTCACGTAGACCATGGTAAAACTACACTTACTGCTGCAATCAGTAAAGTATTATCTGACAAAGGATTCGGTACTGCAAGAGATTTCTCTTCAATCGACTCTGCACCAGAAGAAAAAGAAAGAGGTATTACTATCAACACTGCTCACATCGAATATGAAACTGAAAACAGACACTACGCTCACGTAGACTGTCCAGGTCACGCCGATTATGTAAAAAACATGGTTACTGGTGCTGCACAAATGGACGGAGCTATCTTAGTAGTAGCTGCGACTGACGGACCAATGCCTCAAACTAGAGAGCACATCCTTCTTTGTCGTCAGGTAAACGTACCAAGAGTATTGGTATTCATGAACAAAGTGGATATGGTAGATGATCCAGAATTGTTAGAATTAGTAGAACTTGAAGTTAGAGATCTTCTTTCTTCTTATGAATATGATGGTGATAACTCTCCAGTTATTCAAGGTTCAGCTCTAGGTGCTCTTAATGGAGATGCTAAATGGGTTGCTACTGTAGAAGAATTAATGAACGCTGTTGATACTTGGATCGAACTTCCAGTAAGAGATCAAGATAAACCATTCTTGATGCCAATCGAAGACGTATTCTCTATTACAGGTAGAGGTACTGTAGCAACTGGTAGAATCGAGGCTGGTGTTATCAACACTGGAGATCCTGTTGATATCGTAGGTATGGGTGATGAAAAATTAACATCAACTGTAACTGGGGTAGAGATGTTTAGAAAGATCCTTGATAGAGGTGAAGCTGGTGATAACGTAGGTATCTTGTTGAGAGGTATTGAAAAAACCGACATCAAAAGAGGTATGGTAATTGCGAAAGCAGGTTCTGTAACTCCACACAAAAAATTCAAAGCTGAGGTTTACGTTCTTTCAAAAGAAGAAGGTGGTCGTCACACTCCATTCCACAACAAATATCGTCCTCAGTTCTACGTAAGAACTACTGACGTTACAGGTGAAATCTTCTTACCAGAAGGTGTAGAAATGGTAATGCCAGGTGATAACTTAACTATTACTGTAGAATTGTTACAACCAATCGCTCTTAACGTAGGTCTTAGATTTGCGATCAGAGAAGGTGGTAGAACAGTTGGTGCAGGTCAGGTAACTGAAATCTTAGATTAATTTCTAAATAAATAATAAAGTTCCGTAGGGAAACTTACGGAACTTTTTTTAATCTACGGGCATCGTCCAATGGTAGGATACCGGTCTCCAAAACCGTTGATCAGGGTTCGAATCCTTGTGCCCGTGCAAATAATAGATAATGAGCTTAGTTGATTTTTTTAAAGGTTCTTATACCGAATTTAAAGATAAAGTAGAATGGCCAAAGTGGCCAGATCTGCAATCTTCCACTATTGTAGTTACTATTGCTACTGTAATTTTAGCTTTGTTTACATTTGGAGTAGATTCATTATTTAGTAAATCTATCGCCAACTTGTTAACGATATTTATCAACCTGTTCAATTAAAATTATTTTCCAAAATGAGTGACTTGAAATGGTATGTTCTGAAATCCATCAGCGGACAGGAAAATAAGGTGAAAACCTATATTGAGAATGAAATGAAGCGACTTGGTTTCGAAGCTTACGTAACCCAAGTGGTCATTCCAATGGAGAAAGTGATCCAAATGAGAAACGGGAAGAAGGTTCCGAAAGAAAAGCCTTATTACCCAGGTTACTTAATGGTAGAAGCTAATTTGATGGGAGAAATTCCTCACATTATCAAAAATATTCCAGGTGTAATTTCTTTTTTAAGTTTAACCAAAGGCGGAGATCCTGTTCCAATGCGTAAAGCAGAAGTAAACAGAATGCTTGGTAGAATGGATGAACTTTCAGAATTTGCTGTTGATATTGAAATTCCATTCATTGTTGGAGACAGCGTGAAAGTTACGGATGGACCTTTCAATGGTTTCAACGGAACTGTAGAGAAAATTCATGAAGACAAAAAGAAAATTGAAGTTTCAGTAATGATTTTCGGTAGAAAAACACCAATGGAATTGAGCTTTATGCAAGTAGAAAAGGTATAAAGAACTTATAAATATATTAAAAAGACTGTTCAGAAGAGCAGTCTTTTTATTTGGCAAAATTCTAACTATGGAAGCCTCCTGTTCTAGTGTTGATGCGGTTTTATGAATATGAGTAAATATTTTTTGTAATTCATTGCTAAAAATCAATAGATTACACTTGCAGAATCAAAATTAATTCTTAATTTTGCAGTCCGAAATATAAACTCTGTAGGTGAGAATCAGAGTTTATATAGAATAATAAATGCTTCCACATTCATTATTTACTAATTTTTAAAACAAAAAAATGGCTAAAAAAGTCTTTAAAATGGTTAAACTCCAGGTAAAAGGAGGGGCAGCAAACCCTTCTCCACCAGTTGGACCAGCACTAGGTTCTGCCGGTGTGAACATCATGGAGTTTTGTAAACAATTTAACGGAAGAACGCAAGACAAGCCTGGGCAAGTTTTACCTGTAGTTATTACAGTGTACGAAGACAAATCTTTTGAATTCGTTATTAAAACTCCTCCAGCTGCGATCCAATTATTAGAAGCTTCTAAAGTGAAGAAAGGTTCAGGTGAACCTAACAGAGCGAAAGTAGGAGCCGTTACTTGGGCACAAGTACAAAAAATCGCAGAAGATAAAATGACAGATCTTAACTGTTTTACGTTAGACTCTGCGATGACTATGATCGCAGGTACTGCAAGATCTATGGGATTGAGAGTAACAGGAACTAAACCAACTAACGCTTAAAACTAGTAGAAATGGCAAAATTAACAAAAAAGCAAAAAGAAGCTTTAAGCAAAATAGAAAAAAACAAAATTTACAGCCTTGACGAAGCTTCTGCTTTGGTAAAAGAAGTAAACTTTGCAAAATTTGACGCTTCTGTAGATATCGCAGTTAGATTGGGTGTTGATCCAAGAAAAGCTAACCAAATGGTAAGAGGTGTAGTATCTCTTCCTCACGGTACCGGTAAAGATGTAAAAGTTTTAGCGCTTGTAACTCCTGATAAGGAAGCAGAAGCAAAAGAAGCTGGTGCAGATTACGTAGGTCTTGATGAATACTTACAGAAAATTAAAGATGGCTGGACTGATGTTGACGTAATCGTTACCATGCCGGCTGTAATGGGAAAACTAGGTCCATTAGGTAGAGTATTAGGTCCAAGAGGATTGATGCCAAACCCTAAATCAGGAACTGTTACCATGGAAATCGGTAAAGCTGTAACAGAAGTGAAAGCTGGTAAAATCGATTTCAAAGTAGACAAATACGGTATTATCCACGCTGGTATTGGTAAAGTATCTTTCGATGCTGCTAAAATTAAAGAGAACGCTCAGGAATTGGTGCAGACTTTATTGAAACTAAAACCAACTGCAGCTAAAGGTACTTATGTAAAAAGTATTTACTTATCTTCTACCATGAGTCCGGGTATTGCAATTGATACTAAATCTGTAAACTAAAATCTGTAAGACAATGACAAAAGAAGATAAAGTATTAGTAATACAAGAAATAAAAGAGATGTTACAAGACGCGAAAGTGGTTTATGTAGCAAATCTTGAAGGAATGAATGCTGCGTCGACTTCAGATTTCAGAAGACAAGCGTTTAAACAAAACATTACACTTAAAGTTGTAAAAAATACATTGTTGCAGAAAGCAATGGAACAAATCGAAGGAGTAGATTACTCTGAAATGTTCCCAACTTTCAAAGGAAATACAGCGGTAATGGTAGCTGATACAGCTAACGCACCAGCTAAATTGATCCAGGGCTTCAGAAAAAAAGCTGAATTTCCTGCTTTGAAATCTGCTTTCTTACAAGAAACTTTCTACATCGGTGATGAAAACTTAGGCACTCTTGCTAACATCAAGTCAAGAGAAGAAATGATCGGAGAAATCATCGGATTACTTCAATCACCAATCAGAAACGTACTTTCTGCTATTCAAAACAAACCGGAAACTGTTGAGGCAAAAGCCGAAGAAGCAGCTCCAGTTGCTGAAGAAACCAAAGTAGAAGAAACCGCTGCTCCAGAAGCTAGCGCTGAAGCTACTGACGCACCTAGTGCAGAGTAATTAGACTCAAAAAAAATCAAAATAAATCGTTCAACAAATTAAAACATTACAAAATGTCAGATTTAAAAAATTTAGCTGAAACGCTAGTAAACTTAACCGTAAAAGACGTAAATGAATTAGCTGCTATCCTTAAGGATGAGTACGGAATCGAGCCAGCTGCTGCTGCTGTAGTTGTTGCTGCAGGTGGTGGTGAAGCTGCTGAAGAAAAAACAGAATTCGACGTAATCCTTAAATCAGCAGGTGCTTCTAAATTAGCTGTTGTTAAATTAGTAAAAGATTTAACTGGTGCTGGTCTTAAAGAAGCTAAAGATATGGTAGATGGTGCTCCTGCTCCTATCAAAACTGGTGTTTCTAAAGACGAAGCTGAAGCTTTGAAAAAACAATTAGAAGAAGCTGGTGCAGAAGTAGAATTGAAATAATTCACTTTTTCATAATAAAAAAACCTCACCTTTTGGTGGGGTTTTTTGTTTTATAATATAAAATCTCTTCATTTAAATAGTTTTTTTTGTAATATTCAGAATACAAAATACTTTCTATTTCATTTAATCAATAATAATAGGTGATAATTTTGTGTTGCTTAACTCATCGATAATTCGTACATTTGCACTCCTTTTGGCGCTAACCATTGTACATAAATTACTAAAATATTGTAAATCAGCTCTTTCTGTTTTCTGAAAGCGGCTTTTCTCTATTTATAGATTTCACTATTGCTTAGCGTTGAAAGATCAAAAAGTATTTTGCACTACTCCGTGAAAAGATATACCGGCGTTGCAGTTAGAATAAGCCCATTTTTGATAAGAGCCAAGTCTATTTGTTAGCGCCTATCTTCTTGTTTCTCTTACTCTTAAAAGGTTTTTTCTGATATTTTTTAAACAAAATATTTTTTAACCCCTCATTCTTTAAAATTTTTATGAGTAAATCTAAAGCAGTCGCTAAAACTCAGGGAAACGAAAGAATCAATTTCTCCGCAGCAAAAGGAAAAATTGAAACTCCTGACTTTTTGGACATTCAGATCCAATCTTTCAAAGATTTTTTCCAGTTGGATACCCTTCCGGAGCAAAGAGTAAATGAAACTCTTTACAAAACCTTTGAAGAAAATTTCCCAATTACCGATTCCAGAAACCAGTTCGTACTGGAGTTTTTGGATTATTTGGTTGATTCACCGCGCTACTCGATCGACGAGTGTGTGGAAAGAGGACTGACCTATTCAGTTCCTTTGAAAGCCAGACTGAAATTGTATTGTACTGACCCTGAACACGAAGATTTTCAGACCGTTGTACAAGACGTTTATTTAGGTCCGGTTCCTTACATGACACCTTCTGGTTCATTTATCATTAATGGTGCAGAGCGTGTTATCGTAACTCAGTTACACCGTTCTCCGGGGGTGTTTTTTGGTCAAACTTACCACGCCAACGGAACTAAATTGTATTATTCCAGAATTATCCCTTTCAAAGGATCTTGGATGGAATTTACAACCGACATCAATAACGTAATGTACGCTTACATCGACCGTAAGAAAAAATTACCGTTAACGACTTTGTTGAGAGCAATCGGATTCGAATCCGATAAAGATATCCTTCAGATTTTTGACCTTGCGGAAGAAGTGAAAGTTTCTAAAGCAGCATTGAAAAAAGTAGAAGGAAGAACTTTGGCTGCGAGAGTTTTGAACACTTGGTTCGAAGATTTCGTGGACGAAGATACAGGTGAAGTAGTTTCCATTGAAAGAAACGAAATCATCTTGGATAGAGAAACTGTTCTTGAAAAAGAACATTTAGACCTTATTTTGGATGCAGGTGTGAAATCTATTTTGATTCACAAAGAAAATTCTAACGAATTCTCTATCATTCAAAATACTTTACAAAAAGACCCTACCAACTCCGAAAAAGAAGCGGTAGAATATATTTATCGTCAGTTGCGTAACGCAGATCCACCAGATGAGGAAACTGCAAGAGGAATTATCGAAAAATTATTCTTCTCTGAGCAACGTTACTCTTTAGGTGAAGTTGGTCGTTACAGATTGAACAAAAAACTAGGATTAAATATTCCTGAAAAAACTGAAGTTTTAACCAAAGAAGACATCATTTCGATCGTAAGACACCTTATCGAATTGGTAAACTCTAAAGCTGAAGTTGATGATATCGATCACTTATCCAACAGAAGAATTAAAACTGTTGGTGAGCAATTGGCTGGTCAGTTTGGTGTAGGTCTTTCTAGAATTGCAAGAACAATTCGTGAGAGAATGAACGTTAGAGATAATGAAATCTTTACTCCTATTGATCTTGTTAATGCGAAGACTTTAACATCAGTTATTAACTCATTCTTTGGTACCAACCAGCTTTCTCAGTTCATGGACCAAACCAATCCACTATCAGAAATCACGCACAAGCGTCGTCTTTCTGCTCTAGGACCTGGTGGTTTATCAAGAGAAAGAGCAGGTTTCGAGGTACGTGACGTTCACCATACTCACTATGGAAGAATCTGTCCGATCGAAACTCCTGAAGGACCAAACATTGGTTTGATCTCTTCATTAGGGATCTACGCAAAAATCAACAACTTAGGTTTCATCGAAACTCCTTACCGTAAAGTAAACAACGGAAAAGTAGATTTGAAAACTCCTGCAATCTTCTTAAATGCTGAAGATGAAGAAGATAAAGTAATTGCACAAGCGAACGTGGAGATGAACGATGACGGTACTATTTCTACCGACAGAGTTATTGCCCGTCTTGATGGAGATTATCCGGTAGTTGAACCACAACAAGTTGACTTGATCGATGTAGCACCAAACCAGATTTCTGGTATTTCCGCTTCATTAATTCCATTCTTGGAGCATGATGATGCGAACCGTGCATTGATGGGATCCAACATGATGCGTCAAGCAGTTCCTTTGTTGAAGCCACAAGCTCCAATCGTAGGTACAGGCTTGGAACAACAAGTTGCTAAAGACTCCAGAATTTTAATTAATGCTGAAGGAAACGGTACTGTAGAGTATGTAGATGCTGATAAAATCACCATTAAATACGAAAGAAGCGAAGACGATGATTTAGTATCATTCGAATCTGCTACTAAAACATATAAACTTACCAAGTTTAGAAAAACCAACCAAAGTACAACCATCACTTTGAGACCAAACGTAAGAGTAGGTGACAAAGTTCAGAAAGGTCAGGTACTTTGCGACGGTTATGCAACTGAAAACGGAGAGTTGGCATTGGGTAGAAACCTTGTGGTAGCCTTCATGCCTTGGAAAGGATATAACTTTGAGGATGCAATCGTAATCAACGAGAAAGTGGTTCGTGAGGACTGGTTTACTTCTATCCACGTGGATGAATATTCGTTGGAAGTTCGTGATACCAAATTAGGTATGGAAGAATTGACCGCTGATATTCCTAACGTTTCTGAAGAAGCTACAAAAGATCTCGATGAAAACGGTATGATCCGTATTGGAGCTGATGTGAAACCTGGAGATATCATGATTGGTAAAATCACTCCAAAAGGTGAATCTGATCCAACTCCGGAAGAAAAACTATTGAGAGCAATCTTCGGTGACAAAGCCGGTGATGTAAAAGATGCTTCATTAAAAGCAGATTCTTCTTTAAGAGGTGTTGTAATCGACAAGAAATTGTTCTCAAGAAACATCAAGGACAAAAAGAAAAGAACTGAAGAGAAACTGAAACTTGAAGAAATCGAAAATACCTACAAAGCGAAATTCGATGAATTAAGAAACACCCTTCTTGAAAAACTTGGAACTCTTGTTAACGGCAAAACTTCTCAGGGGGTGAAAAACGACCTTGATGAAGAAATCATCGGAAAAGGAGTGAAGTTTACGACTAAATTGCTTCAAAGTGTTGAAGATTATGTAAACGTAAGCGGAGCTGACTGGACTGTTGATGCAGATAAGAACGATTTGATCAAGCAGTTGATCCACAACTACAAAATCAAATTTAATGACATTCAAGGAGTTAAAAACCGTGAGAAATTTGCAATTTCAATCGGAGATGAACTTCCTGCAGGAATCATCAAATTAGCGAAAGTTTATATCGCTAAAAAACGTAAGTTGAATGTTGGTGATAAAATGGCGGGTCGTCACGGTAACAAAGGTATCGTTTCGAGAATCGTTCGTGAAGAAGATATGCCGTTCCTAGAAGATGGAACTCCTGTTGACATCGTATTGAACCCACTTGGGGTACCTTCACGTATGAACATCGGGCAGATCTACGAAACTGTTCTTGGATGGGCTGGTCAGAAATTAGGATTGAAATTCGCAACGCCAATCTTCGATGGTGCCAATATCGATCAGATTACTGAATACACCAACCAAGCAGGTCTTCCAGAATTTGGTTCTACTTATCTTTATGATGGTGGTACCGGAGATAGATTCTCTCAACCGGCTACTGTAGGGGTAATTTATATGCTGAAATTGGGTCACATGGTTGATGACAAAATGCACGCACGTTCTATCGGACCTTATTCATTGATTACGCAACAGCCTTTAGGTGGTAAAGCGCAGTTTGGTGGACAAAGATTCGGTGAGATGGAGGTTTGGGCATTGGAAGCATTTGGTGCATCCAACATCCTTAGAGAAATCCTTACCGTGAAATCGGATGACGTGATTGGTAGAGCAAAAACTTATGAAGCGATTGCAAAAGGAGAAGCAATGCCTGAACCAGGTATTCCTGAATCTTTCAACGTATTACTTCATGAGCTGCAAGGTCTTGGCCTTGATATAAGATTGGAGGAGTAAATTAAAAGTTTAATTATTAAAAAATTAAATCATTAATTAACTCCAAGAAGACAAGAATGAAAGTAAGCTTTCAATCTTTTAATCTTTTAATCAAAATAAAAAATGTCAAATAAAAATAAAACAAGTAATTTCAGTAAAATTACGATCGGTCTTGCCTCTCCTGAATCTATTCTACAGGATTCAAGAGGTGAAGTTTTAAAACCGGAAACCATTAACTACCGTACCCATAAACCGGAAAGAGACGGCTTGTTCTGCGAGAAAATCTTCGGTCCTGTGAAGGATTACGAATGTGCTTGTGGTAAATACAAAAGAATCCGATACAAAGGAATCGTTTGCGACCGTTGTGGGGTAGAAGTTACCGAGAAAAAAGTTCGTAGAGAAAGAATCGGTCACATCGGATTGGTAGTTCCTGTAGCTCATATCTGGTATTTCCGTTCTTTGCCGAACAAAATCGGTTATCTTTTAGGTTTACCTTCCAAGAAATTGGATATGATTATCTACTACGAAAGATATGTTGTAATCCAGCCAGGTATTGCCAAAAAAGCTGATGGTTCCGATTTCGAAGACAAAGAATTTTTAACAGAAGAAGAATATCTTGATATTTTAGATACGCTTCCTGCGGAAAACCAATATCTTGATGATTCTGACCCGAATAAATTTGTTGCCAAAATGGGAGCAGAAGCGGTGGAAGAATTATTGAAAAGAATCGACTTAGATACTCTATCTTTCGATTTGCGTCACAAAGCGCACAACGAATCTTCTAAACAAAGAAGAACTGAAGCATTAAAAAGATTAAATGTTGTTGAAGCCATCCGTGGTGCAAACACCAGAATGATCAATAAGCCAGAATGGATGATTATGCGTGTTCTTCCTGTAATTCCACCAGAACTAAGACCATTGGTTCCGTTGGATGGAGGTAGATTCGCAACTTCAGATTTGAATGACCTTTACCGAAGAGTAATCATCAGAAACAATCGTTTGAAGAGACTTTTAGAGATCAAAGCTCCAGAAGTAATCCTTCGAAACGAGAAGCGTATGCTTCAGGAATCTGTGGATTCATTATTCGATAACACCAGAAAATCTTCTGCAGTAAAATCAGAATCAAACAGACCATTGAAATCGCTTTCAGATTCATTGAAAGGAAAACAAGGTCGTTTCCGTCAAAACTTATTGGGTAAAAGGGTAGATTACTCTGCACGTTCGGTAATTGTTGTAGGTCCAAACCTTCAACTTCACGAATGTGGGATCCCGAAAGATATGGCAGCTGAACTTTACAAACCGTTCATCATCAGAAAACTGATTGAAAGAGGTATCGTAAAAACCGTAAAATCTGCTAAAAGAATCATCGACAGAAAGGAACCTGTTGTTTATGATATCCTCGAAAACGTGATGAAAGGTCATCCGGTTCTTCTGAACAGGGCACCTACCCTTCACAGATTGGGTATCCAGGCGTTCCAGCCAAAAATGATCGAAGGTAAAGCCATTCAGTTGCACCCATTGGTTACAACGGCATTCAACGCGGATTTTGATGGTGACCAGATGGCGGTACACTTACCTTTAGGTCCGGAAGCTATTTTGGAAGCGCAACTATTGATGTTGGGTTCTCAAAACATCTTGAACCCTGCAAACGGTTCGCCGATTACCGTACCTTCTCAGGATATGGTTTTGGGTCTATATTTTATGACCAAACAGCTTGATTCTACAGAAACCATGAAAGTGAAAGGTGAAGGTTTAGCTTTCTATTCACCGGAAGAAGTGGAAATTGCTTATGCAGAAGGACAAGTTTCTTTAAATGCTAAAGTAAGATGTAGATTGCCAATCAAAGAAGATGGTGTAATCACTACAAAACTGACTGAAACTACAGTTGGAAGAATTCTATTCAACCAAATTGTACCAAAACAATCAGGATATATCAATGAACTTTTAACAAAAAAATCATTGAGAAACGTTATTGGTAGAGTTTTAGCAGATACCGATTTCCCAACTACTGTGAAATTCCTTGATGATATGAAGAACTTAGGTTATTCTAATGCATTCAAAGGAGGTTTATCATTTAGTTTAGGAGATATCGTGATTCCTGCTGAAAAGAAAACCATGATCGCGGAAGCGGTTGCTAATGTTGATGAAATTAAGGCCAACTATAACATGGGTCTTATCACCGATACGGAACGTTATAACCAAGTAATTGACGTTTGGACCAATACCAACGCAGGATTAACAGAAATGATCATGAGCAGAATGAAAACCGACCAAGGTGGGTTCAACTCTGTGTATATGATGCTAGATTCTGGGGCGAGGGGTTCCAAAGAACAGATCCGTCAGCTTTCCGGTATGCGTGGTTTGATGGCTAAACCGCAAAAAGCTGGTTCTACCGGTGCGGAAATCATCGAAAACCCGATTGTTGCGAACTTTAAGGAAGGTCTTTCCATCCTCGAGTACTTTATCTCCACTCACGGTGCGCGTAAAGGTCTTGCGGATACCGCTCTTAAAACTGCCGATGCTGGTTACTTGACCAGAAGATTGGTGGACGTTGCTCAGGACGTTATCATCACTGAAAACGACTGTGGAACTTTAAGAGGAACAGAAATTACTCCATTAAAGAAAAACGACGAAATCGTAGAAAAACTTTCTGAAAGAATTTTGGGTAGAGTTTCTCTTCACAATATTTACGATCCTGAAACCGATGAAATTATCGCTTATGCTGATGATTTGATTAATGAAGCTTTGGCAAAGAAAATCGAAGCGGCAGGTATCGAAGCAGTAGAAGTTCGTTCACCTTTAACTTGTGAAACCAAGAAAGGAATCTGTGCGAAATGCTACGGTAGAAACTTGGCAACAGGTAAGCCAATCCACATGGGAGAGGCAGTAGGAGTTATCGCAGCACAGTCCATCGGGGAACCGGGAACTCAGTTGACATTGAGAACCTTCCACCAAGGGGGTACTGCAGGAAACATCTCAGAAAATCCAGCAATTGTTGCACGTCGCGACGGTATCGTGGAAATGGATGAGGTGAGAACGGTAACTTCTGAAAACGAAGAAGGCGTAAAAGCTGAAATTTTAGTTTCTCGTTCAACCGAATTCCGTTTGGTAGCTGATAACGCAGCAAGAACACCATTGATGATTGCCAACGTACCTTATGGTTCCGAATTATTGGTAAAACCTGGTGATAAAGTGAAAAAAGGAGATACCATTGCGAAATGGGATCCATATAACGCGGTAATCATTGCAGAATCTGCCGGTAAAGTAGAATACGAAGACATCATTCAAGGGATTTCATTCCAATTAGAGATTGATGAGCAGACAGGTTTCGAAGAGAAAGTAATCTCTGAATCTAGAAACAAAAAAGCGGTACCTACCTTGAAAGTAGTAGATGCAAAAGGCGTAGAACAAAAAGCGTATAACCTTCCGGTTGGTGCCCACCTTATGGTAAATGACGGGGAAAAAATTAAGGCTGGTAAAGTCTTAATCAAAATCCCAAGAAAATCTGCGAAAGCAGGGGATATCACAGGAGGTCTTCCACGTGTTACCGAACTTTTCGAAGCAAGAAATCCATCGAACCCGGCTGTAGTAACCGAAATCGACGGGGTAGTTTCTTACGGAAAAATCAAGCGTGGTAACCGTGAATTGATCGTGGAAGCCAAAACTGGAGAAATCTCCAAATATTTGGTGAAACTTTCTAACCAGATCCTTGTTCAGGAAAATGACTTCGTTACTGCAGGCGCACCGCTTTCAGACGGATCCATCACTCCGGACGATATCTTGAAAATCAAAGGACCAACTGCCGTTCAGGAATATTTGGTAAATGAAATTCAGGAAGTTTACCGTCTTCAAGGGGTGAAAATCGATGATAAACACTTCGAAATTATCGTTAGACAGATGATGACCAAAGTCAACATCGTGGATGGTGGTGATACCCAATTCCTTGAAGGTGCTTTAGAGCATAAATTCGATTTCTTGGAAGAAAACAACCGTGTATTCGGATTGAAAGTAGTAACCGACGCTGGTGATTCGAAAGCATTCAAACCAGGGCAAATGATTACTGCAAGAGAACTAAGAGACGAAAACTCTAAACTGAAACGTGAAGATTTAGAATTGGTACAAGTGCGTGAAGCATTACCTGCAACGGCAACTCCAGTATTACAGGGGATCACCAGAGCAGCGCTACAAACCAAATCATTCATGTCTGCAGCATCGTTCCAGGAAACTACAAAAGTTCTCAACGAGGCAGCAGTATCAGGAAAAGTAGATTACCTAACTGGTCTGAAAGAAAACGTAATTGTAGGACACAGAATTCCAGCAGGTACCGGTCTTAAAGATTATCAAAGTGTAATCGTAGGGTCTAAAAAAGAATTTGAAGACTTAAACTAAATAAGATATTAGACAACAGACAACAGATTTCAGATATTTAACCTCTGAAGTCTGCTGTCTAAAGTCTGAAATCTATTATCTAAAAACTATAATTTAAAATATTTAACAAAAATGGACAACAACCAAAACAACGATCCAAACAACATCAACATCAACCTGAACGAGATGATCGCAGCAGGTGTTTACTGTAACCTAGCTTTAGTAAATCATTCGCCTTCTGAATTCGTGGTAGATTTCATCCAATTGATGCCGGGAGTACAGCAAGCAAACGTACGTTCAAGAGTAATCTTGGCTCCTTTGCACGCAAAAAGAGTACTTACTGCATTGCAACAAAACGTTGCTAACTATGAGCAACAATTTGGCGAAATCAAAGAAGTAGAGCCTTTCGTAGTAGGACAGAACAACGTACAGGCATAAGCCCAAACGTTTTCCAAAATAGAAATCCCGGTTCAGTGATGAGCCGGGATTTTTTTATTTAAAATTAAATTTTCTACAATTGCACCATTTCCGTTACTTCTACATCGTAGCCGCCGACCAATGGTTTTTGGTTGACGTTTTGGGTGATGACGCGGAATTTGGTGATGCCGAGATTTTTCAGAATCTGTGTTCCGATTCCGTAATCGTGGAAGTTGGAGGCCAATGTTGGTCTTTTCACTTCGCCATCTTGGAAATCGATGAACTGCTGCAGTTTTCTCAAAGTATTTTCAGCACTCGATACGTTGTTGATGAAGATGATTGCGCCTTTTCCTTCGTCATTAATCATCGTGGTGATTTTTTCCAACAAAGGTTTTTCGCCTGCGGTAAGCCTGTTCAGCACATCGAAATAAGAATTGGAAGCTTGTACCCGCACCAAAACTGGTTCGTTTACTACCCAAGTTCCTTTGGTTAAAGCAAAGTGAATTTGGTCGGTACTGGTTTCCTTGAAAGCAAAGAAATCGTAGTCGCCATAGAAAGTTTTCACTTTCCGCTCTTCAATTCGCTCGATCAAATCGCCTTTTTTCAGTTGATAATGAATAAGATCTTCGATGGAAACGATTTTCAGATCATGTTTTTTTGCCAGTTCTACCAATTGAGGAAGACGAGCCATGGATCCATCTTCGTTCATGATTTCGCAAATCACACCACCTTCTTTCAGCCCTGCGAGTTTGGTTAAATCGATTGCAGCTTCGGTGTGGCCGGCTCTTTTCAGTACGCCGCCTTTTTTCGCTCTTAACGGGAAAATATGACCTGGCCTCATAAAATCGGTAGGTTTGGTTTTTTCGTCCATTAATGCTAAAATAGTTTTGCTACGGTCGCTTGCTGAGATTCCTGTAGAAACGCCTTCTCCCAAAAGGTCCACAGAAACGGTGAACGCAGTTTCTTTCGGGTCGCTGCTTCGGGTGACCATGATGTCAAGGCCTAGTTCGTCGCATCTTTTTTCGGGAAGTGGGGTACAAATAAGTCCTCTTCCGTAGAGGGTCATGAAGTTGATGATTTCTGGGGTGGTCAATTCCGCTGCGGATAAGAAATCGCCCTCGTTTTCGCGGTTTTCGTCATCTACAACGATGATTATTTTTCCGTTTTTAAGGTCTTCTATCGCTTCCGGAATGGTGTTGAGTTGAATATCTGACATTTTACTTTTTTAGATGGGGCAAAGATACTGAGTTTTAAGAAAGTGGCAAGGATAAATTGGACATGGATTCTAAAAAGACTCCCGCCGATTTTATAGATTAATATTGGAATCAATCTGCAATATCAGCACAATCAGGGAGAAATATTTATAGGTTAAGAAAACTCTCGCAGATTTTACAGATTGAGCAAATTAAAATTGGAATCGATCCGCTATATCAGCTGAATCCGCGAGAGATTTTTATGAGTTTTAGAACATTCCGTCGACTACGTTTTTGATGATTTCGTAAGATTTCAAACGCGCCTCTTCATCAAAGATGTGGGAAGTAATCATCAATTCATCCACCTGAAAAGCTTCCTGAAAACTACTCAATTTGGAGGTAAGCGTTTCCGGATCTCCGATAAAACTGTAATGCAACATTTTCAAAACATGGGCTTTTTCCATCGGGTTCCATACATCATCGATATCGTCGACCGGAGGTGAATAGGGCTTTCTATCGTTTCTAATGATGTTGAGGAATGCTTGATAAAGCGTGGTTGCCAATTTTTTCGCTTCTTCGTTGGTTTCGGCAGCAATTCCGTTCACACAAGCGATGGTATAAGGTTCCGGGAATTTTTCGCTTGGTTTATAATTTTCTTTATAAATATTAAACGCGTGAACCATCATATCGGGTGCAAAATGTCCGGCGAACGCATAAGGCAAGCCCATTTCCGCAGCCAACCAAGCGCTGTCGGTACTCGATCCTAATACATAAATCGGGATGTCGCAGCCTTCTCCGGGAATGGCTCTTACTAAACTGGTAGCATTTTCTACCGAGAAATATTGTTGCAATTCCTGAATTTGTCGGGGAAACTGTTCGTTGATGATCATCGGATTTCTGCCTAAAGCTTTCGCCGTTAAACCATCCGTTCCGGGTGCTCTTCCAACACCGAGATCAATTCTTCCGGGAAATAAACTTTCCAAAGTTCCGAATTGTTCTGCAATTACGAGCGAACTGTGGTTGGGAAGCATCACACCGCCGGATCCTACCCGAATTTTTTCGGTTCCATTGGCGATAAAGCCGATCAATACTGAGGTTGCGGAACTTGCGATACTCGCCATATTGTGGTGTTCAGCGAGCCAAAATCTTTTGTAACCGAGTTTTTCGGTATGTTTTGCTAATGCTAAACTCTCTTGGAAGGCGTCGTGGATGGTTTTATTTTGTTTTACCGGAGCTAAATCCAGGACCGATAATTCGAATCTTTTCATTGTAGTTGTTCTTTTAATTAAAGCTTTACAAAAATACATTCTTTCCTAAAGCTATCGGCAGTGAAGCGATATTTTAAACAAATTATAAAGATATTTTAAAACTATCTAACCATTTTTATTGAAATTTGCGTTTCATAGAAAATAAAAAAATGCAGAGACTTCTTATCGCGATTTTCCTGGTTTTAGGTTTAAATATATTTTCGCAAACCACATCGGTAAGCGCTTCTCCGTCCTATTTTAATTTCCCGAAGATCAAATCTTCGATCACAATGCCGGTGAAAATTCCGCTTTCCGAGATTGCCAATATCATCAATGCTTCGGTGAAAGATTTAATTTTTGAAGATAATTCCTACACCGATAACAACAATGATCAGTTTAAAGTAAAAGTTTGGAAAACCCGCGCTATAAGATTGGTTGGCGGAACTCAGCAGAATCTTTTAATTGAAGTTCCTTTGAAAATTTGGGCCGAAAAAGGCATCGGAACTTTCGGGGTTTATACGTATCAGGAGACGACTTTCGAAACGGTGATGTATTTTAATATGAAGCTGACCTTTAATAATAATTGGAAAATGACGACCAAAACCTCGCCGATGGGTTTCAAATGGGTGAAAAAACCGGTTTTGGATTTCGGGAAAATTAAGGTTCCGATTACTTCTTTGGTGGAGCAAAGTTTAAAAACACAACAAGCCGATTTCTGCAAAACCATCGATGAAATGATGCTTTCTCAAATGAATTTCCAGCAATATGCGGTGATGGCATGGAACCAATTTGCTCAGCCTTTCCATGTTTCGGAGGAATACAATACCTGGCTGAAAATTACGCCCGTGAGTGTGAATGTTTCGCCGCTTGTTTTTTATGGCAATCAAATCGAAGCCAATATCGGAATTGATACTTTTTCGGAAACTTTTACAGGACAAAAACCTGCGGCAACGCCTTTAATTAAATCTATTGCGAATTTTAATTCTGTTCAAACTTTGCCCCAGAAATTTTTATTGCAAACCACCGCCAATATTCCATTTACAGAAGCGACGAGAATTGCGGAACAATTGTTTTTAGAGAAAGAATTTGATTTCCGAGAAGGAAAATCTAAAATAAAAATCAATTCCGTGAAAGTGTATGGTCAGGACGAAAGAGTGATGATTGAAGCAGCGACGGAAGGTACGGTAGAAGGGATTTCCTATATTTCTGGAGTTCCTGTTTATGATGAAACCCTTCGGAAAATTGTTTTAAAAGACACGAAATTCAAGTTGAAGACAAAAAACATCCTTCAGAAAACCGCCACATTGCTTTTCCAAGGGAAAATTGTAAGAATGATTGAGCAAGAATACGGAATCCCGACCGCAGAGCTGGAAGATTCATCTAAAAAAAGTATTGAAGAAACATTTAATAAAGAATATTATAAAGGGCTAAAAATGGAAGGTAAAGTGTTCAAAGTCAAGCCGACGCAGATTTTGCTTCATCAAAATGGCATCACCGCAGTAGTTGATACCGAAGCGCAATTGAAACTCCGAATTCAAGGAATGTAGGTGTTTTTCTCAATTTGTTTTTTTACTTTTTAAAAAAATACTATATTTGCAAACCAAAATGGTTCTTTGGCCGAGTGGCTAGGCAGTGGTCTGCAACACCATCTACAGCGGTTCGAATCCGCTAGGAACCTCCAACAAAGCAAGTCTCTGAATTTCAGAAACTTGCTTTTGTTTTTTAATACTATTTATTATTTTTAACTTTTCTTTAACACTGGTTTGGTTTCGTTTTTGGCATATCTGGATTATAAAATTTAAAGTTATGAAAGCAATAATGAATACAATAGCACAAAATAAATCATCATTTGGTTTTAAAAATATAGTTGCCGCAGGTTTTGCATCAGTTTTAATGCTTACTGCTTGTACGAAAGACAATACCGTTGCGGAAAAATCTTTGGAACAACAGAAAATGGAGTTTCAAACCCGACAATTGGAAATTGAAAAACAAAAATTAGCCATTGAAAAAGAAAAAATGGCTTATGAAACTCAGAAAAAAGCCGACAGTATCGCGGAATCTAATAAAGCTAAAGCACAAGCTGCTGCAGCTAGACCTCAGGTAATCCGTGAAACCAAAACAGTTTATGTGAATAATACACCAAGATCTTCAAGTTCAGGTTCAAGCTCAAGTTCTAATTCTGAAACTTACGCCGGAACAACACAAGGAACCACCCAAAAACAAGGGATGAGTAAGGCTGCGAAAGGAACCATTATTGGTACCGTAGGTGGAGCTGCAGCTGGTGCGATCATCAGTAAAAAGAATCGTGCTGCAGGAGCCGTAATTGGTGGTATCGTAGGTGGAGCAACAGGTTATACCATTGGTAGAGCCGGCGACAGAAAAGACGGAAGAGTACAATAATCGGGCTTTCCCGAACGATATATAGAAAAAAGAATCCTCCTCAATACTCAAATTGGGGAGGGTTTTTATTTTGAAATATCTTTTAATGAGTAGAAATAAATTATGATCATATCTCTTTCAATCCTCGGAATTATATTGATGCTACACATTTTATTTTTGACCATTGTTTTTCGGTTTGTTTTTGAGAGTTGTGGAGTTTATATCGTTTTTTTGTATGATGCTTTTTCAGGTGTTTTTCAAAGCAAAATTCGTTAAGAATTTCCCCTATTTTTTTCAGGAGATATTGGCGTTTTTCATAAATGAAAAGCGAAACCTTGAAAGAAGGCTTCATTTGGAGAGAAATTAATGAAGAAGAAAAAACACAGCCTCAAAAAAATTTGGCTAATTTTCCGCCGGAATATTACTATTGAAAACATCAAACTTTGCCTTTCTGTATCGGCTATTTCACAACTTTTGATTAAATTTGTATCATGTTCAATTTAGGAAATTTTCTTACCCTTTCTACCTTTGGGGAAAGCCACGGAATCGCTTATGGCGGAATTATCAACAATTTTCCGGCTGGTTTGGAGGTGGATTTAGATGCGGTTCAGCATCAACTCGATCGTAGAAAACCCGGTCAGTCGGCCATTGTTACCCAAAGAAAAGAAAGCGACACCGTGAAGTTTCTTTCGGGGATTTTTGAAGGGAAAACCACTGGAACTCCCATCGGATTTACTATTGAAAATGAAAATCAAAAATCAAAAGATTACGATCATATTTCTCAGGCATATCGGCCGAGTCATGCTGATTTTACCTACGATCAGAAATTCGGAATCCGAGATTATCGCGGTGGGGGAAAATCGTCTGCCCGAGAAACAGTAAACTGGGTGGTAGCAGGAAGTTTGGCAAAACAACTTCTTCCTGAAAATGTGGAAATCAATGCATACGTTTCTTCTGTAGGTGAAATTTTTTGCGAAAAACCTTATCAAGATTTAGATTTTTCTAAGACCGATTCCAACGATGTACGTTGTCCGGATGCAGAAACTGCTGAAAAAATGATTGCTAGAATTAAAGAAATCAAAAAAGAAGGCAATACGATTGGCGGAACGATTACTTGTGTGATTAAAAATCTTCCGGTTGGAATTGGCGAACCGGTTTTCGGGAAATTGCAAGCTGAATTGGCGAAAGCGATGATGAACATTAATGCGGCGAAAGGTTTTGAATACGGAAGCGGTTTTTGTGGTGCAAAAATGACAGGCAAAGATCACAATGACTTATTCAACCAAGATTTTTCAACCAAAACGAATCTTTCGGGAGGAATTCAAGGAGGAATTTCCAACGGAATGGATGTGTATTTTCGCGTGGCTTTTAAACCGATTGCGACCATTTTGAGACCTCAGGAAAGTGTCGATAAAGACGGAAATTCTGTCACGGTTGAAGGAAAAGGAAGACACGATCCTTGCGTTTTACCAAGAGCAGTTCCTATTGTGGAAAACTTGGCTGCTTTTGTTCTGGCGGACCTGTTTTTGATTAATCGTTTGCGAAGAATTTAACTTCAAAAACAAAAATTTTAACCCATTTTATTTAAAGAATATGGAAAAATATTGGGAAAATGCGATCTCTTTTGATGCATATATGGAAGTGGCAAAACAACGCGCAGAAAACCCTGCGGAAAACGATAACTACACCGATTATTACGAACTCGGTTTGCAAAGAATGGAGCGAACGCTGAAGACTTTCAAAGTAAATCCTGAAATGCTTGAAAACTTGAAGTCGAAAAATTTCGATGGAAAAGTTTTGATTATTTCTGAACCTTGGTGTGGCGACGCAAGTGCGACCGTACCTGCGGTTTCTCAGTTTTTTGCAGCGGCAGGAATTGAGGTGAAAATCTTTTTGAGAGATTCTGATCCTTCCTTAATCGATCAATTTTTGACCAATGGAACCCAATCGATTCCTAAAATTTTATTGTTGAATTCAGATTTCACGGTGAAAAATGTGTGGGGACCGCGCCCGAAATACGGTACAGAACTGCTCAAAAAGTTCAAAGAAAATGAGGAAACGTATCCTCGCGAAGAATTTTATAATGATTTGCAGGTGTATTATGCGAAAAACCGTGGTGCCGATGCGATCGAAGAAATTATTAATTTAGTTTAAGATGAAATTTATAAAACAAAACCTTTTTTATATCATTGCGACTGCAATTATTGCGGTGCTTTATCTTTTTCCTTCGGTAAAACTGAAGATTAAAGACCTATTGTTTCCGGTTGCGGCAATTGAAAATGCGATTACTTTGCAGGATTCGGATATGGATATTCAATTGAAAGGAATCAATGTTGCAAGTACAAACTTGAAAAATCTCAAAGGAAATAAACTGATTTTCCTTAATTTCTGGGGGACTTGGTGTCCACCGTGCAGAGAAGAATGGCCAACCATTCAAAAGCTTTATGAAACCAAGAAAGATAAGGTAGATTTCGTACTGATTGCGATGCAGGATGAGGAAGAAGCGGTGGTGAAATTCATGAAAGAAAATAATTATACCGTTCCTGTTTACATTGCTCAAAGCCCGATTTCAAATAATGTGTTGCCAAAAGTTTTCCCAACGACTTTTTTACTCGATAAAAATGGAAGAATCCTTTTGAAAGAAGATGCTTCAAAGGATTGGAATAGCAAATCGGTGCACGGATTTATCGATAATGTAACGAAGTGATATTTTAACAGAAATTACGAAATTGTGGTATAGAATTTGGAAAATAAATAGCGTTTTAAAAAATCAAACACAAAATGAAATTATCAAAAATTGCTCTTGCTAAAGAAGCATTCAAACACAAAGGGTTCATCAAAAAAATTCCTGTAATCATCCGAATGATCAAATCGGTGATGTCAAAGGGCGGTTACAAACCCGAATACAAAAACGTTATCCTTCCAGGATTGGTATTTGTTTACCTGATTTCTCCTTTGGATATTTTGCCTGATTGGATTCCGGTGATTGGAGTTTTAGACGATTTGGCGCTTTTGGCTCTTGCGATTCCGATGTTGGTTTCTGAGGCTGAAAAATTTGTCGCTTGGGAAGCCAGTTCAACGATGAACAATAATAAAATTGCAGAAGCAGAAATTATCAGTTAATCATGATAAAGTTATCAAAAGCCACTTAGGAAACTGAGTGGCTTTTTTTTGTTAAAGTTTTTTGATTTTCGAGTCAGTTCTTTTTATTCAAAAAAAATCAGGAAATTTGCGTCAATGAAAAAACTTATTTCCATCGTAGGAACCACCGGAATTGGCAAAACCAAACTCACGATCGAATTGGCAAAACATTTCGGTACCGAAATCGTTTCCTGTGATTCTCGGCAGTTTTTCAGAGAGATGAAAATTGGAACTGCAATGCCTTCAGAAGAAGAACTGGTACAAGTTCCGCATCATTTTATTGGCAATCTTTCGGTGGAAGATTACTATTCTATCGGGCAATTTGAACGAGAAGCCATTGCAAAAATTGAAGAATTATTTACTCAAAATGAAGTGGTGATTATGGTTGGTGGAAGCATGATGTATGAAAAGGCCGTTATTCAAGGTCTGAACGATTTGCCGGAAGCGGATGAAGAAAACCAGAAAAAACTGGAACAAATTTTCAGTGAAGAAGGGATTGAAAGTGTACAAAAAATCCTCGAAGAATTAGATCCAGAATATTTTAATATTGTCGATAAAGATAATCCCAGAAGGCTTTTCCGTGCGATTGATGTGGTTTGGCAAACCGGAAAAACATATACCGAAAATATTTCTGTTCAACTCAAACAACGGGATTTTGAAGTGATTCGCATCGGGATTTCGGCTCCCCGAGAAACAATTTATGATAGAATCAATCAACGTGTCGATGTCATGTTGGAAAATGGTTTGGTCGATGAAGCGCTTTCGCTGATTGATTTCCGAAAATATGTTGCGTTACAAACCGTAGGATATTCCGAGCTTTTCCGATATTTTGATGGAGAATGGAGTTTAGATTTCGCGGTGGAAGAAATCAAGAAAAATTCCCGAAGATTTGCCAAACGCCAACTAACTTGGTACCGCAAAGAAACCAACATCCATTGGGTGAATTTCGAAAATTCAGTGCAAGAATCCTTATCTTTGCTCAACACATTAAACATCAACTAAAAATATTTATAATGGCAAATACTCCTTCCAATATGATCGAACTGGGCACGAAAGCTCCGTTTTTTGAACTTCCGAATCCTTCGCAATCCAATGAATTACAAACTTTGGATGAACTGAAAGGCGAAAAAGGAACCCTTGTGATTTTCATGTGCAACCATTGTCCATTTGTTTTGCATGTGATTGATAAACTCGCGGAATTGTACGAAGATTATCAGGAAAAAGGCATCGAATTTATTGCTATCAACGCGAATGATTCAGAGAAATATCCAGCGGATTCACCATCGAAAATGGCAGAATTTCAAGTGGAAAGAAAATTTGAGTTTCCTTATCTTTTTGATGAAAGTCAAGCGATTGCAAAAGCTTACGATGCAGCTTGCACGCCCGATTTCTTTTTCTTTGATGAAAAATTAGATTTGGTTTATCGCGGACAAATGGACGATTCTAGGCCTGGAAATCAAAAAGAAATTACCGGTGAAGATTTGATTATCGCCTTCGAAAATCTACTTGCCGGCGAACCACAAGAAGAGATGCAAAGACCAAGCATGGGTTGCGGAATCAAGTGGAAATAAATCTCAGAACATCAATAAAAAAACGCATTTTCAAATGCGTTTTTTTTATTTAAAGAAAGGATTGTAAGTTTTCTCAAAGCCAATCATAGTCGGATTTCCGTGGCCACTGTACACTTTGGTTTCGTCGTCCAATACAAATAATTTGGTTTGGATGCTTTCGATCAATTGCTCGTGATTTCCTTTGTAAAGATCGGTTCTTCCGATGCTTCCTTCGAACAAAACATCACCTGAAATCATCAGTTTATCGGTTTCTGAATAAAAGGCGATGCTTCCCGGCGAATGTCCCGGAACGTGTAGGATTTTTAAGATATCTTCGTCTAATTTTAGATTTTCATTCTCTTTAATGAATTGAATTTCACCTTCAAAAGGTTTGAAGAAAAAACCAAAACGGTTCGCATCCATCGGGTTTCGGTCGAGAATTTCCTTTTCAATTTCGTGCAGCAATACCGAAACTTGATATTTATTGTACATTTCTTGCAATCCCAAAACGTGATCAATATGCGCATGAGTAAGCAAAATATTCTGAATTTTCAAACCCTGATCTTCAATAAATTGTTTTAAAACAGCGGTTTCTGCATCGCTGAAATTTCCTGGATCGATGAGGTATGCGTTTTTATTTTCATTAAAAACAACATAAGTATTTTCCGAAAAAGGATTGAAAGCAAAGGATTTTATATGAAGCATAAATGAGTTTTTTGAAAGTTCAAAAATAAGGTTTTGCCGAAGAATCTGCACTTCTATTAACAACAAATCACTGTATTTTTCGTTATCTTCGTAATGATGAAATTTTTACCCTTTGTTCTTTTGATGATGTTTTGCTCGGTTTTTGGGCAAGATATTCGCGGTATTCAATTGTTTAATCCGCAAACCAACGACGAAAGTCCCATAATTGGTTTTAATGAACAGTTGATTTTAAAATTTGACGACCTTTCCAACGGAAGCAATATTTACCGATATACCCTCAAACATTACGACCGAAATTGGCAGGAAGACGGATTGTTCTTCACCGAATATGCCAATGGTAGCCTCAATGCACTGATCGATCAGTTTGAGTATTCTTTCAATACCAATCAGGCTTACACGCATTATACTTTAGTATTTCCGAATGATAAAATTCAACCAAAAATCAGCGGGAATTTCGAAATTGTAGTGTATAAAGATTCCCAAAGCAACCCGCTTTTTACCAAAA
This sequence comes from Kaistella montana, assembly GCF_024436175.1. Classification (GTDB taxonomy): domain Bacteria; phylum Bacteroidota; class Bacteroidia; order Flavobacteriales; family Weeksellaceae; genus Kaistella; species Kaistella montana. Next base: position 80,321 of record NZ_JANFQP010000002.1, on the reverse strand, counting down.
GATTCTGTGTGGTAGAAAACGGAGCTTCGTTGGGTTTGTCGATCAGCCGCATCACAGATTCCCGAAATCCAAACATCAACCAACGGGTAGAAGTGCAGGTTGTAGGCAAGGATCAGGCGTTGATGCAGAACGTCAATTCGGTCACTCTGAACGTGATGCAGAACAACAATCCGAACACGACCATTGCAAACCTAAAACCGAGTTCGGTAATCGGCAACAAATTCCTTTTCCAGCAGATGAATCTGACCTTTCCGGGGAATAATGAGTATTATTACTTCGATAATAAGAATATCAACCATGCGTTCGATATGGTCGCAGGAGCCGAAACAATCGAAGGGGTGAATCACACTTATCTGCATCCCGTTTGGGCCTTTCCTCTTAATTATCAATATCAGCCGGATGTGAATGGCGCCTATTATTTCCGTAGAAACGATTTTGGAATTGAGCGCGTTGTTGATAAAGAAGGCGATTATTCTTGGGTGTATTTTGCACTCGATTCCGAAAAAACCGATAAAGAAATTTATGTTTTAGGCGGATTTAATGATTATCTGGCCAGCAAAGAAAACCAAATGTTCTATGACGAAAATGCCAAGAAATACATTGCAAAGATTTACCTGAAACAAGGCTTTTATAACTATATACTGGCTACAAAGCGAGAAGATGGCGGACTAGATTTCGGAGAGATCAATGGCAGTTTCTGGCAAACCGAGAACCTTTATCAAGCTTTGCTCTACTACAGACCTTTCGGGAGAAATTACGATGGACTCATCGGCTATGGCGAATTCCGAACTCCGGTAAGGTAATTTAAACCAAATAAAATTCATTCAATTTTTCTTCGCAAAGCGTTTTCACCACATCAATCCAGCGGTCTTCATCATTCAAACAAGGAATGTAATGGAATTGCTCGCCACCTGCATGTAGGAATTCTTCTTTACCCTCCACCGAAATTTCTTCTAATGTTTCAAGGCAATCGGAAACGAAAGCCGGGCAAACGATAGCAAGGTTTTTCACTCCTTTTTTAGGTAAATTTTCTAAAGTTTCGTCGGTGTAAGGTTCCATCCATTTATCTTTTCCTAATCTGGATTGGAAAGAAATAACCGTTTTTTCCTTTGGAATGTTGAGTTTTTCAATGACCAATTCAGTGGTTTTAAAACATTGATGTCGGTAGCAAAACTGGTGACTCGGATTATTTTCTCTTTGGCAACAATCGTTTAGATTACAGGTTTTCGTGGGATCGGTTTTGTAAATATGCCGTTCCGGAACGCCGTGATAAGAAAACTGTAACGCATCGAAACTTTCCGGCAGTTTCTCGCGGATGCTTTCCGCCAGACAATCAATATATATTTCGCGGTTGTAAAAGGGCTGAACGTAATTAATTTTAACGTTCGGGAAGAATTTTTTGCGTACTTCTTCAGCTTTATCGATCACGGTTTCTGTTGTGCTCATTGCATATTGCGGATAAAGCGGAAACAAAACAATTTCGGTAACGCCTTGCTCCGTTAGTTTTCTGATTCCGTTTTCAATGCTTGGTTCAGCGTAACGCATTCCGATTTCTACCGGAACATCCACCAACTTTTGCAGTTTCTGTTGAATTTTTTGGGTGATGACAATTAAAGGTGAACCTTCGTCAGTCCACACGGTTTTGTAGGCTGCAGCGGACTTTGGTGGTCGAGTATTCAGGATGATTCCCTGTACCAGCAACGAACGGAAAAACCAACGGTAATCGATGACTTTTTCATCCATCAAGAATTCATCGAGGTAGGCTTTGACGTCTTTAACATCAGTAGATTTCGGTGACCCGAGATTGACGAGTAAGATTCCTTTTTTTGACAAAATATTTATTTTTTTATTTGAATAAAACCACAAAAGTTGAACTATAAAAAGATTCAATTCAGTCTTTTGTGGTTTAATGCATCTTATCCATTTACTGCTTCCACATTTTCCACCAATTCCGGGAGAAACTGTTTCAATACGTTTTCGATACCGCCTTTCAAAGTAGCTGTTGAACTTGGGCATCCTGAGCATGCTCCTTGTAACAACATTTTTGCGGTTTTGGTTTCTGAAACGTATTCGATTAAAGATATTTTTCCACCATCGCCTTCTACAGCAGGAGCGACATATTCATTCAGAATATCGGATATTTTCTGTTCGTTTTCGGTATAATCTCTGTTGATGATGTTCTCTACAGGACTTTCGTGTTTCTGAGGTTCAAGGTTAGAAATTTCGCCACCATTTTGAAGGTAATCGGCTACAAAAGCGCGTACCGCCACCATCACTTCATGCCATTCCACCGAAACATTTTTGGTGACTGCTACGAAATTATCGGAGATAAAAACTTCTTTAGCGAAATCGAATTCATTGAAAATTGCTTCTGCCAAAGGAACTCCTGCAGCTTCTTCGCGGGATTTTACTTCCACAAAGCCATCGAGCAACAATTTATTTGAAACGAATTTCATTACCATCGGATTCGGCGTCATTTCCGCATAAATCTGGTACATTTCTCTTTTTTTCTGAAGGTAAATTCTCGGGTTGGCGAGCAATTCATCTTCGATGACATTTTTTAAACTTTCCGAAACGAATTCCCATTCCACGGTATCTTGTTTTGCAACCGCAATAAAGTTGGCAGTGATGAAGATTCTCTCCACAAAAGGATAGTTGAAAAGTTCCTGCGCCAAAGGAATTTCAGAGATGTCTGAATCTCTGTCGAGCTCCAATGATCCTGGGATCAGGTTGTAGTCGGCTACAAACTTCAGTACTTTTGGGTTTTCGGTAGGTTCTATAAGGATTTGTCTCATTTTATTTCATTAAATTTGAATGGCAAAAATACGGATAAGATCTCAGAAATCGGGCATTAGATTTTAGACATTATCAATCATCAGTATTTTGGAATAATGATTCCTGCGGAATGTAAACCGCATTTCAATTTTAATGAATAATTCAATACTAATATGGCTTTAATTAAAGAACTTCTCGGCAAAACTCCACAAATCGGAGAAAATACTTTTCTGGCAGAAACCGCAACCATCATCGGCGATGTAACGATGGGGAAAGACTGCAGCATTTGGTACAATGCGGTAATCCGCGGCGATGTGCATTTCATCAAAATGGGAGACAAAGTGAATGTGCAAGATAATGCAATGCTGCACTGCACTTACGAGAAATATCCACTCGTTATCGGCAATAGTGTTTCTATTGGTCATAACGCGATCGTTCACGGCTGCACTTTGCATGATAATGTATTGATCGGAATGGGCTCCATTGTGATGGACGATTGTGTAGTAGAAAGCAATTCGATTGTTGGCGCAGGAAGTGTGGTTACCCAAGGAACTCACATCAAGTCGGGGGAAGTTTGGGGAGGTATTCCTGCAAAGAAAATTAAAGATATTTCTGCCGAATTATTGGAAGGTGAAGTGGAGCGAATTGCTAATAATTATGTGAAATATTCTTCGTGGTACAAGGGAGATTTTGAGGCTGAAAAATCAGTATAATGGATGATTTCTTTTTTTCTGCAATCTTATTTTTAATATTTATCGGGATTCCACTGGGATTTCTTTGGTTTCTCTATTTTATTGGAACCAAATTTCAATCGAGGAAAACGGGAATTTGGCTTGCTTCGATTATGGCTACAGTCTATCTTCTAATAATATTATTTTTAAAATTTGAGGATCAGTTTTTCTTTAAATCTGATGCCGAAAAAATTTTAAAACAAAACGAAATTGTATTGAAAGATGATTTTGAAATTACAAAACATGAAACTTCGGCTGCGATTGGAGATTATTATGAAAATTTTACGCTTAAAATTTCAGAAAACGACAAGAAAGCTCTTTTTTCAGAATTTAAGCTTAAAGCATCAGATACATTGAAAAACAGAAATTTTATCTATTCTGAAAATGAATTTGGTTTTACTAAAGAACGGAAAAATGTTCCTCCAGGTGACCGTGAATTAATCTTTATTCCAAAAACAAAAGAAAAAATTTTAGAATACCAACTTATTGACGAATAAACGAATCCACAATTAAAAAATGGTGCAATATTTGGAGTGCGAATTGAAAATCTAAAAGGCACAAAAATGAAGAAGAAACTGATAGAATTGTGGCAACTCCTCAAAGAAACTTTTCACGATTGGAACAATTCTGATGTTTCAAAAGATTCAGCAAGTATGGCTTATTTTGCCATTTTTTCATTGCCTGGACTTTTAATTATTGTCATTTGGATCGCAGGTTTTTTCTTCGGTGATGAAGCCGTAAGAGGAGAAATCACCCATCAAGCGAGTGGTATTGCTGGAAAAGATATTGCGGAAAGTCTGCAGTCGATGATTTTAAGTGCAGTTTGGGACCAAAGAAATTTGTTGATGAAGATTTTTGGGATTCTCACTTTGATATTTGGAGCAACCACTTTGTTTTTTCAGATGCAGAAAAGCCTCAATACGCTTTGGGATGTAGAAGCGGCACCTAAAAAAGTATTTCAGAAATATATTTTAGATCGTGCCAATTCTCTCGGGATGATTCTTATTATTTCCTTTTTGCTGCTTACCAGTCTTATTTTAACTTCGTTTTTAGGCATCGCAAGTGATTGGATCGCGAGACACTTCGGGTTAGAAACCTTTGTTTTAGTCCGAATCATCAACTTTGTAATAAGCTTTTTCGTGATTACCGTACTGTTTGCATTTATGTTCAAAGTGCTTCCAGACGTTGAAATTTCATGGCGTTCAGTTTGGATGGGAGCTTTGGTTACGGCACTGCTTTTCAGCATCGGGAAATTCCTTCTCGGATTTTATTTCGAGATTTTCAAACCGACTTCTATTTTTGGAGCTGCAGGCACCCTTATTTTGTTGATGATGTGGGTGAATTATACTTGTCAACTCGTATTTTTCGGTGCAGAATTTACCAAAGTATATGCCTATAAAATGGGACATCATATTAAGCCGTCGAAACATGCTAAATGGAGTGCCGCCAAAATCCTAAAAGACCAACTTTCCAACGAAACCAGCCTTCGCAATAACTAATTATTGCACCTGAGAAGTCGCGGTATTTGCTCCCACCAAAACCGCTTTTCCATTTTCGCACACAATGCCTGTTGGTGGCATTACCATTGCACAATCAGAAATTAGTCCATACTTTTTGTTAAAAGCAGACTGCAATTCGGTGAAGTTTTGAATCTTTGGCAAAATGGTTTCCTCCAACTGAGCCGGATAGGCGATATAAGAACTCGGCCCTCCACAAGGTTTGGAACCAATGGCAGTGAATTTCCAGTCAGAAGCATTGGTACAGGTTTGTGCTGTCGCCATCGTTTCAATTTCTTTGATCAGTTGGGTAAGTTTTTCTTTATCTTGCTGCTGAGACAGGTTATTGTCTGGCTTCAAGGCGATATCTTTGGGAAGTGTTTCAGGTTCTACCGCCGTTTTATTAGATTGGCATGCAGCCAATGATAGTGTGGCAAAACCAATGATGAGTAGGTTTTTCATTTTTTTCAATTTACTTTTTTGTGTTGCAAAAATATCGCCTTTTTGTTCAGCAATGGTGAAATTTAGAATAATTTTAACGAAAGAAAAGGTCATTTCATCTACGATGTCCCTATTTTTGAAAGCAACTGATGAAGAATTGAGGGAAAAGCAGATGATTTTCTTTAAATTTGAACGATGAATGAATCTCTCTTCCATTTAGCCGAACATACCAGCAGAAGTATTTTCCTCACCGGGAAAGCGGGAACCGGGAAAACTACCTTCCTGAACGATTTTGTGAGTAAAACCCGCAAAAAATTTATTGTTGTGGCTCCCACAGGAATTGCTGCCATCAATGCCGGTGGAGTGACGATTCATTCTATGTTTGGTCTCCCTTTGAGGACTTTTCTTCCTACTACAGAAAGGATTGACAGCAATATCGCCAACAATATTGCCGACCTTATGCATCATTTCAAATACCGGAAAGACAAACTAAAGCTGCTTCGCGAAATTGAAATTATTATTATTGATGAGGTTTCCATGTTGCGGGCGGATGTTCTGGATATGATGGATTTTTCACTTCGGCATGTCCGCAGAAACCAGCAGAAATTCGGTGGTGTTCAGATGCTTTTTATTGGAGATTTATACCAGCTTCCGCCGGTTGTCAGAGACGAATATGTGCTGAAACAATATTACAATTCCCCTTTTTTCTTCGACAGTTATGCGCTGAAAGAGTTGCCGTTAATTACTTTGGAATTAACCACCGTGTACCGTCAGAAAGATGAAAAATTTCTAGATATTCTGAATGAAATCCGTGACGGTGAAATTGGAGATATCGATTTTGATGCCCTGAATGAAAGATACATTCCCGATTTTGAACCTACCGATGAACCTTACGTTTACCTGACTTCCCATAATAAGATGGCCGATGAAATCAATCAGAAAAAACTGGCTGATCTACCTGGAAAATCTCAGTTTTATAAAGCTGAAATCATTGGTAATTTCAATGAAAACCAATATCCGAATGATGAAATTTTAGAACTGAAAGTAGGTGCACAAATTATGTTTATCAGGAATGATGCAAGTGGAGAACGTCGCTATTTCAACGGAAAGTTGGCTGAAGTTGTAGACGTGGACGAAAAAGAAGTGAGTGTTATTATCGATGGGGAGGACGAAATTTATAAACTTAAAAAAGAAACCTGGGAACAGAAAAAATATTCTTTGGGGGAGGACAAAAGTATTCAAGAAGAAGTTTTGGGAAGTTTCAAGCAATATCCGATTCGATTGGCATGGGCGGTAACAATTCATAAATCTCAAGGATTAACATTTGATCGTTTGATCATCGATGCTGGAAAATCTTTCGCTTCGGGTCAGGTTTATGTCGCGCTTTCCCGTTGCCGAACTTTGGAAGGGATTGTTTTAAAATCTAAAATCACTCCTGAAGTCATTTTTTCAGACAAAAGAGTTTCGAAGTTTCAGGATGAAACCCACGCCAATAACCGGATTGAAGAAATACTGAACGCTGAAAAATACGATTACAGCATCCAGAAAGTCATCAACCGTATCGCCAATGCATGGATTTTGCAAGATCTGGAAAAATGGCACAACTCTGCGATTCACAGCCGTGGATTAGATAAAGACAAAATAAAATTTCTTTACCAAGGCATCAAACCTGAAGCCGGAAAACTAGCGGAAGTTTTCGGAAAATTTGAGAAAATTATTCAACAGAAAACCCGAAAATTCATCGAAGGAAAAGAAGAATGGAGCGAAATTGAAGCTAAAGCCAGAGGGGCAGTGAATTTCTTTTTTACGAATGTTAATGCCAAAGTTTTTGCTCCTTTAAAAGATTTTTATTCCGAAACCAAAGGCGTGAAAGGTTTGAAACAATACAATGAAGATTTCCGTGTGTTTTTGGATGATCTAGAAGATTATTTGAATGATTTAAAAGAAGTTCATTTATTGGAAACTCCGCTTTTCGATAAGGAAAATGAAGTGGAAGTGACCACCAAAATTGTCAAAGTTCCGTCCCAAATTCTCACGTTTCGTTTGTTTGAAGAAGGCAAAACGATTCCCGAAATTGCAAAGGAAAGAGGATTGGTGACCGAAACGATTTACGGGCATCTGGCGAAGTTTGCCGAGCAAGGTTTACTCGATTTGAACAGAGTTTTTGACAAGGAAAAAATAAAAACTTTCGAAAAAGCATTCAAAGAAAACAGCGATCATGCCACGTTATCAGAATGGAAAAAAGCGCTTCCTAATGATTTTGAATTCAGCGAAATCCGTTTGTTGCTGAATCATTTTAATTACAAAAAATCTAACGGGAATAAATAGAGTCTTACACCGATGTTTTCATGTACAATGTAAAAAGTATGATGTACAATGTATTGATAAACTTTATGATCTGCTAAATCTGCGAGAGTGATAAATGACCTCTCGCAGATTTGGCAAATCTTGCAGATTTCTTTAAACATAATATTCCGCACAATCATCGAGAAGTCTTTACGCTTTTTTACGGTTTTGAAACTGCTTAATCATTGTGTAGAATACCAAGAAGCCTAAAACAAAAATCGAAATTCTTGTCAGCAAATCGCCTGCTCTGGTATAGAAAGTCATCTTGTCGTAAAGATTTACTTTTGCAAACAAAGCAGTTTGGTCTCCATAAAGCGTATCCGCCATCACATCGCCTTTCGCATTGATATGAGCAGTAATTCCGCTGTTGGCTGATCGGGCAATTTCACGGCGGGTTTCTATGGCGCGAAGTTTCGCGTAGGCCATCAACTGTTTGTGACCTTGGGTAACGCCCCACCAGGAATCATTGGTCATGATGCCGAGGAAATTGGCACCGTTTTTCACATATTCAGTCACGAATTCTCCATAAATACTTTCATAACAAATGATAGGCGCTATTTTTCCTTTGTTGTAAGGATTGCTGAACACTTTTCTTTCTTTATCAATTCCGAGGGAAGCAATCGTTCCGCCGAGGTTCAGCATTGCATCACCTAAAAGCGGTTTCAACACGTGGATGTAAGGGAAAATTTCAACTCCAGGAACGAGTTTCCCTTTGTGGTAAACCTGTACTTTCTGGTTCGGAATGATTTGTACTGCAGAATTATAGCTGTCCACATATATTCCATCGGAGGTTTGATAGGCCGTTTCCGATTTTTTATTGGGATCCGGATAAAACTGATGCGAAGAAATACCGGTGGTAAAAACTGATTTGGGGTGTTGGGCGAGGAAGCCTTTTACCGAATTCAATAAAGTGCTTTGCTCAAAACCACTTTCCGAGATAGAACCATAACCAGGAAGCGAGGTTTCCGGACCGATGTAATAATCAATCTGGTTGGGTTGATTGATTTTCGGGGAGCTTTCTTGGGCTAAAGTCAACAATTCATTTAAAATGCTTAAGCTGTCTTTTGAATATTTTTCGTTGTAAGGATCGAGGTCGGGTTGCAGCATTAAAACATTCACCGAACCGATGGGTTTTTCGTCGAAATTCTGATATTTCACTAATGAAATCAGCATTGGAATTGCAACGGCGCCTGCGAGAACCGCTGAATTGATGATTAAAGATTTTCTTTTTCTTCCCGCTTCCCAGATTCTTAAAGTGTAAAAAACGTACACGTTAATCAATAAAATCCAGAAACTTCCGCCGGTCGCTCCGAAAGTGTCGTACCATTGAATCAGTTTCGGATAATCGGCAAAAACGTTTCCGAGGTTTAGCCATGGCCAAGTCAGTTCCCAGCTGAGGTGGAATTTCTCGAAAGCCATCCAAATGGCGACAAAGAATACCAAACCGAAATACGTTCCTTGAATTTTTTTATACCAATGATAAAGCTGGAAAACAATCGAATACAGCAATGAATTTACGACTACAGGAATCGCTACTGCTAAAATAGAATGACTTCCATCCGGATTTTTGGAACCATAAAGCCAACCGGTTGTTACGATGTTCCAAATCACGAAACAGAGGTAGGAAAGTCCGAAAATGAGACTTCCTTTGTTTTTAATCTTGGAAAATTTTGAAATGTCGTGTTCCATCATTAACAAAGGAACAAGAGCAAAAAAAATGAAAAAAGGAATGCCGTAAGTAGGCCAGGAAATGCTTAAAAGCAGGGCAGAAAATAGCGAAAAGATAATATATTTCATTGGTCTTTTTTAAGCTTGTGGGGTTGTTGGAAGTACAATTTCTTCCATCGCAAATTTACTGAAAATATTTCGGGGATGAGGACTGGATTGAAGGGATGAAGTTCACTTTTAATTACTTTTTAGATGGTTTTCATGTTCTTTTGTCTTGAAACAAAAGAACCAAAAATTCAAGACCTGGATCTTTTTGCTAAAAAATTTTAATTATTTCTAAGAAAATCCCCAAAACTCGGGCGGAAAGAAAGTTTAGTTGTTAAAGTAAAATTTTTGCCGCCACTCAAACAGTGGGGATTTTTATGCTTGATTCGTTGAAGATTCGTTCATGAAATAATTAAAATTTTTCTTCACGCAAAAATCTCCTAAGTTGTTTTTAGTTTTGTTATTAAAGGAACTAATGTCGCTTATTTTAAATTTTTTATTGGAGTAATCGAGAATCTAGATTCAAGGAAGGGTTTGGTGGAATGAATTTTAAAATTAGGATAAAGCGATCAAATTGTTCAAAAAATAAGCGGGCTAAAGCCCGCTTATTTTGATGTTTCCCTAAAATTGGATAGGTTTTTTAGAATGTTTTTTCAAACTCCACACTTGCGCCGTCCATTTCACCTTTCATCGGTGGCGAGGTTTTGGTGATTTTAATTTTAATAAAAGAAATCTGCGGAAATTGTTCGTGAATCTTTTTGATGATTCTTCCTGCAACATGCTCCAAAAGTTTGCTCGGAACCGCCATTTCATTGTGGATGATTTCATTCAAATCGGCATAACTGATGGTGTCGTTCAGATCATCGGTTTCCGTGGCTTTCCAAAGGTCGGCGTGGAACTCGCCATTCACCAGATAATAAGTCCCGACGAGATTTTCCTCAGGCAAAACTCCGTGGTACGCGTAGATTTTTATGTTTTCGAGAAAAATTTTTGAGGTCATTCTTTTTTATTTTTGTACACTGTACAAATTTATTTTATTGTCTTACTCAACTCTAGCATTGCTTCAATTGGTTTCAGGGCTTTTAATCGCAATTCCTCATCGATTAAAATTTCTGGAAGTTCGTATTTCATGCAGAGGTACAATTTTTCCATCGTGTTGCGTTTCATGTAGAAACATTCCGAGCAGTTGCAGCTTTCATCGAAAACCAATGCTGGAATGAGTTCTTTGTGCGGAGCGCGCTTGTGCATTTCGTGCAAAATTCCTTCTTCGGTGGCCACAATGAATTTCTGGCAATCGTCTTTTTCAACATAATTTAAAAGCGCGGAAGTGGATCCGATGAAATGTGCCAGATCCAAAACTGCAGATTCGCTTTCTGGGTGGGCAATCAGTTTAGCATCAGGGTTTTCAGCCAGTTGTTTGGCAATTCTTTCCATCGAAAACGCTTCGTGAACGATGCAGCTTCCGTCCCAAAGAATCATGTCCCTGCCTGTTTTTTTGGAAAGATAGCGACCTAAATTTTTATCTGGAGCAAAAATAATCGGGCGGTCTTTCGGTAACGCTTCGATGATGGTTTCCGCGTTGGAACTCGTTACGATAATGTCAGATTCTGCTTTCGTTTCCGCATTACAGTTGATATAAGTTGCGATTAAAGCATTCGGATGTTGCTCGCGCATTTTGCGAAGTCCTTCACCACTACAGCCGTCGGCCAAAGAACAGCCCGCTTGTGTATCGGGAAGAACTACTTTTTTAGTTGGGTTCAAAATTTTCGCTGCTTCTGCCATGAAATGTACGCCGCAGAAGGCAATCATGTCTGCATCAGTATCTTTTGCCTGTCTTGCCAGTTGAAGCGAATCTCCAAGGAAATCAGCGATATCCTGAATTTCTGCTGGTTGGTAATAATGTGCGAGAATCACAGCGTTTTTCTCTTTTTTAAGGTCGAGAATCGCTTGTTTCAACTCCTCACCTTGTGGGATTACGAGGTCGTCTATTTTTAAAAATCCTCTTACCGGAAGATTTGACTTTGCTTTATCTAATGTTTCAGTGCTCATTTTTGATGAATTTAATAAGGTATAAAAATAGTAAATTTCATTGAAACAGATTATGAAATTTCAATTCCGGTGTGCAACAGCAATCCGGAGAGGTGGTGTTGCGAAAACCGGGCTTTTTTCATAAAGTTGTTTTCCGGAATGATGCGGAAGTTCAGCGCCTCGGTAAAATCTGCCTTTTCGAGATGGGTTTGATCGAAAATACTTCCCGAAAGATCAGAATGGGCGAATGAACTTTCCATTAAATTAGCTTCGGTAAAATCGGTTTCTCGGAGCAAACAATGGTCGAAAAAGGTTTTTCTGAGGTCTTTTTTATAGAAAACAGTGTGCGAAAGGTTAGAATTTTTAAAACTGAAACGCAAACCAAAATCGTTGGCCGACTCGAAATTAACGCCAACTATTTTACAGTTATTGAATTTCACTTCCCGAAAAGCCGTGTTGTGGATTTTAACCAAACTCAAATCGCAGTCATTAAAATCACAGTTGGAGAAAGAAATTTCAGTCAGTCGGCTCTCATAAAAAATGCAATTCTCGAAAACACAGTTCTCGTATTCGCCACTTTCCAAAGGGTTTTGGGTAAAATCCTTTTTCGTAAATGTTTCGTCGGAAATCCTGATCATTGAAGGGTTAATTAATGGTTTTGATTTTAAACTGAATCCGTTAATCCATTAAAAATATTTAGGATTCGGATGGATAAAAGTATAGTTAAATTCTTGAATTAAAAGTTCGGAAGAAATTATTCTTTGTGCTAATTGATCTGAATCCGCAGAGGCATTATGATTTTCTTTATTTAAAATTTCTCCTATGGAAGGGTGTTTCGGAGCCACGATATTGTAAATTTCAGATGTTTTGTCGGAGTGAATTAGTAGTTCTGAAATTGCTGAAATGTCTTCGTGATGAATGTAGTTAACCCGTTTTTCAGGGTGGGTGATTTCTTTGTTTCTGAAGAAATTCTGAAGAGACCTTTCGTCGCCCATCAGTCCGCCAAAGCGCAGAATAAGGGTTTGAGGATATTTTTTCAGTACCAACATTTCGGAATCAAGAATGTCGGTTCGCAAATCTTGAGTGTCTTTTTCAGTAAAGATTCCGTTCTTCTGGGGATAAATTCCCGTAGAGCTGAACAGCATTGTTTTTGGAAAACGATTTTCGATGTTTTCAAACCCTTTATGCCAGCTGTTTTTGGAAATCGGCATGCTGAAGATGGCTACTTCCACATCGTTCAGGAAATCTGTGTTGGAAACTTTAGAGAAATCCAGCACATGGACTTCTGTTGCTACCGTTTTTAATTCAGTGAGTTTTTCGGGAGAAGTGGTAGTCACGATGACGTGATGATTCCTTTCGTACAGGTATTTGGCCAGTCTTTTACCTACCCATCCGCCGCCGATGATAGCGATTTTCATGCGCTCAGAAAGTTTTTCAGAAGCTGCTCCACCGAAGTTTTGGCTTCATCCAAATCATTATTAACCACTATTTTGTCAAACTGATCTTTGAAGGTCATTTCTTCGGACGCTTTTCCCACTCTTGTTCGGATGGTTTCTGCATCGTCGGTGGCGCGGGAAACTAATCTGCGTTCTAGTTCTTCGATCGAAGGCGGCATGATGAAAATGGAAAGGGCTTGCTCGCCAAAATATTTTTTAAGGGAAATTCCTCCTTTTACATCTACATCAAAAATCACCACTTTTCCTTCGTTCCAAATTCTTTCTACTTCCGATTTCAGGGTTCCGTAGAACTTGTCGTGGTACACTTCTTCGTATTCTACAAAAGCATTTTCTGAAATCAGTTTTTTAAATGCTTCTACTGAAAGGAAAAAATAGTCTTTTCCGTGAATTTCTTCACCTCTCAAAGCTCTGGTAGTTGCTGAAACGGAAAACTGCAATTGCGGAAATTGCTGCAGACAGTGTTTTACCAAAGTGGTTTTGCCGCTCCCGGAAGGGGCTGAAAATATGATCACTTTATTCATAAGTGCTTTTTAAATTTTTTGATGAATCGAACATCGAAAGAAATTGTTGGATTCATGAACATTATTTTATCTGCAATGATGCGATTAAGAACAAGTATAAATATTTGATTTAAATGTTCTTTTGTCTTGAAACAAAAGAACCAAAAATTCAAGACTGGAAACTTCAGCTAAAATTTTGAATAATTTCCTAAAATTTCCAAACTCGGGCGGAAAGAAAACTTCGTTGTTTAAGAAAAATTTTTGCCGCCACTCAAACACTGGAAATTTCTTAACGGAACTTATTCAAAATTTCTTAACGCTTCCGTTTCCTAAGTCGAAATGTTTGTCGGTTGTCATCAACCCTCAACCCTCAACCCTCAACTCTCAAGCCTCAACTCTCAACTACAACACATTAAGCGTTTGTTCTTTAATCTTTTCGAGGTCGTCTTTCATCATCACCACGAGTTTCTGGATTTCTGCGTGGTTGGCTTTTGAACCTAAAGTGTTGATTTCTCGGCCCATTTCCTGGGAAATAAAGCCCAGTTTTTTTCCGTTGAAATCTTCGTTTTTCATGACTTCGGTGTAATATTTCAAATGCTGGGTAAGCCGCACTTTTTCTTCTGAAATATCCAGCTTTTCTGTGAAATAGGCCATTTCCTGATAGAAACGGGTTTCATCGATATTGTCGAATTCGTTCAGTGTGCTGCGGTATTTTTCTTTGATGGTATCGAGTCGGATTCCTTCAAAAGGAGTTACCATCGAAAGGTAAGTTTCAATATTGTGGATATTGCGTTTCAGTTCTTCATGAAGGATATTGCCTTCAGTTCTTCTGAAATTATTGAATTTTTCTAAGGCATTATTAAGCAATTCGGTGAGCAGCAACCATTCGTTTTCATTCAGTTCATCGGGTCTGGTAGAGATGGCTTCGGGCATTCTGATGGCCATTTTTAGGTATTCGTAATCGGGACCGTCGCCGGAGATTTTTTTCAGTTCGTCCATATAAGATTTTACCAACTCGTGGTTGATGTTCACATCATTGGAACTGTCTAAAGTTTCCAAGTTGATGTAGCAATCTACCTTTCCGCGCAGGATGCTGTCGTTGAGAAGTTTGCGGATTTCAAATTCTTTTTCTTTGTATCTCAGCGGCATTTTGATGCTCAGGTCAAAAGATTTGCTGTTGAGGGATTTGATATCGATGGTAATTTTTTTGCCTTCGAAAACGCCTTCGCTTCTTCCGAAGCCTGTCATGGATAAAATCATTGATTTGCTTTAGTAGGCAAAGATAAATATTTCCAAACTTTTTATCATTAAAAAAAGGCGGGTAAAAAAAATCGCAGAGTTCCGAAAAGATAATTTTATATCTTTGCATCTATAATAAAGATCAAGAAATATGCTTAAATCGCTTTTCCACTGGAAAGTTCTGGTAAATATTCTTTTGGCAGTAGCCGTTTTCACAGGATTGGTTTGGCTTACTTTCCGATGGTTGGAGATTCATACCAACCACGGCAAGGAAATCGCAGTTCCTAATGTGATCAACAGATCGGTACACGATGCCATCAAAATTCTCGATGATACCGGTTTGGATTATGAAGTTGACAGTTTTAAATACGATCCCCGATACCGTCCTTTTCAAGTTTTACAGATCTATCCGTCACCGGGTTCCCGCGTAAAAGACGGCCGTACCATTATGTTAAAAGTAAATCCTAAAACTTATGCTCAGGTTTCCGTACCCGATGTATTAGATCGGTATAAAGGTTTGGCATTCCGACAGCTAGAACAAGTGGGACTGAAAGTGGGAGATACCATATTTGAACCTAGCATACAGCGTGATGCCGTGATCAGAATGATGTACAACGGCTCTACTTTGAAACCAGGAACTTTGTTGCCAAGATTCTCCACCATTGATTTGGTGATTGGAGCAGGACCGAAAAGAAATATATCCGTACCCAATTTAGTGGGATTAACCGTTCAAGAAGCAAAAGCGATAATAACACAAAATCTTTTCGAAGTTGGATTGGTAGAACATGAAGACGGTGGACAAGACGACTCCGATATTGTTTATTACCAAGATCCGGCCTCTTTTGATGTTCGGGATCAGGGAATGCAAATTGATATTTGGGCAAGTAAGAAAACGCCGGCAGAAATGGGTGCTAAAATCAATCAGCTCAATTCCATATACCGCATAAAAATCGATACTACAGTGCCGCCTGTTCGTTACGAAACTCCGGTTTATACGGAACCTGCGCCAAGGGTAGTGGAGCCTAGAAAAGAAACACCGAAAGCGGAAACATCAAAAGCAGAAACCCCTAAACAGGAAGCTACGAAAACGGAACCTGCAAAAACCACGTTCGACAACAAACCTAAAACAACGACCAGCAATTCCACGCTGAAAACCACCACCACGGTGAAACCGGTAGAAAAACCCAAAGCCAAGAAGGTCATCGTTGAATAGTATTTTAATCAGATAAAAACCTAAAGCTTCAGCGAAAGTTGAAGCTTTTTTACTCTCATGCACGAAGAAAACGAAGCATATTTAGACGAAGAATTGCTCAGTCAGGAAGCTCCTGAAGCCGAGTCGGCGGGGTTGTACGAACACCTAAACATTACCGTAGATAAAAACCAAGAGCCTTTGCGGATTGATAAATTTCTTTTGATCTTCCGACAAAACTCCTCCCGAAATAAGATCTCCCAAACCTGTCGTGCCGGAAATGTGGTGGTAAATGGCGTTCCTGTCAAACAAAACTACCGCGTGAAACCCGGCGACCAGATTTCAGTCTTGCTCGCTCATCCGCGACGCGAAAATATCATTATTCCTCAGGATATCCCTATTAATATCGTCTATGAAGATGATGATTTGGTGGTGGTCGATAAAGCTGCAGGAATGGTGGTTCACCCCGGACATGGAAATTATCACAGCACTTTGGTGAATGCGTTGGCTTTTCATTTTGAGGAAAATGGATTAAAATCTGACCTTGATCGGGTAGGATTGGTGCACCGAATCGATAAAGATACTTCCGGATTGCTTGTGGTTGCTAAAAATGAATATGCGCTGAGTTTCCTTGCTAAACAATTCTTCGAAAGAAGCACCAAAAGATTGTATTGGGCTTTCGTTTGGGGAAATTTAACTGAAGATCAAGGAACCATCACCGGACATATCGGAAGACACTTGAAAAATAGAATGCAGATGGCAGTTTTCGAAGACGGAAGCTTTGGGAAACATGCGGTGACGCATTATAAAGTCCTCGAAAGGTTTAAATACATGACTTGGGTGGAATGCAAACTCGAGACCGGACGCACCCACCAGATTCGCGCGCATTTCAAGCATATCGGACATACTTTATTTAATGATGAACGCTATGAAGGACATCAGATTTTAAAAGGAGTGAACCTTCCGAAATACAAACAATTTGTAAAAAATGTCTTCGAAGTGTTGCCGAGACACGCTTTGCACGCGCATACCCTCGGATTCATTCACCCGACCACCAAACAGGAAATGTACTTCGAGAGTCCGATGCCCGCCGATATGGAAGAGGCCATCGCAAAGTGGAGACGTTATTTGGAACAGTAAGTATCAAAAGTTTGTTATATTTGTCAATATTCAAGTCCCTCATGATGAGAAAAATAGGAACTGCATTTTTCATTTTTCTTTCCTTTGTTTTTTATAAAGCTCAGGAAACGCTCCCTTTGTATCAACAGTACCTGCTCGATGGCGATTTTCTTTTCAACCCAGCACATTACGGAAAGACCGATGATGTGGTGCTGAATTTGAACTATCAAAAACAGTTTTCCAATTTCGATGAGTCGCCTAATGTACAATCGATTGGGTTGCATGCCAATATTTTTGACCGAGTAGGTGCAGGACTTACTTTTTTCAGAGACCAAAATGGTGCGATTTCCTCGAATGGAATTGGTGCCGGAGCTTCCTATTTTATCCCAATTGATGACGATGGCGAACGCATAAGCCAATTTTCTTTCGGTACGAGTGTGAATTTCTACAATATGCACATCGATTTGGCGAAACTTAATCCACAAGATCCGGGTGATCCAACTTTGGGTTCAGACCCCAATAATCTTTTCCTCGTTTATGCCAATTTGGGAATGGCGGTAACTTACCGTAATTTATTCGGAGGTGTTTCCGTGAACGATATCGCCCTCACCAACGATATTCCTATCGTTAATGGTATAGAACCTGAACCGACCAAATTTAATTTCAATGCGGGATATGATTTTTATCTGAATGAGCAATTTTATGTTTCTCCATCGGTGTTGATGAATTTCAGTACCAATTCTTCCCGAATGGCTGATTTTAACTTGATGGCGACGGTTTTGGGTTATGACAATTCCTTTTCCGCAGGAGCTAGTTTCCGAACCGCAAAAAGCCAATATGGCAACCAGAATATCGGTATTTCTCCCATTGTAAAAGCAAAACTCAACCGTTTTACCTTTGGCGCAACGTATAACTTCGGTCTTTCAGATATCCAACAATATGCAGGAAACAGTTTTATGTTAACTGTGGGTTATAATCTGGAGAATTTTATCAATACGAGGGGGTATAGGTATTGAGTATGAAGGATGAAGGATGAAGTATGAAGGATGAAGGCAATTTGGGAATTTGAAAATGGGGAGGACGCAATAAGCTTTAAGAAATATGCAGTACGCTTTATGCAATAGTCAATTATAATGGTTCTCGCTGATTTTTCGAATTCAGCAGATTCAGGGACGGATACCATCCACCATACTCATCCATCATCCATTTAAAATCTAAAATCTAAAATCTAGAATCTCGGTTCTTACATCTTGGCTCTTTTCTTAGTAGTGCAAAGGCGCTTCGCTTAGCAAAGGGTTTATGAATTTTGATAGATAATAGTATTTTTGGGTTTATTGGATTTTTCATCTAAAATTTATAATCTCTAATTCACATTCCATACTTCATACATTGTACATTCTATTGTCTATCATCTATTATCTATCATCTAGTGTCTTGAATCTTGAATCTTGAATCTCGCGTCTTCTCTCTTAAAATAATTTTCTACCTTTGACGACCCGATAGCATAAAGCCTATTGTGTACTGCTTAAAGCTAAAAATCAACCAAAGTGCTCTATCTTCATATTCCTTTTTGCAAACAGAAATGTAGTTATTGTAATTTTCATTTTTCTACTTCATTGACTTTTAAAGATGAAATGTTGTCTGCGATGAAAAAGGAGATTTTTCTTCGTAAAGATGAACTCCAAAATAAGACCATAAAATCTCTTTATTTCGGTGGTGGAACGCCATCTTTATTGAAAGTGGATGAGCTGAATTCTTTGATGGATGAGGTGTTGAAGTATTTCGTATTTGACCCAGATATTGAAATCACGCTCGAAGCCAATCCTGATGATTTGGATGCGCAGTTTCTTAAAGTTTTGGCCAATTCCCCAGTGAACCGTCTTTCGATAGGGACTCAAAGTTTTTTTGATGAAGATTTAAAACTCATGAATCGAGCTCATAATGCCGGTGAAGCGGAAGATTCTATTAAAAGAGCACAGGATTTTGGGTTTGAAAATATCAGCATCGATTTGATTTACGGTTCCCCAAGTTCCAATTTTGATATTTGGAAAGAGAATCTTCGGAAAGTGATTGCGCTTTCTGTGCCTCATATTTCTTCGTATGCCCTTACGGTGGAACCCAAAACCGCTTTGAACCAATGGATTCAACAAAGAAAAGTTGCGGCACCGAAAGAGTCGGAGCAACATGAGGAGTTTTCCTATATGGTGGATTTTCTCAAAGACCATGGCTTCGATCATTACGAAATCTCGAATTTCGGGAAACCCGGTTTTCATTCCCGGCACAATTCCGCCTACTGGAAATCGCATGAATACCTAGGTATCGGTCCGTCTGCCCATTCCTACAACGGCAGCAATGAAAGAAGCTGGAATATCGCCAATAACCGTCGCTATATTGATGCATTGAATCAGAATACTTTAGCCAAGGAAAGTGAAATTCTCACTGAAAAAGAGCAGTTCAATGAAATGATGATGATTGGTCTGAGAACGATGTGGGGCGTTGATTTGCAACAAATGGAAGGCAAGTTCAATGATTACATCCAAGAAGAATTTCAAAAGAATACCGCTCCGAAACTCGATAGCGGAATCCTCATCATAGAAAATGGACACCTGAGAATACCCGAAAAGCATTGGTTTTTGGCAGATGGCATCGCTTCTGATCTTTTTATTCTTTAAATTTGTCTCTCAATTGAATGGAACGTTGAGCATTCGTCTAACTCCTGTGTCGTGATGATGGAACAGAAAAAATCCTATACTTTCCTCGAAATCAAACAGAAAATGGTCAACTATTGTGTTTACCAGGATCGTTGTCATCAGGAAGTTGCGCAGAAAATGCATGATTTTCTCCTCATCCCCGAAGCGAAAGACGAAATTCTGCTCTACTTAATGCAGGAAAATTACCTGAACGAAGAACGTTTTACCCGAAGCTACATCCGCGGAAAGTTCAACATCAAATCCTGGGGACGTAACAAAATCCGAAACCACTTGAAGTTCAAAGGTGTGCCCGAAAAGCTCATCAATAATTGTTTCGATGAAATCGATGATGCCGATTACGAAAAAACCTTAAAGAAACTCTATGAATCCTATATTTCCCGCCAATCCGGAAAAGCCTACCAAAAGAAATCCAAAACCATCAAATACCTGATGGGAAGAGGGTTTGAGTATGAGGAGATTTTGAGGGTAGCGGAGGAGGAGTGAGGGGTGATGTAATAAGTATGAGGTATGAAGAAAGAAGAAAGAGGAAAGAGAAAAGACTAGCGATCAGCGATCAGGAGTAAGCTTTAAGGAGTGCGTATTACGCCTATTGGGATTAGAAATTAAAATCTGCGAAAGCTTACCGCTTAAATCTAACCTCGTCTATTATCTATTATCTATTGTCTTGATTCTTGACTCTTGGCTCTTGCCTCTAATAAACCAAAAGAGACCCCCATTTCTGGAAGCCTCTAACTTTCTCTAACCTCTTAACCTTTTAACCCCTAACTTCCTAGCGTAGTAGGCTGTCATTGCCAAGGCAACGATGAGCAGTGCAGGAAGGTAATCATCTATTGGGGCAGGTACAGGATCTTCTCCGCCAATGCCTCCCCCTGTTCCGGGATCTGCAGCTGCAGCAGTGGTTTTATAGGTGCTTTCGGTGTCATAAAAGCGCTCACTCGATTGTGCGGAACTGAACCCGGTCAATAACAACAGCGCTGTGAGGGTGATGTATTTTTTCATAATAAGATTATTGAAGGATTAGTTTTTTCATTGGTGTTCTTCCGTTTTCCAGTTTTACTTTCACAAGTACGACTCCGGTGTATGGAACTGCGATTATTTTTTCTTTTGCCTGGGATTTATCAGAGGCAATCAGTTGACCACTCATGTTGTAGATTTCTACAGCTGTGATTTTTTCGTCCGCTTTCACATGTACATCCTTGCTGGCACTGAAAATGGTCACTTCACTTTTGGTTGTGATATCAGTACCTAACGTTCTATCGGTGTTGAACCCAAGCGTGAAACGTTTGGATTGTACCCCGGCATCAGCGTTAAAAGAATAAGCTCCGGCGGAGAGATCGGTGAGGGTTCCGGTCACGTTGTCTTTCAGGAATATTTTCTGGGAGTCGCTGAATATTCCTTCTTTTTGAAGGATGTTAATGGTGTAGGTTCCTGCTTGTGCGAAATTGGCATCGAGGCTAAAGGAATCGGTCTCGTTAAACGCTCCGTGGGCATCGATGACGAGTTTTTTATCATCGACGGTGGTGTAGAGCACATCTGCGTTGTTGTCGATCATTTTGGCATCATATCCTTGATCATATCCTGTACTCGCTGCGGTATTGAAAGCCAGTAATAACTGCGGTTTAGCCCCCGATGGAGTCTTCATTTCCAACCAGAAACGATCGTTGGTTGTTCCTTTGCTATAAGTGCCTGTTTCTGCGGTTCTTCTCATACTGTTGGTGAAAACAAAAGGATCGATGTAGGTACGGTCTACGAAGAAAGCTTGCCCAACTGGAATATAACCGTTGATAGCACCTGTAGGAACAGATCCTGCTGAGGAGTAGGTGTTATAATTGGTTCCCAAATAATTTCCATTACCATCCATGGTTGCGCTGCTATTCCAAATATAGACAGTGCCGGTAGTGTCTGGATTTCTTGTCCAAAAGTCATTTATTGAAATGGCACTTGGGTAAGGGTTTCCTAATAAAATGAAGCTGCCTCCAAGAGCAAAGTGATCGAAGTTGATGTCTCCGGAGTTGGGCACTTTTCCTTCAAACTGAGCTTGGAATACTTGAGGAGTAGTCGTAAAATCATTTGGGGTACGGATGAGGTAGCCATTCCCCGGGAGGTTGAAGGTAGCGGTGTAGGGATCAGCAACTTGGACATACCCTCCATTGTTGTAAGTATAAAAACGGTTATCTACCGTTCCTGTGGTGGATTGATTGGTTACTCCATCAGCAAGTTTTCCATAAGAGAATGCTTTGAGGGTCTGAGTGGATTCCTTCATCGGACTGCTCCAGTTGATGTAGGCTTGTCGGATGACTTCTTTAGAATCCCTTCTTACTTTAAAAGAAGAATCATTGCCGGCTGTGAATGTTCCGGTTTGTACAAAGTTGGCGTTATTGGCCACGATGATGTTTCCGTTGTTGGTCACATTGCCGGTTTTCACATAAGTGTTTACGGTAAGGTTTTTTTCTTCATTCACGGTTAAAGATTGTGATTCGAAGGCAGGACCGGAATAATCTCCGTTGATGATCGCAGGTTGAGTTGCATCCGGAGTGATGTTCCATGCGGTGCCGTTCCAGGTAGGAACCGCTAAGGTTGTAACTTCTACACTATTGCTCGCTGCAGAAGTGATTGATGCATTGACCGCTTTTACCGTGTACACATAAGGAGTATCAGCGCTGAGGCCTGTTACCTCCACAGAAGTTGCTGGTGCAGTGACGGTATAAGGGGAGCCACTATGAGGAGTGAGCTGGGAATCGGTATAGTCAATTATTACATCATCAATATATATTGTTCCTACAGCTCTGCGAAATTGAATTAATGTAGGGGCGGTGGTTGCGGTGGGTAGGGTAATGGATATTGGTGTCCATGTTGTTGCTAATTCGGTAAATGGACTTCCTGGTGCCTTCGTCCAAGTGCTTCCTCCATCGGTGGAAATATTGACTTGGACTGATCCTCCTGAGGTGCTTGATTTTACATAAAAATCTATTTTAGTTACTTTGTTGAGGGCAGGAGAAATGATATTGGAGCCAGTAGCAGATCTCAATTGCGCTGAATAACTTCCGCTGTTTCTTTCTGTTCCTCTAATGACATCAGTAATGCTCCATTGCTTACCATTTAAGGTCACATTTCCTGAGGTGTAACTAGTAGGCAAGCCGGATTCAAATCCTTCGTTCAAATTTGTGGCAACAGGATGAGATTCACTTACGTCCACAACATACGTTTCAGCTCCGGTCATGGCATTCCAGTTGGCGGTAAATCCATTCATGGAAACAAGGGTGGCTGCAATTGCGGTGGGTGAAGCGGTTGCATTGAAGTTTACTGTTAGCAATACATCTCCTGGAAATGCATTGTAATTGTCGTTTCCAGCTGCTGTTGCAGAAATGGTGGTAGTGCCGATCCCTACGATGGTTACCGTATTCCCGCTAAATGTTGCTACATTTTGGTTAGAACTGGTGTAGTTTACGGTTTGGCCGGCGTTGGTAGTAGCTGGTAAAGTAAAGGGAAGGTCATTGTTGTTTTTTATGAGATCAACAAAATCGGTAATGCTCTGATCTGCTTTGTTTATCGTTCCGGTCAGTACCGGCTGATCCAGGGTGTAGTTTGTCTGTTTTGTACCTGCTAGGGTAAAATTGGAGGTCATGGCTTTGTTCTCTCCTGCCGTGGCATCGTTAAAAGCAACGGTTCCTGTAAAACTTACGTCATCACTAGCTACCACTCCAGATAATGAACCTCCGGTATAGGTAGCAGTTGTGGTTCCATCATAGGGTTTAGGGGTAACGGCCAATCCGGTAATGCTTAGTGCTTTGGGAACTATCGTTAAAGTCTGAGCTACTGGTTCAGCAGCTTGATAATTTTCGTTTCCGGCTTGTGTTGCGGTGATCGTAGTGTTTCCGGCTCCGGTAATGGTTAAGGTGTTCCCGGAAACAGAGGCAACATTCTCATCAGAACTGGTATAAGAAATCGGGAGTCCTGAACTTGATGTAGCGCTAAGGTTGAATCCGGCATTCCCATAGGTTTGATTGGATAATGCCCCAAAGGAAATGGTTTGAGGCTGCATGGAGTAATCCAGCCATTGCGCATAAAGTGTTGTGTTGCTTCCTATACTATTGATCGTTGCTCCTGCGGCATAGGAAATACCCGATCCGTTTGCGGAGGTATTCCAACCATTAAAAGAAAATCCTGTTTTTGCTAAATCTCCGGCACCGAGAACGGTTACCGAAGTTCCGTAATGATGAGGAACAGCATCAACAGGCACTGCACCACTTGTAGCTCCGTTGCCGTTGTAGCTTACGGTATATTGGTTAATGGCAAAATTAGCCGTTACATTCAGGTTGGCTTGTACATTTACATCAATTCTTGGATTGGTGATAGACCCGTCACTCCAGTTGACAAAATGGTAGCCGGTATTGGGTATCGCAGTAATTGGTGTGCTGATCGAACCTTGCTGAACAGTTTGCGGTGAAGTTCCAACGATGGTGCCATTCGCTCCGGCGGTGTAAGTGAGAGTGAAGGAGGGGGTTGCCGGAAAAATATCAGTCCAATTACCAGCAACTCTAATTCCATCTACAATTTGTCTTTGAGTTGTATTGTATTGCCTTAGAGCAAAAGAACCCACCTTGTCTACAGTAACAGAACTGGTGCTGGAATCATAAGACTGATCCGCTGTAAGAGGTTCAGCAGATGGCAAACTGTTGAAAACATAAAGGCTTGTTTGTGAGGCCGTTTTTTTAAGGACAACTAAATAGGTATTGCCAGGAGTAATGCTAACAAAAGTAGCAGGAGCGGTAGCTGATTCTGAAATTCCAACTCCTGTACCGGTTGCATTAACAAATAACCTTGCAACAAAAGTATTTCCAATAGGATTAGGACCTAAATTTAAAAAATAACCACCTGCACTTGTGGTAGATGAAGTTTGCAACATAAAAGAAACGTACAATGCCCCTGTGCCGGAAGGCGCAAAAGTTTTGTTGACATCCTCTCCATTATTATCGATATTAGCGGCTCCTCCAATATTTGAACCGGCGTATCCCGGAAAACTTAAACCGGTGGTAACATCGATAGGTGCTGTACCAAGACTACTAGTAACTGCCCATCCGTTTGAGGTAAGTGGACTTCCGAAGGTATAATTAAAATCTTCGGTGAGAAGAACTTGTCCCCACCCCCAAAAGGAGCAGAGGAGCATAAAAAGGGCCAGGGTGGTTCTCCTGTAAAAAGGTCGTTTTTTGTTCATGTTTATTTGTTTTAAAGTTTTTAAAGATGAAAAGTTTTTCGTGGTTTCATGATGGGGATCCGCAATACAATACGCGGTCTGCAACATTATTTAAAATGTTGAATCCTCCATGAGGTCAAGGTCGAAAATAAAGGAAAGAAATGCTACCGCCGGAAAAGCGACTTATTCTATACCCGCTTTGCAGGAGTTGGGACTAGAGAGGGTTCTCTGTAAAAGTAAAGTTTTCATCATGTGTATTTATTTTTTTCAAAAATAAAAGGACTTTGCGAAATTTGCAAATATTTTAATATTAATTTAATGTTAATAGAGTAAATACGGGGTACTGTTGATGATTATGTAATATAGGAGGGGTGGTTGGGTTTTTGAGGGGTAAGAGGTTAGAAGGTTAGAAAGTTAGAAGGTTAAAAAGTTAGGAGGTTAGGAGGTTAGAGGGTTAGAAAGTTGTGATTGGGTTTTTGAGTGATTGAGTTTTTGAGTGCTGCTGTAGGCAATATGCTTTATGCTTTAAGCAATAAGCTGGGAGTAATTGAACGTTTGAGTTTTGAATCAATGGCGTCAACTCTCAACCATGAACTCTCAACTAAAATCTCTCATCTTGGTTCTTGGTTCTTGAATCTCTCCGAAAAGGTTAAAAGGTTAAAAAGTTAAAAAGTTAAGAGGTTAGAGGGTTGTGGGTAAGTTTTTGAGTGCTGCTGTAGGCAATACGCTGTACGCTTTATGCTTTCTGTGAGGAGGATTTTGGAATTTGATGATTTGAAAATGAGGGGTCGCAGATTTATTGGATTTTGCAGATTTGATTTCTAATCACTCAAAGGCATAAAGCGTACTGCATATTGCGTAATGGCGGCTCTCGCAGATTTTGGAGATTTGGCGGACTTTCGAGGGTTATTATTTCCTTACTTTTTGTCTTGACACAAAAAGTAACAAAAAAGTCAAGACTGGATCTTTTTGCTAAAAAATTAAGATTTCTTCTAAGAAAATCCCCAAAACTCGGGCGGAAAGAAAGTCTTGTTGTTAAAGCAATATTGTTGCCGCCACTCAAACAGTGGGGATTTTTATGCATTTATTATTTAGAAGATTTGTTTACGAAGAAATCTTAATTTTTCTTAACGCAAAAATCTCCTAGGTCGGAGGGATTGAGTTTTTGAAGGTTAAAAAGTTAAGAGGTGAGAAGGTTAAGAGGGTTAAAAGGTTAGAGGGTTAGAAAGTTGATTGGGGTTTTTGAGTGATTGAGTTTTTGAGTGCTGCTGTAGGCAATATGCTTTATGCTTTAAGCAATAAGCTGGGAGTAATTGAACGTTTGAGTTTTGAATCAATGGCATCAACTCTCAACCATGAACTCTCAACTAAAATCTCTCATCTTGGTTCTTGGCTCTCTCCCGAAAAACCACCCCGACCCTTCGTCTCCGACAAAGAGCCACCCCTCCGGAGGAGGGGAATATTCCGTTGTTCTAAGGGAGGTAGGATAATGATAGAATGGTCATTTTTCTTGGTTCTTTTTTCTTTCTTCTTTCTTCTTTCCTCTTTCCTCTTTCTTCTCCCGAAAAACCACCCCGACCCTTCGTCTCCGACAAAGGGCCACCCCTCCGAAAGAGGGGAATATTCCGTTGTTCTAAGGGAGGTAGGGTAATGATAGAATGGTCATTTTTCTTTCCTCTTTGTTCTTTCCTCTAAAATCTAAAATCTAGAATCTAGAATCTCAAATCTTGACTCTTGACTCTCGGTTCTTGCATCTCTCCCGAAAAAAGAAAATCCGCACTATCCTCAAAAACCCAATCACCCAATCACCCAATCACCCAATCACTCACAACCTTCTAACCCTCTAACCCTCTAACCCTCTAACCTTCTAACCTCTTAACCCTCAAAAACTCAATCACCCCTTGCGTAAAGCGTAAAGCCTACTGCGTATTGCATTTATTATATAATAGGAAGTAAACTGTTGCAGTAAAAAACTATTTTTCTATATTTGCATCTATTAATGTTTGATGATGAAAAACACGTTATATCTATTTGTTCTTTTGTTGGCGTTTTCTTCTTGTAAGCCCAAAGAAAATATGATCTATATGGAAACCGACCGGGCTGCTGCGGAAGCACAAGTAAAACAGGCGGTTTTTGAAGGAACCCATTTGCAATCCGGCGACCTACTGGATATTAAAGTCACCGCTTTTGATGAATTTGCCGTAAGACCTTTTAACCTCCATTCCATGAATCAGGTGAGTAATCCGGGCGAAGTACAAACTGGCCAAGCGGCACAAACGGCTCCACAGGGTTATCTTATCGACAATGAAGGCTATCTTTTCTTTCCGGTATTGGGGAAACTCTATGTGAAAGGGATGACGATGGCGCAATTGAGGGCGGATTTGGAAGAGCGTTTGCATGCTTATCTTTCCGATCCATTGGTGTCGATCCGACAGCTTAATTTCAATGTTACGGTATTGGGTGAAGTGAAAAAGCCGGGGCAATATACCAGTGCATCCGATAAGGTGACGCTTCTTCAGGCCTTAGGAATGGCAGGGGATATGACCGATTACGGAGACCGGACTAACGTAAAACTCGTGAGAAACGAGAATGGAACCGATCAAACGATCGTTATTGATTTTACCGATAAGAACATTACCTCTTCTCCTTATTATTATATGCAGCAGAATGATGTGCTGTATGTAGAGCCAGATGTTATTAAAAGAAAATCGGCGAATGTTGATCCGAACCGAAACCTGGCCTTCCAGATTGGTGGGGTGGTTCTTGGGGTAGCTTCTTTACTAATTACGATATTAAGATAATTCAATGGAATTTACAGAAAATAGCCTTAACCAGCGCGATGGTGGGCAAATCAAAAGGCAGATTCAAAGATATGTCCGTTGGTGGCCTTTGTTTTTAGGTTGCATGATTTTGGCTTTAGTAGGAGCATGGATTTACTTGCGCTATGCAACCCCTCAATATATGAGTAAGGCCTCGCTATATATAAAAAGTGCAGATGGCAAATCCGGTGGTTCTATGGGACTGCAGGATTTTCAGAACATGGCATTGCCTTCAGGATTGACATCGAATGAAGTGGATAATGAAGTATCGGTGGTTAAATCCAAACCCTTGATTTTGCAGGTGGTGAAAACATTAGGTTTGGAAGTTAAAACGATTAATGAAGGCAATGTTAAAGAGGTTGAATTGTATGAAGCGAGTCCTGTAAAAGGCAGTATCCTTTCCTTGGTGAACCCTCGGGGTTTTAAATCTTTTACCTATACTCTTTCTCCGTTAGGAGCTGATCAATTTAAGCTTAAAGGGGCTCACCAAGAACTTTCCGGGACGTATGGGATTCCTATAAAAGCTCCTTTTGGAACTTTTGTATTGAACAGAAACCCAGGTACTACTTTCGACAAACCCCTTACCCTTCAATTGACCAATCCGAGAATTGTTGCCGATCAAATTGAAGCGTCTCTGACGGTTGTTATTCCTCAGAAGAAGTCGAGCATTATGGAACTGTCGCGCATTGGAACCAATCCTATTCGATCGGAAGATATCCTCAATGAACTGATTAAAAAGTACAACCTCGATGCGATTAAAGACAAAAATGCGGAGGCGATGAACACCGCTGCGTTTATTGATGATAGACTCCGGTTGATTACCGGTGAATTGGGCGGTATTGAAAACCAGAAGGAAAACTTTAAGCAAGAAAATAAAATTGCTGATCTCCAGGCACAGGCACAACTCAGTATGCAGAATGCCAATGAGAATACCAAGAAGATGATGGAGATCGGAACCCAACTCGAGATGGTGGATTCGGTTCTCAGGATTGCCAATTCCTCAGCCAATGACCAGTTGCTGCCAACCAATGTCGGGATGCCGGCAGGTCTCGATCAAGTCATCAATGAATACAACCAATTGGTGCTGACGCGAAACCGTACGCTGAGACAAGCAACGCCTTCCAACCCGGCGGTACAGCAATTCAACCGCGATATTGCTTCAATGCGTGAGTTGATTCGCGATAATCTGAGAAAATCACGTACCACGTTGCAGATTTCGATGAGCCAGGTGCAGGAAGAAATTAACAAATCAGGTTCCAGCCTGAGCAAATTTCCTCAACAGGAAAAGATCTTCCGAAGCATTGAAAGACAACAGAATTTGAAAGAGGCCCTATTCCTTTATCTTTTGCAAAAAAGAGAAGAGACCTCTATTGCTTTATCGGTGAACACTCCGAAAGCTAAAATTGTCAATCCGGCTTATACCCTTTCAGAACCGGTAGCCCCTAAGAAAAATATCGTTTATTTGACAGCCGTCCTTTTGGGATTGTTGCTGCCTGGAGCGTTCCTGTATACGAAATTCTCCCTTGATACTTATGTACACAGCCGCCGTCAGATTCGGGAGGCTTTGCCGGATATTCCGGTGGTGGGAGAGATTCCCAATGGCGGAGAAGGTGAAGAAGCCGTGGTTAGAACCAACGATTTCTCTTCATTTGCCGAATCGTTCCGGATTATGCTGACCAACCTGAAGTTTGTCATTAAACCGCCTGTGCCGGGGCAGGCTTCTGTCCTATTGGTTTCTTCATCGATTAAAGGAGAAGGGAAAACGACGATCAGTGTGAATACGGCGCTGACTTTAGCGCAAAACCGGAAGGTCTTGTTGGTGGGAGCCGATATCCGAAACCCTCAGTTCAAGAGGTTTATGAATCTTTCCTCTACCGGTTTATCCGATTACTTGGCCTCAGGAACTGCTGAAATCGAGCACTTTATTGAACCTTCTAAGTTGAATGCTAATTTGGAGGTGATTCCAAGTGGAAGCATTGCGCCGAACCCTACGGAACTTTTGGCGAGTCCAAGATTTGAGAAGATGTTGGAGGAGCTGAAACCTCACTACGATTATATTGTGATCGATACGGCACCGATGCTGATGGTGAGCGATTCCTTTAATTTGCTCGGGTATATGGATTTGTTGCTGTATGTGATGCGGGCAGAACATACCGATAAAGACATGATGGAATTTGCCGAGCAAATCCAAAGAGAAAATGCCAAAGGGAAATTTGCCATCGTGCTGAATGATGTTCGCAATATCAATTTGAGTTACGGCAATAAATATGGATACGGCTATTATACCGAAGGTCCGAAAAAGAGAAAATGGTATGAAGTATTTGGTTAACCTTATATAGTACTTTTTCTTAGCTCATAAAGGAATAATTATAGGAATGAAACAAAGCATTCCAGGAATGAAAAATTACAATAGAGATGCAGACTACAAAACATCTGATTATTTTTGGAACCCGTCCTGAAGCTATAAAGATGGCTCCGCTGGTGAAAGAATTTCAGAAGCATGCTAAGTTTGAGACCAAAGTCTGTGTAACTGCGCAACACAGAGAAATGCTCGATCAGGTGTTGGAGTTTTTTGAAATCCAACCTGATTATGATTTGGATTTGATGAAACCGAATCAGAATTTATATACTTTGACTGCTGATTTGATAACAGGACTCCAACCGGTGCTGGAAGATTTTAAGCCTGACTATGTGTATGTCCATGGTGATACCACCACTTCTTCAGTTGCGGCATTAGCAGCATTTTATGCCGGTGCGAAAGTGTGCCATGTAGAGGCGGGGCTTAGAACCCATGATAAATGGTCTCCCTTTCCAGAGGAAATGAACCGACAGTTGACCGGACGTATCGCAGATTATCATTTTGCTCCTACCCTTCAGTCCGAAGCAAATCTTCTCGCTGAAAATATCAAGGCCGACAACATCCTTGTTACCGGAAATACGGTCATTGATGCATTGTTATACAGCAGTGGAAAAGTAGATTCTATTCAAAATCAAGAAATTGAAGCCTTGAGAAACTTGGTAGATCCTGAAAGGAAATTGATTCTCGTTACCGGACATCGTAGAGAAAATCATGGACAAGGCTTTATTAATATCTGTGAGGCATTAAAGGAAATTGCGATTTCAAATCCAGATGTTCAAATCGTATATCCAGTTCATTTAAATCCTAATGTAAAGGGACCCGTTTATGAAATACTATCAGATGTAGATAATATCAAGTTAATAAATCCATTAGCTTATCCTGCTTTTGTGTGGTTAATGACCCAGTCTTATATGATTATTACTGATTCTGGAGGAGTGCAGGAAGAAGCTCCAAGCTTAGGAAAACCGGTACTTGTAATGCGTGATACCACAGAGAGACCCGAAGCGGTTAAGGCAGGAACTGTTATCTTGGTAGGAACTGACAAAAATAGAATTGTTGCAGAAGCACAAAGCTTGCTTTCAGATGTTGAAAGATATCAAAATATGTCTGCTTTGCATAATCCGTACGGAGACGGACTTGCTTGCGAAAAAATCGTCAATTTCATTAAGTCACAAAATATATAAGAATGAGTTCAAAAGTAGTAACAATAGGATTAGGATATATAGGACTACCTACCTCAGCATTGATAGCCAACAACAAAATTTCGGTACATGGGGTGGATATTTCACAACATGTGGTAGATACTATTAATTCAGGTAAAATCCATATTGTAGAGCCAGATCTTGACATTGCTGTTGCTAAAGCAGTAAAAGAAGGTTTTTTAAAAGCTGATATTCAACCAATTGTAGCTGATACATATCTTATTGTAGTCCCTACGCCTTTTAAAGGAAATCATGAACCCGATATTTCTTATGTACAGGCCGCTACGGAGGCGATTGTACCATTGTTGAAAGAAGGGGATCTATATATTATCGAATCCACTTCGCCGGTAGGAACCACCGAAAAAATGCAGAATTTTATTTTTTCCAAAAGACCGGAATTGAAAGGTCACATCTTTTTGGCGTATTGTCCGGAAAGGGTATTACCGGGGAATGTGATGTACGAATTGGTTCACAATGATCGGGTAATTGGTGGCGTTGATGAAGCTTCTACCGCGAAAGCGCTGGCCTTTTACGGACAGTTTGTAAAAGGAGAGCTTCATGCTACGAATGCGCGTACCGCAGAGATGTGTAAACTGACGGAAAATGCATCAAGGGATTCACAAATTGCTTTTGCCAATGAACTCTCTTTAATCTGTGATAAAGCAGGTATCAATGTTTGGGAATTGATCCAATTGGCTAACAAACATCCAAGGGTAAATATATTGCAACCAGGTTGTGGGGTGGGAGGACATTGTATTGCAGTAGATCCTTATTTCCTAACCGCAGATTTTCCAATGGAATCGCGAATGATTGCGCAAGCAAGAGAAACCAATAACTATAAATCTTTTTGGTGTGCCGATAAGATCCGAGAAGCAAGAAAAGATTTCAAACTAAAAAACAACCGCGAACCCACGATTGCACTAATGGGACTGGCTTTCAAACCCAATATTGATGACCTGCGCGAGTCGCCAGCTAAATATATTGTTCAACGTGTATTACAAGATGCTAATGATGAAGAGTATTTTATCGCGGAACCCAATATCAAAGAACATAATATCTTTAAACTGACTGACTATCAAGAAGCGGTAGAAAAAGCTGATATCGTTGCTTTTTTGGTAGCGCATGATGAGTTTAAATGTTTAGTGATAAACAATAGTAAAATAGTGTTAGACTTTTGTGGAATAAAAAAATGAAAAAACCAGAACTGATAAACCTTCCCAAAATAGTAGATCCCAGAGGAAATCTCTCTTTTTTTGAAAGTCCAAGACAGCTTCCTTTTGAAATTGCTCGGACTTATTGGATTTATAATGTTCCCGGTGGCGAAAATCGCGGAAGTCATGCGTTTAAAGAACAGCAGGAATTTATTATTGCACTTTCCGGAAGCTTTGATATTGTCCTTCATGATGGTAGCGAAGAAGTCAAGTTTTCGTTGAACCGATCGTATTATGGACTTTTTATCCCTAGACTGTACTGGAGAAGATTGGAGAACTTTTCCACCAATGCATTAGCATTAATCGTATCTGATAAACATTTTGACGAGAAAGATTATATCCGAGATTTTGAAAAATTTAAAAAGTTGCGTAATGAGCAATAAATCTATATTTGACTGTTCAGTTATTGATCTCGGCAAAATTCATTTTGCGGAAGGAAATCTTACAGTTGTTGAAAATAATTCTGCTTTTCCTTTTGATGTGAAAAGAGTATTTTATCTTTATGATATTGCAGGAGGTGAGAGCAGAGGCGCGCATGCCCATAAAGAATGTCATCAATTTCTTATTGCTGCAAGTGGTAGTTTTGAAGTGAGTCTTGATGATGGAACTTATCAAAGACAAGTGTTCCTCAATCGTCCCAATATGGGATTGCATATACCACCCGGAGTATGGGCGTCAGAAATTAATTTTTCTTCCGGAGCGATTTGTTTGGTGTTAGCTTCCCACTCATATAACGAAAGTGATTATCTTAGAAATTACGAAGACTTTTTAAATTTCAGAAATGGCTAAAATACATCCCCTTGCCGATGTTCAAACAGAGCAAATTGGCGAAAGCACCTTCGTTTGGCAATTCTGCGTGATTTTAAAAGATGCGGTAATTGGCGATAATTGTAATATCAATTGTCATGTATTGATAGAGAATGATGTGAAAATTGGCAATAATGTTACCATTAAACCGGGTGTACAGATTTGGGACGGAGTAAAATTGGAAGACAATGTGTTTATAGGACCTAATGTCACTTTTACTAATGATTTAGTGCCGCGATCAAAACAATATCCTGAAGCTTTTGCAAAAACCTTAGTAAAGAAAGGAGCATCCATAGGAGCTAATGCAACCATTGTTGCCGGAAATACAATAGGAGAAAATGCATTAATTGGTGCAGGAAGTGTAGTAACCAAGGATGTTCCCGCCAATACAGTTTGGTTTGGTAATCCTGCAAAACAAAAAGGGATTATTTCCCCTGATGGGAAAATTACCTATTATTAATTAAGTCTAAAATGGAATCATTTTTTTGATTGAAAATCAACCGATAATTATATGATTAAATTCCTCGACCTTCAGAAAATCAATCTTGCACACCAGCAGGAAATTGAAGAAAAATTATTGCAGACTTTCCGTTCCGGTTGGTATCTCATGGGAAATGAAGTGAAAGCTTTTGAAGAGCAACTAGCTGTCTATATCGGAGCAAAGCAAGCGATTGGGGTAGCCAATGGTTTGGATGCACTTCGTCTTATCCTACGAGGTTATATTGAAATGGGCATCATGCAAAAAGGAGATGAAATTCTTGTTCCTGCAAATACTTATATAGCTTCTATCCTGGCAATTTCAGATAATGGGTTGGTGCCGGTTTTGGTAGAGCCTGACCTCAGTACATATAATATTGATATTGCAAAAATTGAAGAGAAAATTACCTCCAAAACCAAAGGGATTTTAATCGTTCACTTGTATGGACGAGTGGTGTTCTCTGAAACATTAAAAAACCGTGCAACAGCGCATGGCTTAAAAATCATTGAAGACAATGCACAAGCCATTGGCGCGGAATGGAACGGCGTAAAAACTGGAAATTTAGGAGATGCAGCGGGTTTCAGCTTCTATCCGGGCAAAAACCTTGGAGCGCTAGGAGATGCAGGAGGTGTGTCCACCAATGATGAGGAATTAGCAAAAACGATTCGGGCTTTGGCGAATTATGGTTCCAACCAAAAATATGTCAATATTTATCAAGGACTTAATTCAAGGTTAGATGAAATTCAGGCAGCGGTATTGGGCGTTAAATTGAAATACATTGATGCTGAAAATAACCGAAGAAGAGAAATCGCAAAACGCTACATTGTGGAAATCAAAAATCCGAATATCATTCTTCCAGAAAATCCCGAAAGCGAAGCAGAGCATGTGTGGCATGTGTTTATCATCCGAACTGACGAACGTGAAAAGCTACAAAATTACTTAACGGAAAACGGGGTACAGACTTTAATTCATTATCCGATTCCGCCCCACAAGCAAGAAGCATACAAAGAATGGAACAATTTATCTTTCCCTATTTCGGAAAAGATCCATGAAGAAGTATTGAGCTTGCCAATAAGTCCGGTGATGACTAGTGAAGAAGTGCAGAAAGTAATTCATCTGCTTAACAAATTTTAATATTCATATGAAATCCTATCTTTTGTTAATCCATTTTAAACTACATTCATCATTTAGCAGGTGGAAGTATTTTATTTATCCTAATCTTTTTTCGAGGGCAAAATACTCTTGCGCCACTAATCCAATTTATCAACAGAAAACAGAGATTACCGGTGTTGGACGGATAACGATTGGGAAAAACTGTGGCTTTGGATATAGAATCGGAGGGTTTTGGAGAAATGGAAGTATTGAATTTCAAGCGCGCTATAAGGATGCAGAAATTATTATTGGAGATAATGTATTCACAAACAACAATATTTTCATCTGTGCAGCAAATAAAATTAGTATTGGAAGTCATACGCGCATAGGACAAGGAATAATGATTACAGATTTTGAAGCACACGGAACCGATCCCGAAAATAGAAATAAAGTTGGAGAAATTGGGACGGTGGATATTGGGGAAAATGTATGGATAGGAAATAATGTTACTATCCTGAAAAATTCTAAGGTTGGAAAAAATACTATTATTGGTACGGGAGCTATAGTAAATGGAGTTTTTCCCGAAAATGTACTTATTGGTGGTGTACCGGCGAAAATTCTAAAATCATTGTGAAGGAATCTAAATCATCATATAAAGAAATTGTAAAAGCAACTTCCATTTTCGGAGGGGTACAACTGCTTAATATTGTAATTCAATTACTTCGCTCAAAAGGAGTCGCAGTACTGCTAGGTCCAACTGGAATAGGATTGATGGGATTATTTAATTCTACTCTTTCACTAGTAGCTTCTGCAACAAATTTTGGCTTGGCTTCTAGCGCTGTAAGAAGTATTTCAGAATCAAATAATTCTCAAAATAATTTTGAAATTAAAGAGACAATATCTGTTGTTCGGAAACTTATCTGGATAACAGGAACATTTGGATTTGTAGTCACCATTATATTATCTCCATTGTTAAGCAATCTGACCTTTGGAAACTATGATTACACCCTGCCATTTGTTGCTTTATCTATAACTTTATTGGTGAATCAAATAACAGTGGGGCAGTTGGTTTTAATGCAGGGTCTGAGGGAGATTACATTGTTAGCAAAAGCGGGAATTTATTCCTCTGTTTTGGGATTGGTGATTTCTTTACCTCTATACTATCTTTTTGGAACTGACAGTATAGTGCCTGCCATTATTCTTTCTTCTTTTGCCGCATTAATCGTTCAGTACTATTTCGCCAGAAAACTAAATTTTACTACAGCTGCTGTCTCATTAAAGCTGGCATTTCAGAAGGGAAGACCCATGTTAAAACTTGGTTTTATCCTCAGCCTCAGCAGTTTTATTACTATAGGTACTTCTTACATTGTCAGAATTTATATTTCCAATATAGGTGGAATCGCTGAAGTAGGGTTTTATAATGCTGGTTTCGCAATTATCAACACATATGTAGGGATGGTCTTTTCTGCTATGCTTACTGACTATTACCCTCGTCTAGCGGAAGTGAACAAAGACCAAAATAAGTGCAATGAATTAATTAATCAGCAGATCGAAATAGCAGTGTATATCTTATCTCCATTAATCTGTATTTTTCTAATTTTTATCAATTGGATTGTGATTGCATTATATTCGAGTAAATTTTTACCAATAACTGATATGATACATTGGGGAATCATGGCCATTTATTTCCAATCTTTGAGCTGGGCTATCGGGTTACTACTTTTAGTGAAAGGAAATTCCAGACATTATTTTTGGAACGAATTTATTGCAAATTTATACTTACTAGGTCTTAATGTTTTAGGATATTATTATTTTGGTCTTAAGGGACTTGGGATAAGTTTTTTAATAGGGTATATTTTGCATTTTTTACAGATATATTTTTTTGCTAAAAAGTGTTACGGCTTCAAACTTGAAAGAAATAATATACAAACCTTTATCATCAATTTGTCCGTTGGGATACTTTGCTTTGTTTTATCGGTAAGACTTGGAGACCAACTTGTATACCTAATTGGAACTCCTATTATCGTTGCTATAACTATTTTTTCGTTTTACAAGGTAAATAAGAGAATTGGTTTACTTGAAATTGTTAAAAGTAAATTTAAAAAATAAAAAGTTGAAGAGAAAAGTTTCAGTAGGAATCCTAACCTATAACCATGAATTGTTTATTGCGAGATCATTGCACAGTGTTCTCGCATTGAAGTATGAAAATCTTGAGATCTTAATTTCTGATGACTGCTCTACGGATAAAACCTACAAGATTGTTGAAGATATCGTTTTATCTACGAAAACCATTCATACTGTTGTTATGAATCGCAATACTGTGAATGTGGGATTAGCAGGAAACTTCAATAAAACATTTCGCGACTTAGCAACTGGGGACTTCTTAATTACTTTGGGTGGCGACGATATGATAAAATTGGATTATATAGAATTGGCTCTTAAGCATTTTGAAGAAGAAAATGTGATGCTGCTTGACTTTAACGGAACCATTGTTAACGAAATGGATGAGGTAAAAGGGATAGCAAGCCATCTTATAGGTTACCGTAAATTGTTCTCTTTGGACGATTATATAAATCTTCGACCCATAAGTACATTTGCTCCTGGCAGAATGATAAGGAAGGAGTTGGTACAGTCTTTCCACCCAATAGCTAAGCAATGCCCAACGGAGGATTCAATTTTAGTACTCCGGGCACTATTATTAGGGAAAGCTCTGCGACTAAATGAAAATTTTATCTTTTACAGACGGCATCAATCTAATGTATCTACGCCTAGTAACCTGATGAAAATGTCACATATCCAGATAATTTTGCAATATCTTAAAGATGTTCAGTACGCATTAGAAATAGGAATTATTTCTGAGAGGCAGTTTAAAAAATTATTAAATATAATTACTTATGAGTTAAAGAGAAGGGAACTTCAATATTCTCCTGTTAATCGATATGTGAAGAGATTAAAACTCATTGCATTACGATTGGTAGTAAAAATGAGGTTTTAATTTTCATAACTCTGTCGCTTTAAATAAGCAATAATAAAAAATGAAAGTTTTAGTACATATCTATTTAGCCGATAATTTAGGTGATGATCTTTTTGCGAAGATCCTGCTTGAAAGGTACCCCCATGTTCAGTTCTACTTCCTGCACGAAACTGATCGGTACGAATTTTTGGAAAGTTATGAGAACGCCCATATTATAGGACTTCCGAAACTGGGAAGAATTAATTTTGCGGTATCCAATTACTTCAGCTCGAAAATAGCCTTTTTCATCTATCTGAAGAGACTGAAAAATATATTTAAGAAAATGGAACCTTCTTTTTCTGCATTTCTCGTAATAGGAGGATCTCTTTTTATGGAAGGAAAGAGTGAGTATTTGAAAAAAAGCTTTTACAACATTGTTTATGACGTTTTTAAAAAGAAACCAAAGTTTATTATAGGAGGAAACTTTGGACCATACCGGAACAAAGAATATTTAGAATTCTTCAGGAAGATATTTTCATCAAGTACTGATGTTTGTTTTCGCGATGCATATTCATATGGTTTATTTCCGGATATTTCAACTGTACGACTTGCTCCGGATGTAGTTTTCAATATTATAAATGAACATGTTAAAAAGGATCCAAAAAAAGTAGGAGTTGTGCCGATATCTTTAACTAGGAGACCTGCATTAAAAGAGTTTTCTACTATTTATAACCTCTTTCTCTCCCAGCTCATCAGCAAGTTTTCAGATCATGGTTATGAAGTTACAATGTATGCCTTTTGTAAATCTGAAGGTGATGAAAAAGCAATGGAAGAAATATATTCTCTTGCAATTTCTAAAGAAAATATAGACATTATTAATTATGAAGGCAGAAAAATTGATCAATTTTTACACCATTTTTCGACCAATTCGTATGTGGTTACTTCCAGATTTCATGGTATGATATTGGGTTTAATTTATGGCATTAACACATATCCTATCTCTTACAGTAGAAAATTAGTAAATGTTTTGGATGATATGAATTTTACAGGCAGTTATAAAGATATTGAAACGCTTGTAAGCACTAATGTAGATGTTGCTTTTGATGAGATATTAGCAAATCATTTTAATGTACAACAATATCTGGAAGACAAGGATAACCAATTTAAAATTTTAGATAGCTATTTCAATGACTAATCCCAAAATCTCAATCATCGTACCCTACTATAATGCAGAATTATATCTTAAAAAATGTATTTCTAGTATATTAAATCAAAGATTTTTCGATTTTGAACTGATTTTAATTGATGATGGTTCGACCGATCAAAGTTATTTGATATCTCAATCGTTTGCTGCAACAGACAATAGAGTAGTGTTGCTGCGAAAGGAAAATGGAGGCCAAGGTACAGCTAGGAACTATGGTCTAGATTACGCAAAGGGTGAGTATATAGGATTTGTTGACAGTGATGATTATATTGAGCCTGATATGTATGAGGTACTATACCATAATTGCGTTAACCATAATGCCGAATTAGCTATTTGTGGATACAAAGTATTTCGAAATATAAAACTAGCACCCACCAATTTACACACTACTCCCAAAAGAGTTTTCAGCAAATTTTCGCTCATGGAAACTTATATATTAACCCCCTTAATTTCCAGTGGCCCGTGCAATAAACTTTATAGTAAAGTACTATTTGAAAATGTTAGGTTTCCTTCCTTAAGAGTTGCAGAAGATGCATTCGTGTTGCCCCTTATTTTTGTGAATGTGAAAACAGCTGTATATGTGGGAAAGAGTTTGTATAATTGGAATTTAAGAATGGGAAGTACTGAAAGGAGCGTATTTACCCCAAAACATTTGGCTGCAATTGATGCAGTGGATTCCTTAGCGACGATCATTAAAAAAAATTATACAGAACTTATTCAGCATTTGCCAGGAGAACGTGTAAAAGTCCGTCTAAGTATTCTGGAACATATTGTAATTTCTGACTCTTACGCTCAGTATCAAGATATTTATAAAAAACTTTTACATGAAATTTCCATAGAAATTAAGGACAGTCGTGAATTTTTCAAGGAATGTCCTTATATTTTAAAAAAAGCATTGTTTGCCATTAACTACAATTTACTATTTCGCTTTAAAGTTAGATATGTAGCCCTAGTCAAGAATTTTATAAAACTCTTAATTTCAAAATTTTGAAGTCTTCATCACGAATAAATGTTTACCTCAGCACAACTAACTTCGTTTTGTGCTTTGTAGGCTATCCGTTAGCCGCGAGTCTATTTCTTCCTGCGACTGCTGATATAGAAGGTATATCTCGTATGGTTACAGTTCCATATAGGGCACTGGCTTTAGTCATTGCAATTATGGTTTTATTACTCAATTATAAAGTTAAAGGTGTACAGAAGGTTCTGGCATTAAATATTTTTTGGGTATTTTGGATGTTTTTCATTGCAAGGGTTTATTATGATGTAAATTTGCGATCAGATGTTTTATTAAGTGATGTTAGTCAGTTATGGCTTTATATTTTCTGCATATGCTTGCTGCCCATGTATGCCATACAGAAAAGTTTTTACTTTATCAATACAGATTTAGCATTGTCTTGGATCATAGGAGGCGTATCTTTAATATTAGTAACTGCATTATTTAATATTGATAGCCAAATTTTGAATCCAGGAGAAGTTGCAGACAGGGTTGGTGCTTCTATAGCAGTTAATACCATTACATTTGGTCACATCGGAGCTATGGGAGTGATACTTTCATTATTTATGTTACAAAGGAAAAAAGGAGGTTATAAAAAAAAAATATTTTATCTTTTTATAATAGCACTATCTGTTTTTACTTTATTAAAGGCTGGTAGCAGAAGTCCCATCGTTGCATTATTAATCGTATTGCTTTTTTGGGTTTTTGCCAGAGGCAAATACGTAATACAGTCAATAATAATTACCTTACTTTTAATACTTTTTATTGTTGTTTTTTCTGACAAAATTTTGCATTTGATGGGAAAGATTTCTCCCATAATAGAATTGCGAATGAGGGCAACAGTAGATGGGGGAGACACAAGCGGGAGGGAATTGTTATTTTATGAAGCATTTGATTCATTTGCGGAGAGCCCTTTATTAGGGTCACAGTTTGCCTTAATAAGGACTAATGGCTTTGTAAATTCTCATAATATTATTATGGATGCCTTGATGGGTTTGGGAGTTTTAGGTGGATGTGCGTTGCTCTATGTTTTATTGAAGTCCATTAAAGTTTCATATCTAAACACACATTTTAAGAACCCCACTTCATGGATTAGTTTAATATTAATACAGCAGATAGTAATATGTGTTACATCAGGAGCATTATATTATGAACAGTTGATCAATGTTCTTTTGGTTTTTACTTTCACTTATATTGCCAGTTTTCAGCATCAAAGAAAAATGGTTTCACCAAGGTGAAAAAAATATGGATAATCTGAATTTCTTATCTTTGTTTGAAAGCATAAAGATTATCTCAATTCAACTAACAAATAATTTTCAAAAAAAATGTGTGGTATTTTAGGAGCATATTCGTTCAATAAGAATAAGAAAATAGCAAGGCAAAGTATTGATAATGGGTTGCGAATGCTACATCACCGTGGGCCAGACTTTCAAAAAAATATTTTGTATAATGATGGTTCTGTTGCTTTAGCTCATACCAGATTAGCAATTATTGATTTAACAGAGGATGGTAATCAACCCATGGAAATTGCTGATTACAGGATTGTATTTAATGGAGAAATTTACAACTACATTGAAATAAGAGCAGAATTAATTGAATTGGGATACACGTTCAATACGCGTAGTGATACTGAAGTATTGGTTAATGCATACGACAAATGGGGTGAAAACTGTGTAAATAGGTTCAATGGAATGTGGTCCTTTGCTA
This sequence comes from Kaistella montana, assembly GCF_024436175.1. Classification (GTDB taxonomy): domain Bacteria; phylum Bacteroidota; class Bacteroidia; order Flavobacteriales; family Weeksellaceae; genus Kaistella; species Kaistella montana. Next base: position 38,556 of record NZ_JANFQP010000002.1, on the reverse strand, counting down.
TATTCAATACCAAAACAGAAAAATTATTCTGTTCTCGGGATCGGTTTGGCGTCAAACCCTTTAACTATTATCTTGACGAAAATATTTTTATTTTCAGTTCTGAAATAAAGGCTATTCTTGAATATGATGAAGGTTTTAGAAGACCCAATTATAACTCCATTGGTTTATTCTGCAGGGAAGGTATTTGTGGGGAAATAGAAGAAACATGGTTTGAAAATATAAAACGATTAATGCCTGGTCATAACCTTGTAATTGAAAATAAAAAGATTAATATTTATAAATATTACCATTATCCTACCAAAATTCAAAAAATTTCATTTGAGGAAGCTAAGACTAACTTTCAAAATATTTTTTTTGATGCAGTAAAGATCAGGATGAGAAGTGATGTTGCGGTGGGGACTACCTTGTCGGGAGGATTAGACTCCTCGAGCATAGTTTCGGCATTGAGAACGTTTTTCAATGGGTCTCACGATACATTTACCGCGCATTTTCCTGGTTTTAAGGATGATGAGTATGTAAATGCTGAAAAGACAAATAAACACTTATCACTCCAAGGCAATCCAATAGAGATTGATTATGGGGATCAATATTTAAATATCCTGAATAAGATAGTTTATCATTTAGAATCAGGGCATCTTTCGCCTTCCGTTTTTCCTCTTTGGAAAGTTTATGAAAAATCAAAAGAAAAAGTGACGGTAATACTAGAGGGACAAGGAGCAGATGAATTAATGGCCGGCTATATTACCTCAGCTTCAGGACCTTTTTTCGTTGAAAACTTAAAAAGGCTAAAAATCAGAAAACTTATACAACAAGCAAAACTTATCCATCATAATTATGGGATCAAAAGCGTTGCTGTATTGTCGCTTAGAATTTTTTCCCCTTCATGGTTAAGAGAGGCATTAAGGCGATATGTTCTGAAATATGAGGATGTTTTTGATGGTAATTTAAAATACTATAAATATCCGGATAGAGCTGAAATCAAATCTAATTCATTTTTAACACAGTATCTGGAAGAATCGCATCAAACCACTTTGGTTAACCTACTACATTATGGCGACGCCCTCTCGATGGCATACAGCTTAGAAAGCAGACTGCCATTTATGGATTATAGACTTGTGGATTTCTGTTTTACTTTACCAAGCGATTACCTCATTAATGATGGTAAAGGCAAACATATCCTTAGAGAATCACTAAAGGATGTTTTGCCACCTCATATTTATAATGATTATAAAAAATTGGGCTTTCCGTCTCCAATTGATGCTTTCTTTAGGGCTAACAAAAATTTAATCAGAGAACTTTTACTGAATGACAAATCAAAATCCAGAAACCTTTATAATATGGAGAAGCTGGCAGTCCTTATTGATTCTGTTGGAACTAGGAACAACTCTGAGAGAGTAGTTTTCCGGTTGATTTGTGTTGAATTGTGGTATAGAAACTTTATTGATAGATCATAATGCAAAAAATAAAAGTTTTAATGTTGGTGAACTATATACCTCATTACCGATTGCCCGTATACATCAGGTTAGCCGAACGATTTGATTTAACTATTGCCCATTATGCTGATCAACTATTAGATGATGCAGATCTTAACTTTAAGCAAGTTTTGTTAAATCCAATATTTTTTAGAGGCTTAAAATTTTTTACAGAAAATATTTATAAGTTATCATCCCAATATGATGTCGTGATATCGCTTGGTGAGATAAGAGTGCTACCCAATATGCTTTTAGGTTTCAGAAAGAGAAATTTTGGTTTAATTTATTGGGGTATAGGAGTAGGGGCTTCCTATAGTAAAGGATTTGATTCAGCGTCGACGGCAGACATCCTTCGATTCTGGCTGATGCGTAATGCTGATGCCTTATTATTCTATTCAAATTATCCAGTGAAGAAGTACATTGCAAAAGGTTTTGATAGAGAAAAACTCTTTGTAGCTCACAACACCGTACTTGTTAAAGAGAGAATTGAAATACCAGAAAATAAAAAGCATTTTATCTTTGTTGGAACTTTGTATGAGCAGAAAAAAATTTATGAGCTTCTGGCTGCATATGAACTTTATTTAAGGACATCAGCAAATGTTTTACCACTTATCATTGTGGGTGAAGGAGAAGAAAAAAATAATGTACAGGAATGGATTCAGAAAAAAGGATTTGAAGATGCAATAATACTAAAAGGTCAAATAAATGATCAGGATATTTTAAAAGGATTATATAAGAATGCCGTTGCGTGTATTTCGCCCGGACAAGCAGGCTTAACCATTCTTAACAGCATGGCATACGGAGTACCTTTTGTAACTGCAGAAAATGCAATAACAGGCGGAGAAATATTCAATGTAATTCATGAAGAGACCGGGATTTTATATGATGGAGAAACCGAATCGTTGGCAACTATTATGAAAAAAATAAGTGAAGAAACTGCTTATAGCAGAAGATTAAGTAGGAATGCGCAGGATTTTTATTTTAATAAAAGAACCATAGATATCATGGTTAACGGTTTTGAAGATGCAATTAATTATGCAAATAGAAAGCGACAAAATTATAAAAGTTAAATATTTAGAATGGTATTCTTATTTTTTTTCTTTGAAATTACTTAAAGAATCTACCAATTTTTATAATTTAAATAAAAACATTTAGGATAGGGGTTAATAATAATTACCTGTTCACTAAAATATAATAAATGAAAATTTTACATACAGTCTCATCTTTTGGTAAAGAATCTTATGGTTTAGGTAGTATAAGCATGGGAATAGCCAAAGCACAGTTTGAATTAGGAGAAGATGTTTATGTCTGGAGTTCAGATACTAAAGATGATATTGTTTGGGCCTCACAATTATATGATTTCCCGCAAGAAAGGTTATTAGGATTTCCGCCCAATATCCCTCTTCTTAAAATCTCAAGCAGTGAGTTAAGGGAAGCATTAAGGAATAAAAGTTTTGACATAGTCCATCAACATAGCTTATGGACTTCAAAATCATTGGTAACTTCTTTATTAAATAAAAATGGAGCAAAAACATGTATTGCGGCGCATGGAACCTTATCTGAATTTGCTTTAAAAAAATCTAAATTTAAAAAAGAAATTGCTTTAGCCTTATTTGAACGCAATAACTTAAATAAAGTTTCTGTTCTACATGCTACATCAGAATATGAAATTGAAGATTACAAAAGAATTGGGCTAGAAAATCCTATTGCATATATAGACAATGGGGTAGGTACAACAATTATGCTTGAGAAAGGAGACGGAGAAGCGTTCAAATCGAATTATCAATTACCCAGTGATAAAAAAATCTTACTTTATCTGTCGAGAATAACTCCCAAAAAGGGTTTGGATATGCTTTTGCCAGCAATTGCTGAGCTAAAAGAACATTTTGATGATTGGATTTTGGTTATTGTAGGGAATGACGAGTTTAATTATCAATTAGAAGTTGAAAAAATAGTCAAAGAATTAAATTTAGAAAATAAAATTTTCATAATAGAACCTCAATATGGGAAAGACAAGTTTAATGCTTTTGATGCAGCCGATTTTTTTATTTTACCATCTTATTCTGAAGGATCTCCAATGGTCGTTGTAGATGCCTTAGCATATGGGCTCCCTGTAATAACAACAAAATCCTCAAGTTGGAAAGACCTAAATGAAAATAAATGCGGATATTGGGTAGATATTAATAAGGATGCAATAAAACAATCTTTGTTGCGGATGATTGCCTTAAATGATCATCAACTATTCGAATATGGAGAAAATGCAAAAAAATTAGTCATTGATAAATATTTATGGAATGAGATTTCAAAAAAAACTATTTTGCTTTACAATTGGATGATTAATAAAGATTTGAAACCTGATTTTATATATTAAGGTATGAAATATATTATACTTGGAGGAAATGGATTTATAGGTTCTTATATTGTAGATATATTAATCGAAAAGGGTCATGAAGTCACTATTTTTGATAGGGGAACAGAAAAATTTAGAGATTCGTTGTCAAATGTTAACTACGTTTACGGAAATATTGATGATCATACTTTAATAAAAGAAACTTTTGCAGAAAAAGATATACTCATACATTGTGTTAGTACAACTGTGCCGTTCACTTCGAATAATAATATTGAATTTGATATTGAATCCAATTTAATTAATTCAGTAAAAATATTTAGAATTGCTTGTGAACAAAATATTAAGAGAATAGTATATTTATCAAGTGGTGGTGCCATTTATGGCGAAGCCGAAGTAATACCAATTACTGAAAATTCTCAAACAAATCCTATATCATCCTATGGAATTACAAAGCTTGCAATAGAAAAATATTTGGCTTATTTTTCTTCAAATTATGGCATAGAATACAATATTATTAGACCATCAAATCCTTATGGGCCGAGACAGAATCCTTTTGGAAATCAAGGTGTTATTTCGGTTTTTTTAGGAAAAGTTTTAAGAAATGAGAGTATAGAGGTTTGGGGTGATGGAGAAATATCGAAAGATTATGTTTTTATAGAAGATCTTGCAGAGTCAATATATGAAGCTTCAATATCTGAACAAACATCCCAAATTTTTAATATAGGTAGTGGAACTACAATTTCACTTAATAAAATTATCAATACGATCAAGGAGGTTACAGAAAAAGACCTTTTAGTCAATTATTATCCAACAAATAAATTTGATGTTCAACATTTTTGTCTTGATATAGAGAAAGCTGAAAAGATATTGAATTTTAAACCTAAAGTTAACCTTAAACACGGTATTAGTATGACGTGGGAATTCGTAAAATCCTTAAAATAAAACCATAATGAAAATTCAAAATAAAACTCTCCTCATCACCGGCGGTACCGGTTCATTCGGAACTGCTGTTCTGAACCGATTTTTGCATACCGACCATTTCAAAGAGATTCGTATTTTTTCTCGTGACGAGAAAAAACAGGATGATATGCGTAATTTGTATAAGAATGATAAAATCAAATACTATATCGGGGATGTAAGGGATTACAGCTCAGTAGAACCTGCCACTCGTGGAGTCGATTATATTTTCCATGCAGCTGCCTTGAAACAAGTGCCTTCTTGTGAGTTCTTTCCGATGCAAGCTGTGAAAACCAATGTAGAAGGAACCCAAAATGTGATTCGTGCTGCAGCTTCCAATAAAGTACAAAAAGTAATCTGTTTGTCTACCGATAAAGCAGCTTATCCAATCAACGCCATGGGTATTTCCAAGGCTATGATGGAAAAGGTAGCCGTAGCAGAAGCACGAAACCTTACGGATACCGTCGTTTGCCTTACCCGATATGGAAATGTAATGGCATCGAGAGGATCGGTAATCCCCTTGTTTCTCAACCAAATCCAAAAAGGAGAGCCTATTACCATTACAGATCCCAATATGTCGAGATTTTTCATGTCATTAGAAGATGCAGTAGATCTCGTTTTGTTCGCATTCGAAAATGGAAACCCAGGAGACCTTTTTGTGAACAAAGCTCCAGCAGGAAGCATTGGTGATCTTGCAAAAGCCCTTATTGAGTTGACAGGGAAAGAAGTTCCTGTGAAAATCATAGGTACTCGCCACGGTGAAAAATTGTACGAAACGCTTTGTACCAGAGAAGAAATGATAAAAGCTGAGGATATGGGCGATTTCTACAGGGTACCGGCAGATAACCGTGACCTCAACTATGCCAAATACTTCTCGGAAGGAGAAGAAGATGTATCGAAGATTGAAGATTACCATTCTCACAACACCGAACAACAAGGAGTGGAAGGCCTGAAAAAACTTATTTCCACGTTACCTTTGATCAGAAAAGAAGTGTTTGGGGAGGATGTGATGCAGTATCCATATTAGAAGGGGAGCGGTAGGGGGTTGGCGGTCAGCTATCAGCGGTCAGTAGTTAGCGATGAGTGCTGAAATCAAAAGGAAGTAAGTGTAATACTAGTAAAGGAGAGAGCTAAACACCGAAAGCTGATACCTGAATGCTAATCGCTGAAAGCCGACCCGCTAATCGATCAACAAAGTTAACCAATGACCAATAACCAACCACAAATTCCCGGAAAAAAACACCAGGACGAAAGAGGTGTCATCACTTACAATAATGATTTTGATGCTTCTGTTGTAAAACGGATTTATACAATAGAAAACCATTCGACAGATTTTATCCGTGGGTGGCAGGGGCATAAGGTTGAACAAAGATGGTCCGCCTGTATGAAGGGAGGTTTTGAAATTTCTGTAATTCAGGTTGATGATTTTGAATCGCCTTCTAAAGATTTAGAAGCTCAAAAATATCATTTAAAAGAGGGGGAACTGACCTACCTGCATGTGCCTTCAGGTTGCATTACAGCTATTAAAGCGACAGCTGAGGATAGTAAATTATTGGTTTTGGCGGATTATCTATTGGGTGAGATTAATGATGAATATAGATATAACTTGGATTATTTTAATGAAAGATAAGAATAGAATAGATGGAAAGGAGGGGGAGCGGTCGGCGATCAGCGGTCAGCAGTCGGCTATCAGCGATCAGTGGTCAGCGGTCAGCTTTCAGCGGTCAGCGGTCAGCTTTCAGTGGTAAGCGATCAGCAGTCGGTGGTCGGCTATCAGCGATCAGCATTTAGCGATCAGGTCTAAAATCACTAAATGACTAATATAATGTAATAAAGCTGAACGCTGACTGCTGACGACTGAAAACTCGTCCTACAATATGCAAAGAAGCTAGTATAATATAATCAAAATGAAAGCTGAACGCTGACTGCTGACGACTGAAAACTCGTCCTACAATATGCAAAGAAGCTAGTATAATATAATAAAAGTGAAGCTAAATACTGACAGCTGTAAGCTGATAGCTGACCGCTAAATGCTGATAGCTGACCGCTAAAATTTCAAATCCCCAATAACAAATAACAAATTACTAATCCCCAATGACCCACCTTCAATCTTTAAAAAAAATAGGAATCACCGGACAAAATGGTTTTGTTGGACAACATTTATATAACACTTTAGGGTTATTCCCGGAGGAGTTTGAAAGGGTAGATTTTCAGAAAGACTTTTTTGAATCACCGGAAGCTCTGGATCATTTTGTAAAGCAATGCGATGTCATCGTGCATCTTGCCGCCATGAACCGCCACGAGAGCCAGGAAGTGATCTACCAGACGAATGTGGATTTGGCACAAAGACTTGCAGCATCATTGGAGAGAACAAGCTCCAAGGCGCATGTGCTGTTTTCTTCTTCCTCACAGGAAGAGCGCGACAACCTCTATGGGAAATCCAAAAAGGAAGGCCGTGAAATCCTGGCAAAATGGGCTAAAGAAAACGGTGGGAAATTTACAGGAATGATTATCCCAAATGTTTTCGGGCCGTTCGGACAACCGAATTACAACTCCTTCATCGCAACCTTTTGCCATAAACTAACCCACGGCGAGACACCAACCATTGACAATGATGGTGAAGTGAAACTGATTTATATAAATGAATTGGTAAAGACTATTATTGATGAAATTCGTAGTGGGGAGACCAAAGAAGAATTGGTAATTCCACATACTTCCGTCAACAAGGTATCTGAAGTTTTAGAAAAACTGAACGATTATAAAGCCAAATACTTTGAAGGCGGCGAAATCCCTGAACTAAAAACCGCTTTCGATTACAATCTTTTCAACACCTTCCGTTGCTATTTTGATATTAAAAACCATTACCCGGTAAAATTCACCCAGCACACTGACCCTAGAGGGGCATTTGTAGAAGTCATCAGATTGGGAATCGGTGGGCAGTGCTCCTTTTCTACCACCGTTCCGGGAATTACGCGTGGAAACCATTACCACACCCGGAAAATCGAAAGGTTTGCGGTAATCAAAGGCAAAGCCTTAATCCAGCTGAGAAAAATCGGAACTGATAAGGTTTTAGATTTCTACCTTGATGGAAATGAACCTGCTTATGTGGATATGCCCATCTGGTACACCCACAACATCAAAAACATTGGCGAGGAGGAACTGTTTACTATTTTTTGGATCAATGAGGCTTATGATCCTGCGGATGCGGATACTTATTTTGAGGAGGTTTAGTTGGGGGAGCGGTCAGTGGTCCGCTATCAGCGGTCAGTGGTCAGTGGTCAGCGGTTATAAATAAGTGTTGTGGGATGATTTTCGGAAGTAAATCGTTGCAAAATAAAATTAAAAGTGATGAAAGATTTTAGGCAATTACAGGTTTGGAGCAAAGCCCATCATTTGGTTAAGGAAATATATCTTATTACAGAATCTTTTCCAAAAGAAGAAATATATGGAGTAACTTCCCAACTGAGAAGAGCGAGTGTTTCAATTCCAACCAATATAGCAGAAGGATGCGGAAGAGGAAGTGATGCTGATTTTAAAAGATTTATACAAATGTCGTTTGGATCAGCAAGTGAAGTGGAATATCTTGTATTTTTATCCTTTGAATTATCTTTCATCACTGAAAGCAATTATGTTATTTTGAATCCTCAAATAGTTGAAATAAAAAAAATGCTAGCAAGATTAATCAATAAATTAAAATAATACGATAAAGCAATCAGCTAATGGCTGACTGCTGAAAGCAAAATAATTAACAAATGACAAGTAACCAATCACCAATAACTAACCCCCAATCACCAATCACCAAACTAAAAGTAATGACGGTTGTGGGAACCCGTCCTGAAATCATACGCTTATCTAGAGTTTTAACTGCGCTTGATAATTCCGAGGCAGTAGAGCATATTATCGTTCATACCGGACAGAATTATGATTATGAATTGAACCAAATTTTCTTTGAAGATCTCGGATTGAGAAAGCCGGATTATTTTTTGGAGGCAGCTGGAAAAACAGCCACAGAGACCGTAGGAAACATATTGATAAAAATAGACCCTCTTCTGGAAGAATTGAAGCCGGATGCATTCCTTGTTTTGGGGGATACCAATTCCTGCCTTTGCGCGATTCCTGCTAAAAAAAGACAAATCCCTATCTTCCACATGGAAGCAGGAAACCGTTGTTTCGACCAAAGGGTTCCTGAAGAAACCAACCGTAAAATTGTAGACCACACTGCGGATGTTAACCTTACTTATAGTGATATTGCAAGAGAATATCTCTTGAGAGAAGGACTTCCTGCGGACAGAATCATTAAAACCGGTTCGCCCATGTTTGAGGTATTGAACCATTATTTACCACAAATTGAAGCTTCCCATGTTTTGGAAAAATTGAATCTAGAGGAAGGAAAATTCTTTGTTGTGTCTTCTCATAGGGAAGAAAATATCAATTCTGAAAAGAACTTCCGTGGGTTAATGGCTTCCTTAAATGCCATTGCTGAAAAATACCAATATCCGATTATTGTTTCCACCCATCCTCGTACGAAGAACATGATGGATAAGATGCAGATTGAGATGCGTCCTGAAATACAGTTTTTGAAACCCCTCGGTTTTCATGATTATAATGCATTGCAAAAAAGAGCATATGCAGTATTGTCGGATTCCGGAACGATTTCGGAAGAATCCTCTATATTGAATTTCAGAGCATTAAATATTCGTCAAGCCCATGAAAGACCAGAGGCTATGGAAGAAGCGAGCGTGATGATGGTAGGCTTATCACCGGAACGGATCTTACAAGGTCTAACTCAAGTTTTGCAACAGAAAGTAGGTCCAGAGAGAAATTTCCGTCCTGTAGCTGATTATTCGATGCCTAATGTGTCGGAGAAAGTGGTGAGAATTATTATTTCTTATACTGATTATGTGAACCGTGTGGTTTGGAGTAAAAAATAAAAAATGAAAATTTTAATAGTAACCCAATATTATTTCCCCGAAAATTTTAAAAGCAACGATTTGTCTTTTGAATTGGCGAAGCGTGGCTACGATGTCACCGTGCTTACAGGCATTCCCAACTATCCCGAAGGAAAGATATTTGAGGGTTACGGGTTTTTTAATAAAAGGAAAGAAACAATACAAAATGTAAAAGTTATTCGGTCTTTATTATTGCCACGTGGAAATGGTGGGGGTCTTAGGCTTTTTCTAAACTATTATAGTTTCGCCTTTTTTGCCTCCGTGAAGGCTTTTTTTCTTGGTTTTAAAAATAAATATGACGCCGTGATTGTGCATGAGCCGTCGCCAATTACCCAATTTTACCCTGCACTTTTACTAAAAAAAATATGGCAAACGCCGGTGTATTTTTGGGTGATGGATTTGTGGCCGGAGAGTCTCGCCATCGCAGGTGGTGTGAAAAATAAGTGGATTTTAAAGTATTATGAAAACGTAGTTACCAATTTTTATCATCACTCTGCAAAAATTCTCATCACCTCAAAGGGCTTTAGGAAATCTATTAATGAGAAAGGCGATTTTGATTCCAAGATTACCTATTTTCCAAACTGGGCGGAAGATTCTATCTCCGAGGGAGATAAAACATATCCCATCCCCAATCTTCCGGAAGGTTTCCGCGTGATGTTTGCTGGAAATATTGGCGAGGCTCAGGATTTAGATAATATTATGAAAGCTGTTGCAGAGCTCAAAGAATATAGCAACATCAAATTTATTTTGGTTGGTGATGGGAGAAAAATGCCATTTGTAAAAGATTTTATCGAAGAAAATCAATTGCATGGAACTGTGCATATTGCAGGTAGATTTCCGGTTGAGGTCATGGCAAGCTTTTTCGACAAGGCGGATGTGATGTTGGTGACACTGAAAGACGACCCCATTTTTAACCTTACCGTTCCTGCAAAAGTCCAGGCATATATGAGTGCATCAAAACCCATCATTACTATGCTAAATGGTGAAGGGGCGGACAATATCGCAGAGGCAAAATGCGGATTTTCCGTAGATGCAGGTGATTATCAAGGTTTGGCGAAAACGATTTTAGAAGCATCCAAAACACCAAAGTCAGAATTAGAAAAAATGGGGAGAAATTCTAGAAAGTTCTATGAGGAAAATTTTAGGATGAGCGAGTGTATTACCAACTTAGAACAAATATTGAAAGCAAATAAATGAACATTATCATCACCGGCACAACAGGCTTCGTAGGCTCCAATCTTTCTAAATATTTGGAAGATATGGAAAACATTGTTGAAAAACTTTCCTTGAGAAATCCCGATTGGATTTTAAATAAAAATGCGGATGTAGTGATTCATCTCGCAGGAAAAGCCCATGATACTGCAAATGCTTCATCGGAAGATGAGTATTTCAAAATCAACAGAGATTTAACGATCCAACTTTTTGACGAATTTTTAAATTCTGAGATTAGGGATTTTATTTATTTCAGCAGCGTAAAGGCCACCGCAGATACTCTTGAAGGAGATTTAGATGAAAATCACCATTCCAATCCACAAACGCCTTACGGCAAATCTAAATTAGAAGCTGAAAATTATTTGCTCTCCAAGGATTTGTCTGAAAATAAGCGGCTTTTCATTATTCGCCCTTGTATGATTCACGGTCCGGGAAACAAGGGAAATCTCAACTTGCTCTATAAAGTGGTAGAAAAAGGCATTCCATGGCCTTTAGCAGATTTTGAAAACAACAGATCGTTCTTGAGTATTGATAATCTTAATTTTTTGATCGAACGCATTGTTTCTGATCAAAATATGGCATCTGGAATTTATAATTTTGCTGACGATAAGGCTTTGTCAACGAATGAACTGGTGAAAATTATCGCTAATACTTCGGGAAAAAAGGAAAGGTTGTTGAAAATTCCCCAACATTTGATTTCGTTCGTGGCAAAAATAGGGGATTATTTGAAGCTTCCCCTTAATTCTGAAAGACTTAAAAAACTCACTGAAAATTATATCGTCTCCAACCAGAAAATCAAGCAGGCATTGCATATTGATTCGTTGCCTGTTAGCGCTGAAGAGGGGATGAAGAAGACGATTGAATCGTTTATGAAGAATTGATGGAGGATGGAGGATGAAGTAAGGAGGATGGAGGATGAAGGAGGCAATTTGGGAATTTGATAATGAGGGATTGGGTTTGAGAGGTTAAGAGGTTAAGAGGTTAAAAAGTTAGAAGGTTAAGAGGTTAGAGGGTTGTGGGTGAGTTTTTGAGTGCTGCTGTAGGCAATAGGCTGTACGCTTTATGCTTTCTGTGAGGAGGATTTTGGAATTTGATGATTTGAAAATGAGGGGTCGCAGATTTATTGGATAGTGTCCAGATTTGATTTCTAATAACTCAAAGGCATAAAGCGTACTGCATATTGCGTAATGGCGGCTCTCGCAGATTTTGGAGATAGTGCAGATTTTAGTTTGTATTCACTCATAGGCGTATAGCGTAATGATTATTGCGTAATTGATGCTCTCGCGGATTCCAATTTGTATTCACTCATAAGCGTACTGCATATTGCATATTGCGTACGGCGTACAGCGTATCGCATAAAGCGCATTGCTTTCCAATCCACCAAACCAATATTTCAAATATATCGCTATCTTTGTGATTCATAAATATGAATAAAAGCGGCGGCTTATCGAGCTGATAAGGATAATTCATGAACCATCAAATTGCTATTATAGGATTAGGCTATGTAGGACTTCCTCTTGCGCGGCTTTTTGCTACCCAATATGCGGTGGTGGGTTTTGATATCAATCAACAACGAATCGCTGAACTTAGAGTTGGTAACGATGCAACTTTAGAATTGGATGAAGACTTGTTGAAATCAGTGCTGGTTACAGAGAATCCACTGGCTTCGAGAGCCTCAGCAACTGCTGACTCCAATGCTCCAGCACCCCATCCTCCCCTAACCGGACTGTACTGTACTGACCAACTTGATGATCTTGCAGAAGCGAATATCTATATCATCACAGTACCTACACCGGTGGATCGGGATCACCGTCCGAATCTTGAACTTTTGTATAGGGCATCAGAGATGGTTGGCGAGTTATTGAAGAATGGAGATGTTGTGATTTATGAATCGACGGTATATCCGGGGGTAACTGAAGAAGTAGGCGTACCGGTGTTGGAAAAAACTTCGGGATTGAAGTTTAATGAGGATTTCTTTTGTGGTTATTCGCCAGAGCGAATTAATCCCGGAGACAAGGAAAGAGCCATTGATACTATTGTAAAAGTCACCTCGGGTTCGACGCCAGAGATCGGACAACTGGTAGATGAGTTGTATCGGAGTGTCATTGCTGCCGGGACCCACCTCGCTTCCAGCATTAAAGTTGCCGAAGCATCCAAAGTGATCGAAAATGCACAACGGGACATCAATATCGCTTTTGTGAATGAATTGGCGAAGATATTCTCCCTGATGGATTTGAGTACCCAAGAAGTATTGGAAGCAGCAGGAACGAAATGGAATTTTTTGCCTTTTAAACCTGGATTGGTGGGAGGGCACTGTATTGGGGTAGATCCCTTTTACTTAGCCCAAAAGGCAGAAGATTTTGGGCATTATTCTGAACTGATTTTGAGTGCTAGAAGGGTGAATGATTCAATGGCTGCTTTTATTGCAAGCCAGGTCATTAAGGAAATGATTAAAAGAGATCTGCCTATAAAAGATGCGGAAGCTTTGATGCTTGGTATTACCTTTAAAGAAAACTGTAGCGATATTCGCAATAGCAAAATAGTAGATGTAGTCGCAGCTTTAAAAGAATATGGCATGATGGTCACTATCTACGATCCTTGGGCGAACCCCAAAGAAGTACAACAAGAGTATGGTCTAGAATGTCTCAACCAGCTCCCGGGTTTTACCGAGCAAATTGAGGGATCTTCTTCCATCTCAAAGTATGACGCCATCATTCTCGGAGTTGCCCACCAAGAATTTTTAAGCCTTAACCTTAATCTCTATAAAAAAGAGCAAGCATTGGTGTATGATGTGAAAGGCATCCTGCCCCATGCGGATGCAAAATTATAATTATGAAAATAGCCATTGTAGGAACCGGATATGTTGGACTTTCCAACGCCCTTTTATTGGCGCAACACCATGAGGTGGTGGCGTTGGATATTGTCCCTGAAAAAGTTGCGATGCTGAATGCTCAGGTTTCGCCGATTGAAGATCATGAAATCAGTGATTTTTTACAGAATAAAAGCCTCAACTTTAAGGCAACCACCGATCAACATGAGGCCTACCAAAATGCAGACTATGTCATCGTGGCAACGCCAACCGATTATGATCCGAAGACCAATTATTTCAACACGAGCAGTGTTGAGATGGTGATTCATGACGTTAAAAAATACCGACCAGAAGCGGTGGTGATCATTAAATCGACCGTTCCTGTTGGATTTACCGAAGGTCTGAAAAAGAAACTGGAGTTCAATAACATCATCTTTTCTCCCGAATTTCTAAGAGAAGGAAAAGCTTTGTACGACAACCTTTATCCATCTCGAATCATCATTGGCGAACAAAGCGAAAGAGCAACAGTTTTTGCGGAACTCCTCAAAGAAGGTGCGATTAAAAAAGATATTCCTACTTTGTTTACCCACTCCACCGAGGCGGAGGCGATTAAATTGTTTTCCAATACTTATCTCGCTTTAAGGGTGGCGTATTTCAACGAACTCGACAGCTATGCGCAAATCCATGACCTCGACAGTCGCCAGATTATCGAAGGCGTAGGTTTAGATCCGCGTATTGGTTCGCATTACAACAATCCATCTTTTGGCTATGGCGGCTATTGCCTTCCGAAAGATACCAAACAACTCTTGGCGAACTATGACTCGGTGCCCAACAATATCATCCAAGCCATTGTAGATGCCAATCGTACCCGTAAGGATTTTATCGCAGAATCTATTTTAGCCAAAAATCCTAAAAAGGTGGGGGTTTACCGTTTAATTATGAAATCCGGTTCTGACAATTTCCGCGCCTCTGCCATCCAAGGCGTGATGAAAAGAATCAAAGCCAAAGGGATAGAAGTGGTCGTTTACGAACCGGTACTGCAAGAAGAAACTTTCTTCGGTTCCCGCGTTACCAAAGATCTGGAAGCCTTCAAAAAAGAATGCGACATCATCATCTCCAACCGAAAAGCCCCGGAACTCGCCGATGTAGAAGATAAGGTGTATACGAGAGATTTGTTTGGGAACGACTAGCAGGAGGAAGTATGGAGTAGGGAGTATGGAGTTTGATAATTTGAAAATGAGGTTGATGCAATAAGCAGTACGCAATAGGCGCCAACTTCATAAAGTCTATTGTCTGATATCTGGCATCTCAAATCTATAACAACTCATCCTTTCATCTCCTAAGACCACGAGTATATTCCCCTCCTTTGGAGGGGTGGCATTCCGGCGAGCCTGAATGACGGGGTGGTCTCTTTGAGTGAGGAAAGAGCCAAGATCAGCTTTAAGCTTTAGGCAGTACGCTATATGCTTTACGCCTATGAGGACTAGGGAATGGAATTAGAAAACTGCTGAATCTGCAAAATCTGCGAGAGCTTAAAGCTTACGGTGTATTGCATAAAGCTAACCTTTGTCTATCATCTAGGTTCTAACCTTCTAACCTCCTAACTTTCTAACTTTTATCTATTATGTTGATTCTCGATTCTTGCTTCTTTCCTCTAAATTAAATCTGCAAAATCATCGAGAGCCTCATTTTCAAATTACCAATTCTTTACCATCCTTCATCATCCATCTTCCCTCTTTTCCCCAAATTCCCTATTTTTGCACAAAATATTCATCCCATGCTCATTATCGACTCTCCTTCAAATAATGCTTATTTCAACATCGCTTCGGAAGAATATCTGCTTCGGCGTTTTCCTCATGAGGATTTGTTCCTGCTGTATGTTAATGCCCCTTCGATTATCGTGGGCAAGTTTCAGAATACCTTGGCAGAGATTAATCTGGATTATGTTCAGGAAAAGGAGATTAAAGTGGTGAGAAGAATGTCGGGAGGTGGTGCGGTGTACCACGATTTGGGTAACCTCAACTTTTCTTTCCATACCCTGCTGGCCGATCATGATTTTGGGGATTTTTCACAATTTACCCAACCCGTCCTCGCATTGTTGAATCGGCTTGGTGTTCCGGCAATGCTTCAGGGACGTAACGATTTGTTGGTGGATGGCAAAAAGTTCAGCGGCAACGCCAAGCTCGCCAAACAGGGAAAAATGATTCAGCATGGCACTATTTTACTGAACTCTGAAATGGAGGTTTTAGGTCAGGCTCTGAAAACCAATCCGCTAAAGTTCATCGACAAAGCCACGAAAAGCAACCGTTCGCGCGTTACCAACCTGATTTCCTATCTTCCCGAAGGGACCACTACCGAGGAGTTGAAAAACCTGCTTACCGAGGAAATCATCGCCAACAATCCCGGTGCGGAACGTTACGAACTCACCCCCGAAGATATTGAAGGCATCCAACAACTGATGCAAGAAAAATACGAAACCTGGGATTGGAATTTCGGGTTTTCGCCCAACTATAATTTCCAAAAAGCCATTAAAGTTCCGGCTGGATTTATTGAAGTCCACCTCGATGTGGTGAAAGGAACCATTGAAAAAGCTAAGATTTTCGGAGACTTCTTTGCCTCCCAACCCATCGAAGATCTCGAAGCCCAACTCATCGGACAGAAGCATGAAGTCCACGCCTTGGAAGCCCTACTTTCCCAACAAGACCTGGTTTCCTACTTCGGAAAAGTAACGTTGGAGGAAGTGATGGAAGGGTTTAAGTAGAGGGAGTGGGGAGTAGGGAGTAGGAAGGGTGGAGGATGGAGGATGGAGGATGGAGGGCGAAAGAATTTGATAATTTGGAAATGAGGTAATTTGAAAATGATGCTCCCGCAGATTTAATTTAGAAGAAAGAGGAAAGAAAAAAGACTTCTTGAGTAATTTAATCTGGAAATGTGGGCATTTGAAAATGAGTCTCCCGTAGATTGAGCAGATATAATCCCTAATCCCCATTACCTAGTAAGCGTAAAGCGTACTGCTTATTGCTTAAAGCTGACCCCATCTAAAATCTTGAATCTCGGTTCTCGACTCCTTCTAACCTCTCAACTTCCAATAAGTAGGCTTATTGCGTACGGCTTATTGCTTAAAGCTTAAAGCTGACCGCTTACCCCATCTAAAAACTAAAATCTTGACTCTTGAATCTCGACTCTATCTAACCTTTTAACAGCCACATTCTACAACAAGAATGAACATATTGATATAAAAACAAGTCAACACTATTCAGGGATTGGCAGTGGGGAGCCAAAGAAATTTTTTGCGGAAATATGGATTAGGGCTTATATGCGTCTACCACATCAACAATATCTTCTTTAATAAATTACCAATATTTACCTCTCAAACAGATTGGATCAAAATCATCTTCTGCAAGATCAAAATTGGTAAGGTTATTCATTATAAGTTCTTCATCATGCGAATAAGGATAACGCTGTTGGTGGAGAGAAAGCATGGAAGAAAGATCGTATTGCAGTAGCAATTCATGCATATCCCAAAAATCTTTTTTGCGACCTATACGTTGTACTACATCGATCTTCATCGCAATGATTTCTTCTGTAGTAGCCATTCTTATTTCATCCTCAATCAAAGGAGATTGTATAAAAGCATCAGTATAAAACACGTCTAATTTGACTACATTATCCTTATCTGTGCCCACACTATAAGATTTGCCCATAGCCGGATCAAGATTTGAAAAATGATGGTGATATGGGAATGTTTTCTCGATAAATTCATCAACAGCTTTAAAATCAATAGATCCATATGGTTCATCGCTGAACATATCTATATCGACAGATAAACGATGTCCTAATTGAAGACTCAATGCTGTACCGCCCACTAAACGAAAAGATTCAAACACAGACGACTTCATTATAGTCATCAATGTATTTTTCAAAAGGTCATTGACGGTATTATAATACATCATCACTAATCTGTAGTTTTATTGGATCTGTATATGGTATATGGACTTCTGATATTGGACTCTTCCAAAGCTTGTTTTACTTTTTCAGTGCCATAGAAGTGAGTAATTTCTTTTTTATCGTTTTCGTTTCCACGTTCAAAAACACGTTGAATAACTGCCCTGTATTGTCGCTTCCAATCGATGTGTTGAATATCTGTATCCCAAAACAAAGCCTTACTCAGGATATTCAGATCAGGTATTTTTTTGGTTTCTTTTTCTTTAATTTTTTTGATATCATAATAAGCCTGCAAGATCACCAAAGTACCTTCTTTCAATCCGAGTTCGCGCTCTATTTTCAATGCCAATGCGGTGCTAATGCCTCTTTTGCCTTTGGTAATTGCATTAAATGTTTGAGGGTGTTCCTCTAAAGACAAAGCAAAAGGACGTTGTTTGATAGCCCGTTTTTTTAATTCTCTATCAAGTACGATCCCTGGATGAATCCCTCTGTATTTCTCAAATTGCTTAATCATTGTACAAATGTAAACATTTTTGTTTATACTATTGTTTATCGACTTGAGAATTTCACAAAGAGATGGAAATATGTTGTCTTCTTAACGCAAAAATCTCCTAGGTCGGGAGGGGAAGGGAGGATGGAGGATGAAGGATGGAGGATGAAGGATTGAGGATGAAGGATGGAGGAAGTATGGAGGATGAAGTAGGAAGAAGGAAGTAGGAATAGGTGATGTCATTAGTCTTTCTTCTTTCCTCTTTTTTCTTTTCTCTTTTCTCTTTTTTCTTCTTTAGAAAAAGGGTTAGTCGATGATGAGGTCTTGGATGGATTCGTAGGGGATGCCCATGTAGTAGCAGAATTCATGGACGGTGAGGGGCTGGTGATTTGCTTTGTTGAGTTGTTTTTTGATTCTGAGTATGAGGTCTCTGGAGTATCGTTCGCTTCTTCCTGTGATTCGCTGGATGTCTTTAGGGTAGATGCAAAGTCGGTGTATTTTTGTTTTCATGGGTGGTGTTTTGTTCACCAAAGATTGGAAAAGTAATTGGAAGTTTTTCGTAAGGAGTTCGGTAGTCGGGTGATTTTTTTGGGAGAGGGAGGAGGGAAGATGGAGGATGGAGGAGGGAGGAATGCAATTTGGGAATTTGAAAATGGGGTAATTTGAAAATGGGAGTGATTGAGGTTAGAAGGTTAGAAGGTTAGAAGGTTAAGAGGTTAGAAAGTTAGAAGGTTGAGTTTTTGAGTGATTGAGGTTTTGAGGATTCGTCTCTCGCGGATTTATTGGATTTTGCTGATTCTAATTTGTATTCACTCATAGGCATAAAGTGTAAAGCATAATGCTTATTGCGTATGGAGACTCTCGCTGATTTTGGAGATTGAGCGGATTATAATTTGTATTCTCCCAAAGGCATAAAGCGTAAAGCGTACTGCTTATTGCGTAATTGAGGATTCGGCTCTCGCGGACTTTGCGGATCAAATGCCAACGGACAACCATCAACTCTCAACTCTCAACTCTCAACTCTCAACCATCAACTAAAATCTATCATCATGGCTCTTGAATCTTGCATCTTGCATCTCGGTTCTTGAATTCTGATTGAATTTTTTATATATTTACATGGTACTTATTATATTATATATGAATTTAAAATTGATAGAATGTTCTCTTTTTGTCTTTTCTCTAAAAATCTATTTATTTTCGAAGGCGCCGTTATCATCCAAGATGTACTATAGAATAATGTGATGGTAGTAAAATTTGGTGAATAAAAAAAAATAGAGATCAATGAAACAGCCTATGATTTCTTTGTCTTCTCCTCATATGGGAGGTAAAGAAATGCACTATATTCAGCAAACTTTTGATGCCAACTGGGTAGCCCCGTCTGGGATGAATGTGGATGGGTTAGAAGCTGATTTGACTGCTTTTCTTGATGAAGAGGTTCATGTTGCGGTACTGAGTTCAGGAACTGCAGCGCTGCATTTGTCTTTGATTATGCTGGGGGTAGAGCCTGGTGATTATGTCATTTGCCAGTCGCTCACCTTTTCTGCTTCTGCGAATCCGATTGCTTATATGGGAGCTACACCGCTCTTTGTCGATAGTGAAAAAGAAACTTGGAACCTATGTCCTGATGCGGTGGAAGAAGCTATTCTTTACGGAATTGAACAAGGTAAAAAAC
This sequence comes from Kaistella montana, assembly GCF_024436175.1. Lineage (GTDB taxonomy): Bacteria > Bacteroidota > Bacteroidia > Flavobacteriales > Weeksellaceae > Kaistella > Kaistella montana. The sequence continues at coordinate 18,700 of NZ_JANFQP010000002.1, read as the reverse complement.
CCAAAGCCATTATTGCGGTTGCCCTCTATGGCATGTCTTATCAAGTTGACGAGATACGGGCGCTTTCCGAAAAATACGACATCCCGGTCATCGAAGACAGCGCGGAAGCATTGGGAAGCACCTATAAAAACCAAAAGTGTGGAACTTTCGGCGATTTCTCCGTATTGAGTTTCAATGGGAATAAAATTATCACGACTTCCGGTGGGGGAGCGTTGGTTTTGAAGGATCCTGCCTATAAGAAACAAGCGGTATTCCTCTCTACCCAAGCGAAAGACGATGCTCCTCATTATGAACACACCCATATTGGTTATAACTACCGCATGAGCAATATTTGTGCAGGCATCGGCAGAGGTCAAATGGAGGTTTTGGCTGATCGGGTGGCTCAGCGAAGAGCCAACAACGCCCGTTACCAAAAATTATTTGCGAACCAACCTCATTTTACCCTTCACCTGGAGCCCAATGAAGATTTTTTTTCCAACCATTGGTTGAGTGTGGTAACGGTGAGTGAATACAGCAAACTCTCAGCAGATCAGATTCGACTTTTGGCTCAGGAAGAAAATATTGAAACCCGTCCGATTTGGAAACCGATGCACCTTCAACCTGTTTTTGCAGAAGCACCTTATTTTGGCGCCAATTTTGCTGAGCAGTGTTTTAACACGGGGCTTTGCCTTCCTTCCGGATCCAATCTTACTGCTGAGGATTGGGAAAGAATAGAACGCTTTTTTAATAAAATCTTTTCTTTGGCTTAAAAGTATTGATTTTTCTCTTAAAAGTTCGTAATATTGTGTAAACAACACCGTGATGAAGGATGAAATCGTATCGTCCTGTGTTTCTGATGTTAACGTTCAAGGACTTTAAAGTGCATAAAAACCAATATGAAAAAAAATATATACTCCGGAGATTATTTGATGAGTCTTTCTGATTTGCGGTACTTGCCGCGATGGATTGTTTTAATCATTGATCTTCTTATCGTCACTTTGGCAATTGCTTTTTCCTGCTTTCTGATCGAGAAACTGACCCACAGCACCCACCACGTTTTTTTTCATAACCTATATATGTACCTCACGATTTTAGGGGTCAGTCTTGTATTCATGGTGGTATTTCATACCTATTCTGGGATCATCCGTCATTCTACTTTTATCGATCTGTTTAAGTTGCTGTTGATGACCTTTTGTACAACGATAACAGTAGGTTTGATCAATTATATCTATTACTTAGGGACCGGGCAATGGCTGATCATGTTGTGGTTGCCGTATCTTCTTGTATTTTTTGCGGCTTCTTTTATCTTGCTATTTATGTTCAGGCTTTTTGTGAAAGAATTCTTCTACTTGGCCAGAATGTTTCGCAGAAGCACCTTGAGGAAAAGGATCCTTGTTCTTGGAATCGACGAGCAAGCGGTGGCGGTGGCCAGTACCATTATTGAAAATCCGACCCTGCCTTATCATATTGTAGGATTTCTGACCCAAAGGCAAGATTATAAAAGAGCTAATTTATTGGGAAAACCGATCTACAGCGTTGAAAAAATTGAGAGTTCCACGAAAGCTGAGCTTTTATTGGATGGGGTTCTGTTGGTGAAAGAAATGATGACCAAAGAGGAGTTGAACGCTTGGGTGAACTTATTCCTCGAAAAAGGCCTTCAGGTATTTATGGCTCCCTCCGTACAACAACTCAAGAACCCTTCTGATTTGCAAACGTCCATCCGAAAGTTGGAGATTGAGGATTTGCTCAATCGTAAACCGATTACCATCGTGAATGATGATTTAAAGATCCGACACTTTGAAAAATCGGTGTTGATCACTGGTGGAGCTGGTTCTATCGGGAGTGAAATTGTAAGACAAGTGGCTACTTTGAATCCGTCATTGATCGTGGTATTGGATCAGGCAGAAACGCCGCTTTATGAAATCGAGATGGAGATGAAAAGCAAGTTTCCCGACATCCACTTTGAATTCGTGCTTGCCGATATTTCTAACCGACACCGACTTGAACCTTTGTTCCAGAAATATAATTTCTCCATGGTCTATCATGCTGCTGCGTACAAACACGTGCCTTTGATTGAGGAAAACCCTCATGAAGGGGTATTGGTGAACATCCTCGGAACAAAGAATCTAGCGACTCTTTCCAGCCAATATGGGGTGAACCGTTTTGTGATGGTATCTACCGATAAAGCGGTGAAACCTACCAATGTCATGGGGGCGACGAAACGTGCTGCAGAACTTTTTGTACAAGCTTTGCAGAATACCGAAAACAACAAAACCAAATTCATCACCACCCGTTTTGGGAACGTATTGGGGTCCAACGGTTCGGTGATTCCGCACTTCAAAAAACAAATTGAAAAAGGGGGGCCTGTGACGATTACTCATCCCGACATCGTAAGGTATTTTATGACCATCCCTGAAGCTTGTGATCTTGTTCTTCAGGCAGGTACCATGGGGAAAGGCGGCGAGATTTTCGTATTCGACATGGGCGAACCGGTGAAAATCCTCGACTTGGCCAAAAGAATGATTAAGTTGTCCGGATTTGAACCGAATGTGGATATTAAAATTACCTATACCGGCTTGAGACCCGGGGAGAAACTCTACGAAGAGTTGTTGAGTGATGATGCCAAAACCCTCGCTACCCACAATGAAAAGATCTTGATTTCCAAAGATCCTAACATGGAATTTAAAGCCATAGAACAATACACCAACCAAATCATTAAAGCTGCCCTTAGAAGAGAGAAAATTCAGGTGGTACTACTTTTGAAAGAGATTGTGCCGGAATTCAAAAGCAACAACTCTATTTATGAAGTTTTGGATAAGTAATTTAGAATTGTATATTTGCACACCTTGATATTTTAAATGGTACTCATGAACAAAAACACAGTTGTCCTTGTCCTCTTATTCGTATTTCTTACCCTCAGCTCCTGCAAAACCCGCAATCAAGCGAGCGAACTGAACTATATGCAAAATGTAGAACAGGTGGCTACGGAGGCTTCGATGAAATCCGCTTTGAATACAATCCAGAAAGGAGATCAACTGGTGATTTTTGTGAGTGCTAAGAATATGGAAGTAGTAAGGCCATTTAACCAAGGATATTATACCTCCCCAAATCCCACCACCACGAATGCTCCCAATAGCGAAAGAGTGTATCTGGTAGACAGTGAGGGCAATATTGATTTTCCTGTTATCGGCAAACTCAGTACTGCTGATAAAAGCTTAGAAGCATTTAGAGTAGAACTGACTGATAGGGTTACTACCTATGTGAAAAATCCGACCGTTACGATGCGTCTTGCAAATTTCAAAGTTACCGTGCTTGGCGAGGTGAACCGTCCGGGGCAAATTACCATTCCTGAAGGGCAAACTACTTTGCTTAATGCTTTAGGACTCGTGGGAGATGTGACAATGTATGCAAAACGTGAGGATATTCTGTTGGTAAGAAATGTAGATGGAGAAATGACTAAAACAAGAATTAATCTTATGGATGCAAATTTCATCAATTCCCCCTACTTTCAACTTAAGCAGAATGACGTGATCTACGTATCGGCAAATTACAATAAAGAGAAACTAGCGCGACAGGATCCGAATACTGGGATCTATATCGCAGTAGCCGGAATGGTGATCGGGTTGGCTGGTATTTTCATTACTATTTTTAAGAATTAATTTTTTATCGTATAGATGAGTTTACAACAAAATCCAGAAGTTGCGGCTTCGAGTGAAGATATTAATTTAAATGAAGTCATCAAGCCTTATATTGCCAAATGGTGGTGGTTTGTACTATCGGTTTTGGCATTTCTAATCTTAGCGCTACTTTACATAAATTCCACTACTCCTGCCTATAAAATTACTTCAACGGTATTAATCAAAGATAGCAAAAAAGCACCTTCCGCCGATATGGGAATGCTTTCTGAGCTGGGTGGTTTTGGGAGTATGGGAACCAACAGTATTGAGAATGAATTGGAGGTACTGAAGTCGAAAAAACTCATGAACGATGTGGTGAATGAGATGGGACTTCAAACCACATTGCATAGTAAAGAAGGACTGAAAATGAGAGAGCTGTATGGAAAGTCAGCCCCTGTTCTTGTTCAGCTTATTAATGAAAAGCCTTATGATGAGGCTATAAAAGAGCCCTTAACATTAGAGATTTCCGGCAATAAATTAGAGATATCTTCCCCCGAACTTTCCAGCACGATTGTTACGACCTATAATAAGACAATCAGTTTGCCTTATGCTAATATCATGATTCGTAAGAATCCGGGTTATGCTCCTTCGCCAAAAGAAAAGTTAGGAGAACTTGAAATTCATTATTCTCCTACTGATGCGACGGTTAACAGCCTTCAGGAAATGACCAAAGTTGATTTGGTGAACAAAGATGCGACGGTAGTGGAACTTTCTATTCCTTATGAACATATAGGAAAAGGAAAAAAGATTATCAATAAATTGGTAGATGCTTACAATGGCGATGCGATCCAGGATAAAAGTTCGGAATCCAAAAAAACCAAAGAATTCATCGATGAGCGAATTGGTATTATTGCCAATGAACTGGGTGAGGTAGAAAGCCGCAAAGAACAATTTAAAGTCGCCAATAAAATTACGGATATTCCTACAGAAGCTTCTTTAACATTAGGTAGTTCAGCATCATTGCGCGGACGTCTAATGGAAGTAGAAACCCAACTTCAACTGACCAATGATCTCATTTCCTATACTTCGAAACTAGGAAATAACCAAACTTTGCCTTCTAGTGTTGGATTGAGTAATCCTACAGCTTCTGCCAACATCAATGCCTATAATCAACTGATCCTGGAAAGAAATAATTTGCTAGAAAATGCTACACCACAGAACCCGGTTGTGGCAGATTTGAACAAGCAGATTGCCGTGTTGAGGTCATCGGTTCTTGATGCTTTAGTGAAAAGTAAAGTTGCGATGGAGGCATCAAGAAATCAAATTGAAGGAGAACAAAATGTAATTAACAGTAAAATCACGAAAATTCCGTCTCAGGAAAAGCTCTTCAGAAGCATCGAAAGGCAGCAACAGATAAAAGAAAATCTTTATCTTATGCTTCTTGAAAAAAGAGAAGAGGCCGCTATTTCATTGGCGATTACCGCTCCAAAAGCAAGAATAATTGATGCCGCATATCCATCGGAAAAGCCAGTTTCGCCGAAGAAAATGATTGTAGTAGGTATTGCATTCCTATTAGGGACATTGTTGCCATTTGCCTATATCTATCTTCGAGAATTATTTAATAATAAAATCCGCTCTAAACATGATTTAGAAAAACTTTCGAAAACTCCAGTTTTGGGTGAGTTGCCAAGTTTAACAAAGGAACAGAGTGAGTTGGTTGAAGTGAATGATTTATCACCGATGGCTGAGGCGTTCCGGATTATTATTACCAACATGAATTTTATGCTTCCTAAAAAAGAAAAGGGGAAGACTGTATTTGTGTCTTCATCTGTGAAAGGGGAAGGTAAAACGTTTGTTTCTGTTAATTTAGCACTTACTTTGGCGAATGGTAGAAACAAGGTGCTGATCATAGGTTCTGATATAAGGAATCCACAACTTCAACGTTATAATCCTTCTAGAAGAGGTTTAGCAGGATTAACTGAATATTTGCATGATCCGGAAACATCACTACAGGATATTGTCCATGTATCCAGTTTTAATCCGCAATGCGACGTAATATATTCAGGAAGTATTCCTCCGAATCCGACAGAGCTATTGTCCAGTGGTCGATATGAGCAGTTACTAGAAGAAGTGAAACCATTGTATGATTATGTTATTGTAGATACAGCACCATTGTTGCTAGTGACGGATACGTTCCTATTTGCCGAATTAGCTGATGCTACCTTGTATGTGGTTCGTTCTGGTCACACTGAAAAAGAATTGATTGAATTTGCGAATAAGCAGATTACTGGCAATAAGATTAAAAATGTGGGATTTGTACTGAATGATGTAAGGAAAGATTATTTTGGATATGGGAATAAATATGGTTATGGTTATAACGCTCAAGATCTATCTTTTTGGCAAAAGTTAAAAGAAAAATTATAGTAAGATATATTTTGAATTGCAAATGACTTTGTAAACTAATAGATGTTTTTATCATACAAACCCAATTGTGTTAACTTTAGGATTTAATAGCTAAGCCAAGTTCCTTCTTTTTTTAATTATTAGTAGAATATAATGAAATATATCTGAATTGTTATTTTTGTTTAGTCTGAATGCTTTTTAAAATGTAACTTATTCTGATTAATGAAATATTAGTCTAAAACAATAAGCATAATTTAACCAACTATAATGTTTACAAAGCCTCAACTCCTACAACTCCCCAAAATAGTAGATCCCCGCGGGAATCTCTCTTTTTTTGAAAGTCCAAGACAGCTTCCTTTTGAAATCGCACGTACCTATTGGATCTATGATGTTCCGGGTGGGGAAATACGTGGAAGCCATGCCTTTAAAGAGCAGCAGGAATTTATTGTTGCCCTTTCTGGAAGCTTTGATGTGGTGCTTCATGATGGCAACGAAGAAATTAAGTTTTCGTTGAATCGTTCTTATTACGGAGTTTTTATTCCTAAAATGTATTGGAGAAGAATGGAAAATTTTTCCACCAATGCTTTAGCGCTAATCGTTTCTGACAAGCATTTTGACGAGCAAGATTATATCAGAGATTTTGAAGAATTTAAATTATTGAAAAATGGATAATAAATCAATATTTGACTGTTCAGTGATTGATCTCGGAAAAATCAATTTTGCAGAAGGTAATCTTACCGTAGTTGAAAATAATTCTGCTTTTCCTTTTGATGTGAAAAGGGTATTTTATCTTTACGATATTGCTGGAGGTGAGAGCAGAGGCGCGCATGCCCATAAAGAATGTCATCAATTTCTAATTGCTGCAAGTGGTAGTTTTGAAGTGAGTATTGACGATGGTACCTATCAAAGACAAGTGTTCCTCAATCGTCCCAATATGGGATTGCATATACCACCCGGAGTATGGGCGTCAGAAATTAATTTTTCTTCTGGAGCGATTTGTTTGGTGTTAGCTTCCCACCCTTATAACGAAAGTGATTATCTTAGAAATTACGAAGACTTTTTAAATTTCCGACATGGCTAAAATACATTCCCTTGCAGATGTCCAAACCGAAAATATTGGCGAAAGCACTTTCGTTTGGCAATTCTGCGTGATTTTAAAAGATGCAGTAATAGGCGATAATTGTAATATCAATTGTCATGTTTTGATAGAAAACGATGTGAAAATTGGCAATAATGTTACCATTAAACCGGGTGTACAAATTTGGGACGGAGTAACATTGGAAGACAATGTCTTTATAGGACCTAATGTAACTTTTACTAATGATTTAGTGCCGCGATCAAAACAATATCCTGAAGCTTTTGCAAAAACCTTAGTGAAGAAAGGAGCATCCATAGGAGCTAATGCAACCATTGTTGCCGGAAATACAATAGGAGAAAATGCATTAATTGGGGCAGGAAGTGTAGTGACCAAGGATGTTCCCGCCAATACAGTTTGGTTTGGTAATCCTGCAAAACAAAAAGGGATTATTTCCCATGATGGGAAAATTACCTATTTTTAATTTCATTCTAAAATAAACTTACTTTTGTAAATTATTAATCAACCGATAAATAAATGATTAAATTCCTCGACCTTCAGAAAATAAATCTTGCACACCAGCAGGAAATTGAAGAAAAATTATTGCAGACTTTCCGTTCCGGTTGGTATCTCATGGGAAATGAAGTGAAAGCTTTTGAAGAGCAACTAGCTGATTATATCGGAGCAAAGCAAGCGATTGGGGTGGCAAATGGTTTGGATGCACTCCGTCTTATCCTACGAGGTTATATTGAAATGGGCATCATGCAAAAAGGGGATGAAATTCTTGTTCCTGCAAATACCTATATTGCTTCTATCCTTGCGATTTCAGATAATGGGTTGGTGCCGGTTTTGGTAGAACCTGACCTCAGTACATATAATATTGATATTTCAAAAATTGAAGAGAAAATTACCTCCAAAACCAAAGGGATTTTAATCGTTCATTTGTATGGACGAGTGGTGTTCTCTGAAACATTAAAAAACCTTGCAACAGCGCATGGCTTAAAAATCATTGAAGACAATGCACAAGCCATTGGCGCGGAATGGATCGGTGTAAAAACTGGAAATTTAGGAGATGCAGCGGGTTTTAGTTTCTATCCTGGCAAAAACCTTGGCGCTTTGGGAGATGCAGGAGGCGTGACCACCAATGATGAGGAATTGGCAAAAACGATTCGGGCTTTGGCGAATTATGGTTCCAACCAAAAATATGTCAATATTTATCAAGGACTTAATTCGAGATTAGATGAAATTCAAGCAGCGGTATTGGGCGTTAAATTGAAATACATTGATGCTGAAAATAACCGAAGAAGAGAAATCGCAAAACGCTATATCAAGGAAATCAAAAACCCGAATATCATTCTTCCAGAAAATCCCGAAAGCGAAGCAGAGCATGTTTGGCATGTGTTTATCGTCCGAACTGCCGAGCGTGAAAAACTACAAAATTACTTGACAGAAAACGGAGTACAGACTTTAATCCATTACCCGATTCCGCCACACAAGCAAGAAGCATACAAAGAGTGGAACAATTTATCTTTCCCTATTTCCGAAAAGATCCATGAAGAAGTATTGAGCTTGCCGATAAGTCCGGTGATGAGTGATGATGAGGTAACCGAGATTATCCAGGTAATTAATAAGTTTTAATGATCAATAAAATAAAAAAGGTTATTGCAAGTGACCTGATAAAAGTATTTTCTTTTACAGGTCTTTCTACTTTAGTAAAACTCATAACCAGTTATGTGACAGTAAAGGTGGTAGCATCTATTATTGGTCCTAGTGGTATTGCTCTCATTGGTCAACTTCAAAATTTTGTTGCAATTATCACTACAGTTGGAGCAGGAGGTATAAATAATGGTGTTGTAAAATATGTTTCAGAGTATAAAGACGATGAAGATGAACTACAAAAATATCTTAGGAATGGTTTAAAAATAACAATATACCTTTCCTTTTTTGTGGGCATATTACTTATAGTTACTTCTCAATATCTTGGTAAGTGGATTTTACTTGATAATAAGTACTCCTATATTTTTGTGTTTTTTGGAGTTTGTTTGTTTCTGCTATCCCTCAATAATTATTTTCTCTCTATTCTAAATGGTTTCAAGGAATTTCGGCGATTTGTAATATTGAACATTATTACAAGTATTATTGGATTGATTTTCACTGTGTCTTTAGTGTTGATGTACCATATTAAGGGAGCATTGATAGCAACTGTCAGCTATCAAAGTGTAGTCATCTTTTTTACGATATTCTATTTGAGAAGGTCGCCATGGTTTAAAATCAATATTTTATGGGGACATTGGAATAAGGATATTGTGAAAAAGTATTTATCTTATTCTCTAATGGCGTTAGTATCAGCAGCGACGTTACCAGTTTCCCAACTAATTGTTAGAGGATTTATCATCAAGAATTTCTCTATGGATGCTGCAGGGTATTGGGAAGGGATGAATAGAATTTCTGCTTTATACCTTATGTTTATAACAACCTCTTTTAGTGTATATTACCTACCACGACTTTCCGAGATAAAAGAAAAACATTTGCTTAAAAGAGAAATCGTCAAAGTATATAAAATTATAACTCCTATTATTTCTGGAAGTTTATTGCTAATATTTTTATTAAAAGACTTACTGATTACTTTTTTGTTTTCTAAAGAATTTTATCCAATGATTGATTTCTTTCTTTGGCAATTAATTGGGGATTTTTTCAAAATAATGAGTTGGATTCTGGCTTTTATTATGGTGGCTAAATCAATGACCAAATTATACATTATTACGGAGATTATTTTTTCATTACTTTTTGTAGGTTTATCTGTTTTATTCATTAATTATTTTGGTGTCATTGGAGTTACTCAAGCTTATTGTTTGAATTATTTTTTATATTTTTTGACAATGACTTTCATTTTTAGAAAACTTCTTTTTAATAAAATACTATGAAAATTTTAATACCTTTAGTAGGTTCTTTCAGTAAAGAAGGAGGTTGGAGAGTTTTATCTGAGCTTGCGAATTCTTGGATAAGAATGGGGCACGAAGTTGTTTTTTTATCTCACCAACATTTTAAAGAACCCTATTTCCCTACAATAGCTAAGATTATTTTTTATAATAATAAAGGAGAATTGTCTTTTGAAGGGGATTCAGAATATCCGTTGCCTTTTGGAGGCCCTTTTCGATTAAGAAAGCTTTTGAGATTAGCATTAAATAGATTGGAGGCAGATATTGTATTAGCTACCCAACATTTCACGGTAGATCCAATAAAAAGGAGTCATATTAAAGCAAAAAAATTCTATTACGTTCAAGCTTACGAACCCGAATTTTATAATGAGGGACCTTTAAGGTATAAAATTTATAGAAAAATTGCTGTAAATTCCTATAAAAAAGGCTTATCAACAATTGTGAATTCACCGATGTATGTTAATTACAAAGGCATCAAATCGGATAAAGTGATATATCCGGGTTTAAATCTAGAGATATTTCACCCTAATGATATGAAAAATCAAAATGATGTGCTGATTTTGGGAACAATTGGGCGGACTGAGGTATTTAAGGGGACAGGCTATATTCTGGAAGCATTCAAGATACTAAGAAAAGAATTAGGAGAGAAAGTGGAATTGCATATTGCATTTGGAAATGAAGAGTGGTCTAATATAGATGGGGTTACGATGCATTATCCAAAAGGAGATATACAGCTTGCGCATTTTTATAGAAGTTTAGACTGTTATATATGTGCACAATATCTACAGCTTCAGGCTGTGCATTATCCTGTAATTGAATCTATGGCTTGTGGAACACCATTAATCACTACGGGGTATTACCCAAGCAATAAAAATAATTCACTTATTATTAAAATCAAAGATCCTGTTGATATAGTTAATAAAGTGAAAGAATTGATTAAAGATCCTAATGCTACTGAGAAAAGGAAAGCTATTGCTCTTCAAAGTGTTAAAGAATTTGAATGGAATTTATTAGCTACAAAAATGATAAACTTTTTTAAAGAATGATTTTAGGAATTGTTGTAATTTTCTTTCTAATTTTTTTAATGGTAATTTTTCCTACACGGATTAAAATTATCAATAAAATTTTGTTTTTATTTACCCTAATTATCCTTATTCTTTTTGCAGCATTTCGTGATGGTAAATCAGTTAATGATTATGAACTTTATGTAGGTGCTTGGTATTGGGCAAGTTATGAAAAGACTACAATTGAAGCTTCATTTATTTTTATTAGAGATATCTTAAGAGATGGATTGAGATTACATTATTTAAGTATTTTCATTATTTATGCTATTTTAGGAGTGGTCACAAAATTATTTGCTATAAAAAAAATTGCAAATAATTTTTATTTGGCAGTTCTTATTTATCTCAGCCATTTTTATATATTACATGAATTGACACAAATGCGTGCAGGAGTAGCTGCAGGTTTTATCTTATTAGCTATAGCTCCATTGTACAACCGTAATATCAAGCAATTTTTGTTTTTAACTTCTATCGCAATTGTTTTTCATTATTCAGCAGTTTTAATGCTGCCTTTATGGTTTGTCAGAACTAATAAAAACACAAAATTCCTTTATTATTTAGTGCCAATAGGTATTGTTTTCTATGTAACTGGTTTCAACTTTATTCAAAAAATACCTATCCCATATTTTCAAACAAAACTCGATACCTATCAGAAACTTACGGAAGATGGGGTAGAGGGATATGCTAAAATTAATGTATTTAATGCATTTTATCTTTTACGTGTATTAATTTTCTATTTTGTTATGATTTTTAGACATAAGATAGCAGAGCATAGCAAATATTTTTATCTTCTGCTTCGTATTGAGGGTATCTCTTTATTTGCATTACCAACTTTAGCTATTATTCCTGCAATCGCTTATAGAGTACATGAATTTTTAGGAATTGTAGAATTAGTGTTGTATCCACTAATTATTTATGCATTCAGAATTAGAATAGTAGGTTATTTTGTTGTTATAATGATTGCATTGATTATGTTTTGTGTTAATATCTTCTATAATAAACTTATATTGTTTTAAATGAATACGGTAACCATATTATTAGCTACATATAACAGTTCGAAATTTCTACGGGAGCAATTGGATTCATTGTTCCAGCAAACGTTTAGAGAATGGACATTGGTGATTCGAGATGATGGCTCTAGTGACGAAACTATAGCTATTATAAAAGAGTTTCAACAAAAATTCCCCAACATCTTATTACTAGAAGATACCAATAAAAATATTGGGGCTAGTAAAAGCTTTATGCGTCTACTTGAAAAAACAGATTCATCATATTATTTTTTTTGTGACCACGATGATATTTGGCTGCCAAATAAAGTAAAAGATTCTTTGGATTTAATGAAGAAGACGGAATTAGGAAACATGATGAAACCTGTGATTATTCATTCAGATTTAAAAGTTGTGGACAAAAATTTAAATATTATATCCAACTCCTTTTGGAAATCGTCTGGCATCAAACCAAACTACTTGGAAAATAAAAATTTAATACAAGTTTTTAATTGTGTAACTGGGTGTACAATGCTTTTTAATAAAACGGTAAAAGAAATTGCATTTCCGTATCCTGCCTCTATACCTATGCATGATTGGTGGTTAGCTATCGTTACTTTAAGAAATAATGGGATAATTAGGCATATTGATCAGCCAACAATATTATATAGACAACATGGATCTAATGAAGTGGGAGCAAGGATGATAAATTGTTCTTATTTTATAAAAAAATTAAGAACAATTTCTAATACTTTAGAAGGGCATAAATCAATTAGAAATTTTTTGCAGGATATAAAGGGAATTAATTTTCTGCAGTTTTATGCATACAAGATATTTTATACTATAATTAGAAAGATTTGATATGAAAAAGGATGTGGATAAATTTAGATTTTATGTGATTATTTTATTTGAGTTATTATTGTTGCCATTTTTTTATTTATTTGAAGAAATCAAAAAACGTATAAGTTCGGGTAAAGAACTTAAAGTAAAAAGAATACGTGAAGAAATTATTGAAAAAAAAATTTTTATTAATATACATGAGTGGGGAGGGTATGATTGGGAGAGAAGTAAAAATATTAAGAATATTTCCCCTTTCGATTGTGGGTTGAAATTTCAAATTGAGAGATTTGAGAATAATGAAAGTTGCTATGAAAAGTATATTAACCTAACTATATCAGAAGCAAATAAATTTAAGTTTTTAGAAGAAGTTAGAAATAGGGTAAATAATATTGATTTTGTTTCCAATAGTGGGATGGACTTTTCAGGGTATAGTTTTTTTTTAAACAAAATAAAAAATCTTCCCAATGCTTTTGTTATTTTAACAAATACATCAGTTAATAAAACTCAAACAACCTTTTTAAATGATTATATCACTTATATGGAAAAAAATCCTGATGTTGGGATTTTAGGTGTCTCTTATTCTGGTAGAATGTATCAAACATTTGTAAGAAATAATTTTACTCCACATTTACAAAGTTTTTTTTTACTAACTACTATTAGTGTATTAAATGAAATTGTGAGGTTAAATAATGATAAGTTTCCAGGTGAAAATATCAATCATAAGTTATTACTAATTAGAAAAGGAGAAATTAATATATCAAATTTAGCTTTGCAACTTGGATACAATCTTGCAGTAACATTGGAAAATGGCTCTGTTTATAAGTTTGGTAGAAATTCTATATTTGATAATGGATATAAAAGATGGAAGTTGTATAAAACAGACGTAAGATTATTTAATTCAAATCCTAATTTAATAAATGAAATTAATTAATTTTTTTTCGATCATTTTATTATTAGTTTCAATTGATTTATATTGTTCTAATATTACATTGAGACAATTTGGAGCAAAAGCTGATGGAAAAGCCGATGATACATGGGCTTTAAAAAGGGCAATGATTTTTGCACAAACAAATCATATAGATATTGATGGCGAGGGGCTTAAGTATTATGTTTCTGGAAATTTGGATTTAAAACTATCTTACTTTTCTCTTAAAAATTGCAATTTTGTAACAAGTAATGATTATAAGAATCAATTTACATTAAAAGTTGATTGCAATCAGATTTCAATGTCGCACATAACATTTGATGGTGGAAGAAACACATACAAAGATCAAATTGAAGAGTGGGAGGATTTTTCAAAAGAAAATAATATAAAAAGTATCTATCCTACACCAGGTGATGTTTTTTATTTTGTTGCATTGGATGAGAATGCAAATATTGATGTTAACAATGTTAGTATGAGAAATGTTCACGCATCTTCTTGTATTACAGTGATAACTTATGGTAGTGTTAATTTTGAAACAATGTATTTTGAAAATATAAGTAATAAAACCTTTCATGTATATCATTCCATTAACGAAGGAAAATATCAAAATGGTAAAACATATGTGAGCAATATTAAATCTAAAGATGTTGGAATTATACCCGACAGAATATTATATAAAAATCAAATTGTTCAGAACCAAAATTTAAATGCAATGCCGCAAGCCTCATTTAATTTTATTGTAAGTTTTGGAGAATATTATTTAAAAAATGCAGAAGTAATGAATTATGGTTCGACTGGAGTTACATCAGATAGGAATAAGTTTTTTCAGGCAGATTACATTAAAATATCTAATTTTTCAAACCGAACATTTTCTAATAATCCTTCCGGAGCTATTTGGTTGGAAGCTACCAAGAAAGCAACGATTAAAAGGGTTGATATAAATATTCAAAATAGAGATTTAAGAGATTTACAATTTGATAGTTCGGCATTTGCTTTATATGGTGTTGATTCTGAAGTAATAATTGATAGCCTTACAATTAAAGGCAAGTATATAAACAAAGGGTTTAGAGGTTCATTTGAAGGAATTAATAAAATTAACATTAAGAAAATAATGATTGACGGGGAGTATAAGCAGGCATCAGCGCTATTTGCGATGATGCCTAATACACAAATCCAAACACAAATTATTATTGATGAAATGGTTCTAAATAGTGGAGTAACGGAATTTTATGGTATTGAAAAAGTGGAAATAAATTCGATATTGGGAGTTACAGGAAAAGAAACAATTAATTTTAAGTTACCCTATACTCTTAATGGAAGAGAGGATTATTCTATAAAAGCAAATAATTTACCAAATATTTATAAAAGTCAAGTGATTAAAAATTTAAAATTGCCTTTTAATAGTAAGACTAAAAATAAAATAAAAATACTAAACTAACATAATTTTCTATGACAGCAAGTATAGTATTGTATAACAACGACCGAAAAATCCTTCTTGAAAGCATCAATAGTTTTCTTAATTCCGATACGAAAGAAAGCTTGTATTTATATTTAATTGATAATTCTCCTACCGATGAACTTAAAGATTTAATTGTTCACCCAAAAGTAGAGTATATTTCTAATCCATCAAATCCTGGTTTTGGTGCTGCTCATAATATTGCAATTAAAAATGCATTGAAATTGGACTCTAGATATCATCTTGTGCTAAATCCGGATGTGTACTTTGAAACTACTACCATCGATTTGCTTTTGAATTTTATGAATGATCAACCAAATGTTGGTAACGTGATGCCAAAAGTATTATATCCCGATGGAAACTTACAGTATTTATGCAAATTTTTACCAACTCCTTATGATTGGATTGGAAGAAGATTCAATCCATTTAAAAAGATGGTAGAAAAGAGAAATGATTATTTCGAAATGCGATTTACAGGTTACAATAAAGTGATGGATGTACCTTATTTATCAGGATGTTTTATGTTTTTAAGAGTTGACGCTTTGAAAAAGATAGGCTTTTTTGATGAAGGGATTTTCATGTACGGTGAGGAAACAGATCTTTGCAGAAGATTAATTGATGGTGGGTACCGAACAGTTTTTTATCCCAAAACGATCATTTATCATCATTTTGAGAAAGGTTCACATAAGTCTTTCCGATTAACCAAAATAGGAATGCAATCTGCAATTTATTATTTCAATAAATGGGGATGGTTTTTTGATAAAAGAAGAAAACAAATCAATAGTCAAATCCTAAGGAAGATCAACGAAAATGAATAAAACACTACTTTTCGGTTCCAATGGTTTTTTGGGTTCGCATCTTAAAGAAAAATTAGATGGTGAGGTGATTGGTATCAATATTCGTGAGCAAAACTGGCAAGATAATCTTCCTGATGATGCAAATGTATTTATCAATTGCATCGGCAAAGCTCACGATCATAAAGGAATTGCTACAGAAAGGGATTTTTATTTCGCCAACTATAATGTGGTGAAAGTTCTTTTTGAAGAATTCCTGAAATCTAATGCACAACTTTTTATCCACATTAGTTCCATCGCCGCAGTAGAGGAGAATGAAAGAACCGAAGTTCTCACCGAAGATTCAGTTGGAAATCCCCAATCTCATTACGGAAAATCGAAGAAAGCAGCGGAAGAATATTTACTCAAACAAAGCCTTCCGTCCGGGAAAAAGCTTTTTATCCTCCGTCCAACCATGATTCATGGGGAAGGTGATAAAGGAAATCTCACTTTGCTTTACAAGATTATTTCCAAAGGAATTCCCTATCCACTCGGTGCTTTTAAGAATTCAAGAACTTTTGTTACAGTTGATAATGTTGCCTTTTTAATGAATGAAATTATTAAAAGATATAAAGAAATTGAAGGTGGTATTTATCATATTACCGATGACGAGCCGCTTTCCACCAAAAAAATTATTGAAATCATTGGCGAAGCAAAAGACAAAAAGCTCATAATTCTCTCACCTCCAAAGTTTGTAATTAATAGTCTTGCAAAAATGGGCGATATGATTTCGCTCCCTATTAATTCCAAAAGGGTAAAGAAAATGACCTCCAATCTGATCGTTTCCAACCAAAAAATAAAACAAGCATTGCATCTCGATTCGCTGCCGATCAGCGCTGAAAATGGGATGAAGAAGACGATCGAATCGTTTATGAAGCATAAAAATTGAACATTACTTCAACTTAATAGAACCCTAAGTCAAATACTGAACTCCCCCCAAGAGAAAAAAGTGTAATTTTGTGTACCCAACCCATAACAATCTATGATGTATCTCGCTGTTTTTCTCGTCCTTTTTGTTTTAGAATTGATCTATTTCAAAATTGCAGACCGATATAATATTATCGACAAACCCAACCACCGCAGTGCGCATACCGAAATTACTTTGCGAGGTGGAGGGATTGTTTTTCCTATTGCTTTTCTTTTGTTTTTTATTACCAGCGTATGGGGCAAGTGGGTTCATCTTCCGCTTCATGATCAGGCAGTAGAAAACCATAATGAGCTGATTTTCGGAGTCGGGCTTTTATTGCTGTGTGCCATCAGTTTTCTGGACGATCTTTATGATCTTTCAAGTAAAATTCGGATTGTTTTTCACATTATCAGCGTGAGTTTTTTACTCGCTTTTCTCAATGCATTTGTTTTGCTTCCGATTTGGGCGATTCCGGTTTTGTATATTGTAATCATTGGAATTCTGAATGCCTATAATTTCATGGATGGCATCAACGGAATTACCGGACTCTACAGTTTAGTGGCATTGCTTTCCTTGTTATATGTGAATGAAAATTTGATCAAATTTGTAGCTCATGATTTTATAATTTATCCTATTTTAGGTTGTCTGGTATTTCTCTTTTTTAATTTTAGGAAAAAAGCAAAATGCTTTATGGGCGATATCGGAAGTATGGGAATTGCCTTTTGGGTCGTTGCGTTAATTGGTTTGCTCATGATGAAAACCGGCGAAATTAAATGGATTCTTTTTCTTGCGGTTTACGGGGTAGAGGTCATTTCCACTATTTTAGAAAGACTGAAACTTAAAGAAAATATTTTCGAAGCGCACCGCCGTCACCTTTATCAGCTTTTAGCTAATGAGAAAAAGATATCTCATCTGCAAGTAAGTACCCTCTACGCGGTTGTACAATTGCTAGTCAATGTAGTTGTGATCTTTTCTGACCTGCCTCAAGTCCTTATTTTTGCCATTACTCTTTTTCCGATATTTGTATTATACGTGTATGTTAAGTTCAAGATTAAAAGGGAAGTTGAGGATTGAGGAGGAAGGATAGAGTATGAAGGAGGCAATTAGGCAATTTGATAATGGGGAGGTGATTGAGGGTTTGTGTCTCGCGAATTTTGGAGATTTTGGGGATTTGTTTTCTGATGGTTCATAGGCGTAAAGCGTAAAGCTTATTGCGTATCGAGACTCTCGCGGATTATACAGATTGAGCTGATTTGCTTTCTAATTATTTTAGGCGTAAAGCATAATGCTTATTGCGGATTTGTCTCTCACAGATTTAGCAGATTTTTTTTAACATAAAGACACGTCGGCTACTTATTATTCATGCTGATTGGATTATTCAACTTCTTAACTTTCTAATTTTTTTTACCGCAAAAGCGACAAAAGTTTTTTTGCTTTGATTTTTAGTGGTGCAAAGACGCTTCGCTTTCAAAAGGGTTCTGCTGAATTGGCTGGATCTGCGTGAGGTTTTATACTCGCAAAGTTTGCTGATTTGCTTTCTAATCACTCTAGGTGTAAGCTCCCCCGAAAACAGTACGGTTTAAAAGTATAAAAATTATTAACTTTAAATCGTAATTAAGACAATGAAAAAGAGTACATTCAATCCTGCAAAGATTGCAGGTGTTTTAAAGGAGTTTGCC